>JAGFIT010000032.1 GCA_024103385.1 Vicingus serpentipes
GAAGAAGCTTCTATCTTAATGCTTTGCTCTTTACCTGTAGCTTTATCTTTTGCAGAAATATTCATGATACCATTCGCATCAATATCAAACGTTACTTCAATTTGAGGAACACCTCTTGGTGCTGGTGGTATATCTGCCAATTGAAATCTTCCTAAAGATTTATTGTCATTCGCCATTGGTCGCTCTCCTTGTAACACATGGATATCAACTGCTGGTTGGTTATCTGCTGCCGTAGAGAAAGTTTCTGACTTTTTAGTTGGTATAGTTGTATTCGCTTCAATTAACTTAGTCATTACTCCCCCCATGGTTTCAATTCCTAAAGAAAGAGGTGTTACATCTAATAACAATACATCTTTTACTTCTCCTGTCAAAACTCCTCCTTGAATAGCTGCTCCAATTGCTACTACTTCATCAGGGTTAACTCCCTTAGAAGGCTCTTTACCAAAAAATTTCTTTACTGCATCCACAATTGCTGGTATTCTAGTAGATCCTCCTACTAATATTACTTCATCAACATCTGAAGTAGAATATCCCGCACTCTTTAAAGCTGATTTACATGGAGCAATGGTTCTCTTGATTAAATCATCTGCCAATTGTTCAAATTGAGCTCTTGTTAATGTTCTTACCAAGTGTTTTGGTCCTGAAGCGGTAGCCGTTACATAAGGTAAATTAATTTCTGTCTGAGTAGTACTAGAAAGTTCTATTTTCGCTTTTTCTGCTGCTTCTTTTAATCGTTGAAGCGCCATTGGATCTTCTCTTAGATCAATCGATTCGTCTTTCTTAAATTCATTAGCTAACCAATCTATAATTACTTGATCAAAATCATCTCCTCCTAAATGCGTATCTCCGTCAGTAGATTTTACTTCAAAAACTCCATCTCCTAATTCCAGTACAGATACATCGTGCGTTCCACCACCACAATCAAAAACAATAATTTTCTGATCTTTATCTTTCTTATCTAACCCATAAGCCAAAGCTGCTGCTGTAGGCTCGTTAATAATTCTTTTTACCGTTAAACCTGCTATTTCTCCAGCTTCTTTAGTTGCTTGTCTTTGTGCATCATTAAAGTAAGCAGGAACAGTAATTACCGCTTCTGTTACATCTTGTCCTAAATAATCTTCTGCAGTTTTCTTCATTTTTTGAAGAATCATTGCTGAAATTTCTTGAGGAGTATATAACCTATCATCAATTTTTACTCTTGGAGTATTATTGTCTCCTTTTACTACTTTATATGAAGAACGTTTAATTTCTTTTGCTACTTGGTCAAAAGAGTTCCCCATAAATCGTTTGATAGAAGAAATAGTTTTTTCAGGATTGGTAATTGCCTGACGTTTTGCAGGATCTCCAATCGCTCTTTCTCCTCCTTCAATAAATGCTACGATAGAAGGTGTTGTTCTTTTTCCTTCTGAATTAGGAATTACAACTGGCTCGTTTCCTTCCATTACTGAAACACACGAGTTGGTTGTTCCTAAATCTATTCCTATTATTTTTCCCATGATAATTGTTTTAATTTTTATTCTAAATAATTTTCTACAACCAAGTAGTCAAACAATATGCCATTGGTTTTAGGAAGGTTTTATGGGAAATATTGACAGAAAATAAAGGGATTTATCAAAAATGTACTGACAAAATAGTGACAGAACGACAGTTACACAAGATTTTTAACTCTACAACTGTGTACATTTGAATGAAGATGTTGTGCTGTGACAAAACCCTAAACCTAATGTCTGTAATTTAATTATAGTATTTTGATCAACATTAACAGGATGTGCTGGATTTGGGTTATTAGGTATTTCTATCTGTATCGTTCGAGAAGAAAAAATACCTATTCCGTTATTCACATTGGTATATTTAGGTTTATCTTGGTTTACACTGGTTGACGGAGCAGTTACCTTCATAAAGGTACTCAACTCTGTCCCTGCTATTTTAAACTCTAAAGAAATATCATTGACTTCTCGATGTGAAAAAAAAGGCATTGAAGATGTAGGAGTGACATTGGAAACGATGTTATCAAAAAAAGCCTCTCCTTTCAACTCCCATTTCAATGATTTTGTAAGTACTTCTTTTTCTCCTAAGGACATTTTCACTGTTTTAAGAACCGAATCCTTTGATGATGCTGTTGTATAATGTTCTGTATAATTAAAATATAAAACTGCTTCAACTTTGCCTATATTTTCACCTGTAGTTAAACTTATTTCTTGAGTACTATATTGCGTCCCATTCCAAAAAGTAAAGACTGTAATTTTGCCTCCTAACTTAGAGGAATTTATAATCTCCGTTTCTGCTGTTATTTCTTTGTTCAATTCCTTATTGACTATCTTGAGTTTATAGAAGCTTTTTTCATTGATAGCAGGCTCTATAAATTTATACAATACATTCCCTGAGTTATCAAAAATTCCAGGATCCTTAATCACTTCATCAACTGTCCTTGTTAATAAATAAGATTTTACTAATCCATTACTGTTATGTTCTTCTACTGTAACCTCTAAAACACCAGCTGAATAATTAAAATTAGCTGAATTAGCAGCCAAATCAAGCGCGCTACTAGTTCCTGAAAATGCCTTATTCACCTTAATGTAATGTACCGAATCTGCAGGATTAATTAATCCATAAACTACCGTAATATCTTCGTAAGGAGCGTTGACATCTATTTCTGTGGAGCATGAAAAAAAAGCCAATAAAGGGAACATAAATAGGTGAAAGTATATTTTTTTCATAGCTTCATGGATTTTTAATACTAACAAAAGTATCATTTTTAATTAAAACAAACATAAATTTGTGACTTGGGTTAACTGCCATTTACACAAATGGCAAGATTTGAGAATAAACGGTATTTTAACTTAACAAAAGGCAAAAAAAATGTCAGTACACCATTCAGAAATTAAAAGAGTTACCACTCATGTGCTTCAAGAAATGAAGTTACGGAAAGAAAAAATTAGCATGCTTACCAGTTATGACTATTCGATGGCAAAAATTATCGATAGTGCAGGAATTGATGTTATTTTAGTGGGTGATTCTGCTTCTAACGTAATGGCAGGACACGAAACAACACTCCCTATTACGTTAGACCAAATGATATATCATGCTTCTTCTGTAATAAGAGCAATAGAAAGAGCTCTAGTTGTGGTTGACTTGCCTTTTGGCTCTTATCAAGGAAACTCTAAAGAAGCACTCTCTTCTGCCATAAAAATTATGAAAGAATCAGGAGCACATGCCGTAAAGTTAGAAGGAGGAAAAGAAATTATTGAATCTGTTCAGCGAATTTTATCTGCGGGAATTCCTGTGATGGGACATCTAGGGTTAACCCCTCAGTCTATCTATAAGTTTGGAACTTATATTGTTAGGGCCCAAGAAGAAGAAGAGGCGGAGACATTAATAGCTGACGCTAAATTATTAGAGCAAGCCGGTTGCTTTGCCTTAGTTTTAGAAAAAATACCCGCAGATTTGGCTAAAAAAGTAGCCGAAGAAATTACCATTCCAGTAATCGGTATAGGGGCTGGAAATGGTGTTGATGGACAAGTATTGGTGATGCATGACATGCTAGGAATAACACATGAGTTTAGCCCTCGTTTTTTAAGAAGATATCACAACCTTTACGAAGAAATTAAAGGAGCAGTAGAAGCATATGTAAATGATGTTAAATCTCTTGATTTTCCTAATGAAAAAGAGCAATATTAGCCAGTTAGCTTGTTCTTTTTTTATCATCATCTAAAAATAATTCTATCTTTAAAAAATGAAAATCACAACTTTCATTGTTTTAATATCTTTTGTAGCTACGTTTTCGTTTGATTCAGCTGCTCAAAAATTGAATTATGAAATTTCCGATAATGCAGGAAAAATGTTTGATTTGGGCAACTATCAAAGAGCTAAAGAATTATATCGATCCTTATATAAAGAAGATTTAACCGATGTAAAAAACAAATACTACTTTGGGGTTTGTCTGGTTTATACTTATGAACCAGAAGATGGAATTGAAATCCTAGAAGCTGTTTCCAAAACACCTTCTCCCCCATCAGAAATATGGTATCATCTGGCTAAAGCTTACCATCTAACTAACAAATACGACAAGGCAATTGCCTTGTATAAAAAAAATAATCAGCTAAACGGTAATAATGAAGATTTGCTAACCGAAGCTAACCGAAATATTGAAATGTGTGAAAATGCAAAAGAACTGATAAAAAAACCAATTCATGTAGAGTTTGAGAATTTAGGAAAAAGAATTAATTCTGTAGGAAAAGAATATCTCCCTCTAATTACACCCGATGAAAGTTTTTTGTTTTACACCACCAGGAGAGAAGGCACTACAGGACGGGTTTATGATTTAGAAGGCTATTTTACTGCTGATATTTATCATTCCAAATACAAATATGGAAAATGGAGTAAGGCAAAATCTGTAGGAATGCCTAACTCTTATGGCAATGAACAAACTGCTGGTATTTCTGAAAATGGTGAACACGTAGTTTACTACGTCAATAACCCTACCAGTAAAAACAATCTTCAAATCTCAACTAAAAATAGGTCTTCTTACAAAAAAGCTGTTCAAATAGAATCAGATAAAATTAACGCTAATTCTAGTGTACATGTCTCTGGTACCGTCTCTAATGACCAAGACTATCTTATTTTTTCTAGTGATAGAGCTGGAGGCTTCGGTAAGCAAGATTTATATATCTGTAAGAAATTACCTAATGGAGAATGGGCAGAACCAGAAAATATGGGCAGAACTATCAATACAGCGTATGATGAATGCTATCCTTATTTAAGTAATAATGGTTATGATTTATATTTTGCTTCGAAAGGACATAATTCCATGGGAGGTTATGATATTTTTAAAACTCAATTCGACCTCTCTAAAAAAGAATGGTCAAAGCCTATTAATATAGGATACCCCATCAATAACCCAGACGATAACATGAGCATCTGTTTTAGCGAAAACAAAAAGTTTGCATACGTTGCTGCTAATCGGAAAGATTCTGAAGGCGATTTAGACATCTATCGAGTAAACTTTCTAAATATTTCTCCCTCCTATACCACTTACAAGGGATTTGTACTTAATAGTGATTCTAGCTTATTTAATATACCGCTAACAATAGAGGTATTTAATGCTAAAACAAAAGAACTTTATGGCATTTATCAAGCCAATGAAAAAAAAGGAAGCTATATTATGATTCTACCTCCAAACAAATATGAGATAAACATTGAAGTTCCTGGAAAAGGTACTTTCAAGGAAACATTACTTGTAGAAGACAGAAGTAAATACAAAAAAGAAATTAACCGAAACATAAGAATCTCTTTCTAAACCGTTCCATAATTTTAAAATGACTCCACTTCCTAACATTGAAATTCTTTATGAGGATAACCATATTATTGCCGTGAATAAAAAATCAGGAGATATTGTTCAAGGAGATAAAACTGGTGACACACCGCTTAGCGACATTGTTAAGTCCTACATCAAAATTAAGTACAATAAACCTGGGGAAGTCTATTTGGGAACAACACACCGAATCGATCGGCCTACAAGTGGAATAGTATTGTTCGCTAAAACCAGTAAAGCTTTGGTTCGATTAAATAAAATGTTTCATGATAAGGAAATACAAAAAACATATTGGGCTATTGTCAATAATAAACCTCCAAAACAAGAAGGTAAGCTCATTCATTATCTTAAAAAAAACGAGCAAAAAAATAAATCTGTAGCCTATGATCAAGAGCTAAAAGGAGCCAAAAAAGCAGAATTAACATTTAAAGTAATACATCAATATGAAAACTATTACCTATTAGAAATCAATCCTTTAACTGGAAGACATCATCAAATTAGAATTCAATTATCAAGCATTAATTCTCCTATAAAAGGCGACTTAAAATATGGGGCTTCTCGATCTAACCCAGATGCATCTATTTCTTTACATGCTCGAAAAATTGAGTTTGTTCATCCTGTAAAAAATGAACCTTTAAAAATAATTGCTCCTGCTAACCCAAAAGATCCTCTTTGGAAAATTGCCAATCAGTTATTTAAGGATTAACATTTTTTAACAAAAAAGACACACTACCCTCTTTGTTTATAACGTTTTTGAAGTAAATTTTGTAATAATGACAACTTTAAAAACTATAAGCCATGAGAAAAAATATTAAACTTTTAGTAAGCACACTAGGAATTGCTTTAATAGGTGGTTTATCAGCAATCACAGTATACAAGGCATTTGAAAAAGAACAAACTTCAGCATTAGTTGAAGAAACCTCCTATTCAAACTTAACCCATCTTACCAATAATAAATCAATAATCCCCTCTGCTGTAACAAGTTTTGAGCTTGCCGCAGAAATATCTATTAACGCTGTAGTACACGTTAAAACCGAAATAGAAACCAAGCAGCCTATTGATCCACTTTATCATTTCTTTTACGGATCTTCTTATTCAATTCCCCCACAAATAAGAAAATCATCGGGCTCAGGAGTTTTAATCTCTAATGACGGCTATATTGTTACCAATAACCATGTAATAGAAAATGCCAACAACATTTCGATAACACTCAACAATAAAAAAACTTATAATGCAGAAGTTATCGGTAGCGACCCCACAACAGATTTAGCATTACTGAAAATTGATGAAGATAAATTACCCTTTATAACATACGGAAACTCTAACAATATAAAGGTTGGTGAATGGGTGCTTGCTGTAGGTAATCCATACAACCTCACTTCTACTGTTACCGCAGGAATTGTCAGTGCAAAAGGAAGAGACATTAACATCTTAAGAAACGACCCTTACAACGGGTTGTCTGCTATTGAATCTTTTATCCAGACAGATGCTGCAGTTAACCCTGGAAACAGCGGAGGAGCATTAGTTAGTACTACAGGGGAATTGATAGGAATTAATTCTGCCATCCAATCTCCCACAGGTGCTTACAGTGGTTATTCTTTTGCTATACCAGTAAATATCGTAAAAAAAGTAGTAGAAGATTTGAAAGAATTTGGAAATGTTCAACGTGCCTTTTTAGGAGTAACTATTAGTGATTTAGATGAAAACCTTGCAAAAGAATTGGGCACCAATAATTTAAATGGTGTATATGTTGGTGGCTTAACTGGTGGTTCGGCTGAGAAAACAGGAATAAAAGAAAAAGACATCATCCGAAAAATTGGCAATAAAACCATTAACAATGTTCCTGAATTACAAGAAGAAATGAGTCAATTTAGACCTGGAGATGAGATTATTATTACCGTAAGCCGCAACGACAAAACAATTAAAATCCCTGTTACGCTGAAAAATTACAATGGAGATGAAAGTGTTATATCCAGCACCACAGAAAATGTCTATAAACTATTAGGGGCTAAATTTTCAAATGCCAGTAAAAAAGAAATAAAAAATTTAGGTTTAGAAGGTGGTGTAAAAATCGATCAGCTTTATAATGGCAAGCTAAGAAGTGTTGGTGTAAGAGAAGGATTTATCATTACAAAAATTAATCATCAAAAAATAAAATCTACAGAAAATCTTATTACCACAATAGAGCAAGCAAAAGGAGGTATTCTAATGGAAGGTGTTTATGAGAATGGACGAAGAGAGTTTTATGGATTTGGAATGAGGTAAGTTAACGAATCTATGATGAAATGAGATAATAGTAATTTTTTATCCTCTATATTTTTGTTACGAATAAGCTTTTATTAAAGACAAATTATAGATTTAATTCGATGAAAAAATAAAAAATAAACAAGGTGTTTTCTTACTTGACTTGCTTTGAAAAATTGGGTAGTTTTGCTGCACTATCACTAACTAACTAAACTATCAATATGAGGCAACTAAAAATCACCAAATCTATCACTAATCGTGATAGTGCATCTCTAGATAAGTACTTACAAGAGATAGGCCGAGAAGGCTTAATAACTGCGGAAGACGAAGTTGAATTAGCACAAAAGATTAGAGAGGGTGATCAAGTAGCCTTAGAAAAATTAGTAAAAGCCAACCTTCGTTTTGTGGTATCTGTTTCTAAACAATACCAAAACCAAGGATTAACTTTACCTGATTTAATCAACGAAGGAAATTTAGGTTTAATTAAAGCCGCACAACGTTTTGATGAAACCAGAGGATTTAAGTTTATATCTTACGCAGTATGGTGGATTAGGCAATCTATCTTGCAAGCTATTGCAGAACAGGCAAGAATTGTTCGATTACCTCTTAACCAGGTGGGTTCTTTAAATCGTATTAATAAAACTTTTTCACGATTAGAGCAAGAGTTTGAACGTGAACCATCTCCTGAAGAAATTGCTGATTGTTTGGAAATTGATAAAGAAAAAGTAAGTGAAGCTCAGAAAATATCTGGAAGGCACGTATCGGTAGATGCTCCTTTTAGAGAAGATGAAGATGGAACTTTATTGGATGTACTCTCAAATGATAATTCTCCAATGACAGATATTTCCCTTATTAACGAATCTTTACAACGAGAAATTGATCGTTCATTATCCACATTGACAGACCGAGAAAGAGATGTCATCAAATTATTTTTTGGAATAGGAATTCCACACCCTTTATCATTGGAGGAAATTGGAGAAAAATTTGAACTCACAAGAGAACGTGTTCGTCAAATTAAAGAAAAAGGAATCAGAAGGTTGCGACACACCTCAAGAAGTAAATTATTAAAATCATATTTAGGATAAAAAAAAAACAATGGAAGTGCTAGAAAATAACAGAGCCGCTTACGAAGAAAAATTAAATCAATACGTAAGCGATGAAAAAGCAGCAGTAGATTTAATCAGTTCAATAGGACATTTGATGTATGAAAAATCAATTGAGTTGGTTTTATTTAGAAACCCTTTGGTAGATCAGAGTGTTTCTCAGGTATTGAACCTACACAAAAAAGCAAAATCAATTGCTTACAATCCAGTTGGAATTCACGATACATCAGCATTAGCAAAAGAATTAATCAACATCGATATCGCTCCTTCTAAATTAGATATTGGAAGACTAGCCCGTGAATGGAGTTTAGAAAAGGCTAATTTTAGCAGCACTGCTGATTTTCTAAGCAATAAATTAGCTGATTTTCAAAATAATGACGAACACAATCCAAAACCAAAAGATGTTGTTTTATACGGATTTGGAAGAATTGGAAGATTAGCTGCACGAGAATTAGTGAAACAAGCAGGAAAAGGACAACAATTGCGTTTAAAAGCCATTGTTACCAGAACAGTAAACAAAGATACTATTACCAAAAGAGCGGCTTTACTTAGAAATGATTCTGTACATAATGAATTTCAAGGAACAGTTGAAGAAGATTACGAAAACAATGCTTTAATCATCAACGGTCAAATTGTTAAAATGATCGAAGCTAAAAACCCTGAAGATATTGATTATACCGCATACGGAATTAAAGATGCCTTAGTGATTGATAATACAGGTGTTTTTACCAATAAAGAAGCGCTATCAAGACATCTAAAATCAAATGGAGCAAGTAAAGTATTGTTAACTGCTCCGGGAAAAGAAATTCCTAACATTGTTTACGGTATCAATGAAAGTATTTTAGATTTAGAAAATGATGATATTTTTTCAGCTGCATCGTGCACCACAAATGCCATCGCTCCTATTTTATACACCATAGAGAATTCTTTAGGTGTTGTAAAAGGACACATTGAAACTGTTCATGCCTACACGAACGATCAAAACCTGTTGGACAACATGCACAAAAAACCTCGTAGAGGACGTTCTGCTGCCATTAACATGGTAATTACTAGTACTGGAGCAGGAAATGCAGTAACAAAGGTGGTACCTAGCTTAAAAGACAAATTAACAGCAAACGCTGTTAGGGTTCCTACACCTAATGGCTCTCTTGCTATTTTAAACTTAAATGTAGCAAAAGAAACTACGCTTGAGGATGTAAACGAAATCGTAAGAAAAGCAGCATTACAAGGAAATTTAGTTAACCAGATTAAATATGAAATTGATCCTGAACTGGTTTCTAATGACATTATTGGAAATACCTGTTGTTCTGTTTTTGATAGTAATGCTACTATTGTTTCAGCCGACAAAAAGAACATCGTTCTATACGTATGGTACGATAATGAGTACGGCTACACCAAACAAGTAATTCGTTTAGCCAAATACATTGCAAAAGTTAGACGCTTAATATATTATTAATAATCAATTGTTTTAGATCACAAAGAGGTTGCTTAAGAAATTAAGTCAACCTCTTTTCTTTTGAAAAAAACATGGCACAAGAAAAAAAAGACAACCGCTTTAACAACATCATCAAGAGTTTATCTTCCAATAAAAATGAGGAAGTACTAACTGCTATCAAACAGCTTAGAAAACACGGAAAACCAGAAGCTATTCCTCATTTACTTCACCTTCATCAAACAACTACTAATGACGAAGTGATTAATGAAATCACCCAATTTTTATTTGATTTAAAAGATCAATCAGCCACAGAAACAATCATAAATGCTATAGCTAAAGAAACCAACAACAGTAAAAAAGCTTTTTTAATTTCTATATTTTGGCAATCTGTATTAGATGCTAGCGACCACCTTTCTTTCTTAGTAAACCAAGCCATACAAGGCGATTATATGGTGGCTGTGGAAGCAATGACCGTTATCGATAATTTTGAAACCACTTTTCATGAAGATGAAATAATGAACATATTCTATGACCTTGATGAAGCCATTGAACACGAAGAAGAAGATAAAAAAGAACTTCTCATCACATTCAAAGAAGCCATAAGATCTTTAAGCGTAGAGTTTTAATGCGATTTACCGTTTATAATATTTTAACATATTACCTTCTTGTTTTTAACTAAGTTTGTTATCAAAATAATAAGCATGAAAATTTACCGCCAACTCTCATTAATATTCCTATTTGTTTTTATTTCAAAAGTAACTACGGCTCAATATGTAGCTTCTGAAGGAATTAAAAAATTAGATGCATTATTTCAATACATCAATTATGCGTATGTAGATTCTACCGATGAAAACAAATTGGTGGAGAAAGCAATAGTAGCCACTCTTAAAGAACTAGACCCCCACTCTGTTTATATTCCTAAAAAGGAATTGGACAAAATGAACGAACCTCTAGTAGGGAACTTTGAAGGAGTAGGCATACAATTTAACATACTGGACGACACTTTAATTGTTGTAGCTACAATAGCTGGAGGACCATCTGAAAAAGTAGGTTTATTGGCTGGAGATAAAATTGTTGAAGTTGATGGCGAAAATATTGCTAGCGTTGGATTACAAAACAGCGATGTTCAAAAAAAATTGAGAGGAGATAAAGGAACAAAAGTAAATGTAGGTATTAAAAGAAGAAGCGTAAAAGATATTTTAAATTTTACCATTACCAGAGACAAAATTCCTATTTATAGTGTGGATGCTTCCTACATGATTGATGAAGAAATAGGCTACATCAAGGTAAATCGTTTTGCTAAGAACACCTTAACTGAATTTAAAGAAGGGTTAGAAAAGCTAAAGAAACAGAACATGCAACATTTGGTAATTGACTTGCGTGGTAATGGCGGAGGTTATTTAAAAACAGCCATTCAATTATCTGACGAAGTGTTAGCTGGCAAAAAGTTAATTGTTTATACCGAAGGGGCTAAAAACCCAAAGCAAGAATACTACACCAGCACTACAGGAGGTTTTGAACACGGGAAATTAGTATTGCTTATTGATGAAGGCTCTGCCTCTGCTTCGGAGATTGTAGCTGGCGCTATACAAGATTACGACAGAGGGCTGGTAATAGGTAGACGCTCTTTTGGAAAAGGGTTGGTTCAGAAGCCTTTTAACTTGCCCGATGGTTCAGCTATTCGGTTGACTGTTGCGCGATACCATACTCCATCAGGAAGATGCATTCAACGCCCTTATGACGATGGAAAAGAAGAATATTACAAAGAATTTAGTAGACGTTACGAACACGGTGAATTTATGAATCAGGACAGCATATCTCTTTCTGACTCTCTTAAATTTAAAACCATCAATAGCCAACGTATTGTTTATGGTGGTGGTGGTATTATGCCAGATGTTTTTGTTCCAATAGATACCACCTTATCATCCGATTATTTTGGCAAAGTAAGTCGTAAAGGCATTTTAAACGATTATGCATTAACCTACATGGATGACCATAGAGATGAACTCAACTTAAAATATCCAAGCATTAAAGAATTTAAAACCAATTTTGATGCTGAAAAAGAATTATTGGAAGACTTTATTGCTTATGCTGAGAACAATGATGTAAAACGTAATGATGAAGAAATTAACACTTCCAAAAAAGCAATTGTAATCCGTTTAAAAGCGCTAATTGCCCGAAATTTATGGGACACCTCCGCTTATTACGAAATAGCCAACGA
Source organism: Vicingus serpentipes (assembly GCA_024103385.1). Classification (GTDB taxonomy): domain Bacteria; phylum Bacteroidota; class Bacteroidia; order Flavobacteriales_E; family Vicingaceae. The sequence continues at coordinate 12,315 of JAGFIT010000032.1, forward strand.
ATTAAATGATGCATTGGTTAAGGCCATTGAGGAAATTAATAGCAACACTTTTAAAAAAGAAAAATTAGTTTATAAATAAGATTTGTATTTTTACTTTAAAATTAAAAAACACTTAAAAAAATGAAAGAGAATATTAAAATTGGATTAATTGGTGTAATCGCTTTAACATTAATTATCAATACTTTTTTTATGGATGGCGGTTCTTCTAGTACCAGTTCATCTAACAACGCAACCCCACAAAGTAATATTGCTGCTAACCCAGCACCCAACAATGTGATTAACCCTATTAGTACTCCTCCAGCCAACACCCCTATTCAACAACCAACAGCACCCTTAGCTTCTGAAACAAGAGCAAAAACTACTATAAAGTTTGCTGAGTTGAACCACAACTTTGGTCAGGTAAAACAAGACTCTAAAAACACTAAAATTTTTAAGTTTACCAATACAGGTACCGAGCCATTAATTATAGAAAATGCCAAAGGATCTTGTGGCTGTACCGTACCTAAGTACCCTAAAGAACCTATTGCTCCTGGTGCTACGGGTGAAATTGAAGTGGTTTACAGTCCTGGAAAACAACAAGGTGCCCAAAATAAAAACGTAACCATTACAGCCAATACTGACCCTATTACTACTACCTTAAACATCTCAGCAGAGGTGCAAATTGTAGCAACTGTACATTAAACGATACCTTTACTTGATATTAAAAAGCGTAGTTTCCTCTACGCTTTTTTTTATTTCTTGTGCAATCATTCCGAAGAGGTCATCCTGATTCCGATAGCTATCGGGATCGGAATCTCTCCCTACTCACTTAATAGACCCTGAAAGCATTCTTCTCAGATGCTTCGACAGGCTCAGCATGACATACCTTCCCAATCTCCGTCATTCCGAACTTGTTTCGGAATCTCTCCCTACCTGTATAGACCCTGAAACATTCCGATAGCTATCGGAACAGGGTGACGTACAACATCCCAATTCCCGTCATGCTGAACCATGTCCTCAACTTGATTGGGGATCATTCAGCATCTTTCCTAATCCCACAGACCCTGACATTCCGATAGCTATCGGAACAGAGTGACGCACAGGGCAATACACAAAACCCCAATTCACGTCATTCCGAATTTATTTCGGAATCCCTCCCTAATCCCCTAAAAACTTAACATGTATTTTCTTCCAACATACCTTCATCATACCAATCTTTCGCCAAATCTTTGAGTTGAGCATTATCTTCCTTAATTAAATTCCATTTCCAGTCTTTATGCCAATTCTTTAATTGCTTCTCTCTTTCTATAGCATCCTGTATAGTGGTATGCTCTTCATAATACATTAAGTATTTGAGCTGGTATTTTGAAGCAAATTTTGACCCTTTACCAATTTTATGTTCTAGAATCCTCCTCTCCACATCATTAGTAACTCCAATATACAGTGTTGTTCTCTTTTTGTTACTTAAGATATATACAAAACCTCCTTTTTCCATATTGCTACGAATATAATAATTCTTCAAACTATTTTCTTTAACTAGTGAGACCCTGAAACATTCCGATCCCGATAGCTATCGGGATCGGAACAGGATGACTAACAAAACCCCAATCTCCGTCATGCTGAATTTAGTTCAGCATCTTTCCCACTTACCCAGATCCTGAAACATTCCGATAGCTATCGGAACAGGATGATGCGCAGGGCAACACAAGACTCCAATCTCCCTTCATTGCGGTCCCGATGGCTTATCGGGATCGGAATCCGTCCTAAAATTTACGTGTTTTAACGGATAGGATACTGTAGATTTTAGTTGTAGATTTGGTATGCTAGAACCCTTATTAAGGTATTAGCCGTTTTTAATCGTTTGTACTTAATTGTATTCGTTTACAGACGGATAAAATGATAAACAACTGATTAATACTGAATTAAAAGTAACTAAAAATAAATCCATTCCCGATAGCTATCGGGAGCGAATAAAATGCATATGCACTTTATTCGGTTGTTAGCCACAAGCGGAAAAAACCCAACGCACAAATAGCACATTTGCAATTCGCACAGGCTAACACAACAAACCGAAATTGCAAAAGAGCTATTTTCACCAATCTTGAATATAGTAAATTATGAATATTTATTTACTATATTTTGTATTATATAGTTTTTATTTATAAGTTTGTAGACTTATATCATTTAATTGTTATTACAAATGGACAATTCTAAACTAAAAAAAGAGCGATTTAAAAGAGTAGCGTCAAAGAGAGTTGATAATCTTTTGGTTGGAATAAGAAGCCTTTCAAACTGTTCTAACACGAATAATTACGAATACTCAGAAGAAGATGTTCAGAAAATGATAAAGGCAATAAAAGACGAATTAAGGACAATGGAAACACTATATAGGAAGAACCTAAACAAAAATATTGACAGCTTTAATTTCTAAAGATTATGGAAAAATTATTTTGGCAACTCTACAATGCAGACTCAGAAACTGAAGTTAATAGTGTTATTATTTCAAATGAATTATTTAAAGACCCTACAAACTGGAAACCATATGGAGGAATTGAAGGAAATTTTGGAACTTTTGAAAGTCAGCAAAACCATCCGGTTCCTGCATTAATTGAAAAAATCACAAATTCCATTGATGCAACTTTAATAAAAGATTGTAAGATTAATGGGATTGACCCGAAATCAAAAGACGCTCCAAAATCTATGAGCGAAGCTGTAGAAAAATTCTACAATGTCAAAAATGGTGAAATAGGTGAACTTTCAAATAAGGAAAGAAGAGAATTAGCTGAAAACATTCAAATCTTAGCAACCGGAGATAAAACTCAACCATGTATAACGATATTTGATTCTGGTGAAGGTCAAACCCCAGAAAATTTTGTAAATACTTTTCTTTCTTTGCACAGAGGAAATAAAGCAAATATTCATTTTGTTCAAGGAAAATATAACATGGGCTCAACTGGGGCTGTTGTTTTCTGCGGTGACAAAAAGTATCAACTCATTGCTTCTAAAAGAAATAAGCAGCTAAATAATAATAGTGATTCTAACTTCGGCTTTACCTTAGTTAGAAAACACCCTTTGACCAAAATTGATGAAGACAACAATGTTAAAGCCACTTGGTATGAATATTTTTGTCCTAATGGAGAAATACCTTCATTTAAAATAAACGAATTAGATTTAGGTCTTTATAATAAAAATTTTATTTCAGGAAGTATTGTTAAATTATATTCTTATCAACTTCCAAGAGGTTCTCGCTCTGATGTTACGTTAGATTTATGGAGGGATTTAAATCAGTATATGTACCATCTACCATTACCTATCAGCGTATATGAAAAACGTGATTACAAAGGTAAAACTCCAAACAAGCCAGTTTTGGGAAACCGAACACGTATTACAATTGATAGTCGTGATAAAGTAAGTAAAACTATTCAATTTACTATCCCTAAAGAATCAGGATTAGGTGATATTAGCATTGAAGTGATAATTTTTAATTCAGATGTAGATCATGGAGAATTTATTAAAAACAAATCAATCATATTCACTCAAAATGGTCAAGTTCATGGCTTTGAGGGACAATCTTTTATATCCCAAAGTCTTGGTTTTTCATTATTAAAAACCACTACTCTAATTCATGTGGATTGTACCAATATCCCAACTGAGATTAGGCAAGATTTATTCATGTCCAATAGGACTCATTTAAAGCAATGTCCGAAAACAGAACATTTGCTTGATGAAGTAATTGGATTATTAAAGAAAAGTAGCGAATTAAAACGACTTAATAATGAAAGAAAAAATTCATTACTTCGAGACTCCAAATCTGATAAAGACTTAATAGAGACCATTTTATCCAAACTACCAATTGACAAGAATGTTGTGAATCTTTTAAAAAAGAATGGCTCCTTGGATTTTTTGAAATCGGCAGGAAATAAAATCAACACTAATAATCATAATGCAAAAAAAACTGAACAAAAAAAATTAAATCGATTTCCCTCTATTTTCAATTTGAATCTAAAAAAAGATAAAAATGGAAAAGTCTACAAGACCATTCCTTTAGATTCAACAGGAAAAGCATCAATCGAAACAGATGTAGAAGATGATTATCTGTTTAGACCTGTGGAAAAAGGAGAATTTGAAATACAGGTTTTGCAAAAACGAAATAAAACGGATAAACCTGTAAATCCAACACCAAATCCTTTTCCAGATGATGTAACTGATATATTAACTATAAATAGAGAAGGACCTATTGATGGATCTATAAGGTTATTAATTAAACCTAATGAAAAAGCAAAAGTAGGAGATGAAGTTGAAGTAAGGGCAACTCTTAGTTCGCCTGGAAAAGAATTTGAATGTATTTTTAATGTAATAGTTGACGAGAAAATTGATAAGCCTAAAACCAAAGAAGAAGCTTCTTCAGAAACTTTTCCAAATCTTCCCACTCCAAGAAAAGCGTTTAAAGAAAAGCAGGAAGATGGAGATTTGACTTGGGCTGATGAAAATCTCAAATGGACAGGACATGATATCGTTAAAGTTATACCTGAAAATAGTGAAGATGGTGAGCTCACCGTTGCCGGAATAATAGTAAATATGGACTCTTTTGCATTGTTAAACTTTATATCCAAGAATCGAATTAGTACCGAAAAAGAAATCAAATTTATCAAAGACAAGTACTTTTTATCAGTTTATCTACATTCACTTTTTCTATTTAGTATCATGCAGAAAATGAGGAATGATGATGAAAAATTGAAACCTTTAGAAATTGATGAGTTTATATCAAACATGATTAAGCCGTACGCCAGTTTCTTGCTATACGAAAATTATCACATTGAAAAATTTGCTTTTGCTGAATAAACATGACAAACAAACCTTCAAATACTAAATTTTATTCTCAAGTTGTAGATTTATTACAATCTGCAAGAAATAAGGTTGTACGTACCGTTAACCAAACAATGGTGCTAACCTATTTTGAAATAGGTAGAATGATTATTGAAGAGGAACAAGGCGGAAAGGAGAGAGCTGACTACGGAAAATCATTATTAAAAGAGTTATCAAAAGTATTAACTAAGGAGTTTGGCAAAGGTTTTTCAGTTGACAACCTTGAAAATATGAGACGTTTCTATTTGGTTTATGGAAAATCCGAAACACTGTCTCGGATTTCTTCAAAAGCAATTTCCGAAACAGCGTCTCGGGAATTGAAACAGGAAGAATTTATACTAAGTTGGTCTCATTACCTTAAACTAATGCGTATTGATGATGAAAATGAGCGGAAATTCTATGAAATAGAATCTTCCAAAAATAATTGGAGTGTGCGAGAACTTGATAGACAATATGATTCAGCACTATATGCTAGGCTTGTTTTAAGCAGAGACAAAGACGAAGTTAAAAAGCTTTCAGAAAAAGGCTTAGTCCTAGAAAAACCAAAAGACGTAATTAAAGACCCTTATATTTTAGAGTTTATCGGGCTTCCTGAAAAATCTACTTATTCTGAAAGTGATTTAGAGCAAGGAATTATTGACAAACTCGAACAATTTTTACTTGAATTAGGCACTGGATTTACTTTTGTAGCAAGGCAAAATCGGATTTCTTTTGACAACAAGCATTTTCGCATAGATTTAGTTTTTTATAACCGAATACTAAAGTGCTTTGTGCTTATTGATTTAAAAATTGGCGAGCTAAAACATCAAGACATTGGACAAATGCAGATGTATGTAAATTACTATGATAGAGAAATAAAATTAGATGATGAAAATAAAACTATCGGGATTGTTCTCTGCCAAAACAAAAGTGAAGCTGTTGTAGAATATACATTACCAGAAAATAACGAGCAAATATTTGCAAGTAAATACAAAACCGTATTACCAAGCAAAGAAGAATTAAAATTATTAATAAACGAAACTGAATAGCCAACGCATTAAGTCATACACATTTGTAATTCGCACGAGCCAATGCTCAACCAAAAATCACAAATAAGTATGTCTTTGCCAACGCTAAAAACAGACTGAATGAAAACAGCCAGTGGCTAACAAAATGTATAGGTCATAGCCACCCTTCGGGATGGCAACGCCCCATACATAGAACGTTATGGCTAATTTGACAATAAAATAAATGAACTATGAAATCCACTAAAAAGAAGTCTCATCCATTTTGGAAATTTTTCTGGCTTTCTTTTCTTGTACTGTCACTAGTTTATGCATGGTATTCATTTTATGCTCCTTCTAATGATATTAAATGGGAAAACAACATTACGTCTATTGAAGACCTGACCAATAATAGTTCTAATAAAAATACCTTACTTTTTTTTACAGGAAAATGGTGTTCTCCTTGCCGTATTATGAAACGTGAAGTTTTCGCTGACCAAGAGGTTGAAAAAAAAGTCAATTCTAAAGTAAATCCGGTAATTATTGATATTGACAACCCAAATACTAAGGAGATAGTAAATTATTATAAAATTGGAGCAACACCAACAACAATTATTGTTGATTCAAAAGGAGAAGTGCTGGAATATGCTGTGGGAAAAATTGACAAAAAGAAATTTCTTGAAATACTTAATAATTCCCAAAGTAAATGATAGTGGCTTTGCCACAACGTTCTCACCCCACCAACCCCTTTCCAAAAGCATTTAAGTTCACCCCATCAAAATTGCCTGAGCTCATGAGCAGCAATACACTTTTGTTCCAGTCTTTTGCTTTTAACAGCTGAAACAATTCATCCGAATTGTTATAAATTACCACATTATCAGAGGCAAAAGCAGCTTTTACCTCTTCAGGAGTAATGGCTGCAAGTTTTTTGTGTTCTAAGGTATGGTTACTGTAATATACATAAGCCTCATCAGCTGCTTCCATACTGTTTTTGTATTCTTTTAAAAAATCTTTATTTAAGCTGCTAAAGGTGTGTAATTCCATGCAAGCTATCAGTTTCCTATTAGGGTATTGTTTTTTCACCGCCTGTGTAGTTGCTTTTAATTTAGAAGGAGAGTGCGCAAAATCTTTGTAAATAGCAGTTGAATCGTTTTTAGCAATTAACTCCAGGCGTTTAGCAGCCCCTTTAAAATCTTGAATGGCTTCATAAAACTGTTCATCTTCTATTTTTAATTGATTACAAATTAAACGTGCTCCATTTAAGTTTTGTAGGTTGTGGTCGCCAAATATTTCTAAAGGAATTTCATTGCCTTCTACCAATAAAGAAGTTACTCCATTATTAATCGTGTTTTCTGGCGTTTGATAGCCAATTCTATCAATATCCGGGTTGGGCGTAGTTAAGGCAATTTTATTCACCTCAGGGTCTGCTTTGCAATAAATCAGCACTCCATTCTTCTCAATTAATGTAATAAAAGTAGCAAACTGCTCTACATAATTTTCAAAAGTGGGAAACACATTAATGTGATCCCAGGCTATACCGCTAATCAAAGCAATGTTTGGGTGGTATAAATGAAACTTTGGTCTTCTATCTATTGGCGAAGAAAGGTATTCATCCCCCTCCAACACAATTATTGGAGCATCTGTTATCTTTACCATCGTATCAAAACCTTCTAATTGTGCTCCCACCATATAATCAAACTCTTTATTGCATTTTTCCAGCACATGCAACACCATAGAAGTAATGGATGTTTTACCATGGCTCCCTCCTATTACTACTCTTACCTTGTCTTTCGCTTGTTCGTAAATGTATTCCGGATAGGAATATACTTTTAACCCCAACTCTTGTGCTTTTAGCAATTCAGGGTTATCAATACGAGCGTGCATCCCTAAAATAATAGCATCCAATTCAGGTGTTATTTTTTCAGGAAACCAACCAAACTCCTTGGGCAATAATCCGTATTTGGCAATTCTACCTTTACTGGGTTCAAATATTTCATCATCAGAACCCGTTACATGAAATCCTTTTTGATGTAATGCAATCGCTAAGTTATGCATAGCACTACCTCCTATTGCTATAAAATGTACTCTCATATAACGAACTTAGGTATTATAAGCTTTTGAAAAGCATGTTAAAAATTCAATTTTCAACAGCCTAATGTTATTTCCAAAATGGGTAACTTGCAGCATAAAATCAAAACAATGAAAATTTATCCTTTAAATACTGGAAACTTTAAGTTAGATGGTGGCGCTATGTTTGGTGTAGTACCCAAATCGATATGGCAAAGAACCAACCCTGCAGATAGTAATAACATGTGCGATTGGAGCATGCGTTGTATGTTAATTGAAGATGGAGACCGCTTAATGTTGATCGACAACGGAATGGGCAACAAGCAAAATGAGAAATTTTTCAGTTACTACTATCTTTTTGGAGATGATTCTTTAGAAGGTAATTTGAACAAGTTAGGTTTTACTGCTGATGACATTACAGATGTGTTTTTAACGCATCTCCACTTCGACCATTGTGGTGGTGGTGTAAAATGGAATAAAGACAAAACCAAATACGAACCTACTTTTAAAAATGCTACCTATTGGAGTAACTCCAAACATTGGGAATGGGCAACTGTTCCTAATCAACGAGAAAAAGCTTCTTTTCTCAAAGAAAACATTATTCCGATGCAAGAGTTTGGTCAATTGAAATTTATTGACCAGGAAGGGTTTGATTACTTTGATATTTTATTAGCTAATGGACATACCGAATCACAAATGATCCCTCACATTAAGTACCAAGGAAAAACGGTAGTTTTTATGGCTGATTTATTGCCCTCTACAGGTCATATTCCTTTGCCTTATGTGATGGGCTATGATACTCGACCATTATTGACGTTAGATGAAAAAGGAAAATTTTTAAAAGAGGCTGCCGATAAAGAGTACATTCTGTTTTTGGAACACGACATTAATAGTGAGTGCTGTACCGTACAACATACTGAAAAAGGAGTTCGATTAAAAGACACCTTTCAATTTAATGAATTGTTCAAATAGTTTATACGTTTAAAGTTGAATGTTAAAAGTTAGAAGCATATTATTCAAAGCCAGCTCTTTTACCTTGCTTTACTTGCTATCTTTCAACTCCATTGCCCAAAGTACTAACACCATTTTTAAAGGAAAAACACCTTTTAAAGTGAGCATTAATAACACCCTACAACATCAGAAGTACACCAACAACCTAAATATAAGTCTTTACGGAGAACAGTATTACAATATTAAAATTGAGTTTGAAAACGATACTACTATACTCCAAAAGAACATTTATATCATTGACAATGGCTTAGCCTATTTTTTTGAGGTTACGTTAAAAGATTTTAAACTGAAAAAGATTACCCCAAATCAATTGTTAGAAAAAGAAGAAAATCTACTTGCTATTACCTACACAGGAAAAAAGCTCATAGTTGAAAATATGCTTGCGGATACGCTACAAGAGGACACTACTTATACGCCTCCTTTTGATAGTTATTATGAGTTAGAAGATTACAATGGGATTATTACCTGCCCTTGGCCCATTAAACCAGAAGAATTAGCTGAATTAAAAGGAATTCTCAACTCCCAACCGATAGACGATAGTAAATTTGAAAAAATAAAAGAACGTGTTTTAGATAGTGATTCGCTATGCATTATGGTGAGTCAGGTAGCAGAACTGATTCCATTATTTCAATACGAAGATACCAAGTTGATTTTTGCAAAATTTATACTTCCTTCTATTTTTGACATGGATAACATTGGAAAACTAGAAACCGTTTTTGAGTTTGAAAATAGTGTGGATGAGTTAAAGGAGATAGCGAAGAAAATTAAATCTTCAATTGAATAGTAAAATAATAACTTCTAATTGAAGATGGTATAATTCCTGGTCCGGGGTAGCCTGTCGCTCTTCTAGTAAAATAGCTTTCATTGGTTAGGTTGTTTACCCCCGACTCAAATCGAATCTTATCAAAATCAAATTTAAAAGATAAATCCATCACCGCATAAGAAGGGATTGTTCCTATAATTGCATTGGGTATAAATACAAGCTCACCATTTTTATCTTTCCCTGCGTTAGTAGCATCAGAATAATGCTCTTTGGTAAAACTGTATTGGTAACTAGCAGAAAAGTTCTTGTATGCTACAGTTAAACCTGTTTTAAAAGTAACAGGAGGAACCGATTCTACCAACTTATCATCAAAAGCGCTGTTTTTAGAACCCGTGTAACGAGCATCAATATAAGAAACGTTTCCAAATGTAGTGAACGAAAAATGACTGGTATCACTAAAAATAATTTTCCACCAATCCAATTCAACAACAGCTTCTACCCCTCTGATTGTTGCTTTTGAAACATTAGTTCGATACCGGTAAGGAATAAATGTTTTTTCATCTACTTGATCTATACTCCCTATTCTATTATCGTACAATAAAACAAATCCTGAAACATCATAACTTAGTTTTCTCCCAACAAAACCCCTTACTCCCAAATCAAAATTATAGCCTGTTTCGTCTTCCAAATCAGGATCTATTCTAAAGTTTTTGTTTTTAATCTGCATATCAGAAAAATTGATGCTTCTATAGTTTTGCGTAAAGTTGGCATAAACATCCAGCGTATCATTGAACTTGTAATTAACTCCTAACCCTCCTATTACAAAAGACCTGCTATTCGATCTATTTTCAGTCCATGTAGTATCAAAGATGGGGTTTTCTGCTAAATCATAAATAATTTCTCGGTAACTTCCATCAGCAGTGGTGTTGATATTTTCGTAACGAACTCCAGGAGTAATACTCCACCTATTTCCTAAACGGAAAATGTGCTCCGCAAAAAAAGCATAATTCGTGCTTGGAAATTGATAATCAGACCCTTCTAAATTATCAGGATTATTGTAGGTAAAATTTGGTAAATCGGTGGTATCTGCTTTTCCTTGCTGGCTTGAGTTAAAACCTTTGTAAAAACGTCCTCCAACAACAAAAGCCCAAGTCTGTTTTCCAACATCATAAAGATGTAATAACCTCGTTTCATTCCCCCAATTTTTAAATTCTCCTGCTATTAAATCCCTTTCTTCCTGAACATTATCTGGTCTACTAATATTTCCTAAAATTCCTAATGCTTTTCTTGAAGCATGTAATCCAAAAAACTGTGATTTAATTTTAGTTTTCGGATTAAACTCATAGTTAAAAGCTGTTGCAAATAAATTCCAATCTACCTCAAACCAATTACGTGCTCTTTTAGAAGTTATAGGGTCTTTATAAAACTCTTTATCTGTTAACCCTCCTGGTTGTTGGGTTAAATAATACATCTTGGTATATTCAATGTTTACGGAAGCCTTCTCTGATAAATGATGAGTTAAATTAATTGCTCCCGAATATACTTCAAACTCAGAGTTGGGTCGCCATTCATTTCCCTTCTTTAATTGAAAATAACCATACCCTTTCCATGTTCCCTCCTTAAAACCAACGCTCATAAAAGAATTATTCAAATTAAAAGAACCAAATGTGTGACGATAAATAACTTCTAAATCTTTATCTACCGGACCATCATGAAGTTTAAAATTTAATAACCCTCCAAATTGGGTTCCAAATTGCAACGATGCCGCACCTCTTATTAATTGAATTTCTTTAATAGCCTCTGAAGGCGGAGTGTAATAACTTTCAGGATAACCCAAAGCATCTGCGCTAATATCGTATCCATTCTGTCTAGTATTAAAATTGGAAGTTCTGTTAGGATTTAACCCCCTGCCTCCTATTCCTAACTGCACACCGGCTCCATCACTTTCCCAAATATTTAATCCAGGTATCCTTGAATAAATTTGTCGTCCTTGATTGGTTGCCTTATTAGCATTGATCTCTGCCAACTGTATTACTTCATTTTTTTTCCCTTGACTAATCATAACCCCTTCAATAGAACGCATTCTAGTCATCGTACCCATCCCTTCCTTTTCTGAAACAATTTCAACAGATTCTAATGTTTTTACTTCTTTTTTTAACTCTGAATTTAAAACCAACTCTTTTTGATTAAGTGTTATTCTTTTTTCTAATTTAACGTACCCTACAAAATGAAACACCAATGTGTAATCACCAAATGGCACATTTTTTAGTAAATACACTCCTTCTTCATTGGTTTGAGTAGCTTGTTTATTTTCCAATAAATAAACGGTACAAAAAGGAATTTTTTCATTGGTATTAGATTTTACACTACCCGATATATTTCCTTTATTTTGAGCAAATAACAAAGTGGGCAGCATAAAAAATACTACCCACAATTTTGAACTAAGCTTAACTATTATACTAAAATCAATCCCCATCCGTATCTTGATATGTAATTAGTACCTCTAAAGCATTTGTCATTTCTATTTTTATATAAGGAACTAACATTTGCATTTTTTGATACACTGCTTCCACACCTGATTGGTTATTTACCACCTCATTACTCAAAGGGTCGTTTATGTTTCCTAACTCTACCTGAATAGCACTAAATTGATTATTAATTACTGTCGATAACGGTTGCCCATTATTTTGTGCATTTACAAAATTCATATAATCATCTAGCCCTTCTCCATTTACTGTAGAAATATAGCCTTTTCCTTGAATAAAGTTTTGTATTGATGTTAACGAACGATAAACATAAGGCAATGACTGGTTTGAGTAATAAGCTTCTACATGCTCTGGCATTGGTAATTGAGAAAAACCATTAAACACTCCAGCAGGTAAACCTACCTTGCCTTTTCTAATGTAGCCTTCATAATGCTGACTTATTGCATTTACGACATCACTAATAGAACTTCCTTGTGCATTACTTGCACTATTATTGATAAAAGCAGTGCCATAACTACTATTCCAATCATTATATACAGTAGAAGCATTAGTTTCTATTTCCGATGCAACATCTTGCAAATAAGTTTTTGCATTAACGGTATTGGTATAATAATTCACAATATCAGCATCAACAGCCGCTATACCATTTAATAAAAAATCCAGTGCCTGAAAACCTTTTGCATCAAAATTAGAAGCTGCCTGCAAATTATATACTCCAGAAGATATATTACTTTTAATTAAAGCAGTATCAACAGGATAAATGTTTGTTTGTGCTCTTAAGCTTATATTCGCTGCCGGACCAAATTCTAAGAAAGCAACATCTTGCCATATCAACAAACTGATCTCCCATTCTGTTCTTAAGTTTTGTAACGATAGTATCGTTGGAGATGCAATAAACGAGTCTACCTCATTATTTAATATTTTCACCTGATTGTAATAAGCAGCATACGCAGGTTGAATGTATTGATGAGTATAATTATTAAGCAAAGCAGTTCTATCATATTCCTCAGGATCTTTATCTTCTGGAATAACGGGATCTTTATCTTTACTACACCCTATTAAAATTAACAAGCTAAAGACAAATAGTAACTTAAATAAAATTTGATCCTTTTTCATTACCTCTCTTTTTATTAGGATTTATTTACAATAAAATCAATAACGACTTTAGGGCTGACTTTGTCAACCCTAAAGAATTATACCATAATAACTGTAACTATTCCTATCTTCTTTTTCATTATTTAATTTCTACAAAAATAACTATTAAAGACTTGCTTTAACACTTGTTAATCCTGTTTTTGAAGCAATTAAATCAATTGCATTATTAATGTCAGAAATAGTGATATTCTCAAAATCATTAATGTAACTAAGCACCGTATCAATTTCTGCAGTAGTCATTCCTGTAGAAGAAATAGCATTATAACCATATCTTAATCCATCTATTAAACCTTTGGCTTCTGATAACTCATGATTCCTTACACATGGATTGTTAATACTGGCTTTCACTTTATTCAAATAACTAATTGCAGTTCCTGCACAAACTCTCTCCATTTCATTTCTAATAATAATGATTTGAGCATCTCTTGTTGCATAATCTTTATTATCAATAGCAGCTCTACCTTTTCTAAAAGCATTACCTAGTATTGTTGCTGAACCTAAAACACTTTCTCTTGAGTTGGTATATTTACCCCAAAAACGATTGGTTCCATTTGTAGGGTAATCTACTTCAGAAGTAAAGTAACCATAAGCTTCATCCCAATGGTGTTGCATTTCTGTATAATTCTTGCCTGATACTAAAGCCGTATTGTCATCATCGTTCAATGTACCCAGATAATTTACAGTCATTTGATTCATAAATACTGCACACATCAATCCTTTTTCAAGCAATTCTTTGTACTCATAACCTGCTCCTGATTGTAAATAACTCTTTGTTCCATTAGTCCAAACTCCACCCTGTCCATATGTTTCAGCAGAATTGGAATAATTCAAATTACTTAGTAAGTCTACAGAGTCCATATAGTTTTCAAACATTGTTTGAATACCTATATCTCCTGCTGCTGTTTTATCTTTTAGTTGTTTAGTTGAGCCCGTCAGTCCTAAACTCGGTGCATCAATCCATGTGTACCCATTATTAGCATACATATTTTTTAATGTCGTTGCATCTATAAACGTTCCTAAAGTGTTTCCTGACTTGATGTAAGCTATCATCTCATCTGCCATTTCTAAACGCTGCTGTTGCCCACTAAAATCAACTGTACTTGCCCCTGTTCCATCCTCAAAAGCATAAGTAGCAGGAACACTATATCCTGAAGTTGACGGTGTTGTGGTTGTTACCTTTGGTGCCGGGGGGTCTTCATCTTTTGAACACCCTATTGCAAATACAACAGTACTTGCTATCATTAAATTTTTAACTGTATTTTTATTGAATCTCATCTTTGAAAATTTATATGTGTTTATCTTTTTTTGTTTTTATTTAGACTAATTCTAAATAACAAAACAAAAGTAAATGAGGAATTAAAAACTGACAATACCTTAAATGTGGTATTTTACTTTTTTAGTCTAAAGTAAAGGTTCTTAAAAGGAGAAAATAGGTTTTGAGTAAGAGAACGATAGGAGTCATCCTCCTCGCCCAAGCCAAAAGTAATCTCCTTAACATCTTTAGATTTAATTAAGGTTCCAAAAAGATAATCCCAAATAGCTAACCTAGACCCTAAGTTAGTATCAAAATGCTCCTTTTTATTACTGTGATGGATTTGATGCTGAAAAGGGCTAATCAAAATATTTTCCAAAAAATCAAAATAAGTCAACTTAACATGAGAGTGGCGAAGGTTAGCCCCAAAAAAGAAAAATAAAAAATTTAACACATTTATCCCTAAAAAAGTAATTAGATGTACACTACCATTTCCTAAATAAAGAAACACTCCTGTTATTAGCGCTTTTACCATTAAAGTCCCTAAATTATTTATAATTAATTCTATGGGGTGTATCCGATATTGTGTAAAAGGATTTAACTCTGTTGCTGCATGATGTATTTTATGAAATTCCCATAAAACAGGGATTTTATGCATCAAATAATGAATAAAAAAACTAAGAAAGTCATTCACAACAACTATACATACTGTATATAAAAGAACAATGGTACTTATTGACCAATTTAAATTAGATACGCCAAAACTCTCAATAAGATATTTATTTATTCCTTCTGCAACATACAGTACATACACTATTACTGGCGCAATAATGAGCACCTTGATTAAACTATTAAAAAATATTAATAAGTAATCTATTTTTGCAGAATTACCCATCCATCTTTTTCTACTAAAAAAATAATCGGCAAAGGATGTCTTTTCCTTAGACCTATAATAAACATATAAGGCTAGAAGAAAAGAGGTAAATAAATAAAGAATAAATACCCGTTTATTTGGTGAGAACAAATAGGTAAATGGCATTTTGATTACTTCAGCAACTATATCTACTATATCGGCAGGTAACATTATTCGAAATTACTTATTCTAAATTGATGAACACAATACCTAAAATGTGGTAATTAATCAATATTAGGTTTTAATAATATTCTCCTTTACTGCGTAAATAACAATACCTGCAGTATTTTTAATCCCTAACTTATTCATGATATTTTTTCGGTGGGTATTTACAGTGTGGGTACTTAAAAATAAAGCGTCCGCTATTTCTTTGTTGGTTAATCCATCAGAAATCAGTTTAATAATCTCTATTTCTCTTTCTGATAAACTTATTCCTGCACAATCATTAGCTTCATTATTCGCAGCTTCAGCTAAAATATCAATCACATGTCCGCAGTAAAACTGTTTTCCATTGTTCGTGTCCGTTATCGCTTCAATAATCTCTGGTTTCTGACAATCATCTAACAAATAGCTATCTACCCCACTCTTCAATGCCATGTGAATAGTTTGTTTTGATAAACTCTCTGTAATCGCTAATATTTTACTGTCCTTGTAGATTGTTTTTATCTTTTTAATGGCATCAACACCAAAAGAATCAGGTGCATAATCAATCACTACAATGTTGGGAAAATACCTTTTAGATTGCTCTGTTAAATCTTGCATAGAATGAACAACACCCAAAACCCTATTCCCCAATTTACTTTGGATAATGGTTTTTAGGCCTTCAGCACTAATGGGGTTGTTATTTGCGATTAAGATATCTATCATCTTATTTAGATTCATTCTAAATAAAGCTCAAATGTAAATACTTTAATGTTAATCTACAAGAAAATAATTGAAATTAATAGGATTAAATTCTTTGTTTTGGAAAACAAGGTTTTATGGTTAAATTTACTTTATATATGAAGCCACTACGAAAATTACTACTCCTACTCCCATTATTAATTTCGTTTGCGATAAATGCTGCTGGTGATATACAATTTATTGAAAACAAGGGGCAATGGCCTGGTCAAGTTAATTTTAAAACTGATGTTTTAGGAGGAAAAATTTGGTTGGAAAAAAACAAGATTTCCTATCAATTTACACATTACCCTGATCTTCATGCTAATTTTAACTTTAGTGGAAATGATTCAACCTACCAACATGTTGTATGGGCAGAATTTATTGGAGTTAATAATGAATTTGAAATTATTAAAAACAAGAGATCTACTAATTATTTCAATTATTTTATAGGTAATGATCCTTCAAAGTGGGCTTCTGAAGCCTATGCTTATACAGATATTAAATACACTAATTTTTACAACAATACCGACTTTAGAATCTATGAGAAAAATGGTCATTTGAAATATGATTTTATTTTAAAACCAGGAAGTGAAAACAACATTCAAATCAACTTTCAAGGGCAAGATAAAATAAAAACCAATAAAAATGGGGAGCTTATTGTTTACACAAGTTTAGGAGAGATTATCGAAGAAAAACCTTATGCCTACCAAGTAATTAATGGAGAGAAAAAAGAAATCCCAGCAGAGTTTATATTAAAAGATAATGTGCTAACATTTTCATTAGGGAGTTATGACCAAACTAAAGAATTAATTTTAGATCCAACACTTATTTTTGCTAGTTACAACGGGTCTCCTTCTGATAATTTTGGCATGACGGCCACTTATGATGAGCAAGGAAATCTATATACAGGCGGAACTGTTTTTGGAGCAAACTACCCTACAACTCCTGGAGTTTACGATCCTAGTGGTAATTTCTCCACTACTAACCCTAGTGCTGCTAGTGCTCCTAGATACGGTGTTACAGATATCTTTATTTCGAAATATGATTCTAGCGGTACATCATTAATCTATTCAACATATATCGGTGGAGGTAATGATTTTGGAGGTTCAGAAGCAGTTCATAGTTTGATTTGTGATACGCTAGGTAATTTACATCTATTTGGAACCACTTCTTCTGCAGACTTTCCTATATCCATAAATGCTTTTCAAGATTCTTTAAAAGGTGGAGTTTTACAACATTTTTATTACAATGGATCCTCTTTCTACAATAATGCTGGTACAGGAGGGGGGACAGATATTTTCGTATCAAAGCTCAATCCTTTAGGTTCTGCTATTTTGGGATCAACTTATATCGGAGGGTCAAAAAATGATGGTCTAAATTACAATTTATCAAAAGGCACCTATAATTCTATTGCTGCTTATGATTCGCTCACTAAAAACTATGGGGATCAATTTAGAGGAGAAATAATAATTGATGAACTCGGATACATTTATATTACCAGCTCTACTTATTCTACAGATTTTCCCATTATCAATGGGTTTCAAAATAGTTCTGGGGGGCAACAAGATGCTGTTATATGTAAATTTTCTCCTAATTTAGATTCGCTAATATGGTCGTCCTATTTAGGTGGAGGGGATAAAGATGCAGGGTACTCACTCAAATTAAACTCTAAAAAAGAAGTCATTATATCTGGAGGAACTTGTTCTGCTGATTTTCCTGCTACAATTAATGCGCACACCCCAACTTATCAGGGAGGAATTACCGATGGTTATATTGGAATAATAGCCAGTGATGGCTCAAGTTTAAACACTTTAACTTTTTTGGGTACTAACGACTATGACCAAACCTATTTTGTTGAAGTAGATAGGTGGAATAATATTTATGCTATTTCTCAATCACTCGGAAATTATCCAGTCTCTCCTGGAGTTTATACTAATCCCAATAGTTCTCAGTTAATAACAAAGTTTGATTCTACTCTTTCTAGCCTCGAATTTTCTACTGTTTTTGGAAACGGTAATGGACAAATCAATATCTCCCCATCTGCCTTTTTAGTCGATGTTTGTGGTAATATATATGTATCTGGTTGGGGAGCTAATATCCTACAAGCAACTCCGCTTTCTGGAATGCCTATTACTGCTAACGCATATCAACCTACCTCTCCAAATGGGTTTGATTTTTATTTAATTGTTTTGGAAAGAGATGCTAAATCTTTATTGTATGGTACTTATTTTGGAGGAGCAATAAGTCAAGAACATGTTGATGGAGGTACCAGTCGTTTTGATAAAAATGGTATTATATATCAATCTGTTTGTGCTGGATGTGGAGCAGGAAATGATGATTTCCCCACCAGCTCAGGAGCATGGTCAAACACTAATAATAGCGCTAATTGTAATAACGGAGTATTTAAATTTGATTTTGAAATTATTCCAAAAGCCTATTTTACAGTAGATAATTTTGAAGGGTGCGCACCCCTTACAGTTACCTTTACGAATTCAAGTAACTCATCCGACAGGTATTTATGGAACTTTGGGAATAATGATACCACATCTGTTGAATTTAACCCAACTCGTACATATACTACTCCTGGTGTTTACACTGTTTCATTATTAATTACAGATTCCATTTGTAATACAGTGGATACTGCATTTCAGACCATCATTGTTAATTCTCCTATTACTCTTACTGGAGGAAAAACAATTACAACATGCGATACCGCCATTTTGGAAATTTTTTCTACGGGTGGTCCAACTACCTTTATTTGGTCATCCAATAACCAATTTACAGACACCCTCAATACTAACTTAACAGATTCTTCATTACTTGTTCTAAGTACAGACTCTTCTTGGTACTATGTAATGGCATCAAAAAATAATTGTTCCAATATTGATAGTTTTTTAGTCTTACGCAATATTCCTATAACTAAATTAAAAGATACTGCAAACTGTTTACTTCAAGAAATGTCGTTATTTATTAATAATCTGTCCAATACTCCTGTTACTTACAGTTGGTCTCCTGTTTCTTCCATAATAAGTGGTGAGAACAGTCCCTCTCCTACTGTAAACCCCGATACCACTACCACTTATTTTGTTACCATTACATCTCAGAACGATTCTACATGCGTTATTAATGATTCAATTACTGTTGTTGTTCCTAATATTAACCCCAATGATATTAGTGTTTGGTCGGATAGGGACACCCTTTACGAAGGTGAAGGTACCTTGCTACATGTACTCCCTGATAGTGGATTTTCTTATATATGGACTCCCAACTTATTTATGGATAATCCTACATCTGGTACTCCTTTCGTTACACCTACTTCTACCACATCTTACACCGTTTTATTAAAAGAAACTTCAAGTAATTGTAGTTATAGTAGAGGCGTTACCATTTACATCTATGAAATCATCTGTGGAGAACCTGATGTGTTTATCCCTAATGCATTTACACCGAATGCAGATGGCGAAAACGATGTGTTATTTGTTCGTGGCAAAAATGTAGAAAAGATGTTACTACGAATATATGACCGATGGGGAGAATTGGTATTTGAGAGTAATAACCAGAAAGATGGATGGAATGGCACATACAAAGGAAACTTAGTAGAACCTGCAGTTTTTATTTATTACTTAACAGTAACGTGCATCGATGAACAAGAGTATTTTAAAAAGGGGAACATTACGGTTATACGTTAGTTCAAAAGTTGATAAAGTTGAAAGGCAAAAGGATAAACATATTTAGGTTTAAGTTCTACATGAAGTTTCCTATTTCTTGTGTCGTATTTTTCACTTTCTACTTTTTACTTTCTACTTTCAACTCATTAAAAGGGCAAGACATCCATTTCTCTCAATTTTACAATTCTCCTCTTAACCTCTCTCCTGCTTTAATTGGAGATTTTAACGGTGAATTTCGTTTTGTAGGCAATCAACGTACCCAATGGCGATCCGTTACTACTCCCTATCTTACTTATGGTTTATCTGCAGATGCTAAGAAAATTTACAATTCTCCTTTTAGTACGGGGCTTTCCATCTACCAAGACAAAGCTGGAGACTCTGATTTTAGCACATTACAAATAGCTGTTGGTGGTGTATATTCTATGCCTATTAAAGATTCTTCTCAGAGCATTAACTTTGGCATTCAGCCTACCTTCACTAATCGGAGTATTAATTATAATAAACTGCAGTTCGATAACCAATACAATGGGTCTCAATATGATGCCAACCTTAGTAATGGAGAAAACTTTAACAATGATGGAAGAAACTACCTAAACTTACACACGGGAATCAGTTGGAATTACAGAATTGCTCAGCGAAAATCAGTGGGTGCAGGAATTGCATTATTTAATTTATTGACTCCTAAACAAACTTTTTTTAATGATCAAAGCATTCAACTCCAAAAACGATATGTATTTCATGCCAATGCTCTATTGATGATAAATGATAAAATAGATGTGATGCCTAACCTCTTTTTCCAAACACAACATAAATTCAAAGAAATAATTATTGGAGGACAAGGAAAATACCATCTTAACAAAGGAGATTACAGAGCCGCTTATGCAGGTATATGGTACAGAAACTCGGATGCTGTTTATTTTAATGTAGGTTTAGATTATCGTGATTTTCATTTTGGAGTGAGTTACGACCTCAATCTTTCTTCTTTAAAGGTAGCTAGTAACTATCGTGGTGGTTTTGAATTTGCTGTGATTTATATTTTACAACGTTACAAACCTGTTATTAAAAGGTATAAAGCTTGTCCTAATTATATATGAGTTGGAAAGTAAAAAGTGAAAAGTCAAAAGTTACCCTGTTAAATAATCTTTTACAGAGAACACCTCTTGTAGGGTGTACTTTAGCCTTCACTTTACTACTTTCCACTTTCAACTTTCAACTGTCAGCCCAAAACCAAAAACAACTCGTTAAAACTGGAGATCAATTATATGCTGAAGGCGATTTTTATGGAGCGTCATTATGGTATCAACAAGCATTAGAGATTGACTCTACTTATCTAGATATTGTATTTAAGTACGCAGAGTCTTTACGTCTTTATAACGATTATGCGAAAGCGGAATCCAAGTATTACTACATTTATAAAAAAGATAGAGGAAAAGTATATCCTACAGCTCCGTTTTGGTACTCAATGATGTTAAAATATAATGCAAAATACCTCAATGCTAAGAAATCCTTTAAAGGAGCCAAACGCTTATTTTCTAATGATAGGAATAGCTATTATTACTTAAAAATAATGCAGGAAATAAAGGCTTGTGATACTGCTCTGGAAATTATGAAAGATTCTATTCCTGTTGACATTAAAAATATGGGAGACCACATTAACACCTACAACAGTGAATTAGGAGGCACGCTCTTAAACGATTCAACCATCATTTATTCTTCATTAAGAGATGAAAAAATGAAAGAAAATAATGTTGTTACTGACACTTCTTTATACTTAGTTCGCTTGTTTCATGGAAGTAAAAGTGGTGATTTATGGGGAACCGATAAACAATTAGAAGAAAAAATAAATGAAGCCAATTATCATATTGCTAATGGTTATTTTGATGCTGATGAAAATATTTTTTACTACAATAAATGTGACCGTGATTTTAAATGTAAAATTTACGCCATCCTATTTGAAAATGGTGAATGGAAAACTCCTTATGAAGTAAAAAATGTGAATATGGATGGTTATACCACTACACAACCCTCTGTAGCAACTATTGAAAATACTAAAGTGCTTTTTTTCTCCTCTGATCGTCCTGGAGGAAAAGGCATGAAAGACATTTGGTATTCGCAAAGGGATGCTAGCGGAAAATATAGAGCACCCGCTAACGCTGGAGCTAACATTAACTCTATTGAAGATGAAATCACCCCTTTTTACAACGCAAAAGACACCTCATTATATTTTAGCTCCAATTGGCATGAAGGTTTGGGCGGTTTTGATATTTTTAAATCCCACACCGATATAAACAGTTTTGAGAAGCCAAAAAACATAGGATACCCTATCAATACAAGCACCAATGATTTTTATTACAATATTTTTAACCAAACAGTGCTGATCACTTCTAACCGAATTGGGTCATATACTAAAAAAGGAGAGACATGTTGCAATGATATTTATACTTATGAAATTCCTAAAATCGCTGAGGACAGTATCCCTGAAGTTTTTTCTAATTTGGAAGAATTAAACCGTTATTTACCTGTACGCCTTTACTTCCATAATGATCATCCTAATCCTCGCACAACAGATACACTTACCAATTTAAATTACATGACCACTTACAAAGGTTACACCAGATTATATCAAGAATATAGAAGGGAGTATTCAGAAGGATTAAAAGGTGAAGAAAGAGAAGATGCTTTGTTAGATATTGAAGAACTGTTCTCAGAACACATCGACAAAGGAGCGGAAAACCTAAAGATGTTTACTCCTTTGTTAGTAAAAGAGTTAGAAGCTGGAAAAACAATAACATTAACCATCAAAGGGTTTGCTAGTCCGTTAACGAAATCCGATTATAATGTTAACCTTACCTTACGAAGAGTTTCCAGCTTAATCAACTATTTAAGCGAATATGACAATGGGAAACTACTCCCCTACATTAACAATACCGCTGATAATGGCGCTCGATTAGTATTTATAAAAATTCCTTTTGGTGAATACCAATCTCAAAAAGGAATTAGTGATGATGTTAAAGATTTGAGGAATTCTGTTTATCATCCGAAGGCAGCACTAGAACGAAAAATTGAAATTATTGCCATAGATGCTAATGATACTAATGCTGTTGCTTTTGATGGAAGTGAGCTAGAAAAATTACCAGTGCTTACATTCGAAGATAGCATAATCAATATATTTTCTAGTGAAACTAAAAAACAGTTAAAAATAACGAACAATGGAGAAGCTCCTTTAAAAATATTTAGAGCCGTTTTTGATTGTGATGGTTTTAGTATTGAACTTCCTGAAGAAGAAATTCCAGTTATGGGAACAACTTATCTAACCCTTAAAAACCAAACAAACGAAAACACCTCAAAACAATGTACTGTTGAGTTTTTAACCAATACAATTCCCAATAAGATTATTAAGAAAATTCTAATAGAATAAGCTACAAAACAGAACAGCCTCACTTAAATATAAGTAAGGCTGTTCAATAATGAAAAAAAACGATTATTCAAAAATAGTATCTTCTAGTCCTTTGTTTTGTTCTATAGAAATCACTTTCATATCTAACGACTGTGGTCCGAACGACTCCTTTATTGTATGTGCATATTGAATACCATCTACTTCTTTATAATCAGCATAAGTAGTAATAACAGCTATACTCCCTCCTTTCCCATCATCTTGAGTTTGCATAGACTTAACCTGTAATTTAGTTGCTACATCATACCACTCTGTTTTTGTGTCTCCATTAGGTTGAGTAGAAACCATTTTGTAGGCATCTTTACCCTCTACTGGTTCAATACCCAACAATTCAAATTTAAAGCCTAACTCATCGTATTTAGTATCTACAAATAGAATAGAATTTGCTTTCATTTCTTCCAACTCTTTTCCTTTTAGAGATTTCTCTCCTTGCATTCCTGATGCTTTGCCAACAACACCATTAAATGATTGTTTTTGGATAACCATTGGTCCATTAGGAGTATTCATACTCATCACTTGAGAAAACTTATTCGGTGATTTTTGATAGCGAACTATCTCTATATTTTGCCCCTGAATAGATGCTCCCATCTTAACAGTGAGATCTTTAATAGGCTTTAATTTTTTAGTTAAACTCTTCCCTAAAGGCAAACCGTATTTTGCTTTAACAGAACTATCTATTACCATTTTAGCTGTTACGCCCTCAGGAGCAGGTTTTAATGGTTCTTTCCATTCATTACCGTAAATATCAAGTAGCTCTACTTTCTTATCTGCGCTAAATTGTGCTAAACTTTCAGCTACCGACTTATCCCCAACCACTAAAACAAAAGCATTATTTGGTTGAATGTACTTTTTTGCCATCGCTTGAATATCATCCACCGTAACTGCTGAAATTTGCTGCAAATAAGTTGAATAATGATCTTTAGGTAAACCATATTTTTCAATGTTAATTGCAAATCGAGCAATTGTTTGAGGATTTTGTAAAGAATAAGCAAAAGTTCCACTCAAATAATTTTTCACATCTTGCAATTCTTTTTCGGTTACTTTCTCATTCACTATTCTATTTAACTCTACCATAAATTGAGTAACAGAGCTATCGGTTACCTCATTTCTCACTTTTGCATTTGCGTTAAAATTACCTACCAGCTGGTCAGAAGACAACGAAGAATAAGCCCCATAAGTAAACCCATGCCCCTCTCTTAAGTTCATAAACAAACGAGCTGTAGAACCTCCCCCTAAAATAGCATTCATTATTCTAGCTTTCACTACATCAGTACTATTATTTTTATAATCAACAGGGTAAGTAATATTTACTACTGACTGTGTTGCTCCTTCTTTATGCACTACAGCTACTCTAGTTTTTTGAGGGGCTAGAGGAGTTTTATATTCATGAACTGGTACATCTCCTTTTTTCCATGCTCCAAAATATTTTTCCATCAATGGCTTAGCTTCTTCTACTGTAATATCTCCTACTACTGCTAAATAAGCAACATTGGGTTTAAAGTAAGTGGTAAAATATTCCTTGCATTTTTCTAACGTAATTTTTTCAACCGTTTCTTCTGTACTCAATTCTCCATAAGGGTGATCTTTACCGTACAATAAAACAGAACGTACATTTCCTGCTATTGCATCTGGGTTATCTTTAGCTGAAACGATCCCAGAAATAGTTTGTTTCTTAATTTTATCCAACTCCTCCTGTTTAAATACAGGATTCATGATTACATCCGACATTAATGTTAATAATTTGTCTTGGTGTTTTTTTAGTGAAGAAGCATAAACCCACTGCGAACCTGTATTTAAGGTGGCTCCCATAAAATCAATTTCTTCATCCAATTGCTCTTTGGTTTTAGTGGTTGTTGCTCTACCTAAAAGAGATCCTGTAGCTGATATATATCCAGCCATTTCTCCTTCTAAAATCGGATCAATATCTAACGATAAAGAAAAAGATACTTTAGGTAGTTTATGATTTTCAACTACAAATACTTTTAGTCCATTCGCTAAAGTAAATGATTTGATGTCTCCTAGTTTAATTTCTGGAGCTGGTCCTGCCAGTGGTTTTTTACTTCTATCTAATTTCTGAGCAAAAACACCTGAAATAATGGTAACTGCTATTAATAATGTTGCAATTTTTTTCATGTCTATCTATTTATGGAAGTAAAGCTAATTTTTACTTCAAAATGATCATTAAATTATTTTTTTTCTTCTTCTTTTGGTTTTGGTAAGTAATGTAACACTACTCTATTGTCTTTTCTAAAATATTCTTTAGCTACACGCTGTATATCTTCTCTTGTTACTTTCATATACCTATCTATTTCAGTATTAATTAAATTAGCGTCTCCATAGTAAACAAAATAATTAGCTAAATTTTCTGCTACACCCTCCACCTTCGATTTGCTAGAAACCATATCATTTTCAATTTGATTTCTCAATTTTTGAAATTCCTTTTCTGTAATCAATTCATTTTGCAGTTTCTCCACTTCCAAATCAATCGCTTTTTCTAATTCAGCAATATCCCCTCCCATATTTACCAAACCATACATTAACGATAAACCTGGGTCTTCTGAAGATAAAGGAAAAGCACCTACAGCCATTGCTATTTGTTGATCATCCACCAAATTCTTTTTTAACCTAGAACTGTTCCCCTGAGAAAGAATTTGCGCTAACATATCTACAGCATAAGCATCTTCAGTACCTTGAGCTGGAGAATGATACCCCAACATTACTGCTGGCAATTGAATGTTGTCGTATACCGTATCTCTTATTTCTTGATGTTTAATCGGTTCAACAATTTTAGGTCTATTCATTTCTCTTGTTCCTCTAGGAATAGTTGAGAAATATTTATCAATCCACTTTTTAATTTGTTTCTTGTCAATATCTCCAGCAACAGAAATAGTTGCATTATTAGGCACATAGTAGGTCTTATAAAAATCTCTAAACTCATCTATGGTTGCTTTATTTAAATGGTCTAAAGAACCTATTGCCACCCATCTGTAAGGATGTTTTTCGAAGGCTCTTTTGTACATTTCTGGTAAAAAAGTTCCATAAGGCTGGTTATCATAACGTTGTCTAAATTCTTCTTTTACTACTTCTCTTTGCGTTTGAACTCCAATAGAATCCACTTTCAAGTCCTGCATTCTTTCTGCTTCCATCCACAATCCTAGTTCTGCTTGATTAGAAGGCAATACTTCAAAATAAAAAGTTCTATCAAACGATGTATTTGCATTTAAAAATCCTCCATTAGAGGTTACTGTTTTCATAAACTCTCCTCTATCTATATTAGATGACCCTTCAAACATTAAATGCTCAAAAAAGTGAGCAAAACCCGTTCTTTCTGGGTTTTCATTTTTAGAGCCCACATGATACAATACCGTAACTGCCACAATTGGAGTAGAATGATCCTCATGCAAAATAACATTGATTCCATTTTTAAGCTGATATTGCTCAAACTCAATTTTGTTTTGTGCCTGAATGCTTATTACTGATGTATAAAGGGCAAACGACAAAATTAATTTCTTCATAAGTAGTTCTTTATATTGTCTTAACTGAATATTAACGACAACGAAAGTAATGATAAAATTGATAACCTTTTTTCTGAAAATACACAAATGGTTAAATAGGAACACAAATGGTATTTATTTTATTAGTTTTTTACTTTTCTTAAATGCTTCATCTTAAGAAACCTTATTAGATATATTGCGTATTTCTATCTAAGGGGTATTTTGAATGAAAATCATCTATTTAACAAGTGTTTTCTATAAAAACTAGCCTTTTTCACCTTTTTTCTCGATGGTACAAAATACGTTAAAAAACCTACCGTGTGTACACATCTTCATAAAGAATCCATCCTTGATAAATATCATAGAATCTTCTGAGGCCAATTAAAAGAGTAGTAATTCCAATAGTTGTTTGAGAATTATACCCTTTCCATCCTCCAAGTCTAGCAATTACCCAAGTTGCCCAACTGAGTGATTTTTCAGGAAAAGGATTTTTGAGTTTCTCCGTTTTTCCTTCTAATAAAACACATTGTTGTTCTAAACATTCCTGTTCTTTTTCATTAAAGCACATTAAAGATTCAAGTGTTTCTCCTTCGGGAATACTATAACTAAAACGCATTTGAAAAAGTCGGGTAATTGTTGTTAACATCAACACACACAATTTCCTGATGGATTTAGCTGATTCCAATTCACTTGCTTCAATATTGTAGCCTTCTTTTTTAAGAATTCGAAACACTTCTTCTACCATCCAACGCCAACTGTACCATTCAATAATGTTTAAAGCTTCTTTTAGGGAGTTTACTGGTAAGGTTGTTAAAATTCTCCAAATAACTGGCTGTTTTGATTTCGTATTAACTTCTTTTGCTTCAACCACATATAAATCCACACTTTCTTTTAAATGTTTAAAGGCTGACTGTGGTCTTTTTATAGTAATTGGGCAATAACGAATTTCCAATTTAGCAGTTCTTTTATTGCGTTTTCTTCTTCTTTCGGCTGGTATATCTATTGAATAATTGCCTGCAACTTTACATTTAGCAAGTTTATCATGTAATTTAATTTCCTCTTCTAATCTTCGATTCATTCTGCTACGAATCAATAAATGTGTTTTTTCATCTGGTATACGGACAAACTGTTCGTATATATCTCCTTCTCTGTCTTGAACTATTATAATGCTATCTGCTTTACTTAGAGTATCTTTTGTCTTCATAGATGATTCTATCCACTTATAAGATTCTTTTTCTTCTATTGCAAGTTTTGGACATTCACGCTCTCGCTCTCGTTTGCTTGTCTTTTCTTTGAATCTATGCCACACTTTAATTGCAGAATAACCCAAAGGAAATCCATTGGTAGCATCAACTACAAATGAAGGGTGTATTAAAAAACCTAAGTCATAATTGGCTGCATTGGTTCTTCCTATAGAGTCTTCCAAATTGATTCTGTTTTTATGATTGTAAAGACTTATATCTGAGGTGTCCTGAATACTTAACACTACTTTACCTTTTGATGCTACCCCACATTGCTTAGTAATCTGTTCGATGAGTTCTTCTTCTTTTGTTTTATTGTTGTTGAGAAAACGATACCAACCTCGCTGACTTGCATAATCATCTGACATCTGCCGTATAGAATGGCAACTTTTTACAAAGAGCGATTGAACTATTTTTACTGCTCTTTTCTCTAATCGCTTATCGCCAAAACATCCTTTAAAATTCATTCTCCTTTTTTTCTGCAAAACTAAAAAGAAAAGATGTGTACACACGGTAGGTAAAAACACGGATATTAATTATTGAGCTTAGTGAAGTAAAGTAAGTTCATTTGCAGTTAAGTGGAGATTGCTTCGTACCTGGCAATGATGGAAATTAAAGAGTTCAATATGGAATAATCCGCCTTTGTTTTGTTCTTTTCTGTGAGTAGCTTGTTATTATCAGCAAGCAGAAAATTATTTTTTGTTTGCTGTTTGTTCTTTTCTGTATGCTCCATTTTATTTTTTGAGGGCTAAATGTTGTTTGCTGTACTTATAAAGCTATTTTTTGAGTGCTGATTTTTATTTTCTGTTTGCATAACGTTATTTTCTGCGAGCAGATTGTTCTTTTTAGAGGGCATAATTTTATTTTACGAGGGCAGAAAATCATTTTTTGATGTCTTAAAATTCACCTTTAAAAATAATTAAAGTATTAATAATCAATATTTTAAAATTTATTTCATTGGTTTATGCAATAGAAAATAAATGCTTGGCGTTGCCTTTAGAGTGGCCACTGTTCTTTTAAAATAAATTATTAACCCGTTTAATTGGAGGAGTATATCCTCTGATTAAACCTTTAAACCTTAATGTTATGAAAAAGTGGAAAGTAGTATTAGGACTCGCATCACAAAGTGTCCCTCAGAAAATAGACCAAGCACGGTTAATTATTGAATCCATGTCGGACAACGATTATTTTCCGAATCCCACCCCCAAATTAATAGATGTATCTAAAAAAGTAGCAGAGCTGCAAAAGGCTTATACGTTATCCAGAGATGCAGGGAAGGAGCAAACTGCGGATATGCATACCAAATCATTTAATTTGGATATTGATTTGATTGCTTTGGGCAACTATGTGCAGGATACTGCCAATAAAGACAATGAAATTGGCGATGTAATTATTTTTTCTGCGGGCATGGATGTAAAAAAAGATGCTGGAGCAAAAAAGAGAACGTTTAATGTAGTTAATACGGCTACTGATGGCAGAGTGAAGCTGCAAACGATTAGTGAAGGTCGTGCGGCTTATGTTTGGGAGTATTCTTTAGATCAGGAAGATTGGACTTCGGGAGGGGTTACTACTCAGGCCTCTACTGTAATTAACGGTTTGTTATCGGGTAAACGCTATTATTTTAGGGTAGCATCAATTACAGATGAGCAAGGTCCTTGGTTGGGTCCGATTAACCTTATTGTTACTTAATTAACGTGAGTCTCGTATCGAGAATAGCTTTGAAAATCATTGTCAGTTCGAGTAATTTTCGACAGAAAATTGTATGAGAACCCATGATTTTCTTATTCAAAACTCACGTTAATTACTTTTTGCTGACTCACCGCTTGTTCTATTCAATAGGGCAGGCGGTGTTGTTTTTTATTTAATCCAGCCTTTTTTTATGGAATAATCTGAAAACCATATTAAAAGTAAACCAAAGGTGACAATCATCACAGGCATGGTAGCTGCTTGTCCGGGTCCGTAAACTTCCATTGATTTGGTGAAAAATACATTGTGAATCATTTGTGGAACTATTGCACAGAAAGAAATAATAAAGGCAAGTTTGGCCCATTTCTTTTTTAGTAATAAGCCTATAGAACCAAACAATCCAAAAAATACGGCTATTGCAAAAATTACAGTTGTCCAAATGGGGTAATCTCCATAAAGCGCTCTTTCGTTTTCAGGTAATGCTGCCAATGCTTCTTCTGATATAAAAGTATATGCAAAAAAAGACATCACTCCCATAACATTCCAAAGAACAAAAAAGATGGCTACTGCCCAAAACCATATCGGATTTTTTATTTTTAAATCTTCCATAATAAACTGTTTTTAAATTATTTTTTGTTTTAGTAATACCAATTAAAAGTACAAATTAATATACCAAAACGAATTGTTTAATTAAAAATATTTATAGGAGTATCGGGATGACGGTATTGGGGGATTTAATGATTGGCTAAGGAAGTATGCTCGGTAGTATTTTAGGAGAGGGATTAAGTTCATACATTACAGCTAAAACGATCATACTTATAATTGATGCAAAAAAGCACCATACAGATACAATGTAATCGGTATAAAATATTGCGGTGATGATATAGGAGATGAGAATGGCCGATCCTAAAAACCACATTCTTTTAATATCGGAGAAAAAGGGAGGAGCAACTGTTGCAATTAAGTATAAAGCACCACCATAAGTACTGATTATTTTAGGATAATCTTGTTTATAAACAATGTGGTTACCTATTGCTTTGGCTTGAACATCAAAAGACAGTAAACAGTAGCCTAGATAAAGAGATACGATTGCACCAATTATAACCAACACTTTTTCTATGGTTTTTCTTTTTTCTTTTTTTTTAAGCATTATTATTGACAAAGGAACCCAAAGGGGCCAAACTATTTGTGCGAAGAAAAGAAAAATATAGGTGGCAATTCCTTGAAGGAAAGAGTAGGATGGATGGGTGAGTGAAAGCCAAACAAAACCCTCACTAATTTGTTGAAATGCAAAAAGTAATGGAATACTTGCAAAAGCAAGTTGAGAAGGTCGTTCTGTTTTTCTTATAGCAGCAATTCCTATTACCGAAATAATAGCACCGGCACCAAAACTTGCAGTTGCTGAAAAACACATATTGTGGAAAGGTAGAACCTTTAATTGGATAATTTAGAAATTATTTGAGGAGAGTTCTAAAAATTAATCTTTTGCATCCCTTCTAATCCCGATAGCTATCGGGAGGGGAAGGGGTGTGTTAATTGAAACATAATTTTTAGAACTCCCTTTGATATAAATGTAAGAATGATAAACAAGCGATTAAAAGAGGAGTACGAGAAAGGTACAATCGAAGTAATCTTTGTTGGGTGTAAAGTTAAGATTCCTGTTCTCCATTACATTTCTACAGGAATGATGGGGTAAAAGGTATCGGGATTGGAATGATGGATGTTTTGGAGAGTAGGGAGATGTTGTTGAAATGGAGTGTTGCGCTTATTATTTCGGTTAATTTATCTTAAGCCAGTCAAGTAGTTTTTTCTTATCACCATCATCAATATCATCAGTTTGAACTTTTACTTTTTTATCAGTCTGTATAATGGTTACTTCTCTGTTGTCAATTTCTATATCAGTAATATCAGCTTTCTTTATCCATTTCCTATTTTGTTTTTTAACGGTCATTTTATTCGGAAATAATATTATTTCGTAATTTGAATCTACCCATGAGATAATAATGATTAGTAAACCAACATAGCACAATGTACTTTCTCTAAAATTAACATTACCATCTAATATTCCCATCATATCGTTCCACCCTAATATTACTCCAATGGAAGTTCCAAACAATTTACCTTTTAAATTGTTCCCAATTTTAATGTGTTGGGCTTTTTTAAAAAAGAACGTTAATTCAACAATTATCAAGTACGTATAAACTAAAACAAAAGCACCTTTTATTAGAAGTTGTTTATTCGCATCCATTTCAGAAGGATTATAATAAATCAGAAATGCAATTAATCCACTTATATAAATTATCAAATGAAGTAAAGTTCTCATGGTTGTTCTATTTATTGTTCAATTTTTTCAAATATAATATAACTTTTACTGTCCCCGTATTACGGGGATACAATTTCCATAAGTGTAGCACAAAGAATAGCGCCATAGGTTCCTAAAGCGTACCCTAATACAGCTAACAAAACACCCACAGGGGCTAAGCTTGGGTGAAAGGCTGAAGCTATTACAGGCGCAGAGGCTGCTCCACCAACATTGGCTTTACTTCCTACAGCTAAAAAGAAGAATGGAGCTTTAATAATTTTAGCGACTATAACTAGTAACCCTACATGAAAGGCCATCCATATCAACCCAATAAAGATAAAGTCCCAATATTTAATAAGTTCTGATAAATCGATTTTCATACCAATAATAGCTACCAAAATGTAAATAAAAACACTCCCTAATTTAGAGGCTCCAGCACCTTCCAATTTTCTGCTAGAAGTAAATGATAGTAATAAACCTATAGTTGTCGAAATGACAACTATCCAAAAGAATTGACTCGCTAAAATAGATGTTGATAGGGTAGGACTAGCATTTGCCGCAGCACTAAATATTTCCCCCAAAAAGTGAGATAAACCAACACCTCCAAAAGCAATAGCGGCTAATTTAATAAGATCAGTTACGGTAGCTTTCTTTTCTACACTGGCAGTATAATTAGCCATGGTAATTTTAAGTCTTTCTATAGAAGAAGAATCGGCTTTTAACCACTTATCGATTTTATCAGATTTTCCGGCTCCTAATAGGATAACAGCCATCCATATATTAGCCACAACAACATCAACAGCGAGCATAGCTCCATATTTTTCAACATCAAATTGATAGAGCTCTAACATAGCCGTTTGATTGGCTCCGCCACCTATCCAACTACCAGCCAATGTAGCTAATCCTCTCCATACGGCTTCAAACCCAGCTCCATTAAGTGTGTCTGGAGAGATAATAGAAGTAATTAAAATAGCAATAGGTCCTCCCAATATAATCCCTACAGTAGCGGTAAAAAACATGATTAACGCTTTTGGACCTAATTTTAAAATGCCTTTTAAATCTGTGCTTAACGTCATTAAGATAAGTGAGCCTGGTAAAAAATAGTTTTTAGCAATAGGCCATAAATTAGATATTTTGGGAGATATTACTCCAAATGTGCTTAATAGTGCGGGCAGTAAATAACACATTAACAAAGCAGGAACTATCTTGTAAAACCATTTGGTGTTTTTTAAATTAGAAGTATAAAAAACAAATCCCAAACAGCACATGAGTAAACCAAACACTACGGCATCGTTAGTGAAGAGAGGTTCGTTGATCAATTCTGTAGCTGATGGCATATTTTATAAATTACGGTTAAGAAAAACGAAAATAGTCTTTTTATGCTAAAGGTAATAGTCGCTGTTAATTGATTGTACTAAATGCTTAAAGTGCTATCCTTTCTGCATTAGCTTAACCCTGCCTGTCGGCAGACAGTTCCAACATGCGGTTTACCGATTTTAAGGCTTTTAATCGGGTTTCCTCAGGAACAAAAATTTCGGGTTGTAAATGCACTAAGCTGGCATGTATTTTTTCTAAAGTATTCATTTTCATGTAAGGACATTCGCTACATGCACATGTATTGTTGGCGGCTATTGGCGCAGGAATTAGCTTTTTATGAGGTACCGCTTGTTTCATTTTATGGATAATACCCACCTCTGTAGCTACGATAATTTCTGTAGCCTCACTCTCTTGTACATATTTCAAGAGGGCAGTAGTAGAACCAATAAAATCAGCTTCATCTAATACATCTTGTTGGCACTCTGGGTGAGCAATGAGTTTAGCATTCGGGTATTTACCTTGTAGCATTTTTAGTTTATCGGCAGAAATTTCTACATGCACTTCGCAAGCACCATCCCATAACACCATTTCTCTTCCTGTTTTCTTGGCTACGTATCTTCCTAAATTAATATCTGGAGCAAAAACAATCTTGGCATCCTTTGGTAAGCTGTCTACTATTTTAACTGCATTAGATGAAGTACAAATAATATCGCTTAATGCTTTAATTTCTGCAGAACAGTTGATGTAACTAATTACCGTATGATTGGGGTATTGGGCTAAGAATGCTTCAAATTTATCCGTAGGAGCCGAGTCTGCTAAAGAGCATCCAGCATTTAAATCAGGAATAATTACTTTTTTATCAGGACTTAAAATTTTAGCCGTCTCGCCCATAAAATGAACTCCAGCAAATAAAATCACATCGGCATTGGTTGCAGCAGCTTCTTGAGATAAACCTAAACTATCACCAATGTAATCGGCAATGTCTTGTATGTCCTCTTGTTGATAATAATGGGCTAGTATTACAGCATTTTTTTCTTTCTTTAATCGTTGAATTTCATCGATTAAATTTTTTTCTTTATCTAAGTTAGCCGTTACAAACCCTTGATTTTTTACTTGTTCTAAAACGTCCATTCATATATTAATTTGAGTAAAATTAAGCAATGCAACTATTTTTACCATTAAATTAATGATATAACTTTTTGCTTTTGGCTAAAATAGTAGAGGCAATGGTTACAAAAATGACTACGGTAATAGAACTCAACGGCATTAATATAGCAGCAACAACTGGAGAGAGTAATCCTTGAACAGCAAAAAATAAACCTACTAAATTATATAGAAAAGAAAGTACAAAACTTATGGTAATAATGGTAATACTGCCTTTGCAAAAACTAATGAAGGCAGGCAGTTTCTCAAAAACTTTGGCATCCAAAATAGCATCGCAAGCAGGAGAGAAGGTATTGATGTCTTCAGAAATAGAAATACCTACATCGCTTTGTTGTAATGCACCAGCATCATTTAAACCATCACCTATCATTAATACTTTTTCTCCTTTTTGCTGAAGCTGTTTAATAAAGTTGAGTTTATTTTCAGGTGATTGATTAAAAAGTAACTCGCTATTGCTATTAAAGTAATTTAATAGATTTTCTTTTTCACTGTCGTTGTCCCCAGAAATTAATTTTAATGTAAACTTTGATTGAAGCTGTTCGATGG
This sequence comes from Vicingus serpentipes, assembly GCA_024103385.1. Taxonomy (GTDB): domain Bacteria; phylum Bacteroidota; class Bacteroidia; order Flavobacteriales_E; family Vicingaceae. Next base: position 47,544 of record JAGFIT010000032.1, read on the forward strand.
TGCTTTTAAGGTTGTTACGGTATTTATTGACTAATTCGTAATACCCGTAGTATTTTTTATTTATTTTAATGTGTACCCGTGTTGCTTTAGAAGAACTTTTGTCCACTTCTTTAATAAATTGCTCTGATCCAATGGTAAATTGATAACCGTCTATTTGAGCAATTATTCCTTTGCCTAAAACTTCTTCATAATGCTCAATATCAATAAACTCTTGGGTGTTAATGTGGTTGAAAATCATTTTACTCAAAGGGTGTGATGATTGTCTTAAAATGGATTGTAATTGTGTTTTTTCGTTTTTACTCAGTTCTTTACCGTGATAGTTAATAACGGTATTAGATGATTGCGTAATAGTTCCTGTTTTGTCAAATACGATGGTAGTTACCTTGGCCAACTTTTCGATTACAGCAGCATTTTTTAAATAAAACTGCTTGTTGCCCAAAATTCGTAAGACATTACCAAAAGTAAATGGAGCGGATAGAGCTAATGCACAAGGGCAAGCAATTATCAATACCGCAGTAAATGTGTTAAAAGCTGTAGTTACATCTTTACCAATCCAAAACAAACCACTCCCAAAAGCGATAACCAAAATAATGAGGGTAAAATATTTACTAATGGAGTTGGTAATGTTTTCAAAATGATCCTCCTCTTTTTTGGTAAAAGCATCATCGTTCCACAATTGCGTGAGGTAGGAGTGAGATAATTCTTTTAATACTTTTAATTGGATGGCTTGTCCTATTTGTTTACCTCCTGCATAAATTTTATCTCCAACATTTTTTCTTACGGTCATTGATTCTCCAGTGACAAAACTACTATCTATGTTAGCGTTTCCTTTTAATAACTCACTATCTACAGGAATGAGTTCATTATTTTTAATTAAGATAATGTCACCAACATTAAGCTCACTAACAGGAATGCTGTTCTCCTTATTGTTTTTGTCAATTCGAATAACGGCAATAGGGAAGTAAGATTTATAATCTCGTTCAAAAGAAAGAATATTGTATGTTTTTTGTTGAAAAACCCTTCCTAATAATAAGAAGAAAACCAAACCTGCTAAAGAATCAAAGAACCCAGCACCGGTATTGGAAATCACTTCAAAAGCACTCCGCAGAAACAGTACTAAAATACCTAAGGAGATAGGAATGTCAATGTTAATGAGTTTTCTTTTAATACCTACCCATGCGGAAGAGAAATAATTATTTGCACTATACAGTAATACAGGTAAAGAAAGCACCAAGTTAACGTACCCGAAGAAGCGAGCAAATTCACTTTCTTTAATAGCATTTAACCCAAAGTATTCCGGTAAACTGATGAGCATAATGTTTCCAAAGCAGAAGCCAGCTATACCTAGTTGGTATATTAAACTGCGGTCTACTTTTCTTTTTTTGTTTTGAGAAAGGTCGTTGAGATTAATTTCTGGTTCATAACCAATAGAAGTTAATAGTTCAACTAATTTCCGAGTAGATAATTGATGATGTTGAAAGGAAATTTTTAATTCCTTTTTTAAGAAATTAACCCTCGAAGATTTGATGTCATTGTTGAGTTTAAACAAGTTTTCCAACAACCAGACACATGAACTACAATGAATTTGAGGTAAATAAAAAGTGATAACGCTCATGTTTTCATCTTTAAAATCAACTAATTCATCAACTACTTTTTCATTTTCGAGGTACTCAAATTTTTGAGTGGTGTTTTTAGGAGGAGTTATTCCTGGAGTATTTTCAATATCGTAATAATTACAGAGGTTGTTTTGATTAAGAATTTCGTAAACAGTCTGACAACCCAAGCAACAAAATGATTTCTCATCAAATACAATAAGCTCGTCATCGCAGTTTTCTCCACAGTGATAACAAGATGTTGGGGTGTTTTCCAATAGGGTTATTTTATGGCTGTAAAATTTGAAGATAAAATTACTTAAAAACATGAATTTTATCATGTTTTTATTAGTTTTGTGTTATTACACCTAATTATGAAAAAGAAGATGGAAATGCCACATTGTGATACTTGCGGCTCCAGACATAAATCCGTTTTTTGCAGCTTATCTGAGCAAGAAGTGAATAATGTAGATGCTTCTAAAGGCTGTAATATTTACGATAGAGGACAAGTTATTTTTCATGAAGGCAATAGAACCAATGGTATTTATTGTATCAATAAAGGAAAAATAAAATTATTTCAATTAGGATCAGAAGGGAAGGAACAAATCATTCGTTTTGCTAAAGCTGGTGATATAATTGGTTATAGAGCATTGTTAAGCGAAGAGCCATTGTCAGCATCAGCAGAAGCTATTGAGGAAGCTGTGGTTTGCTTTATTCCAAAAGCGCAGGTGTTCAGTTTAATCACAGATAATCCCAATTTTAATTTTAAGTTGTTAAAAACATTAAGTCACGAGTTAGGTGAAGCAGCAAAAATAATTACTGATTTAGCGCAAAAACCGGTTAGAGAAAGATTAGCTGAAACTTTGTTGATGTTAAAAGATACATTTGAATTGAATGAAGAAAAGACGATTCAGGTAAAATTATCTAGAGAAGAGCTGGCCAATATTGTGGGTACAGCTACCGAATCTGTAATTCGATTGTTATCCGAATTCAAAAAAGATGAAATGATTGCGCTCGAAGGGAGAAATATCAGACTGCTCAATATCCCCGAATTAACTCGAGTAGCAAATATTTTCGATTAATTTATTTCTTTAAATTATTTTTTTGGCACAGCATTTGGAATGTTGTTGAAAAAAATAATTATGAAAAAGATAGCTCCAATTTTAATTATTCTATTTTCTCTTTCTTTTACAAGTTGTGTAGTAGTAGATAATACTCCTGGTCCGAATGGTCGAGACGGGTTAGCTTATTTTGGGATTGATTTCGAACATAAACCTCCATATAGTTATTGGGACAATAACAAATCTATTCCTTATAATCCAGCTTTTGGTACTTATTATCATACCTATCCAGGAGTGTATGAATTTGAATACTTTATCAATCCTCGAGAATACTGGTATGGTACTTATGAGGTTTACATTAATTATGGAGGAATAGGAGGACCACACGGAGAACCTGGTTATGATGGTTTAGATACTTACTTAATGCTAATTACTGATCCACATGGATTTCATACTCATGAAAATGGTTATGGGTATAAATCAGCCAATGCAGAAGAACCTCTTGTTGTTGAGAAAAATGAAGGGAAATACAATTATAAAATCACTATTCAAAAAGGAAACATAGAAAACAGACAAGCACAATCACCTAAGTACATGATAAAGTAAAAGTTAGTTTTTATATAGTTAGGTTAAAGAAGGGGAGCGAGCAATCGCTCCTTTTTTAGTTAAAATAGATATCGCTGCTAAACATATAACATGTCTTTTTATTTAGAGTTCTTAGTTATTCATCGAATTAAGCTAAGCGTTCCTTTTTTGAAGTATTCTTGACCATCCAATCCTTTGGCGGAAATGATGTAGAAATAGGTTCCATCGGGAACTTCAGATCCAGCTAGGGTAGTACCATCCCAATATCCCTTAATATGATTCCAAGAATACATTAGTTGTCCCCATCTGTTGTATATAACTCCTTCAACAGATTCCATGTTAACACTTTTTACGGTAAAAACATCATTAGTTCCATCTCCATTAGGAGTAAACACATTCGGAATTAAAATTTCAGACTCACCAAAAGTAATAATGGTTACGGTATCTATTGCTGTACACCCAGCAGAATCACTAACAGTTAAAACAACCAAATATTCGCCAATCTTAGGATATACGTGATTAGGCGAAAATAAACTACTATTATTGCCATCACCAAAATCCCAAAAGTAAGTAACATTTGGTGTACTACCATTTCCAAATAATACATCCAAAGGAATAGGTCCTGTAATAGGATTAGCATTGATGGCAGCAGTTACTCCTCCAATAATCACAGAGACAGAGTCTATGGCACTAGAACAAGTACTCGTTTCCCTTACATAATAGGTAAATGTGCCAGTACTAGTAACATTAGGAGAGAAGGGGCTTCCCGTTCCAATCAAAATTGTTCCTGCAGGATCACTATACCAAGTAATAGTGCCGTTACCGCTTCCAGTAGCCGTTAAGCTTAATGGATTACCTAAACAAATTGGAGCGGAAGTATCTGCTATAATTGTACTTAACGGATCTAATATTAATTGAATAGAAGTTGTGTCGGTACAACCTGTAGTAGGATTCATCACTTCAGCATAAACTCTTGTAGGTCCTGTTAAGAAAGCATTTTCAGAAACAACTAAAGTAAGTAAGGTGTTATCAGTATACCATGTTACTGTATTACTTGTTCCACCATTTACAGTATTATTTAAAGTAGTTAAATCAAATGTTCCTTGACCTGTTCCATCATCACATAAGCTCATGCTGGTCGAAAATACAGCTGGTAAAGGATGAATGCTAATAGTCAGATCCATGGTCTCCTGACAAGGAGAAGTACCTACGGTGTAGGTTAATACATAATCACCAACCCCAGGTGAAGTAAAGGTAGTACCACTTACACCCGTTCCAGACCAATTACCACCAGTTGTTCCGCCTTCATAAGTAGTTAAATCAAGAGTTGTTATAGCATTTAAACAGAAGGTGTCAGTAGTTAACGTTAAGGTAGGATCCACATCAGAATTAACAGTTATAGTGATGTTTTCCGACTCTTGACAAATAGAAAGCCCTACGGTATAAGTTAATACATAATCACCAGGACCAGGCGAAGTAAAAGTTGTTCCTGTTACCCCAGTACCCGACCAAGTACCACCAGTAGTGCCCGCCTCCAAAGTAGTTAAATCAATAGTAGTTGCAGCATCCAAACATAAAGTGTCTGTAGCTCCAGTTAAAGAAGGGTCCACATCAGGATTCACTGTAAAGTGAACAAAAATACTAACGATAGGACAAGTTCCCTGTTGAACATCCACCCTGATACTATCTCCATTATTGATTGTTACACCAGTTGGTCCTGTTGCCCAAGTATAAGAAGTAGCACCAACAAACACTCCATTATTAAAAGAAGTTAAATCAATTCCAGTAACACTTCCGCTACCAACTATATCTTCACAGAATTCAGGTTGTGGATCAGTTAATAGGATGTTATCTCCAACAGAGTAAGTAACACTATCCTGAAGTGTACAGCCATTAATAATAACTTCAAAGTAGAACACTTCACCACTATCTACAGTTTCGCTAGTAGGAGTGAAAGGTACACCATAAGTATTGTCAGTATACCACACAAAAGTTCCGGTAGGATTTAAAGTTGTTTCTAATCCTGTAACATCAATGTTTAAAGCTTGTTTAGTTCCAGGAATGTTTTCACACTCAGAAGGATTAATAGGAGCAACAGTAGGTAAAAGATTTACCTTCATAGTTAAAGTAGCCGATTCCTCACAAGGAGCTACACCAACCGTATAAGTTAATGTGTAATTACCACTTAACCCAGCAGGATCAAAATCAGTACCAGTAACACCATTACCTGACCAAGCGCCACCAGTAGTACCCGCTTCGTAAGTTGTTAAATCAACTAGTCCGTAAGTATCACAAACAGAATCATTTGTCATAGTTAAAGTAGGATCCACATCAGGTTGAACATGGATATCAATAGTTGCTGTTTCCTGACAAGGAGCAATACCTACAGTATAGGTTAAAGTATAATCACCAACTCCTGGAGAAGTAAAGGTAGTACCAGTAACACCAGTACCCGACCAAATACCACCAGTAGTAGCTGCTTCATAAGTAGTTAAATCGATAGTAGTTCCTGAACCCAAACAGAGTGTATCATTAGCTAATGTTAATGTTGGATTGGGATTGGCTATTACACTAATCGTAGTGTTGGCAGTTTCCTGACAAGGAGCGTTACCTACAGTGTAAGTTAACACATAATCACCCACGCCAGGAGAAGTGAAAGTAGTACCCGAAACACCAGTACCTGACCAACTACCTCCAGTAGTACCAGCTTCTAGAGTAGTTAGATCAATAGTAGTACCACCAGCTAAACAAAGGGTGTCTGTAGCAGCTGTTAAGCTAGGATCTACATCAGGTTGTACTGTAATGGTAAGAATCGAGCTATCTTGGCAGGATATTATTCCTACAATATATTTAAGTGTAATATTACCTGATAAACCTGATGGATCAAAATTGCTTCCAGTCACACCAGAACCACTCCATATTCCTCCGGTAGTACCTGTTTCATAGCTTGTTAGGTTGACTAATCCATCTGCTTCACAAACAGTATCATTTGGTCCAGTAGTTCCTGTTGGAAAAGGAAAAATAGTAAGATTTAATGTGTCATAAGCATCTCCACATGATAAATTCACCCCATAAGCTCGAAGAATTAACACTACATTGCCGCTAAGCGTGTCTGTATTTCCAGGGGTATAAGTAGGATTAATTAATGTTGGGTCGTCAAATATGCCATCACCGAGAGTAGACCATCGAAGACTATCAGCATTGTTGGTGCTTGCTGAAGGTATAAAGTAAGTGTCTCCAGAGCAAATAGTGTCATCTGGACCTGTATTGGCTGTTGTTAATATGCAAGTGAGAACACAATTAGAAAGTTCAGAGGTACCATCACTAGCCAAATGTGCAGTAGCAGATACGGAATTACCACTTAAGGCACCTGAATAGGACCAGTTTCCTGCTCCATCAGCAGTAACAAAAGTGATGTGATTTTTTCCTTCACAACAGAGATCATTCGTAAAAATTTCTATCCTTGAACCAATAGGTGCTGTTCCTTCAACAAAAGAGCTAGAAACCGTAGCAGTGTTAATTATTGGGGCCAAAATATTGTTGTTAGCACCACCAGTGAGAATAATTCCTTTTCCAGAACCGCCAAGTTGGTTGTTACAAAAAATACTATTTAAATGAATATCATTTTGATTTCTAGAATGTATACGTATTCCTTCTAAACCATTATATGCAATAATGTTGCTTCTTCCTGCTGTGGTACTTCCAATTTGTACGCCAGCAGCATTAGTGTAAATTCCATTTTGAATGTTTCCAAAATTTAAGGTTCCACTAATATCAGTTCCTATATAATTATTGTTAATGGAATAACTTGTGTTTGTGGCAAATTGAAGATCTATTCCATGTGCACCGTTGCTAGATATAATGTTGCGATCACTTGTTGAGTTTCCACCGATAGTAATAGTTGCAGTAGTTCCTCCATTACCACGAATACCACTCATATCGTTTGGTATAGCAGCTATTCCTGATTTATTTAATCCTATAATATTTCCTTTTATTGTGATTGTTGGGGTTGTTGCACTTCCTGAAGTAATACCATGTCCACCATTACCAGAAATAACATTTCCTTCACCCACCCCATTACCACCAATTGTCATCCCTACTGTAGTACCATTATTGGTAATTCCATGACTTCCATTACCAAAATCTAGATTACCTGTAATATCTACGCCAATATGATTTCCTTGAATTACATTTCCAGAACTATTTGTTCCTGTGATATCTATCCCAACACCAGTGTTGCAAGATATGATATTCATTGAGGCGAGTGTATTCCCTCCAATATTATTGCCATTAGTATTGGTTCCGCTTATTGTAATTCCATCACCACCATTTCCTAAACAAGCGCTACCATTTGCATTTACACCAATATAATTTCCTTGTATGTTTGTTCCTGGAAAAAGAGTAGAAGCACTAATGGTTATTCCATGATTAGCATTAGCAGAAATTACATTTCCTTCGCCTAATGTTGATCCTCCGATATTTTGAACACTAACGGTAGTTCCTGAAATATTAATTCCACTCCCTCCATTTGGTATTGCCGTTGTTCCTAAATAATCAGTTCCAATGTAGTTGGCGGCAATAGATATGTTTAAAATAGTTGAATTACTACAAGATATCCCATTTGAAGTGCAGCCGTTAATGACATTTCCTTTATTTAAGATGCCAATAATAACATTATCGCCCGTTACTCGAATTCCATTATTAAAATTATTAATTAACAGTCCGTATACCTCGCAGTTATCTGAAACAATGTTTAATCCGTTACCAGCTCCTGCACCAATTATAATAATTTTTGGGCTTGTTCCTGTATAACCATTTGTCGGTTGGGTTGTGCCGTCAATAATAGTTCCATCTCCGTTAATACCGTTAATTTGGGGTAAAGGAGATAATAGATTAATGGTATGAGGAGCTATTCCTGGAATATTAAAATTAATATTATCTGCAGTAGCAGTTCCTTTTGCATCTATTATTGCTTGTCGGAGCGATCCTACACCGCTGTCGTTAGTGTTGGTTACTGTATAGGTTGCTGCGTGTAAAACAATAACAGAAAGTAAGAATAATGTTAAGAATAAAAATTGAAGGATATTAGTAACATTACTATATGTAGTTTTCATAAGTTTAAAAAATTATTTAATAATAAATATGATAAGCTGTAATTACACTGTTTTTTAATACTAGTAAAGTTATGCTAGAGGTCTAGTATCTGCAATTCTAATTGTTTTATTTTTAAGTTGTTTACTATGAATAAATAATAGTTATTATATTTGTTATCAATTAGTTAATTATATTTTATATAAGTATTTCAATGAGGTGTTCTGATGATTTATTCCAATTGATAAAATCAATGGAAAAAGCGGAAAAAAGGTATTTTAAAATTTATGCATCAAAGTATAACGGGAGTCGTTATTATGTAGATCTTTTTGAAGCCATAGAAAAACAAACTAAAAAAGAGAAGAGTTATAATGAACAACATATAATCTCTCATTTTAAAACACAGAATTTCGTTAAAAACTTTTCTGTAACAAAAGCGTACCTATACAAAAAGATACTTCGATCAATGAGGGAGTTTTATGCTGACAGCATTACAAAAGAAGAAGAAATAAAAGAAATAATTGATAATATTAGGTATTTAATTAAACGCTCTTTATTTACACAAGCTAAGAAATTATTGATTAAGGCTCATCAAATAGCAGACGATTATGAACGTTTTGTTGATAAGCTAGAATTGATAAATATGGAACGTCTTTTTATAAGTTATATTAACCTTAAAGAATCTAAAGAAGTAAGTTATAAAAGATTATATGAATTAGAACTATATAGTATTGATTGTATAAAAAAAATTAGTGAACAGGAAAATATATCAAATGAAATATACCTTAAGGTTCTAAGTCTTGGAGAAGGAGATAGGGCTAAATTCTATGATGAATTAGAAGTATTAAATAATCATCCTTTACTTAAAAATGAAGATTCGCTTACCTTATATCGCACTAAACGTTCTTATTATCACGCTAAAGCAATGTATCATAGAGCTATAGAAGAATATGATAGGAGTTTTCTTTATCAAAAGAAACGTTTTGAATTATTTGATGAGTATCCGATGTTTGTTCATTTGGGTTTATCTACTAGCTATATTTCTGCATTAAATAATCTTTTATTGTCTTGTATTGGTATGGGAAACCAAAAATATTTTGATTATTATATCAGCCTCCTACGTTCTTTTAAGTCGAAAGAAAAGAAAATTCAATGTGCGGTGTTTACATGTTCTTATAATATGGAAATAAACATGTGTTTAAAATATAAAAATTTTGAAGAAATTTTAGCGATTATTCCAATTATTGAGAATGGCTTAAAAAAGTATAGAGGTATTATGGAGAGTGTAGGAGAGCAAAACATATTGTTTGGTGTGGCTTGTTTATATTTTCGATTAAAAGAACATCGCAAAGCAATAGAGTGGATTAATAAATTATTTGATTACGAGGAAAGTTTACAACACCATAGTATCCAATCATCTATCAAAATTATGCAATTGTTTATTTATTATGAATTGAATTACACTGAATCGTTACCTCATTTATTAAGATCTACTCAAAGATATTTTTTGAAAAAAGGGAAGATGTTTGAGATAGAAAAGCAAGCTATTTCTACAGTAAAACTATTGATGAAGGATGATAAAGAGAAAAAAGAAGAAATATACTCTTCCTTTAAAAAGTTTGTTGATAATTCAGAAGAATTATTACTTACAGAACTGCTTGGACGGATGGGGTTGAGTCTTTAACCTTCATTATAAGGAGATAATACCCTCAATTCTTTCTGCTTTTTTATAGATATCAATAATTTCATCAGCATTCATCATGAGTTCTTTAGCTGTAATGCTAATAAATTTATTAGTGCTTGATTGCCTTGTGGTTACTTGAGCGGCATCACTAAATAAAGCTTCAACTAAAGCTAATTTTTTGTTATCAGCAGGAATAATAAATTTAAACATATAAAGATGAGGGAATTCAGCTTGTTCATTTAGCTTTTGTTTTAAACTGTCGTAAAATTCTTTTTGCATACTAGTAATTTTATCAAAAATAACCCCAATCAATAAAAGAGCTGATAATTATCATTATTTTTTTATAAAAGAGAACTACCTTTGTTCAGATATAAAATGATAATTATGAAAAATATTCTTGTCCCTACCGATTTTTCTGAATGTGCTCATCATGCTGCTGAAGTAGCAGTACAGATAGCTAAAGAAGCCAGTGCAACTATTCATTTATTACATGTAGTAGATATTCCGTTAACTTCTTATGATGCAGGGATGCATACTTATGAAAATATTCCTGAAACGATGTTTTTAATGAATCATGCGAAGGAGAGTATGGAGAAGTTGAAAAATGAAACAATGTTTAATGGAGTAGAAGTGACCACAATGGTGGAGTTTGATTTAACGTATTCTAGAATAACCAACGAAGCAAAAGAGAAAAATGTAGATTTAATTGTAATGGGCTCTCATGGAGCATCTGGATTTCAAGAATTAATGATAGGTTCTAATGCAGAACGAGTAGTTCGTTTTGCAGCATGTCCAGTGTTAACTATTAAAAAGAAACATACTAAATTTGACATACAAAATATTGTGTTGGCTTCTGATTTTAAAGAGGATAGCGCCCCTTTCTTTGATCATTTTAGTGCTTTTATAAAGTTGTTTGATGCTCACATTCATTTATTAAAAGTGAACACAGCACTTAATTTTGAGATAACTCCGGTTAGTAGAAAGTTAATGGAGTCTTTTTTAATTAAACATGATGTTAAAAATTCTTCTACACACATTTATAATGACGAGAGTGAGGAAGATGGTATTCTCAATTTTGCTGAAGAAGTGGATGCTGATTTAATTGCAATAGGTACGCACGGAAGAACAGGTTTATCCCATTTAGTGAATGGAAGTTTAGCAGAAAGTGTTATTAATCATGCAGGAAGACCTGTATTGAGTATAAAAATATGATATACAATAGTTAATATAGGGTGATGGTAACTTACTATCCCCTATTCTTTGAAAATCTTATTAATGGTTGTTTTTGTTTTCAAAAAATAAATTCCAGAGGATAATGATGATACGTCTATTTGTTTTCGATTATTATTTTCTTTTGAAATCTGAATAGAGTGAGTTAGATCTTGCCCTAAGTAATTAGCTAAAACGATATCTTTTAATTCTAAAGAATTCCCCATTATAGTAATACTATTTTTAGCTGGATTTGGATAAACAGTAACTATTTCTTTATTAGCAATATTGATAGTCACTATCGGAAAATATTCAAAACGCCCATCAAAATCGGTTTGTTTTAAACGATAATAAGAAGTCCCAAAATAAGGTTTTTGATCTACTGAGGTGTAATGTCGTATTTGACTGGAATTGCCTGCTCCTGTTACTTTTACTACTTCTTCCCAATTGATAGCATCTTTAGATTTATATATGGTAAAGTAATTGTTATTTATTTCGGTAATGGTATTCCATTCTAGTTGAACTTTATTATCTCTTTCATAAGCACTAAAAGATAGTAGTTCTATTGGGAGTGTGAGTGCATCACAAGTACAATAGGTTACGCTTCCTCCAAAAGGTACATTTGTTCCTGAATAGGAATCTACTTTTGGATCCATTGTTGTTCCTGCTCTTGTTGGTGCTACGCCAGAATTGTCACAAAAATCTACATTTCCAGTTAAAAGAACGCTACCCGTGAAAGAAGATGTTGAGATTACTTTTATGGCACCACAATCAGTCACTCCGGTAATAGAGCCATTTCCGCTTGCAGTAAAATCATCAACAGTTGTTAGCGATCCATCATAAACATTAAAAGTACTTCCTGAAAAGTCAAGAGTGCCTGTTGGAGCATATATGATTCCTTTTTGGTTGAGGGTAGCCCCAACGGTTACAGAGATTGTCCCTGTTGCTTCAATATATCCATTAGTTTCATTGGTTAAGGTTCTGTCTACATCGATGTTAGAAACCCACATACTGTCCGAATTAGTTAAATCTCCAGAGATGTCAATATCTCCACTTGTCCAAGAGCCGTCATTGCAAATTGCATTATCTGTAGCGGTGCCATTAAAATCAACAGCATTAGCACCGAAATCAACAGTTCCATTATTGTTATAAAAAAAATTTCCACTTCCGGTACGGGTCATAGCACCTGAATGTGTAATGCTTCCACAATTGTCAATGGTGAGGTACCTACTTGATCCAAAACTAATGGCTGGAAGTGTTGCACTAGCAGATGGTCCTATTTGTATAGTTCCTCCATCACCTAGAGCGGCATCTATATATCCAGGGTTAAAAATAGCGGTGCCTGAGACACATACTACGACATTATCGTCATCAAAATCGATGTTACCAGTATATGTTCCTCCAGTAATACATAGCTTATCGCCATTAGAAGAACTCGCAAAATCAGTAGAACTACTTGATGAGTAGGTTACAGTACATCCACTAGAACAATCACTTGGACAGGTTGTACATTGGGCGTTACTAATGTGATAAGTGATGAGGAAGATTATTGCAACAATAATCCTCAAAACAACACTATTGTGTGAGTAAAATAAGGGAGATAGAGAGGGGGTATTCATAATAATTTTTTATACGCTACTAGTGTAACAAAGTTACTCTAATTGTTCATTGGAGTACAATTCTAATTATTATTAAACTAAGTATTTTATGGTATTAAATTATTTTATATTATATTTATAATCAATTAATTAAATAAGTTTAGACTAAGTATTTTATGAGAGCTTCTGATGATTTATTTCACTTGATAAAATCAATGTCAAAATCAGAGAAAAGGTATTTTAAAATTTATACTTCAAAAATGGGGAGTAATATGCATTATTTGAATCTGTTTAATGCTATTGATGAACAATCAAAAAAAGGAGGCAAGTATAATGAAGAAGAAGTGTTACTGCGCTTTGAAGAGAAAAAAATTTTTTCGGTAGCAAAAGCTTATTTGTATAAAAAGATTTTACATGTAATGAGAGAATATTATGTTGAGAATACATCAACAGATGAAAGTGTTAACGAGTTGGTTAGTAATATTAAATACCTTTCAAAGCGTTCTCTTTTTAAACAAGCTAAAAAATTACTTGTTAAAGCCAACCAATATGTAGATAGGTATGAGCAATTTTTGGATAAAATAATATTGATAAAATTAGAACGATTTTTAATAAGTTATCCTGTTTTCAAAGAATCCAGAGAAGATACTTATAGAAGGTTATATAAATTAGAATCTTTTTGCATAAACTATATTAAACAAATTAGTGAATATGAAAATTTAGCTAATGAGATATACCTTCATTCGATAAATTTTGGAAAGGGAGATACTGGTAAATTGATGGATAAGTTACATGAGTTGAATAACCATCCTTTACTTCAAGATGAATCTCTTGCTACTTTATATCATACTAAGCGCTCTTATTATCATGCAAAATCTATGTATTATAGAGCAATAAAAAAATATGGAGAAAGTTTTTTATACCAAAAAAAGCGTTTTGAATTGTATGATGAATATCCACAATTTATTCATTATAGAGTATTTAATTATATTTCATCCTTACATAATTTATTATTGTCATGCATTGGTATAGGAGATCAAAAATCTTTTAATTATTATTTAAAAATAATGAGATCAATTAAGTTAAACGAAAAAGGGGTTCAAAGTGCTGTTTTTAATTCTTCTTACCACATGGAAATTAAAATGTGTTTGAAAACTAAACAGTTTGATAAACTATTAAAGATTGCTCCTGATGTTAAAAAGGGCTTAGAAGTTTATTCAGGTGTTTTAGAAACGATTGGAGAACAAAATATTCTTTTTGGTCTTTCTTGTTTATTTTTTCAAATAAAGAAACATCATCAAGCAATGGAGTGGATAAATAAGTTGTTAGACTATGATGAAAATAACCAGTATCCGAATATTCAATCTTCCGTGAGAATTATGCAATTATTTGTTTATTACGAAATGGATTATATTGATTCATTACCTTATTTATTAAGGTCATCTCAAAGGTATTTTTTAAAAAAAGGGAAAATGCTAGATATAGAGGAGGAAACTATCTCTACAATTAGGTTATTGCTAAAGTGTAATAATAGGGAAGAAGAAAAAGAAATATATATTGATTTTAAAAAAGCTGTTGCCAATTCGGAAGAATTAGCACTTAAAGAATTGCTTGGTCAAATGGGATTGACATTGTAGTTTAATCATAAATATTATTTAAAAAAAAGCCCCGAAATGTTTCGGAGCTTTTTTATAAGTATTTGTTGGAGTTTTATCTAATCAAGCTAAATCCACCTTTTTTGAAGTACTCTTCCCCATCAAGCCCTTTAGCTTGGATGATGTAGAAGTAGGTTCCGTCAGGAGCCTCAGCACCAGATAGAGTAGTACCATCCCAATATCCTTTAATGTGATCCCAAGAGAACATCATTTGTCCCCATCTGTTGTAGATGACTCCTTCTAACGATTCAAGGTTCACACTTTTTACTGTAAATACATCATTGAAATTATCTCCATTTGGTGTAAATACGTTAGGGATTAAGATTTCTGATTCCCCAAAAGTAATGATGGTTACATAAGCTGTATCATAGCAAACACCATCTGTTACGGTGAGTTGCACCAGGTATTCCCCAATA
>JAGFIT010000052.1 GCA_024103385.1 Vicingus serpentipes
GTGGAAATTTAGGAACACCCATATTTATTACAAATTTATTAGATTATTAAAATGCTGATTCACCAATTCATTAAGGAGTAGGACTTGGTGTAGGTGTAGGTGTAGCCGTAGGTGTAGGTGTAGCCGTAGGTGTAGCTGTTGGTGTTGGGGTCGGGAATGTTATTGTGTTATCAAAGCAAGGAGCACCAAAAGCTGCTGCCCATGCTGCATAAAATGTTTCCCATGAACCAATGGTATTTAAATCCCCTTCCGGAATATGAATATAACTTGACAACCTATTGATAATAGAACCTGAAGCTCTATTTCTATCAATTACAGGTCTACGTCTCATAGAGTGACCTATATAATAGGTAACATATGATTTACTACAGCTAGAATGGGTAATAGCATTTCTCGCACGTGATACCGAATCAGGTACACCTAACCATCCTTGTCTTGCATTTACATCCCTGTATGTACGACCTTTTCCACCTGTTTCTTGTGAATATTCCTGCCATCTAATCCATGCACCAAAATTTCGTGGAAACTTAGGGGCAAGAAGTTCTTTAGCTTTGATTATAGGTGTACAACTGTCGGCATCCTTAATGAATGTCAATTCTCCTGTCCTTCCATACCAAGCTAATGGTTTTTCAATATAGCAATCACAATCAAAATCTGGTTGCTCGATAATAACAGCAAGACCGCATGTAGGTGTATAATCTGCCGGAGCACCTGCCCCACAATCCACACAATATGATTTTGGTGTGAAAGCAGGATAAGGTTCGATGGATGTACAAGCTGTGACAGTCCCACTATCTGCTGTTAATACAAAGTTATCATCACATGTTACTACATGTAATTGATAAGGACAACAATGATCTGGTCCTCCCCCCGCAACAAAAGCAAAACCTGAATGAGACCCTATATGCTCGTTAAACCCGCATTCGATTTGTTGAGCGATGTTTTTCAATTGAGCAAGGTATGTTTGCGTGTCATCAGCAGGATTTAAGTTCCCTGAAAAAGTAACTACTTCACCACCAATAGTTGCACTCACCAATGCTTCTGTAGTAATACAGCCTTCGCAATCACAAGTTGCAGCATTTGGTGCCAAACAATATACATTCCAATTATCATGTAATCTTACAGCCCTATAAGGCTTTGGAAGATATACTCCTTTTTTATCAGGATACGGTTCTCCATTAGGGCCACTATAGTCGAACTCCTCATTAAGAGCATCTACTAATTTACAAATTACCTCTTCACAATTAGCATCTTGTGGGCAATCTGTACAACCACAGCATTCCGGAGAAATAGCTGTTGTAATTGTGTCTTGATCTGCTCTTGTAAGACCAAATGATCTGGTTCTGTTATCGCTGTAACTAAATTGAACTGCATATGTTTCCCAACATTTTACACAATCCAGATAAGCGGCTAAAATCTGAGGTTGCCCACACACAGGATGGCTGACACTTACCTCATCCACCATACACTTCTCAAATTTTTCTCCTGCTAATAATCTAACATCATCAGCAGCACCATCACCATCTGTATCTACACCTACACCTATATAAAGATCACCTGTAATGGTGTCAATATTAGTGGCATCAACTGTAATTGGTTGTAATGTAGTTTTACTTATGGTATAGGCTACAAGTTGTCCCGGAGCTACGTTATAGAATTTTTTCCCTCCTTTACCCGGCTTACATGTGGGACAATCAAAAAGCCTTTGGTCTTTAGGAACCATATTGTAATCCCCTTTTGTAACAATATGTTTAGTTATTGCATTGTGTACCATTCTTATTCTAGTTTATTTGTGCAAATTATTTATTTGAAGTATTTCTTTTAATTTTTCATTAAACGCAACATAATCAGTTGATGATCGCTTTGTAATCAAATCAGCAATAGATGTTATTTTATTATCTAGATATGTAGTATCTATTTCAAAATCTACATTATTTACAATTAAATTATTATCCCAATTTCTATATATGTGCTCTTCACACTCAACTAATTCAGGAGCCTCTATTCGTTTTATCTTCCTATAATAGTCAATGTAAACGTTTAAGATATCCATTTCATTTTGATGATAGAATCTTAAACCATTAGTGCTTTCATAACAATGTAATTGTTCAAAATAATAGTTAGCTCTTCGGGACGGGTTATTTTTAGCTTGGATTGTATCATCACCTTGGGGCTTATCAACACCAAATCTTTTAGTCCCCGGGCAACACTCTTTACAAACTTCAACTTCTATATTAATAATTTCATAAAAATCAGAAGGATATGTTATTTCACAAATATCACAATCATTCGTTTTTTTACATTTTAATTTTTTACCCGGTACTAAAAGAGGTCTTAAATGATTTCTTATAGTATCGTTTTGATCTTTTTCTGCAATTAAATTTTCAATTACTAATTCATAAGCCTCATTTATAAAGGAGACAAGATCTACAATTCGATAATCCTTCTGCCTTCCTGAATCTACTGAATTAAGTTTACGTTCTAAATCGTAAATTAATTTATTTGCACTAACAGGCATTATTATGTCACTTTTTCTTTTTCTTCAATCAAGAAAACCAAATCTTTATATTTTTCAGAGTTTTTAGTATCTTTAAAAAATTTAAATAATTCATCCTCATTTCTAACGTTTTCAATACGTTCACCATTCATTACGTAATCGTTTCTTTCAGATATGATTATACGCATATCTATACCTTTTGAAACATCATAATGAAGAAGTAAATCTTCATTGGATGAATTTGCTAATTTTAAAAATCTTTCCTGAACTGTAACACCTAATCTATGTAATTTAGTCTTATCTTTAGCAGCATTACCTATAGCCACATATAATTCATCTGGATCGGGTTGGTATATATTCTTAACCCTTAAATTCATTATTTTTGCTATATACTTTTGCTTTTCAAAAGATAAACTTCCAAATAAGGACATAGCTTCGGCTTCCCTTTTAAGGTCACCTTTATCCTGAACTAGTTCCTGTCCCGGAAGAACCAATTCAAACATTGCCTTACCCACCACATACTTTGATACTTTAGTTCCGTCTTTTATTAAAACTCTAGGATCGTTTTTATAGCAGTAAAATAAAAGAGCATCTATTGGATCTTTTTGTAATTCAAAAGTATAATTACCCCCTTCCATTCTCTTCATCTTCAAATCATCTGATTGAAAAAAAGCATCATAGTAATTTCTAGGATCTATTTTATCAAATGGTATGATTTGTCCCGGAGAATCTGGATGGTTTAACGGGTATCTAATTTTTAATGGTCCATCTTCAATTATAGATTTTAAAATCCATAAATCTTGTTCCGGCCAATACGTATCTTTTAAATCATTCCAAAAAGGAGCGAGACCTGTTACAGCTCCCGGAATAACATTTCGTTTGAATTCTTCAAGAAACTCTCCATCATTATGTTGATCTTTTCTTGAAAATGCTTCTCTTGTAGTTCCATATTTAGCTGGTCTAGATTTAAATTCAACACTTTGTAGACCAGTAATACGTTTTAAAATAGCATGTTTTCCAATTACATCTCTATATGTACTCATTTCTTACTTTTATAATTACTTACTAAATTTAGGTATAAGTTCCCACGATGGGAACTCATACCTATCTAACCTTTAAAACCCAAAACTATTCTTAACCCGCTATCGCCGGTAAGAATCTAACCAATCTGTCAGGTTCAATAACTACCATACCGAAAGATTTACGGTGTCTCCATTTATAACCATCGTAATCCTCAATAGTTGGCTGCTTGAAATATGGGTTATTAAGACCTACATATCCAAATGGTGATATTGTTCCCGGGATATACATTGACCGTTCTTTATTAGAACGAGTTAACATCTTAATATTAGGTTCTCCAAAACCAATATCAAATGCCCAAAACTCATAAGCCGATACAGGATAATAAGTTCCCGGAAGTTTAACTCCATTAACTCTTGTATTATCAAGTAATGGCCAATGTGCTACTGTAATTTCTCCAAATACAGGAACGAAATATTTAGTGAACTGAAGAACACCAAACGATTTTCCATTTCTGCCCGGCTCAAACGGTGTAGAATCACCAAGAATTAAATCTTCAGTAGTGATAGTTGCAGTTGCTCCGTATTTCTCTACTACCCAATTATGGAATAATTCAAGACCCGGCTCACCTGTATAAAGCATTAATTTACGCTGACTAATAGGAATTTTATCATACCATAAAGCTTTAACTTCCTTTACAATCTTTTCAATTCCATTAGAAGTAGGAGAATAAGATATTTCCTGTGCTTGCTCCATAAACTCCATAAGTCCCGGACCAGTAGTAATAGTCTTACCTGAAATCTGATCAACATGATGTATAGACGAACGTCCATATATCATATAAAGTTCAACCTCTTTTCGGATCTGGTTAACCGCTTCAGTTTCAAGGAAGTTTGTAAGACTCTTACCACCCGGAATAGGTCGCATATTTTCATCACATCGTTCTACAATGATGGACCCATATCTCAACCAAGATTCTTCATCTACAGAATACTCCCACTGCATTGTGGTCATCGGAACCTCAAATTCAATATACGAATATTGCATACCGAATTGAATAGACCCCGAATGTCCAGAATCCAAATAGGAAGTAGGTGCTCCCATTTTAACCCAATAATCACCGGGCTTAAAATATTCAACAGGGAATGTACCATCCCTTTCTTGCATTTTTACTTTATATTCCCAAGCTCCCGCCGCGGGTAAAGCTTCGGAAGTGACCATTACGGCACACTGCTTGTTACGAATAGGTGCAACTAAATCACCAATTTTTAGATATTCAAAATCAACTAGAATACTAAATTCTGCTCCTTCCTCACCTAAACATTCAGCAGTGTCGGGGTTAGGATTACCGTAAGAGATCATCTCTCTATCCGGATCACCGTATACCCTCCATCTAACATAGTTTGAATCTATATCCTGAACTCCACCACTTGCGGCAATAAGTTCATAAAGCGGATTAAGATCTCTTGAAAGCGTTTGTGAATACGAAGAGTAGAAATTTCTAGCAACCTGACTAATATCCGTGTAATCTTTTGCGTCCGGCCCCATTGCCAATAAAAGATCATTATAAGTAAAATCAGAACCGAAGAACTTATCTCGTCCTCCATATTCTTCATTGATTATATACTTATAACGACTAGGTGTAGGAAGCCCCGGTTTTCTGAAACCACTCAAAGCCATTTTTAAATCCTTTTAGTTAAAAAATATTTGTGTTATAATTGTGGAACCTGTTTAAATTCACCACCTTCAAAGATGAAAGTATTGCCGGACTTGGATGGTGAAACAGGTTTCGTTTTCGTTTCTGTTGTCTTATTAGTGGGGGATGGAGTTTCTATTTTGGTAGTTCTCTTTCCCCATTTAATTACTTTATTTTCTTCAGCCTCTTTTTGAATGACCGTCTTTAATCTTTCGATTTCTTTTTCTCTAAATAACAACTTCTTAAATGCCCAAAGTTGAAGGGCTATATCATTAGACATTGCATGTCTAAATTGATCAAACGGTGTTATTTGTGTGACTTTACCGTCAACCTGTACAGGAATAGATCGTGTATATATGGCTTCTTCAAAAATATCAAGATCATCATCTGTCATTTTTTCTCCGCCAATCTCACCTTTATTGAATACTTCTGAAATTACTGCTTGGTTGTACTGTAATATTTTTTCTTGCTGTTGTCTATGTCTTTCCGCTTCTTGCTGAGTAATCTTTAAAGTCTCTTTTTTCTTAGAATCAAAATATTCTTTTGTTTCTGTAGAAAGGTTATCAACTTCATCATCTACTTCAGCAGACGCTAATGCCCTTTCTATTTCTTTTTTATTCCAACCTCTATCAATGTACATTCTACGAATGTAGTCTAATTTGTCTTCTCTACTGGCACTTGTAAGATCATACTCAGCTAGATTAGCATAATTTTGAATACCTCTAATATTTTCTTCAGGAACACCATTACGTAACATATTTGCATACGCTAACGTATTTTGATCATAACCTAATTTTGCAATTTCCTGTTGAAATTCAGCTAAAAGCTCTTGATGAACTTGAGGTTTTAATGTTTCAAGGTATGAGGTATAAATTTTAGTATCGGCTTCATCTTCTGATAACCCCGGATCTAATTGAAAATCTTCCGGTAAATATCCCGATTTTTTCATTCTCTCAGCCGCAGCTAAAAAGAAATCATCTGTCTCAGATGGGGTTTCTTGAGAAGGAGCATCTTCTTCTTTTACTTCCTCCTCAACGGTTTCACTTTCTTCATTACTTGTTACCGGTTCAGATTCTACAACCTCCTCTTCAGAAACAACTTCAGTTTCGGATACAGGTTTGACATTAATGGGTTTACCCATTATATCCAAAGCCTCTTTATCAGATTTAACTACTACTTTTTCTTCCCCTGAAGGAGGTGGGTCGGTTTGTACCGAATCTATTGGTTCTACTGTATCTTCAGGATGTGTTGGGTTTACTTCGGGTTCTCTTGGGGTTATACTTTCAAATTTCCCCCCATTATAAGAGAACACTCTTCTTTCTCTTGACATAGTATTAGGATTACAAATTTAATTAAAAAAATCTAAAATGTTTGAAAAAATCACGTATTTTTATACATTAATCTAAATTATGCGGAAGTATCTTTCTTTTTATTATTCATTGCTTTTATTTTTTCCATCTCTAATTTCTTAGTAACTTCAAGTTTCTCTTTATCTAATTCTAAATTATCTTCATGCATTTTCATCTTAGCTTGAATCTCCAATAAAGCTTTTTGTAAGAAATCATTAATTTGATTTCTATCTATATCATTAGCTAAAGCTAATCTTTCTCTCTCAATAAGAGATCTTTGTTCTTGAGATTGTAATGTAGATATGTGTTTTTTCCATTCAAATTCTCGCTCTTGAGCTTTATCCTGCATCAAGGCTTGGGTTTGTTGTTGGTTCATTTGCATCTCGAATTGACGCGATTGTTCCATCTCTTCTTTCTGTCTCTTGCTTTCCCTTTTTATAATATCATATACTTCCGTTTTGGTATCTGCAAATATTAATTCCATAACGGCTTCCATTGAGGACGTGTTTTGGATAAATCCTAACATGTTACTCTTTAACATCTGAAGCTTTTGTAATTGTTCTTCGCTATTATCTATAGTTACACCTAACCACTCATACCAAGATAGAGGTGTGTTTTTAAGATCAGCTAAAGATGTATCATCCAAAAATATAGCAGCTTCTTCTTCATGATCTCTGTAATAATGTCTAGCTCTATTTAACAAACCAGTAAGAGCTTCTTGAACAACCATCCTATGTTGTTCCATGAAGAAAGCAGTTTTATTATGAACTGCGGATACATTTTGCTGAACATTTGTAGCATTCGCATATTGACTTATTTGTCCTTCCCGGGCATCGTTAAAATACATAGATAAAGCTACCTGTTCTCTATAAAAAGATAATAATTGTAACTTTCCCGGAATCTCACTCAACCTATCAAGATCTATTGATTTTAAAAATTGACTATCTAATCCCCCCATTAATTTTGTGGGATCTAACATTAATAAACCTGCATTTCTTAATAAATCTAACCATTGTTGATAACTCCACCCTTCAGGTTTCATATTAAGAAATAATGTAAAAGCTTTACCTGTATTTGTAGCCATAGACTTGCGTATATCCGCAAGAACCATATCAAAATTTTTATTAGCGGTTTTACCAAGATCTATAAGGGCAACATTTTCAGTTGTATTATCATGAGTGTTTAATTTTTTACCATAATACGATAAATCAACATCGTGTGGATTAAATAATGATTTATATTGAAAAGGAATTTCTTGAATCTTGGCATATATAGGATTAAAAGTTCCTAATTTCCATCCTTCCCAACCTTGGTTAATCCATACCTCTCTAACATTATGATCTTCAAACGTAGGTTCATAATGTTCAGGTAACCAAAAATCCTTCATTCTGCCATTTGGCATAATTCGGGATACCACCCACATAGGTCTTAAATCTCTCCACTGTATATGTGCTTCTCTAATACCATAATCAGAAAAATTAACACCATATTTATCCGCATATCTACCGAAAGCTAAATCATACATATGAAATAGCTTTTTACGACCCTCAATAGTGTTAATATTTACATCCGAAAACATTTCTTTAAAACCTTCGTCCTTGCTGAAGGTATACATAAATTTTTTGGTATGCTGCGCATCTTTATCCCAAAAAGGCACACCTTTGTAAAACCCACCCACAGGTTCAATATCCAAATCAATTAAATCCATATCTTGTTTTGTAAGATATGGCGCATGTCTTGATATCAATTGTTGATAGGATAACCAACGTTCTCTCTTATTCCAATCAGCCCTCTGACTCCATTCATTTTCAGCATCACCTCCACCCCATGTAAAATATAAAGGATTTACCGCTTCAAATAAAAGTCCACCATTATATTCCCCGGCATAATAATATTCTTCACCTGTAACAATAGCATTTTTAAAACCCTTTAATTGTTGAAATTTAATATTGAATTTTTCACTAAGGTAGTCCAACATTGATTGAGCTTGTTTTGCAGTAACAGATTGGACATCACCATTTATTAGATCTATTATATCTTTAGGCAGCTCTTTAGATAATTCTACATTAATTTGATTTTCAAGTTCCATTTGAGCTTCTGGGGTCGATGCATAATTAAATACATCTATTTGACCAGCTTTACGAACTATTTCATTCATAATCTGATCTCTCAAAGGACCCACAACATTTTCTAATATGTATTGCTTATTAACCTTAGTTGCTTTTCTTTTTAGAAAATTAGCTCTCTCGGGAGTATTATCTTTCACTGAAGGATTAAAAGCTTTTACCGTTTGCTCCCCTAAAAAAGCATTCGCATATTGAGATATCAACGGGGTATGAGATATATTTGAATAATCAAATGTTATTAATTCTCCTACCTTAGTCCTACCATCGGGAACATTAAAACACAATGGGTCTTCATATAATTTGACATCAAGACGGCCATTTAATAGATCATAATTAATTTTTAGTTTCTGTATTCTATCATAGTCCCTATAATCCCCATAATAGATATCTATGTGATCCATTATTTCCCGTTGACGTTCAAAATCCCGACTTTCCTTTTCTCTTTGGGTTGCCCTGATTTTTACAACATCAGATAAAAAATTACCAACACCTATTCCTGTTGTACTCATTAATTTAAAATTTTTCTAACAACGACCTTCTACGAATAAGTACAGGTGCTTGATATTGAGGAGGTTCTGTCCACTCATCGTCATCTAAATCTTCTTCTTGAGGAGGTTTGTAGTTTTCTAACTGATCTATTAAGATCATTAAACCCAACATTGAAGATGTGTGGTCAAAGTTATCCGTATCATTATAAAAAACAATTTCGTTTAACACTCTTTTTGAATGTATAGCATCTATATTTCTGAATATAGGTATACCTGTTTCCGGGTCATATTTTTTAACTTCCATTAACCACGAAGCATACCTCTGTAATGCCCACCATTTACTTCGCGGACCCATCTGAAAGCCCACACCATAAAAAGATCTTTTCGAATTAGGGCTTATTTCCTTTTGTAATCTAGCATTATCCCTCTGTAGTAGAGAATAATAATTATTTGTTTTACACCATTCTACAAAACCGGCTACGTTTATTTCAGGGAATATTTTAGCGTTATAGTATTTAGCTATTTTTATAACCTGCTCGTAATTCTCGTCAAGTGTCAAATATCTACCTATCCATTCTGCAACAATAGTATCCCTAAAAGTTTTACCGTCAGTGGTCATAAAATGCTTGTAAACTATGACCGAATGTAAAGATGTCCCTTCTCCTGACTTTGCAGCAGGGTCATAAATAACCCAATACATGTATTTTGGAACTTTACCAGAAGGAGGAGGCTCATACATTATGAATCCCCCGGATCTGTCTATTTTACTAAAATCTACATTATAGTCTTCAATAGGATGTATTTTATTATCAAAATCTTTATCAAATCTGACCCCATTTGGATATGCAGCATCATAAAATCAAGTTCCAATATTAACCATATACTTATTAACATCCCGAGATTCCAAATCACTAAGTCGATATTGAGCTTCTCTTTTGGGAAGAATGCTCATTGTATTAGGGATAAGCATCTCATCGGGTTCTATCGGGTTATACATGACCCTAGAGGAAGAATTAACTGAATCTAAAGTTTCAGCCCATTTCTTTCTATCTTTTAATACATCCTTTGTGGCAAGATCTAAATAAATAAAACCATTACCATCATCATATTGCCTCTTTTGATATTGGGCAGGTATAAATAATCCTATTTTTTTATCCGGATTTTTCCAATAATATGGAATACCGAATATATCAAACGCCTCTGGATGTTCATACATATTTTTAGAACCCCGTATGGATTCCATATCTCCACCTGTACCTGTAGCTATCCACGAACCCACAGATTCATCTTCGACTCTTAAAGAATCAATATTAGCTGAAAATACTTCTTCAATATAATCTATAAACCCTACTTCTTCTATATATACTCTACGAAAACGGTCCCCTGCAACAATTTTAGTTCTATCTGGTCTTATCGCTGATACCTGACATGTGGATCCAAATAATTCAATAACATCTCTTTTTCCCTTAATGATGTGTTGAAACTCCTTTCCAACTTCAAACTTCCCTTGATAGTTTTTATATAAAGGACCTAACCAATCCGGAATTTCCGGATCATCATATTTATATCTCCCGGGTTGATTATCATAAAATCCCCTAATGTTATTAATAGTCCTTTGCATTTGATCTGACGACCCAGAACCCATAGCAAAAAGACGAGAATTTTTAGCTTCACCTAAGTCTTCAAATTTACGTATATTAGAAAATGTCCATTCATGCATGAAATCCCCCATATATACGGTAAACGATTTTCTAATACCTCTAGCTCCTAATATAAATCCATTACTACACGGGTTATCATATAAAGGCTCACCTAGGGGACCTCGCGGATCGTCTATTAAATATGTCCTTGTTAGATACGTCCAAGGATCAACATACTCTTTAAATTTTCCTGTTTGTTTAGAATAGCAATTTTTTGGTATACTTTCTATTTCAATTTCATTGAGCTCATTTAACTCTCTCTCATCCTTAGACAATTTAGGATCTACTGATAAATTATATCTCTTTACCAAAGAATTACATGTGTATTTATCATCTCCCGAAAAACCACTAAATCCATCAATACATAAGAAATATGTAAAAAAAATCCACTCAAGATCACAAAGATCTGGTGGTACACGTTTACGTGATTTATTAAGTATAATTACATAATTAATATAATAAAATAACTTGGGCATCATAAATACCCAAGTGCCATCTTTATCTTGAATCCATTTCCCCTCTATACACTTCTTTATAAAATTTAACCAGTATTCTTCATATGCCAGACTTTCCGGATGGATATTTTCGGGGTGATTACGGTGATAAAATAAATTCCTATCCTTAATTTTATAAGGAAACAAATCTACTACTAGTCGATCATCTACATAAAAGGTTGCATTTGGATTACTATTTTTCGAGTAAGCTTTTATGTGTTCCATGAAATAAATTTTCTGATCTTTCTTTTTCTACTTTACTTAACACTTCTAAGTAATCATTATACAAAATTTTTTGTGTTTTCAACATCTCATCTTTTTCTTTTCTTTCTGTTTCCCAAGGAAGTTCCCTTTGATACACTCTACGAGCGGCTAATTCCATTTCCCAATAATACATTTCCTTTTCTAGCTTGGTTCTACAATCTTCTTTAAAAGCATCTATAATCTTTTTGTATTTACCCCAAGGAAAGTTTTTCTCATTTAAAAAGTTTTTAGCTATATCATTCCTAACATCCTCTTCATCTCTTCCTGATTGCTTTGCCCGGGACTTTGGGTCATATATCATCCAAATAGCTGTCATTATCCTACTACTACGTCTTTTCCCCTCTTTTTGTAAAAGTTCATCATAAGGGGATAAATATTTTAGTTCTTGATTAATATCCCAAAAATTTTGATTATCTTCAGGGCAGACAGCAAATACATATCTGGCTTTATTACTCACTTTGTCTATCTTTATATTTTAATGCATTATTAGGTATACAAGGATTATTTTTAACTTCACACTCAGAATAATATTTACCAAAAGGTATATCACACAAATGAAGTTTATGTTGTTTAGGTCCGCATTTTCTACCTGTACAATTATCATCAAAGGTTTGCGTTTCAGGAAACGTACCCTTTAATGTAATTACTTGGGGAGTTTCATTAAATTCAAATCCGTTTTCGGTTTTTCTCCTTTTTGTTTTTTGTATTATAATTCTCATGTGCTTATTTGTGAACTACCCACCCACGCCAGAGGCGATGGGATGGGCTTCAGGAGTCAACACTTTGACTAACGTCAACAGTTCGTCCTGATTTTTAAGTCTGTGTTCCCCAGACAAGTAATTTTTAAGAGCAAAAGATTTAATATTTATGGCAGCATTAACATCCCGGTCTAAAACAGAAGAACAGTTACTACAAGTCCATTCACGGTCTTTTAGTTGCAATTCTTTGTTGATAGCCCCACAGTTTGAGCAAGTTTTGCTTGATGGTGAAAATCTCCCAATGCGCAGGATGTTTTTACCATACCAATCAGATTTGTATTCTAACATAGAAACAAAAGTTGACCAGCTTGCATCACTAATTGCTTGTGCTAAATTGTGGTTTTTGACCATATTCTTTACTGCTAAAGTTTCGATTGCTATCGTTTGGTTCTCACGAATTAGTTGTGTAGAAACCTTGTGTAAAAAATCTTTGCGTTTATTTACTACATTTTCATGTAGTTTAGCGAGTTTCTTTTTAGTTCGCTTACCTTTATATTTTGAATATTTACGTTGTACATATTTTAATTTGCTTTGTGCTTTGCGAAGGAGTTTAGGGTTCTCAAAAACTTCACCTTCTGATGTGATAGCAAAGTCTTTAATCCCTAAGTCGATACCTATTGTGGTACTTTCTTTGATTGGGGCTTTGGTTGGTAGATCTTCTTTAGTATCACACAATATTGACACAAAATATTTACCGGTAGGCGTAACACTTATGGTTGCACTTTTGATTGTTCCTTTAGTAGGACGATGTAAAGACATCTTAATACCTTCCTTAAATTTAGGAATTATCAAAAGGCCATTTTCTACTATTACGTTTTGTGGAATAGAAAAAGATTGTTTACTTCTATGTTTAGATTTGAATTTTGGAAAACCTGCACCCTTAAAAAACTTCTTAAAAGCAATATCCATATTTTGTATAGATTGTTGTAAAGATTGGCTATTAACTTCTTTCAACCATTCACATTCTTTTTTAAGTTCAGGGAGTTGTTTGATTAAGTCAAAGGGAGAAAAATTATGTTTATGTCCTAAATATGCTGTATTCTTTGTTTCTAATGCTAAATTATATACAAAA
Organism: Vicingus serpentipes; assembly: GCA_024103385.1. Taxonomy (GTDB): domain Bacteria; phylum Bacteroidota; class Bacteroidia; order Flavobacteriales_E; family Vicingaceae. The sequence goes on from JAGFIT010000052.1 coordinate 13,465, forward strand.
CGACTGCCACCAATATGCTTGGCAATCAACTCTTTTTGGGAGTTGGTTGGGTGTAATCTATATTTTAATCCTTTAAGCATATATTATTAAATAGTCTAAACTTTTGTAAAAATACAATTTTTTTTGACAAAACCAAATATTTGTCTAAATTTACAAAATGTAAGTGTTAAAGGAGTCGCTTACATCCCATCCACGCTAAAGCGATGAATGGGTTTTACGCTCCATCTATAAAAAAAATGATGTTGAGAGGTAGGGGTTACCCCTCAACACCGAGGCGAGAATAAGAAAGAAGGGATCATTCGTTTAGTACTATATATACTACATTTAAACGTTCCTTCAATTTTTCAGGATTGGCAATCATTTCTTTAGTGTCTTTTTTACCTATCCACTCAGATCTACCATCATTTAAAAACACCATCATAACCTTAGATGCGGGTGTTCTACCCTTATTATACTGATAAGCTGCCTTAGCAACATCAATTGACCCTTTAACCTTATTACCTATAAGTTGTATTTTTGTACACACAGGACAGTCAGGTTTAATATAGTCTATTTGATGCCCTTCTATTCCTTCATTTAATTCAAATTCAAATTGAATAATATCATTAGGTTTTACAATTCCAGCATTTAATATATTCTCCTTAAATAATAAAGTTTTGCCCATTAGCCGTAAAATTTAGTAAAAAAAACATTATTTTCTTCCTTATACTTTTTCCATTCTTCTTGCCATCTTCGTTTTCTTTTAAATTCTTCCCACGCTTCTTTAAATTTTTGATCTTTAATTTTCCGCCAAATAAGGTTCCAATCTCTATTAACTTCAAATTGAGGATAATGACCTAAAGAACAACCTACATCCATAGATGTAAATAGTTCAGGTATGGGACAATGACATTTTTTACATTTACCCATCTGAACACAATCCGGACACGATAATGCCTTATACAACATTACTTCTGAAAATAATATAGCATCTCTTTCATTTAATCTATATGCTATAATTTTTCGTATTTTTGATCTTATATAAACCCAAATACGTTTTGGTGTTATATATTTCAAACCATTATCCTTAATATTGAGGACAATAGATTTTACTTCCTTATACACAAATTTAAAAGGGGCCGTTATAATTTTAAATAACATTATAGCTACCTATTACTCTTCCTTCTGGTATTAAATATGTTAATTTGTCTTGTTCTTCCGGCTGAGGAACCCAAGGTCTAATAAACATAAACCTATCCCAATTTTTTTGAACATTAGGGATAGATTGTTTCATACCTTCCGGTAGAACTGGTTTCATACCCTTAGAATCCTGAAACTGCATATAATGCAAGAATTTAGGATTCCAATCCTCACCTAAAATCTCATTACTAGGAACTAAAACAATATCACCTACTTTGTGCTTAGTAGATTTTACTCCTTCTCCTATTTTTAATATTTTAACTATAGGGAATACATTTTCGGTCGCAGGCTTATCCTTAATCTTGAATTCTCCTATTATATGTGACCACTCATATTCAAGAGTAATAAATCCCTCAAAACCTTTCACATCCATTGAGAAAATTCTTACAAGATAATCAGCATGATCAAAACTTAAACCTTCATAATCAACACTATGATCTATAGCGGCCCATTCTGTAAACTGTCTTCTGAATTCTTGAGAAAATCGTTCAGCTTCAATCTTTACCTTTAATTCCTCAGCTTTAAGGTCCTCTTCGGTTATGATCTTACCTTCTTGATATTCTCTATTAGGTTTGGCTTTAAAGGTATCATCTTTTAATACCCCGGCACCGGGTTCCAAAATTTCATTTTTTAATGGTTTCCCTTTCTTTCTTAGATGATCAAGAGCCTCTTTCTCCGCATCCGTTAAAGGTCTAATCTTATCGTTAAATGACTTAATCTTCTTGCTCATGGTGTTTTATATAATTTTCAAGTTGTCCAATTTCAATTATGCGATCCAATATTCCGAATATGACAGGTTTTACTTCTTTAGCCTCTAATATGTTGGCACTAGGTGGACAACAATTCTTGAGAAAGGATAAATCCTCACCTGTTTGATTCTCTATCTTTATTATCTTCTTAATCAATATTGAACTATCATAAGGTTTAGGTATACCATTCTTAATGGAATCCAATACTTTAGCCCAAACTTCAATTTCTTTTAAAACTATGTCCGATAATATTGGACCGTAATATGGAGATAAATTTTCTCCTTTTCTTCCCGACATTGGATCAGTGGTACTTGATGGTGAATATATATAAGTTTTTCCTTTTCTATCTTCCATTATTCTTCTTCTTGTTGTGATAATTGATTTAAATATTCTTCCTTTTCTTTTTGTTTTAATAAAAATTCAGGAGTTATTACATCGTATCTTCTCCCGAAAAGATAATAAAAATCTTTACCTTTTATGTATGCATCTAAATGTTTAATTTGTTTCTTAACTTCGGTTTGAGCATATACTTCTGCTAAAATTCGAATTTCTTGATCATTCATCCCTTTAGGATTACCTGCATCTGCTACCTTTCGTAAATAATCTAACTTGAACTGATTATAAAATAATTTTTTATTTTGTGTGGTTATTACTGGACCCATAAAGGGTGGCCGTTGATTTAGTTTTTTCTTCTCTTTCATTATTTACTAGTCTGTCAAAATATTCTCTAAACTTCTTACTATTCCATAATTTCCAAGTATTCTCTCGATTACGTTCTTTGATTACTCTATTTCTTATTAGCCATAATCGTTTTATTCTGGCATTTAAATATTCCCTCGTTATTTTCCCCCTCTTATAAGCAGATATAGATCCTTTAAGAGACCTATTTATTGATTTAATTCGCGGGACAAATACTCCAAACAAAGGAAGCATTACTTTAGGAAGTCTTGGGTCGCTTAAAGCGTTACTTAAACTTTTAAAAAAAGTCCCCATTATAAACTTCCCTTCACTTACAGGTATACCGTGCTTCTTTCCAACTCTATTAAGAATCGGTTGTAATTTGTTCAAGTATCTTAAAATCATCCACGTTGTTGGTGTACAGTACTATTTCAATTCCTAAAAATTCACTTACATCCTTAATAGTAAAATGTGTTTCACCATATTGGAGTACGCTATCTAAATCTGAATTACATATTTCTGTATATTGAGAAACAAGACTATTAGCATTCCTTTGGGATATAGCAAGATGAGTGGCCTTCCTTAGCGTTTTATCCTCAATTTCCCTGATTTCCTGAATTATATCCCCTAATCGAACCATTTTCGTAGTTTAATGTTACCTCTAGTCGCAGTTTTTGAGCCGTCAGGTCAAATTTGAAAAATTCGTGTATTTCTATGTCTTTGGTCCTAACGTTGCTCGTTAATATGCCTTTTTGTTCCAAATCTCCTAGATACCCTCTAACGTCACTTTGACGTTTAAGATTGAATACCTCCTTAAAAATACGTTTAGCCCGTGAGGATGTATACTTCAACTTAAGATTGGATATCATCACACAGGCTACAAAAAATTTACGTTCTTGCTTAGTAAGCCAATGGTCAGGATGGACAAAAACAGCTTGATAGAAATCTATCATTGTGCTTATCACATCCTCCAATGAGGAAAGTTCAATGTTACTAGTCAATTCCGTATTACTTCCATCTTTTACTAACTCAATTTCTTGCATTTACTAGTCTAAAATGACCACTTTTTAAATATTTTTTTGTATCTTTGCTTGTTATTTAGACCACAAATATAATAAATAAAAGCCAAGTGGTCCTTTCATAACTTAGAAATTTTTACGTACTTTGGAAAAAAATACAACAGTTCTCTTCCGAAAGGAGGATCATAGTTATTGGAGTAATGAAACCCAATATGTATCAACAAACAAGTTCCTAAGTAACTTCGGGTTCACGTTCAACAGAGATTTCTGGTTAATAATCAAGTCTTTTGAGAGTATCATTCCTGATTTTTACAAAAAGTTCTTCTCCGCCGGGTTTAACCTAAAAGAAGTCGATACCTCAACAATGGATCGCATTATAGATAGGTTTCTCCCGGAAATGGAAAGTTTGGGTATAGGCTTAGATGAACAGGCAGCTAAAATTCATGACGAATGGGAACTTAGCTCTCAAAAAGGTACCGAGCTTCATGAGCATCTCGAAACGCAAGCCTATCATGTAGGATTTATAACTAACCCTTTTGACGGGAAAGATTACACTGTAAGAAATAAACCCCTTCCTCCTGAAAACTATGACAACATATCAACAACTGAGTTTCTTATGAACCTTGAAGATGGGGTGTATACTGAACTTCTCCTATTTGCAGATGAATATCAAATTGCAGGTTTAGCCGATGAGGTGTTCATTGAAACTAAAAGAAAGAAACGATACATCGACATTGGTGATCATAAGTTTACGAAGAAGAAGCCTAAAGATGATTCCCGGAATGGTACATGTTTGTATCCTATTGATCATATGACAGATTGTACGTATACCAAGTATAAACTCCAAACGAACCTATATGCTTATTGGTTGTCATTATTGGGTTATATCCCCCGGAATATAGGGATTTACCACTATACAGACTATGACATATCAACAAAAAATGTAATAACCTTCCCTTTTCTTAACACCGAATGTAAATCCATGTTAGACAGTTACTTAGAAAATATTTTGCAAGAAAAGTGAAATTTTGTTCCAAAAACAGCGACCATTTAGATTTTATTTTTTAACTTTGTCCCTCAAAGGGGGTAGGGGGTTAATATGAAGCCGCTTATTAGCGGCGGCTTCATGGTACGTTAACGTAAATTAAGGTCAAGTCAAGTGAATTCCTCGTCAGTCTACACCCGTTCCGGGTGCTTCCGGGAATTCAAAACCCAATTCTTATAGATTAGAGGGTTGTTCGAAGAACAACGGTAAGTGAGGTAAACAGGTGCCGTATGGGATATAGGCACCTATTAATTTAAACGTCATATGTCAAAAAAAAGAAATTTGTTAGCTTTTAAAAAGAAAGTTTTGTTCGATGAGGAAACAGGGCTCATTCGTCCGGGTATTACGAACATGTCGGATTATGCTGAGATATTCTATGCTACTTCAGAAGAAGAAGTAGAAGAAGCGATTCAGCGGATAATGGATCGTTCAGAAAACGATGATCTATTTGAGGACATAGAAGAAGAGAATGACCAAGAAGAAATCTAGAATATTTATATATACAGATGGGTCATGTCAGGATAGTAGAGGTAGTATAGGGGGATTAGCGTATATAGCACTGAATTGGAATAGAACCGAAGTGGTTAGAAGATATTCAAAGCTATTAGATGTTACAACCAACAATCAAGCTGAACTTCAAGCTATTATTGAAGGTATTGAATGGTTTTTACAAAATTTCGAAGATGACAGATATTTAGTAGTAATGACAGATTCTCGATATTGTACCGAAGGATACAATGTATATCTAGAAGGTTGGGCGGCTAATGATTGGAAAGTAAGTGGAAACAAAAAACGATTAAACTATGTTTTATGGGAAAGACTAATGAATTTGAAAAAAAAGAGTAAAGGAAGAGTACATATCCAATGGATAAAGGGTCATTCAAAAGACAGTTTTAATGATCAAGCTCATGAATTGAGTTATAATGTTTGGAAAAATTGGTTAGAAAAAAAATAAAAACATAAACGAGTAAAATGAACGAATCTCAAGAATTATTATCAAACATAATAATTTATACTAAATATGCAAGATATAGAGATGATTTAAAAAGAAGAGAAACATGGAGTGAAATTGTAGACAGATATATAGCAATGATGTTAAGAAAATATTGCGGCGAAGAATATGAACAACAATGGAGAAATAAATCAATGGATGTATCAAATTCTCCATTAGCTGAAGAAATTGTTAAAAATTCACAATATTTGTATGACAAAAAGGTTCTTCCTAGTATGAGAGCCTTACAATTTGCAGGTCCAGCAATTATTAAAAATAATTCTAGAATTTTTAATTGTGCTTTCTTGCCTATTGATTCTGTTTCATCTTTTTCTGAAATAATGTTTTTATTGTTAGGGGGTACAGGTGTGGGTTATTCAGTACAATTTCAGCATGTTCGAAAATTACCAGATATAAGAAAACCTACAAAAGAAAAAAAATATTTAATAGGAGATTCAATTGAAGGTTGGGCTGATTCTGTTAAGGCTTTAATGAAATCTTATTTTGGATATACTCAATATAAACCCAGATTTGATTTTTCAGATATAAGGAAGAAAGGTGAAAGATTAGTAACCGCAGGTGGGAAAGCTCCGGGACCAGATCCATTAAGGATAGCTTTAACTAAAATTGAAGCAATACTTAATAAAAAGGAAGATAATTCTGCTCTTACTCCATTAGAAGCACATGATATTGTTTGTTTGATTGCGGATGCGGTATTAGCTGGTGGAATAAGAAGAGCTGCTTTGTTGTCTCTTTTTTCCTTTGATGATATTGAAATGGCAACGTGCAAACACGGAGCGTGGTGGGAGTTAAACCCTCAAAGAGGTAGAGCTAACAATTCAGCGGCAATTGTTCGTAATCGAATAGTAAAAAAAGAATTTTTAAAATTATGGAAAACAATTAAAGATTCGGGATCAGGAGAACCGGGAATATTATTTACATCAGACCCTTCTCTTGGAACGAATCCGTGTTGTGAGATTTCATTAAAACCTTTTCAATTTTGTAACCTATCTACTATCAACGGGGGAGATATTAAGGACCAATCTGATTTTAATGACAGAGCCAGAGTAGCTTCCTTTTTCGGAACGCTTCAAGCCGGTTTTACTGATTTTCATTATCTGAGAACAATTTGGAGACAAACTACAGAAAAAGATGCTTTGTTGGGGGTTTCTATTACGGGAATAGGAAGTGGAAAAATGGAAGGGATAGATTTAAAAGAGGGGGCAGATGTGGCAATGAAGGAGAACGAAAGGCTTGCTTCCATAATAGGTATAAATGTTGCTGCCCGGGTGTTGACAATTAAACCCGAAGGTTCAGGAAGTCTAGTGTTAGGTCAATCATCGGGAATACATGCTTGGTGGAGTAAATATTACATTCGAAATGTCCAATGTGCTGTTGGTGATGATTTATATAATTATTTTACAGAACATCATCCTGAATTAATAAAGATAATGGATTATCAACCGTCTTCCGCAGTTATAGGTATTCCAATGAAATCTCCATCTACTGCCATATTGAGAGAAAATGAAACAGCTATTAAATTTCTTGAAAGGGTTAAAAAATATAATTTAGATTGGGTAAGGGAAGGTCATAGATCCGGATCCAATTTTAATAATGTTTCAGCAACGTGTAATATAAAAGAAGACGAGTGGGGGGAAGTCGGTGAATGGATGTGGTCTAATAGAAATGTCTATAGTGGTATAAGTGTATTACCTTTTGACGGAGGTACATATCAAGATGCTCCTTTTCAGGAATGCACTGAATATGAATACAATAAAAGAATAAAAATTATTAAAAATAAACCTATAGATTTAACTTTAATTAAAGAAGAAATTGATAATACAAATCTACAAGAAGAACTTGCATGTGCCGGTGGTGCATGTGAATTAATTTTTTAGTTGCACATGAATACATATTTGTTAAGAACGATATCTAATACCAAAGAAGGTAAATTTTTAGCTGACACTTGGTATGAATTTGAAGATTATAAAAAACTTTTAAAAAAACTCATAACTATAAATCCTGACGAATACCAGTGTTTTGAAGCTAAGGAAATATCTAATGAGGTTTATACAGATATCAAAGAGTTAATAGAAGAAGAAGAAAAACAAAGACGAAGGAGGGTATATGAAGAATTAAAAAAAGAATTTGAATGATCAAGAAGTATGTAGGTATAGATGTAGGTGTTAATGGAGGTATTGCTATCTTAGATGAGGATAGAAAATTACAATTATATTCTATTCCTAAAATAGGAACACATGTTGATTATAGGGAGCTTTACTTTATAATTAGACATATAAATAACGTTGAATATGTTGTTATTGAAGATATACATGCTATATTTGGTGCATCTGCTAAATCAACTTTCAATTTTGGTTATATTGCCGGAATGTTATTAGGTATAGTAATTTCATGTGAATATAAATTTGAATTGGTACAACCTAAAGAATGGCAAAAAGAAATATGGACCAATGCAGATAAAGTTATAAAAAGTAATAAACGAGTTGATGCAAAAGCAACATCTTTACTTGCGGCTAAACGATTATTCCCCGGAGAAAAGTTTTTAGCTACAAATATATCAAGAGCACCTCATGACGGACTAGTAGATAGTGCGTTGTTAGCTGAATATTGTTTGAGAAGATTTCATGTATAATGGCAGCAAGAGTAACTAAAGAAGGAAAGAAAAACATATACCAAGACAGAGCTAATTATTCAGAGCAAACAATACAAAGAGTCTTGTATAAGTATTTTGAGAACATGTACTACAAAATGTCCAATATATATTTTTTTGGAGGTAAACCGGGATGGGAAAGTGATTTCTTTTTTATGACTAAAACGAAAAGATTGTGTGAAATAGAAATTAAAGTAGATCGTCAAGATTATGATAGAGATTTTCAACTTAAGCCTAAAAAACATGAACTTTTTAAAAAAATATATGACGATCAAGATGCAGGAAAAAATTTAATTCCTAATTATTATTATTTTTGTGCACCTGAAGGAGTAATACAAGAAGAATCGTTACCTGATTATGCCGGATTAATAGAAATATTTGGTGAACAAAAAAATAAATTAAAATATACAAAGAAAGCACCTACATTACATGACAACACCAAAGATGTCACTGATGTGTTATTAAAAAAATTATACAATAAAACCCTATCTATGGAAAAAATGCTTTCAGATTTTAGAATAAATCTTTTTGAAAATCCGGAAGATGAGAGTGAAATAGTTAGAAAATTTCTTAAACGTATAAGAATGTAATATGACAATAAGATACCGAATGTCAGATTTGGATGAAACAGAAATAGATAGATTGATTCAATTTAATAAAGAGTATCCCCCTGAAAGTATAGGTCTTTTAAAAATATACCTTCAATCTGCTGGCGGTTTTATATGGGTTAAAAATGTAATAGTAGATATTTTAAAAGATTACAAAAACGTTCATATATATATAATAAATGCTGATTCTGCTGCATTTGATTTATTAGATGAACTTGATTGTAAGTTGATTGTTGATGATCATTCTACTGCTATTGTACATCTTAGTTCCACTAGGTTGACGGTAATGGCAGGAGGTTACATATCTCCTTTATCTTTTGACAGACAGTTAGAAATTCATTCTTTAAATGAACTTGATAGGTATAAAGAAAAAATGGATAGGTTAAAATTTACATTTCAAGAAAGGGAAGCGGTATTGCGAGGTGAAGATATATGTCTTGGTAAGGATCGGTTAAAAGTAATATTTAGTGATAAAATCATTGCACAGTGATGGAATAGGTAAACATGCCCTCTTGTCTCGGGGGTGTAGAACAACCGATAGATGTTTTATAATGGGATGACCACTTGGCGTCACTGTTAAGTCTGGTGACAAGTTGTAAAGCATTGAAGGTCTGCTTGGAGGTTCGAATCCTTCCTGTGCAGCAAATAGTTTAAAAATTCTTTTTAGAAAAAAACAAAAACATTGACTGTTTGGATTTTTTTTCTTATCTTTGTTATTATTTAAAAAAAATAAGTAGTTATGTCATTCATGGATAGTCTTTCTTCAGAAACAGAAAGAAACAATTTTATGAATTGTTTAACATATGTAAAAAAAAATTGGCCTCTTGATAGTAAAGATATCCAGCTCAAAAGAGCTGAATCTGTCTATGCTATAAGTCAAGTATTCTTTGATGAGATACTTCCTAATTTTGTACATGATACATTGAAACCGGTATGGAATTAATGACTACTATGAAGGTTATTATAGCTGGCGGTAGAGATTTTAACGATTGGGGATATCTACGCAGAGCATGTATGGATACACTTAAACATGCAATCTCTACTATGGAATATGAAATAGTTGTAATATCAGGTAAAGCTAGAGGGGCCGATACATTAGGAGAAAAATTTGCTGAAAGTCAAGATATGAGGGTATTATCTTTCCCGGCAAATTGGGAAACACATGGCAAGAAAGCAGGATTTATTAGAAATGAACAAATGGCTGAAGAAGGAGATATGTTAATTGCCTTTTGGGATGGAAAAAGCAAAGGTACTAAACATATGATTGATTTAGCATTAAAGCACGAATTGGAAACACATGTATATTTTTATTAATAACTATTAATAAAAAATTGAAGAGTGAGAAATGAAAACAGGAGTCATAGCAGGTTTTAGAGGCGAGTATAGATGGTTAAGTAATTTTGAAAAATGTGATATCTTATACAAAGGTATCATATATAAATCAACAGAGGCAGCCTATCAAGCTCAAAAAACGATGGATATAAAGACTAGATATATTTTTGCAAAATTAGATGCCCGGGAATCTAAAACTTTAGGAAAACAAATAATAGTAAGACCTGATTGGGATCTTATTAAGGTTTCCGTTATGGAAGACATTTGTCGTATAAAATTTAATCTTCCTCAATTTAAATCCCGACTTGTGGACACTGGTAAAATGGAGATAGTTGAGTCAAATTATTGGGGAGATACTTTTTGGGGTATATGTGACGGTATTGGTGAAAACCGGTTAGGTAAAATAATAATGAAGATAAGAAACGAAATCATAGAAGATCTAAAAAAGATAGATAATGCCTAAAAGTAAAAATAGAAGAAACCACAAACTTAAAGTTAAACAGAGATATCTTACAAAAATTAATGAACGCAACAAATTATTTAATGAGTTTAAAAAGGAACAGGATCTTCTTGCCGAAAAGCGAAAGAAGGATCTTGAAATGGCTAAACAAATAAATACAGAAGAGGAATGAACATAGAATATGAATTAATACACGGCAGTGAAGAGAATTGTGTAGTGGAATTAAGTAGAGAAGGGGTACTTCTAATTGACCCCATTGACAAAAATGAACCTTATAGATTTGAATATTATGAAATAAGCGAAGAGGGTAAATTTAAATGTGTATGGGACTCATTAGATGAAATAAGCGATAGTTTTATATCAGCAATACAGGATTTATTTAGTGACTATAATGCGATGATGCAACAAAAAAAGGATAATCCTGTAGATCTATTAAGGAAAGGTACCAACATCAAAAACACAGGTTTTGGCAAGAAATAACATAAGAGAAAGAATAATTCAATTAAATGGGTGTAAATTAAAGATTAGTTTATTGGAAGGTACGCCTCCTAATGATATTACTATAGCGACTCTTTCTGGATTAAATGCTGTACGTGCAAATAATCCTCATGTCATACAAAACGCAATTAATAATAGAGACATTGCAAAGATACATTATAATTGGTTTATTAATTTACCTGAAAAAACATTATAAATGATTAAGCAACTTGCGAAAGCATTAGAAAAAGTTCATGAATCCCAACACCCTTATATTGACAATAACGTATATGACGGGGACATTCATTTTATTGATGAAGCTATAAATAATGCCTTATGGGAAGGCAAAGAAGAAGTTCTCAGATTAGCTGAAAAATACCCTAATGATCACGAACTAGGTGCAGAAATTAGACGTTTGTATTGGGATTATAGATATAAACAAAGCTTAAAGCGAAATGGAGAAAACTAAGGCATCAATTGTAATTTACTCTTACGGGGTGATGGGTTTATTAGGTATAATAGATTCAAAAGAAATGTACGAATTTTGTGTTCGTTACACTCTTTGGGTTGGAAATCATAATGCTGGAAATTTTGATTTATATTTTAAAACATCACTACCATTAACTGAAATGGATATATGGACTAAAGTTAAAGATCAAGATTGGACATACGACATAGAAAACATATCGTTTGGTTCTAGATCTTTTTATATGGATTCAAATATAAAATCATCATTTTAGTGGTATTTATATGTGTTTGGATATAAAAAAATAAATTGACTAGAGAACAACTTATTAAGCAGGGGTCGTGCTGTGGTTTAAAATGTAAGAATTGCCCTTATAAACCCAAACATACTAAGGGATCAACCCAACTAGCCCCGGACAAAATTTAACATTAAAAAAAAAATAATTAAAATGCAATACGAAAAAACATTAGCTCATGGTCCCAACAATGAACATGAAACTTTTGATTGGGATATAATTGTAACCGAACCAGATATGATATATTATGGTTTGGATATGAT
>JAGFIT010000054.1 GCA_024103385.1 Vicingus serpentipes
CCACAGAAAGATCTTATATTTTAGGTGAGACAGATTCTAAACCTATCCTTACAATAGAGGGGTATAATGACCAAAAGGCACCGAGAGGAAGAAGAAAAAGGGGTCGTAGGTAATTTTAAAAACCCCTTGAAGGCAATTTTCAAGGGGTATAATTAACTAAAAGGACTAAAAAATAGAGTTCCCACCGTGGGAACTCTTTTTATTTAATCATCACTCAAATCTTCTGAGTGTATGGATTTGTGATTAAATAGATCTTCACGAACAGGTTTATCTTCAACTGATGATTTCATTGGCATTGCGACCTCAATGTGCGTATATTTCCCAAATGCGTTTATGAGTTCTGCAAATTCATCTATATCTAGATTTGGATCAATAGACTCATTTTGTCTTTTAAAACCTACAACGCCTTTTGTGGGAAGACCTAATTTAATATCTAGTAATTTATCAAGAATCAAAGTTTTCACATCATCAACAGTTGTGGCTTTAATTTCATCTACTATTTTGTCTATTTCATCAATGGTGAAAATTTGTTTTTTAGTTTTAGATATCACCTTTAGGATAAGATCTTTAATGATAGATTTATCATCTATAGGTCGAATTTCTGAAACAAATCTAAATCGTGAAGGTCTTTCCTTAAATGTTGTTGGTATTCTATCAATATAATTTGTTGCGGCAAATACTATACTGTTGTTAATAGATCTATTACCGTCTAACAAAGTCTTGACATATGACTCTTGCCCTTTTTGAACAAAGGCATCAAATTCGTCCATAACAAATACGATGAGATTGTCTTGAATTTTTCGTATCTCCTCCCCCAATGTCCAATTTATATCAAGATACGAAGGACTATCTACTCGAATTACTATAGCATTATGATAGTCTATAAGACCTTTACATATATAATTTATAAGAGCTGTTTTACCAACACCTTGGGTTCCGTAGAGAAGAGTATTCAATTTATAAATGAATCCCATTTCATTACAGACCTGTCTGGATTCCTCATTGAGGAATTTGGTTACCCCCTCTATTATCTCACTAGATCGTTGGTTGGGATATGGTTCATGTATTTCAGGTAATTTTACTAAACTAATATGTAAATTATCTTGATTATCAGGACTTGCTTTGTAAATACCTTTCTGAAATTTTTTTTCCACTAATTTAGTGTTTTCAGAATGGATAGTTACTGAATTGTCTTCAAAATAAAATACGGCTCGTATCATTTTAAATTATTTGATTGTTTTTTAATTAATTTATTTACTTTACTCTGAAATGAATCTACCACTTCAGCACTTGTGCTTTTAAGTGTGTCACTGTATGTGGTTATTAGATAGTTTCCGGCACTGTCTACTATTTCACCGCTTTTATCTATTACCATTTCATATACATCCTCCTTAAGTTCTTTTATAGGTTGGATTATAAGTTTATAATAGGTGGCTGCTATTAACAGGCACATTAAAAATATAAACCCCCATAATGCTTTATTTTCTGTAAATACTTCTTTCATTTGAAATGACTTAATCGTTGACCAATGTTAATAATGTATTGTTTTATTGAATCTCTAAGATGACTAATTGATTCCCAACACTCATAATAATAAGCTCTTTCTTTTAAAAAATCATCATATTCGTCGGATGCTGCTGCGAGTTCTGTTACCCTGTTCCATGATAATTTGGTGTTAGCTTCTTGCATTTGTTTAGCAATTCGTGCTTTTTTTGCCGTAGATGCTTTATCATCATGTAATGTACGGATACCATAAACATCTGCACAAATAGGTCTTAGTTTCTCGTAGAGATCAGTTAACTTATCACTGTAGAATAGTAATCTATCTTTTTCTGAACTATCCCCGGAACTCTTTAACGGATCGTATAGGTACTCAGTTTTCAACTCCTTGAATTCCTCCATTATCCTCGATAACGGACTCTCCATTCTTTTTAGAACTTGCAATATGTCTTGATTGCTCATATAATTTTTCTGTTATTTCTGGATTCAATTCTAAATATTCGGCCACTTTAGGTATACCTTGAACTTTTTCACCATCAGGTAATGTATACCATGATCCTGATTTTGAAATTAACCCTAACTCTTCAAATAATTCAGCATAATCATCAAACACGTCATATCCAAAATCGTAATAAAAGTTTATTTTAAATGGTTTTTTGGCATCTGCTTTATGTTGCTTGCTTTTTTTAACCCAAACATCTAAACTTACACCTACCAATTCACCTGAATTATCATACATGATGTTTTTTTCCTTTTTTGAAAACTCTAATGTAAGTGAACTCATATATTTCTGCCATTCGCCTCTGGGTAATTTTCTAGGATCACCTAATGCCTTGGGATCTAGTTTATAAAAGGTAATACCCACAAGTATTATGTCTCTTCTTATACAGTTTCCGTATATTATAGGCATTCTGGCGTTATATTTTCTAGCTTCCACTGCCATGCTATTATCACTTGCGCTTTTTTCTTCTAGAACAGTGGATACAAATGAAGGGATGGAATCAATGACAATCATGCCCACATCATCGGCCTTTGATAATTCTTCCGCAGAATCTAACATGAATTCTAGATTAGTACCTTTGTGGTGAATAAGTAAAGATTTATCAATGTTAAATCGAGTTAGATATGATTCATCAACCGTACCTTCTCCATCGAAGTATACTAAAAATTTTCCTCTTTTTTGAATATTTGAACCTGTTTTTAATGCAATAGATGTTTTAGCAGAACCTTCACCCCCGGCTAAAAGTACAAATCTCCCTAAAGGAAATCCACCATTTATTTTATAATCCATATAAGGATTACCGGTAGATATATATTCGGTTATAAAATAATCATCGGGTAGTTCAGATGCAATTTTAAATTGATCTTCTATAGCGACATCCTTATTTAACTTCTTTAATACGTCTTTAGCTTTCATTTAAATGTTATTATGTTAGATTTTCCGATATATAATTCTCAAAAAAGTTTATTTTTTTACCTTTTTCTTTTATCTTATGCTTCATCTTTAAATAACGTTGGATTGCTAATTGAAAACAATTCATGTTTTTCATTTTTTCAAATGTGGTATCAAATTGACCATGACAACCATTATCTGACCATAAACCACATAGGTATAATATATTATCATCCTCAGTAGCAATTGATTTATATTTGCTTTTTTCAAAAATGTGAGCGATCTCGGATACATGACCACTCAATCTTTTCCCGCAATTTTCGCATTTTCGTCCGCGAGCTATTGTAATATGTTTTTCAAAAAACTCTTTTAATTTCATAATTAAATACAGGAGTTCCCACCGTGGGAACTCCTATTGGTTTAGCTATTTATGAAGTTAAAAATTGATCCATTTCTTTAGCCTTTTCAAATACTTCTTGCACTAAAGACCGGATATCCTCAATATCCATGTTAACTTGAATACATGATGAATACAAACCTGCTACTATCTTAGTAACTTCTTGAATCCTAATTTGTGGATCTCTTACATCAATTTGATATTGATTCCATGATGTATGTTCCAGTCCACTTTTAGGTTTTGAGAATCTGGTTTCTGTCGCTGCTGTTGTAGTTTCGGATTTGCCGTACAAGCTTTTCTTTTTACTTGCAATTGTTTTAGGGACCGTAGCAACAGGAGTAGATGATTCAGTAACCACGTCTGAATAATCAGGAAAAGGTTCACCAGTAAAGCATTCAGATTTACTATGAACGATCCAACCTTTAAATGCACCTGAAGTAAGAGTAACTTTGTTACCTTCTTCCAGATCAAATTCTGCATTTATTTCAGCAGGAACGTCAACTTTATGAACTCCATCATAACCAGCTAAACGAACCTTGTACTTTCCCCAACCTCGGTCATTATCTTCTAATCTTTCCTCGATTGAGTCAATAATAGCGGTAATACGCTTCTTGTCTGCCATAATTAATTATTAATTTAAAGTTAACTAAAAAATTTAAGTTTTTTCATAATTTTGATTTGCCCCCTTATATATTAATATGGGTTTATCACGATTTTCATATATTCCACCACTGTCTCCCCAAATCTCAATAGTTATAAAATCAGTATCTACTACATGAAACCAATCCCATTCCATTGATTTTAATCCATTCACTCCCATTTCGGCTAAAGCATACATATTATCATCCTTCCACCTATAATCATCCATACCTCCACCGGGATAATACTCTTCTCCTGCAAACAGCCAATATCTTCTACTTTTCATAATGTTATTTCTTGTGATACTTTTCCACCATAAGAATTATAATGATAACGGATATGTATTGAATCAGGAGGATTCTCACTGAGAGCTTTTACTTTTGAATAATCAGTAAAGGTGTAACTACCTTCATCTTGAGTTATTACTCGACATTCTCCTACCTCTGTTGAGCAGTAAATCTTAACAGGAACCCTTATCGTTTCCTCTTTAACAGGAATTAAATTTCCAAGGACTAGGAACCCACCTGCAAGGGATAGAATAACTAAAGTCAATCCCAATCCCCCAACTTCATCGGTAAATAAAATCAGGATTATTCCTATTAACAATACTATAAGTGAAAGCCACAATACCATACTCATGTTTTTATGTTTTAAAATTGTACAGGATTATCATCAATAACTAATACAGGATAACCGTGCTCATTGTGATCAAATTTAAAGGTAACTACATCTTCTTCCCGGGAAAGAAGGTGTGTGACTTTAGTAAATTTGGAACCTTTCATTTTCTCTAAATAAAAACCGCTATCCATTTTCTTAGCAAGTTCTGACCCCAATACCCCTGTCATCTCATCTGATTGTTTACTCACATGGATAGATCCTATAATCACAGCACCCGTGTAATCTGACCAAAAAGATAATCTTTCAATAAGAGCATTAGCATCTTTTCTTTCGTTAATGTCTCCAACTAAATCTGCCATTTGATCTATAACCATTAACCCTATTGATTTACCCATATCCTTAACCAGATGTTCAATTTGTGCTAATCTTTCACGAAATGAAAAAGGTTTCATTGAGAAGGCATGAATTTGAGGAATGTCTTCACCTTTAAAACCACACATGTTATTAAGTTTCATTTGTCGTCTATGAAAAGCAGTAAGTGGCATTTCCGTATCAAGATATATGATTTGTTCATCAGTATCAAGATCTAGATCAAATCCCAATGTTGTTGCTAGTTCGTTACTAAATGCTGAAGCTGTAATACAATTCAATATAGTAGATTTTCGACTTTTAGGGGGACCATAAACCATAACAATCTCACCTTTTGACGCTACCCCTACAACCCTGCCATCAGGATTTTGTTTTTTTAAAATCCATTTAATATCTGGCGGTGGGTTGTGAACTGAAAATCTCCGTTCTTTTAAGGCTTGTAAAAATAGAGGAAGTCTTTCATCAAAATCCTCTCTTTCCGAATAATGATTTACCATATTATCGTTCACTGCCGTCTCCATGTAATGTGTTTTCTTTTCTTCGTCTCATTAATTTATCATGATTCATCTTTAATACACTGGCTAATGTATAGGTGCCTGCCTTCATAGGATCATCGTCTCTTAAGGTAGCCAATCTGAAAAGAACGTTACTAACCATCATATCCGACAATATGTAGCCCACAATCTGAGTATCTATCTCTTTTCCATCCCTATAGAATTTTTTTACCATTTCGAATATATTCCCGGGTTGTCCCGAACCTTCATATTCAAGTTCACCTTTTAACACAGATTCAACATCAATATCTAAAATTTTACATAGTGCTGTGGTATACCAACAAATATCACCCAACTCTTTTAATACTTTTTCTTCGGATCCATCCCCAAATTCCCAATCATACCATGCTTCTTCTGCTTCAAATAGTTCTCCGGATAAACCTAATAAGCAATAAGCAATCCCAAAATTATCAACGATTCTAGGATATACCGCCGTCTTTTCAATTATTTCTGAATACTTATTTATGTCCATTTTTTATGATTTTAACTATCTTTTCTGAATACAATCATCTTATAAGTACAAATATACTATTCTTCTTCGTCATGTGCAAGTTTTTCTTCAAAATTTTCATTATTTTTTTCGATATAGGATATCCACCTCCATGCCTCTTTCACGTAATAGTTATAGTCTAAGTCAGGGTATCGAGGTTCAACAACTCCTTTTCGTATCTTTCTGAACACTTCCCCCTTCATATCAGGGATATGTTGAAGGATTGTGATCTTCTGCCCAGATGTACCCGGAGGTGCAGAAGGCAGTTCTCCGAATTTCTTAGAACTCGGTAACCAGTTCTTTAAGATAGATTTACCTTCAGTACTCATATAGTACCTGATAGCTCGGGCATCATATCGTTCTAATTTGTGAATAGCATTTTCCCGGATATCAACAGTCCAATATTCAAA
>JAGFIT010000068.1 GCA_024103385.1 Vicingus serpentipes
ACCAGCAGAATGAATAGCAATGATATCACCTCGTTGAGTAACAGGTAAAGTTAACGCTTTTGCAAAGCAATCAGAAGATTCACAAATGGGGCCTACTACATCGTAACGAGCAGTTTCTTTAGCAGTACTTGTTAAGTTACTAATAGCATGCACAGCTTGGTACAGTGCTGGACGAATTAGTTCAGTCATCCCTGCATCTACAATAGCAAAATCGGTATTTACGCCTTTTTTAACGTAGAGTACTTTCGTAATTAAGGAACCACATTGTCCAACAATAGAACGTCCCAATTCAAAATGCAATTCTTGTTGCGGACGTAATTCTATAAAGTCATGAAATAATTTGAAGTAGGTTTTAAAATCAGGGATAGGGTTTTTGGCAGGATTTTCATAATCAATACCTAAGCCGCCACCTACATTAATATGGTCTACAATAATATGGTGGTTGTAAAACCATTCTTGAATTTCATTAACACGTAAACACAGTCCTTTAAACGAAGAAAGGTCAGTTATTTGAGAACCAATGTGAAAATGCAAACCTATCAATTGAACATTGTTCAGCTCTTTTAAGGTACTTAAAACATCATCCAGTTCCCACATATTAATACCAAACTTATTTTCTTCTAATCCAGTAGTAATATAATGGTGGGTATTCGCATTTACATTTGGGTTAATACGCAATGCAATTTTTGCAATTTTATTTTTCTGTTGAGCCAGTTCATTAATCACTTCCAATTCAGGAATAGATTCACAATTAAAACAGAAAATGTCGTTATCTAAACCAATATTAATTTCAGCATCCGATTTGCCTACTCCTGCAAAAACAATTTTTTGAGAGGGAAAATTCGTTTCAATGGCTCTTTTAATTTCATTGCCACTTACACAGTCAGCACCAAAATCAAATGATCGTACTAAGTCTAATATTTTTGGGTTGGAGTTGGCTTTAAATGCGTAATGAATGTGGTAGTTGTATTTGCTCGCTTCTTCACTCACTAAAGTCAATGTGCGCTTTAGCAACTCCATATCATAATAATAAAAAGGAGTAGGTGTAGTTTTAAATTTTGCTATTTGTGTTGGGCTAAACATTAAAATAAAGTAGAGTTTAAAGAGGTTAAAGCTTCTTTTTTATATTTGGTGTTAACCAATATAGATACATTATGCCTGCTTCCTCCATATGAAATCATACGGATAGGAATATTTTTTAAAGCGTCAAAAATAGTGAGGGCATAGCCTTTACTTTCGGCAATAAAATCACCAACGATGCAAATAATGGTCAAATCTTCGTCTGTTTCAACGGTACCATATTTTTTCAATTCGTCAACGATGTCTTTTAAATACTTAGTATCATCAATGGTAACCGATACTGCTACTTCAGAAGTAGTAATCATATCGATAGATGTTTTATAAGTTTCAAAAATTTCAAATACTTTTCGCATAAAACCGTGAGCCAACAGCATTCGCCCACTTTTAATTTTAATGGCAGTAATGTCATCTTTTGCTGCAATAGCTTTAATGCCTTCACCATTGGTTTGACTAGTAATTAAGGTTCCAAAAGCTTCAGGTTGTAAGGTGTTTTTTAAGCGTACAGGAATGTTTTCTACTTTAGCAGGTTGAACACTCGCTGGGTGTAGAATTTTGGCGCCAAAATAAGCCAGTTCAGCGGCTTCATCAAAAGAAAGGTTGGCTAAAGGTTTGGTTCCTTCAACTACTCTTGGGTCATTGTTGTGCATCCCGTCAATATCGGTCCAAATTTGAATTTCTTGAGCAAGAATAGCAGCACCAACCAAAGAAGCAGTATAATCACTTCCTCCTCTTTTTAGGTTATCAATTTCTCCGTAAGCATTTCTGCAAATAAATCCTTGGGTAATAAAAAGTGTTTGCTTTGGGTGGTTAGCTAATTCTTTTTTGAGGTTTTCTTTGATTGACAATAAATCAGGTTCCCCATCTTTATCAATACGCATATAATTTAAAGCAGGCAGCAATACCGAAGGAATATTTTGTTCGCTCAAATAATAGTGAAATAGCGCAGTAGATAATAATTCACCTTGTGCTAAGATGGCTTTTTCTTCAAAAATGGTAAATAGATCTTGAGTAAAAGATTTGATGTATTTAAAATGAGATTGAATAAGCTCGTTTCCCTTTTCAATATATTCGGGTGTAGAAAACAATTCTTTTACTACCTCATAATAATCTTGTTCTAAGCTTGAAATTAGCTCATTTGCTCCTTCATTATTCTTCTTATACAAGTAGTTGGCAATTTCAACCAATTTATTGGTAGTGCCCGACATAGCTGATAATACCACTATTTTTGAACCAGGTGTGTTCACCAGTTTTTCTACTTCTTTTATCCTTTCTGCACTTCCTACTGAGGTGCCGCCAAATTTTAAAACTAACATTGTTTGAATTTTAATGTTTGCGAAATTACAAAATCAAACAGTTAAAGCATTAAACCAATTAAAATAAAATACCCTTTCGACTGGGGTTTTCAATTATGAAGGATTAACATCTTTTATAACAAACATCGTTTAAAAAATATTATTTTTGGTTTTTCATCAAAAAAATAAAAGTGTTAACATTAATCAATAAGGAAATACGAAGTTTTTTAGGCTCTTTAATAGGTTATATTGTTATTGTTGTCTTTTTAATTACTGTAGGGTTGATTATGTGGGTTTTTCCAGGAGCAACAAATGTGCTGGATAGCGGTTATGCCAATATTGATACTCTTTTTTATATTGCTCCATGGGTATTTATGTTTTTGATACCAGCAATTACGATGCGCTTGTTTGCTGAAGAGAGCAGAACCGGAACAATTGAATTGTTGTTGACCAAACCGTTAACGGATTTTCAGATTGTATTAGCAAAATACATTGCAGGATTTACGTTGGTACTTTTTTCTTTATTGCCAACACTCGTTTATTTTTATTCGGTATACCAATTAGGTAATCCGGTAGGGAATATTGATATGGGAGGAACCATAGGTTCTTATTTTGGACTGTTGTTTTTAGGAAGTGTATTTGTTGCGATAGGGGTTTTTGCTAGTGTAATTACCAATAATCAAATTATCTCTTTTATTGTAGCGGTGTTTTTGAGTTTCTTTTGTTATGTAGGGTTTGAGTCTATTAGCTCACTCGATTTTTTTAGAGGTATTGCCTATATTATTGTGAAGCTAGGTATCAATGAACATTATGTTTCCATGAGCAGAGGAGTTATTGATACTAGAGATGTTATTTATTTTTTAGGAACAATCGCTTTATTTTTAATTTTTACCAAAACAGTATTGAGTAGCAGAAAATGGTAGAAAAAAATAATTCAAATAGAAAAAAAGATATCACGCTATTAGTTTCTGGGGTAGTAATTGTTATACTCATCAATTTTATTGGCTCGTTTGCTTTTGAACGTTTTGATTTAACTTCAGAAAAACGATACACCTTATCAAAAGCAAGTAAGGAATTAGCTAGGAATTTAGATGATATTATTTATGTGAAAGTTTATTTGGAAGGAGAGTTCCCAGCAGGCTTTAAACGTTTACATGATGAAACTAAAGAGATGTTGGATGAGTTTAGGGCTTATGCCGGAGGAAATTTAGATTACGAATTTATTAATCCTTCAGAAAACTCGGATGAAAAAATAAGGGAAGAAATATACAAGCAACTCTATAAACAAGGACTAAGACCAACTGATTTACAATCTAAGAATGAGGACGGGTATACCAATAAAATTGTTTGGCCAGGAGCTATTTTTTCTTATCGAGGGGAAGAGATACCTGTTCAATTATTAAAAAGTCAAATAGGGGCAAACCCACAGGCAATGTTAAATAGCTCCATAGAAGCCTTGGAATACGAAATTGCTAATGCCATTCATAATTTAACAGCTGTTACCACAAAACGAGTAGCTTTTATTGAAGGACATGGCGAATTGGATCAATATGAAACAGCTTCTTTAGAAGAGGAGTTGCGGCAGTTTTATAGTGTAGACCGAATAGCAATAAATGGAACATTAGGTAGTCTTACAGAAAGGATAATAAATGATAGCACACAGGTTGCTGTGGTGCAAAACAAATACGATGTAATTATCATAGCAAAACCTAGCCAACGGTTTTCAGAAAAAGATAAGTTTATTATTGATCAGTTTGTGATGTACGGAGGAAGAATAGTTTGGTTAGTTGATCCAGTTTTTGCAAGTATGGATAGTTTGCAAAATGCAGATATTTCTATGGCAATTCCTCAAGATTTAAATTTAGATGACCAGTTGTTTACTTATGGTGTTCGTATCAATACCAACTTGATTCAAGACATCCAATCGGCACCTATTCCAATAGTAACAGGAAGGATAGGAAACCAACCCAAAACAGAAATGTTTCCTTGGTACTTTTTTCCATTGTTGTCACCAGTCAATAATCACCCTATAGTTAATAATTTAAATGCCGTAAAGGGGGAATTTGTTAGTACTATAGACACAATTGCTAGGAAAGGAATTCACAAAATAGGGCTGTTGCAATCTTCTAAATACACGAAATTGTCTAATTCTCCAACAAGAATAAGTCTAGGAATGTTACGCTTTGAACCTAATCAAGAGCAATTTAACCAAGGCAATCAAATTGCTGCTGTGTTGTTAGAGGGAAATTTTGAGTCGGTATTTAAGAACAGAATAACTCCTCAGATAGAACAAGCGAATGAAATTAATTTTAAAGAGCTAAGTGACCTCAATAAAATGGTGGTAATTGCCGATGGAGATATTGCAAAAAACCATGTAAAGAGAAGTACTAATGAATACTTAGCGTTAGGGTATGATAAATTTACTCGTCAACAGTTTGGTAATAAAGATTTTATGTTAAACGTAGTTAATTATTTATGTGATGATAGTGGGTTAATGACTGTAAGATCAAAAAAATTAAACATTCGATTATTAGATAGTACGGTCCTAAAAACAGATGCTTCGAAGTGGAAAATTATCAATACGGTTTTACCAGTTGGGCTTATTTTATTATTTGGATTAGCCCATTACTACGATAGAAAAAAGAAATACAGCAAGTAATACTAGTGAGATGAAAAAGAATAAAATAGTATATATCCTTATAGTCGTTCTTGCAGCCTTTGCAGTTTATTATTTTTTTACAAATAAGAAAAGTACGCTAGAAGATACAGAAGGAGCACTTGCCGATTTTGCCATTGAAGATACAGCAAGTATTGACAAGATTTTTATAGCGGATGCTAAAGGGGAAAAAATTACCTTGTCAAAAATAGATAATAAATGGATGGTGAATGGGCAGTATGAAGCTCGACCGGATAATATTCGTTTGTTAATGAAAACATTTTTTCGAATTTCGGTAAAGATGCCAGTTCCTAAATCAGCATTTAATGTGGTGGTGAAGAATATTGCTACTGGAGCTACGAAGGTAGAAATTTATCAAGGTAAAGAGAAACCATCAAAAGTCTATTATGTTGGAGGACCTACCTTAAATCATCAAGGTACTTATATGTTGTTAGAAGAAGATGGAGTTAAATCTACTATTCCATACATCATGCATATTCCTGGATTTTATGGTTATTTATCTACCCGATTTTTTACAAATGCACAGCAATGGAGAGATGCTGTTGTATTTAAATATCAACTGGAAGAAATAAAAAGAATTGAAGTGCAGCATCATGAAACTCCTGAAGAATCGTATGCAATAGAGAAGGAGGGAAATCAATTAAAATTGCTTAATGGGCAAGGAGTTCCTCTTAATGGCTATCATCCACAACAACTTCAAAACTATGTGGAAAGGTACCAGAAGGTTTATTATGAAATGATTGATGAAGAATCCACCAAAGAGGAAATGGATTCCATTCTTGCAACCCCACCATATATCAGTATTACTGTTCATGATGTTAGTGGTAAAGCTAATAGCATAGTGCTTTATCATATGCCTAATTTTAAAGGGGCATTAAATTGGGAAGGACAAGAGAGTAAATATGATGTGGATAGAATGTATGGTTATTTAAATAATGATTTATTTGTTTATACTCAGCTTGCTACTTTTGATCAATTGACCCTTCCCCAGTCTTATTTTTTTGAAAAAAAATAGACCATTAAAGCAACCTTTATTGATTTATCACGTCTTCGGACTTACCTAGCTTCAATTGTTGCGAGGATATTACCTTTTTCTTATATGATAAGCCCCCCGAAATGTTTCGGAGGGCTTGTTTGTTTTATTAAAAGAAAGTATACATTTAAAATTGTTGATAAGTGTAATTTTTGAAAAAATTTAAAACGCTTCAACCTTTTATTTATAAAGAACTCTATTTTTTATTCTCATATTATTTATTCATTAATAAGGCGCTTAAAATAGTAAATAATGGCAATATTACCCTGAGTAATAAGGCAACTATAAGGTTATATTGACGTCTATTTTTCAATTAAGGATGAAAATATTGAAAATGACAGGTTTTTTCTATAAAAAAATGAGAAAAATAGAAAAGTAATGAGAATAGTTTTTAATTTATTGTTGTTGGTTACAATGCAAGGAATATACGCACAATGTGATCTTTCTGATCCTAATTATAATCCTTGTGCAACTAATACTACAGCAGAAATTAATGGCGTGTTGGGTAGGCATGAAAATCACCAAGCGGTATATCACGCACAGATGATAAAAACCAGTACTGGTTACTTGGTTACAGGTTCTGATATGAGCTCTACCGGAGGTGGGCAAATAGGGTTTACTGCTATTCCAGGTCCTGGTTATAATATGGGGAGTGCTTTTCCGGTATTTGGGACCATTGGTGATGAGCAATCTATTTTTTTAGGAAGCGATGGTAAATTCTATGCATTAGGGGGAGAAGATAAATGTATTCCTACCTCCATGACTTCCTCTAATAGTTTTCAAGAAATAACATTGGCATTGCCTGTGGGGGTTACGGTTTGTGATGTGGTAAAAATGCATGCTACGAATAAAATGTTATCTTTATTAACTTCTACGGGAGACTTGTATGTGATGGGAGATAATGCGGTAGAAGTAGAGTCTTCGGTTGTCAACCCTACTGTATTTACTCAGGTAACGATGCCAGCAGGGTTAATAGTTGTAGATTATCAGATTGCACATAGAAGCTTATTAATTTGGGGTAGCGATGGTCTTTTGTATCGATCAGGATTTAATACTTATGCTGGAAACGGAACAGGATCTGTAACTGGAATCAATGTTCCTACTGCATTTCCTACTCAACCCCCTCTTAGTGCTTTAGGTATTAAATCAATTGAATTGGGTTCAGATGGAGAACCCACCTATTTTGTGTTAGACGGAGATGGAACTATTCATACTATGGGAGCTATTACTTATGGTAACACGGGTACGGGAGCTTCTTTTGGGAATTTAACTTCATGGGATAAAGTAGGGAGTGGTTGTCCGGGAGGCATACTGACAAATGTAGCTAAAATAGGAGCAACTGGATTTACAGAATTTATAATGACTTCTTCGGCAGTGCTGGATAATGGAAGTGTCCGTGTATGGGGTTCCAATAGTTTTAATATGATTACAAACGGATCAAATTCTATGGAAACATGTCCTATTATACCTTGTGGGGCAGATACCATTAGTGGTGTTTTATCTATTGCTAACGGAGGACATATTACTCCAATTCTTGCCAGTGGAGGTAGAATATGTAATATTGGTCATAACGCTTCTGGTGGTTTTGGAGATGGAACATCAACAGATAGGGATTGTTATGAGTGTATTACTGTTCCTGTTTTAACCACTACCAACCTTTGTGATGAAGAAGATACATGCTCAGTTACACCATTATTTACATTTAACAATAGTTGTCAAGGAGATACAGTGTTCTTTACAGATAAATCTACAACCAATACTGGATCTATTAATGGTTGGTATTGGGACTTTGGAGATGGAGTAGGGAGTAGTACTTCACAAAACCCTACCTATCTGTACGCGGATACAGGTACATACGAGGTGACGTTGATTGCTTATTCGGATACATCTTGTGCTGATTCCATAAAAATTAATGTTGTTGTCAACCCATTACCAGTAGTCATTGCCACATTAGATACTTCTATATGTGTAGGAGCTTCAGCCAATGTGATGGCTACAGGAGCAAGTACATACGTTTGGGACAATGGCTTACCAGCTACAGCAGGACCACACAATGTAAGCCCTATCACTACAACAACCTATACCGTAACTGGAACAGATGTGAATGGCTGTGAGAATGACTCCTCTGTAACCATTACCGTAAATCCATTACCAACTATTACTACAGCAGACGAAGCCGTATGTTGGGAAGACTCTG
>JAGFIT010000030.1 GCA_024103385.1 Vicingus serpentipes
ATCAAATTTGAATTGATTTTTTAAAAATTTAAACCACCCAAACAATTTGTATTTTAATTTTAATTATACCTTTTTGATTTTATAAATCTTAATAATTTAAACCAAACTTTATAAACCCCTTTTTACCAATTTTTGGTTGTGTTAAATTTATTATCGGGAACTTTAAATCAAAAAATAACTCATTAGTCTTTAGATCAAAATTCGGAATTATTTTAAACCATTTTAAATAAGCATTTACAAAGTCTTTAATTTGCATATTTGGCATGTGCAAGTTAGGAGATGTAATAGGTTGTAAAATGTTGAAATCGCTCCAACTTTGAATAGATATTTCAACAATTGAACCAGCCCAAACACTTGCTATTCTAGTTGAATGTATACCTGTTGGATCTGATAAATCTAAATAGTTTAACCCAAACTTAATAACTCCCTTTTTACCAATGTCTGATGCTGTTAAATTAATACTCGGCAACTTTAATTCAGAAAAGGTTATTTTTACTCCTGGTTTAAACATTGCTATGTTATTAATATCTTCCCAACTGTGCCAAGAACTCCTTTTTACACCATCTATATGAACTTCAATAGTTAATAATGGAGATAAAACATCATATCTGACTGAATAAATTACAAACCCAAAGTTAAACAGAGTTATTTCTGCTACTCCTGTTTGATCAATAGTAAATTCACCGGTGGTATTATCGTAAATATTATCATCGTCTTCGTTTGGAAAAGTAGACTCGTCATTAAAAATTAATGTTCTGTCTATTGCTGAAGGGGTATATGGCATATAATATCCTGTAGTTGCTGTAAACCTAGCTCTAATAAATTTTCCGGATAAATTAAACTGATCTAGTGCGAAGTTGTTATGAATGAGTATTTTCTGCACCTCAGTATGTTCTATAAATGAACCCTTTAAACTAATGTTGTTAAGTTCGAATATTCTTTTTAAGATATACACTAAAAAGAAATAAGGAACGATTGCTGTTTTGTTTTTTACTGGACTGTCAGTATTAGCAACTACCGTTTCTCCTACAACATCGTAGTTATTAATTACTCCTAAATATTCTGAATTTTCATCTTCGTAAAACTGATCATTATAGATCATCGGGAAAACAAAGTTGGTGTCGGGGTAAGATTGTGTGTTCCTTGATTTTATTTCAGTTCGCACTTCTGAGGAATCGTTGCCTAGATCTATTTCATCATCAAAATCGAACTGCTGTAAGTTTTCTTCTAAAAAATCAACATCAAAATCTACCGCCACTAAGCTTAGTTTTATATAGTCTTTGTTTACCTCTTTAATGTATAAATCTACCTCTGTTTCTTTTAGTTTGTTAATGATTAAATCAGCTTTAAAATCTTCAAACTGGTCGTTAGATTCTATGATGTTCGGAATCTTTAATAACCTTATGTTTCTTGGCGTAGCAACTATAGTAAAATTATAGCTCAAACTCCTTTGTGCTATTTCTGCATAAAATAATGGGCTTTCGGAAACCATGTTAATAGTAATGTTTCCGATGTCCAGTGATTGGTAAGATGGTTTGATTTTAATATCAAGCATTACTATAATTTTTTTCGTTATTATCTGTAATTTCTATAGGGGATGAACTGATAAATTCCTGCTCTACATTTATAATAGATTTTACACTTTTTAAGGTTACTGGCTTGTAATGATCAGCTGTTTGTTCGTATATATCTTCCGACTTTAAAAATTCTAACAGGAAGTTTCTTTGATCTTCTGTTTGGTATCCTGTTGCAAACTTTTTAATGTACCTGTACTGTACATTTGAAACTATATCTTCATTAACCGTATGGTCGTCATCATTTGTTAGACTCCTAGTACTTACTTTTTTATCTATTTCAGTGGTCGTGGTTCTTTCTCCAGTAAAGCAAATAGACTCGTAAGCAGATAGCGAGTTTTTAAATAAGTAGTACTTCGCTAGTAAAGGAGTGTTGTCAATTATTTTGTAGGTTCTAACTTCGGAAAGACTGTCTCCAATAGTTCCTGATGGCACTAATTTTTGAAAAACCTGCACATCATAAGCCACCACATCTTTTGTAAATGCCAATCCGTTTACATAGTTATATCCAACAGGAATTATAACACCATCATAAGCAACAGTAACAATACTTGTTATATCAATTGTTTCCGTAGTACCATCAGTAAGTGTGGCTACATACCTAACCGCAATAGCATGAGAGGTGGTTGTTCTGATAAAGTATAAATAATCGTGCTGCTGTTTAGTTAGGTATTTTGTTGTGGGGTGCCAGGTTAGAAATTTAGAAGATGCTCCTGTTATTAAATCATCATAAAAAGAGTTTTCTTCAAAATCTTTACGATTAAGTCCTCCATTAACGGCATACATTATATCGCTTTGTGTTGCACTAGCAGATGATGTTTCTGATCGTTCAGCATACCGATAGTAAAATTTTAGTAAAAAATCTGATGATGCTGTAATGCTGTTTTGGTTAAACGAAGGAATAATTCTCTCTATAAAGTAAGGAAGTAGTGTGTTTTGTAGGTAAAAAGTAGCCTTGGAATTATCTAACGGCTCTAACTCAATGGTTTTTACTTTTTCGTAGTGGTCTAAATCATCACCTCCTATTGTAACCACCTCTTCAAAAACATAAACCCCAATCACTATCTTTACATCTGAATTTCTAACTTCATCCACCCCTGCAACAGGAGAGCTGGTGGTAACATTCAATGTTCCGGAAACGCCTGTTGAAACATCATAATCTTCGCCTGCAATCTTAGCAACAAGATTAACTCCAAAACTTTGCGACCAAACGTAAAAATTATTGTTTAATATTTCATTTTTTAATAAGTATTCTGCTACAGCTGCTGCATAATCAACAGTACTTCCGTAATCTTCTTTTCTTGGTATTTCTAATCCTGAGTCATCAGGACTTGCTGCAGTTGTAAAAGTTAATTCTGTTAATCCCCAAGCAATAATAAGTGTTTTACCTGCTCCTGTTGCTGCAGTATTAACAGAAAAACTAATTTTTGAATGAACACCTGCAGTTGTAATGTAATTATCTGTTGTTAGAATAACAGGAATGTCGTTTTTAGCTAGTTGAATTAGCTCTAAAGTATTGTCTTGTGTTATGCCCATAACTATTTGTTTATTTCATTTAATTCGTTAATTCCATCTCGTATATCCAGCAAGTTGTTTTGATCTATAATTGAATAAGATCTTATGCCTCCTGAAAGGATATTGTTTAAAGTATTAATTGCGTTAGTTAGTTCGGGTACTGATGCAGTGGTTGTTGAATCGGATGTTGAAGATTGTTGGGCTTCAACAGGACCACCATCTGCATAACCTGCTTTTGATCTCCTGGCATATTCTAGCATATTAATGGTGTCGGCATATAAAGGAGATTCTGTCATCCATTTAGGGGCTACCCATTCATTTTCATGTACATATCCTGCGACTTTATAACCAGATTCATCTTTATAGCCTACTCCAGGTCCAGTAAAACCACCATCATATTTACCACCATCAGATAATAATTTTCTCGCTTGAGCAATGTTTGCTGCTATTCTTATAGCTCCTGCAGTAAACTGAGCAATACCTGCTGCGCCAAAAGTAACAGCATTTGCAGGGTTAGCTTCTGACGCTGCTGTAAGAGCAGATATTGCTGTAGCTGTATCAGCAGCTATTTTACCAATAGCTATGGCTTTTTGTTCAACAGAGCCTTCTTCATACAGTCTTGACAGCTCATCTAATACCAATTCAAAACTAGAAATAGTTAGTGCTCTAGCTTCTCGTTTTTTTGCTTCGGCCTCTTCTACTTCTTTTGCCTCTTTTTCCTCAAATTTTTTGCTGATCTTTAATTTTTCTTCGGCATGTAGTTTTTGAATTATAGTAGTATCTATCCCGAATTTATTTGCTTTTTCATAAAGAGCTTGATACTTTAAATCTGCTTCAAATAACTCTCTTTCTTCATCTTCTCTTCTAATTAACTCCAATTGAGTTAAGAGTTCTTGTTTTTGTTCTAATAATTTTGCTTCTTCTTCTAACCTCTTCTCTTCCTGTTCTTCTTTTTTAATAGCAATTTCTTCATCTCTTAATGATTCTAACTCTTTTAATCTATCTTGATGGCCCTTTGCTTCCTGGAAAAGTTTTTCGTATTT
>JAGFIT010000058.1 GCA_024103385.1 Vicingus serpentipes
AGGCTTTGAATTCTTAGAGAATTTTAACTTCCCTTATGTCTCAAAATCTATCAGAGAATTTTGGAGAAGATGGCACATTTCTTTATCCATGTGGTTTAGAGATTATTTATACATCTCCATGGGAGGCAGTAGAAAAAGTAACATCAGAACATACTTTAACTTAGTTACCATATTTGTTTTAGTTGGTTTATGGCATGGAGCCAATTGGCATTATGTTGTTTTTGGAATGTTTCACGGGTTATTTATTGTTATTGAACGCTTAGGATTTGATAAAATATTAAAAAGAAGTAATTTATTAGGACACATATACACTTTATTTGTGGTCGTAAATGTTTTTGTAATATTCAGATTAGAAACTATAGATGAAGCTATAAATTATTTTAAAGCGATGTTTATAGGGAGTGAAAACCAGGTACATTATGAATTTACGATGTTTTTATCTGTTGAAATTACAGTGATTTTCTTAATAGCTATTATAATGTCTTTTAATGGATTCAACATTATCTATAATCGTATGATTATTGGGTTTGAAGCTGCTAATTCTATATCAACATTAAAATGGATAAGTATCATTAAATCCATCACTTTGTTAATCCTATTTGTTTATTCTATCATGGCTGTTGCGTCAGGGAGTTACAACCCATTTATATATTTTAGGTTTTAATGGTTAATTATTTAAAACATATTACCCTTACAGTCTGCTTAACTATTATTTGTTATTTATTATCTGTCCGGTTTTTAGATGAAATTTATAGTTGGATTATTTCTATTGTTGTTTCGTTTATTATTTCTTACTTGATTTTAAGAAATAATAATATAAGTTTTAATAAGCTCTTTTTGACAAGCTCATTCTTGTTAGTTCTTTTTATACCTTTTGTTGGTGAAAAGGAAACAGAAAGCTTTTTGGAAAAAAGAGCTTTAGCTGAGTTTCCAAAATGGAGATGGAACAATGTGTGGACTTTCTTTTTTGGTTATCAAGAATATTTTGATGATCGATTTACTTTCAGAAATGATATCATTGATTTTTATGGAAACTTAAAGTATGAGAAATTGAAAACGAAACCTCTTTCAAATAAAGCTGTAATAGGTAAAGAAGGATGGCTTTTTATAACAGGAAAAGATTATCTCAACAACATTTCTGTTCCTTTTACAAAGGAGGAACTACAAATACTGCATTATAATTTAGTCGTTACAACAGAATGGTTTAATAAAAAAGGAGTAAAGTACTACCTTACTATACCTCCTGTTAAACCTAGAATATATTCCGAATATTTACCTGACTACATGAAAGTAAGAATTCATTTTTCTAGACTAGAGCAACTGAATAATTACCTAAACGAACGAAAAAAAATCAATATCATTGATTATAGAGATGAACTCATAAAAAGAAAGACCCAACAACAAATTTATTACAAAACAGACACACACTGGAATGAATATGGTGCGTTTGTAGGTTACACGAAAATAATTAATGAAATAATTAAAGATTTTAAACAAATAACTCCCTTAGAATTAAAAGATTATAAAGAAACTAAAACAGATGGATTGCCCGGAGATTTAATTGGAATGTTAGGTTATAATTCAACCATGAGTTCTACACTTTATAATTTAGTTCGTATAGATTCTCTAATTCCTATACTTACCTACTCTAGTGATCCGAAACAACATACCGGAAAAATTGAAGAATGGAAAATGCCAAACAGCAATAATGGATTGAGCATATTTGTAGTGAGAGATAGTTATTCAGAACACCTTAGAAAGTTTCTTTCTTCACATTTTGACAAGTCGACTTACGTGTGGACAACTGATTTACCTATTCAAAAAATTGCTAAAAGTAAACCTGATATTGTGCTTCATGAGTTAATAGAAAGATACATTCATTTTTATTTAAAATTACCCCCCGAAATAAAAAATGATACTACTTTCTTAAGTAATTATAATATAGAGGATTATTAAGCTTTAATCCTAAAGTCGTCATAAACAAGGCTTAAATTTCTATTATAACAAGGGTCATTGTCTATATACTCTTTCCATCTCTCCTGAAATAACTTCCCTTCTTTTATACTTCTTTCATGAGATTCTTTCGTTTTATGTGGATGTCCTCTGGAAATAGACTCATAGTGGTATAAGTTTACGTGTGGAAGATAAATATTGTTGTACCCTTTTTCTTTCAGCCTTAAACAAAAATCAACATCATTAAACTCAATAGCTAAGCCCTCATCAAATCCGTTAACTTCATTATACACCTCTTTTCTTACCATTAAACACGCTGCCGTAACAGCTGAAAAATTACTTATACTCACTAAATAGTTAAAGTAACCTAAATCATTTTTATCCTTTCCCACAAATGGATGACCGGCAATCCCTCTTAATCCAATAATAACCCCAGCATGTTGTACAGTATCATTTTTATATAATAACTTTACCCCAACAGCACCTATTTCTTTTCGTTGAGCTTGCTCTACCATAGCTTCCATCCAATCTTTATGAATTACTTCAGTATCATTGTTTAGCAATAGTAAATATTCTCCTGTAGCCTCTTTTACAGACTTATTCATTAAGATAGAAAAGTTAAAATCTCCATCGTAACTAATACATTTAAATCGGTTAGGTTCTTTTTCTTCCCATTTTTTAACCATTTTAAAAAATGAAGCCTCAGTACTATTATTGTTCATCAGAATAATTTCGAAGTTGGTATAACTTGTTAATTCAAATATAGAAGAGATACATACATCTGTAAGAGCAGATTTGTCTTTAGTAGGTATAATAACACTCACTTTCTTTTTCTCATTAATAGCATATCGAACAGAATAAAAACCAGGTAAATTCCCTATTAACTTAATTTTTCCTGACAACTTTCTTCTGATTAAAGCCTCTTGTAATGATTTAATTCCCGCTTCAATGGCATAAGGCTTTGAATTCATATCCATTGCAGTAGAGACATTATGCATTCTCCAATGATATAGCACTTTCGGAATATGGTAAATGTTGTTCGTCTTTTCTGTAACTCTTAAAAATAAATCATAATCCTGGCTTCCTTCATATCCCTCTCTAAAACCACCAACTTCTTTTACTAAAGCTGATTTTATTACCGTGAAATGACAAATATAATTTCTAGATAGAAAATTATCAGGACACCAATCGGGTTTAAAATGAGGTCCAGAAAAATTACCATTTTCATCTACCTTATCTTCATCTGAATAAATAATATCAAGATTATTCTGCTGATTAAGGGCTATAACATTCTCATATAAAGCATCAGGAGTCAATAAATCATCATGATCGAATAACCCAATGTAGTCTCCCGTTGAAATAGCTATTGCTGAATTTGATGCGGCTGAGATATGGCCATTTTCTTTTCTAAAAACAACCTTAATTCGATTATCTTCCTGAGCAAAAGAATTAATTATTTCTGCTATGTTTTTATTAGTGGAAAAATCATCTGCAATACATAACTCCCAATTGCTGTATGCTTGGTCAATTACAGATTGAATAGCTTCTTTGAGGAATTGTTCAGGAGGGTTATAAACAGGAAGGATAATACTTATCTTAGGACGAAACGCAAACACTTTTTCTTTAGTTCTGTATTCTTCTATTTCTAGTTGAGTTGGAAAATTTTCTTTCATCCAAATCTTATAATCCCTAGATACCGATAAGTTAATTCCTGTTATTTTCTTAATCACATAAATAATGACTTTAAAAAATAGTCCCCATAATTTTTTTTGCCCTCTTACAGAAGTTATAAATTTGAGTATTCTATAAATACTTCTGTTCTCTTTACTCCAAGAGTTCTCAGAAATATTCAAGGATAAATATAATTTATTCTTCAGGTTTTTAATCATTATAATACTCTTATCTTTTATTTGTTATAATGGGATTTAAAAAAAATATTTTTCAAATCTCCTTTTTTATCCATTAACCATGAACTAGAGTTATTAGCCGTATTTAGATAATACTCTTGTTCTTCAGTCATCTGCTCTGGGTTTATATACCAGCCGCCATGTCTGGCTACATAAGGTTTATCTGTACGTATTGCTTTCAAGAAATTTTTCTCCTCCTCTCTTTTAAAATCAGGACGATACATAGCAAATGTGGTATCTATAGCATTGATAAAATAGTCTTTATATTTATTTTCCCAAAATCGTTTTTCCCATTTAATAATTTTATCCTTATTAGGGTTTGAATCAGGAATGTCATCTATGTACAAACTAAACCCTACTTTACTGACACTTTTATTTTTATTTAACAGTTTCCTAAACTTAGTCATAAAATCTTCAGGAACACTTTCTAACGGATTAATATCAGCATCCGTAACAACATAATATCCTCTTGAATACAGCTCAAATAGCTCCTTATTTTCCCAAAACACAAGATGCCCCCAGTTTTTATGCAAACGATGTATAGTGACTGCATCATTGTGTTGCTGTTCTAAAGTATCAAAATATGCTAATAATGGAGAGTAGGTAGAATTGTTGTCGATAATAACTATATTACTACACCCTCGATTTAATAAGAAATTTACCAATCGTTTTAAATAGAACAATTGATTATAACTAATAATGATAATAGGTATCGATAATGGAGTTTTAATTTGTTTTTTTATTAATCCACTAGTGTTATATAGCAGCCAATTTTTAATTCTCCATATGTACAAATTAATGGTATATTTAAGAATTCTAAGTCTTGATGGAATAGAAGCAATCATTATTGTATTTTTTTGATTGCCTTTAAAAAACCTATATAATTTAGTAGTTTAATGAGCCTTGATTTTTTTAGATTAGTCATCAAATTTTCTAACTCATATAGCCTACGATATTCAGGAAAGTATTGCGCTATTACCTTGTTCCTTTCACTAGCTGTAACCTCTTGATTTATTGTACTCATACCATTCATATAAAACTTAGATAAAATAGCATCTACTTTTTTAAAAGAACAATTATGTTTCAGTATTGCTAAACTAAAAAATTTCCAGTCAGATACAATCTTAAGGGTCTCATCATAATAACCATATTTTTCAAATAAATTACGTTTAATGAATGTTGTAGGGTGGCCTATAGTCCCTTCAAGAAAAACTTTGTAATTTAAGGGATAAGGAAATTTATATGTATCGGTTTTATCTTCAAATATTCGAAAAATATCAAAGTAAATCAATTCTTCGGTATGAAGGTCTTTATAATGCTCTTCCAATACTTTAGAATCATACAATTCGTCTCCACTATTTAAAAACAATAAATATTCACCGGTTGCTTTTTTGATTCCTTTATTCATGGCATTATAAACACCATTATCAGCTTCACTCAAGTAGTAATCAATTTTATCTTTATTATTTTCTATTGCTTCTCTGCTTCCATCTGTACTTCCCCCATCTATAACCAAGTACTCAAACCCTTGATAAGTTTGATTAAACACACTTTTAAAAGTGCGCTCAAGCCCTACTTTATCATTAAAGTTGATGGTTATAATAGAAATTAAAGGCTTTACTGACATTATTGATGCGCAAGTATATTGTAATATAAATCAATATACTTTTGGTTTTGATTAGTTTGATTGAAATTAACTGAAGCATACTTCTTAATGGATTCAACATCAAAAGAGTACTTATCATTGGTAAAATTAATTAATTCTTTCGCATAAAGATCTGAAGATATTTCTTTTACTAGAATTCCGTTTTCACCATGAATAATCCAATCTTTCATACCTCCTACCTTAAACCCTATTACAGGTACACCGCTTGCGAAAGATTCTAGCATTACATTTGGGAGATTATCTTCTCTAGAAGGAAGTATATATAAATCTGCTATTGAATAAATTTCATTTAAAGAATAATCATCATCTATGTGATCAATATGTACGTGGGTTATATTCGGAGGTAAATGGATTTTATTATTTCCTACACTTATAACGTTGAAAGAATATTCTGTAATTAGCTTTAAAGAATTTATAAATAAATCAACCCCTTTTCTGTAATTTTTAATATCCTGAGAGACAAACAATAAAGTTTTATTAGACTGGTCTATACCCAATTTATTTTTTATAGCTTCTTTAGATTGAACAGGATTGAATTTTGTGAGATCTAATCCATTAGGAATTAAATAATGTGGGTAATGCCCTAATATTTCACTATTTTTAGATAATTGATACATCCAGTCTGTAAGGCAAACGACATGAATATTTTGATGTTGATGAATAGCTTTTTTCTTTTTAAAGAAAATTTTTTCGTTTAGCTTAAATGCTGTTTCATTTCTAACTTCATCATTTTTATAATGAAATATCCCTTGGAAAGGATTCATATCATGTAAAGTCCAAACTATAGGTTGTTTAATCTTATTAAAAAAAGTAGGATAATTTAAAAAATCTGCTACCCAATGGAGATGAACAATGTCTGAACTTAAAACTTCTTCATTGCCTTCTATTCGATATTGAGAATAAGGTAAGGTCGCTATTTCACAATCTAAAAAACAAGCGTTTAGTTTCTTTTTGTAAGTACTTTCTTTATTTTCAAATAAGCTAAAAGGTAGTTTATTATTTACTTTTTCTATTATAAGTTCGTGCTGTTTTTTCTGCAAGGGTAATTCTTTATATAAAGAAGTGCTAACATCTGTTGCTGAATGCGCGTTAATAAAATGAGATGAAATAGTATTTGAACTATTCAAATATTCATGTAATCGATAAGCAGCAATTCCTGCTCCACCTTTATTTGAGGTTGAAATAGTAGCTATTTTAAGAACATCTTTCTTCATTTATTTATCCACCTTTTATTCAAAAAGGAAATTTCTTGTTTTGAAGCTGAAACACCAAAAATGTAATATCCCTTTTTTTCTAATGCTTTTATTACCTTTTTAGATTTATTATTTCCTTCTGAAAAAAATCGATCATGAAACTCTGCCAGAATTTGACCTACTTTGATATTCGAATTAATTATATCTAGTAACACATCATATTCAGACCCCTCAATATCCATTTTTAAAACATCAATATGTTGATGTTTTAAGTCTTTCATGATACTTCTCAAAGATTTCATTTTCACTTCAATTTTTCTGTTTTCAGACACATGAGAAGGACTGAAAACACTACCCGAAACATGGTTTTCGTTACTAGGTAAATTAAATGCTCTTTCACCATCTTTTACATCTATACCAAAATCGTAAAAATGAAAATTAGCAGGAAGATCCTGATGAGTAACCCATGTAATCGATTTTGGAGTAGGATCAAAAGCAAATACTTGTGAATTATGGTTTTGAATAATAGCTAAATCAAAAGAGACATCCTCTCCTATTCCAAAAGAATAAACAAATGATTTATCGTTTAACAAATCAGGATGAACATAAAATCCTCCATATTCATTCCCATACCACTTTTTATTACAATTAATCCGCTCTATTAAATACTCTTTAGGTGAATTTAATCGTTGCTTCAGTCTGCTTATTTTTTTTTTTAAGATACCTTTAAATAATGATAAAAAGATCAATAACAATGGGCGTTCAGCTCCATATTTATAAAAGAGTTTTAAATGTAATCTAGAGGTGAACAACTCTTCGTATCTTAATTTACTCGATTTTAAATACTTTTTTAACGGTAAATTTTTTACAAAATACTTTTTTTTATAAAATGAAGTAATATCACAATGTTCCCCACTTCCATCCATTCCTATATTTTCTACTAAAGAATATTTTGGAGTTAAACACAATCCTTCATTAAAAAAAACTGTTGAATACCATAAAATGGCCCATGTCTTTATTTCTTTATCGATATTTGCTTTTAATTGAGCATGATGATTTAAGACATTACTATAATTATAATTAAATAACAGTTTAGGCTGCAATATTAATTGTTGATAAAAGTATTGGTAATCCAGATTTAACTTATCCCATCTGTCTTTCCATGTTGCCCACCCCCAACAGCTCATGAAATTCAAAAAATAATAATCCTTTAATAAAAACTG
This sequence comes from Vicingus serpentipes, assembly GCA_024103385.1. GTDB lineage: Bacteria > Bacteroidota > Bacteroidia > Flavobacteriales_E > Vicingaceae. The sequence continues at coordinate 7,943 of JAGFIT010000058.1, forward strand.
TAAATTCGATTCATTGTTAAACCCATTAATATGAAAGACCCGTTGTTCTTGTTCAAAATAATTCAAAGCTTCATTCATATACGTTAGAAAAGAGTCCGCAACTTTAATATCATCTTCTAATACTATTATTTTTTTGTGTTTATTAATGACTTCTGTAACTCCGTTAAGAATAGAATCAGCAAGACCAATATTCGTTTCTTGCACTTTTATGATAATCTCTTTAAACCTGTTTTCTTTTTTTACGAATTCTCTTACTTCATTTATCTTCTTTAATTCTTCTGATGTTGTATTTTTTTTTACTCCATCACAGTAGATGTATAAAATACTATCTTTAGATTGGGGATTTTTAGCTAATGCATTAAGCGTTTTTTGAGTATGTAAAGGTCTGTTATAGGTAAACAGTATTATTGGAGCTAGTGCTGAAGACATAATTTGTAAAGTCCTGTATTATAAACTGGTAGAATATTTATACTTTTCTGTAGCAATGATAGTGGAGGATTTAATTCCTCCATACTTTTCAATATAATGAGGTATCTTTTTTTCTTCTAAGATAGCAGCAATAGTAGTACAAGTTTCATCCTCTCCTTTTCTATCAGTATCATCAAACAAAATAATAAACTCTTCATTCGAGCTTACGTTCTTTATCAATTGAACAATGTCATACCTTGAATACCTGTCTGATCCGTGAGGGCCATCAACAATATATAAATCATAATTATTCTCTACTTTATTTTTAAAATCTTTATAAGCCCTTACCTGATATGAATTAATTGTCTGTATTTCTATTGGACATATTGAAATGGTAGAACGATCAGATAATTTAAAATTTTCCTCAAACAAATTTGCCCAATCCTGATTTTGCTCAATTACTAAATGGGTTGATGATTTTAGCTCGTTATCTAAATAAGAGGAAATAACTTTTGTAGATTCTCCCAATCCTAATTCTAATATTTTGGATGGTTTATAATCGTTTAGAACTCGGTTTAAAACATAAAAAAACGAATAATTACAAGCCCATCTACCTATATTTAAAGGCAATTCCTCTAGCCATTTTTTACCCCTAATACTGTCATGGTAGATGTGTGCCCATTCAATTTCCTGTGTTTGCTTCTTTAAAGCATCTATTTCTTCAGATAGTTGCTGCTGTTCGATTTTCAAGCTCTTAAAGTATTTTTTTAATTTATTTATCATTTCAGCTTATTTTAAAATCTAACAAAATTGAGCCTTGGTTCAATGGGGTTAATTTTCCAGTGTTATAATAATCTTTTTCGACAACTGTAAATGAAAGTACAGCTTCCAACCAATCTGATACCTCATTATTTATTTCGCTATAGATATTACAGGTATAATTACCAGGAGCTAAAGGAAATTTAGAGATAGTAAAGGATATTTCATTTTTTGTAATGTCAAAATCGTTTTCCACGGTATCTGAAGATATCCATGCTACCCTATCTCCTAAATAATTATTAATCCCTATATCTATTCTAAATTGCTTGATTTTATCCGATAAATTTAAATGGTAAGATAACGAAATTTTAAAATCTTTAAATGTTTCAGCAAAACCTTCCTGGGTTTCCATTCCTTTTACTTCTCCTTTTGTGAAAACTAAATTACCGTTCCCTTTTCTGTTAGATACATGAGCCAATTCAATATTTTTTAATGTTTGACTCGTTAAATAATGAGCAATAACTTCTTTTGTTGATCCTGTTTTTACAATCCTTCCGTTTTCTAACAAAATTAAGTTTTCGCACAAGTTTTCTATCGCTGCCATGTTATGGCTAACAAACAATACTGTTCGTCCATCGGTTCCAGATGAAATTTCCTTCATTTTTCCAATGGCTTTCTTTTGAAATTCAGCATCTCCAACAGCTAAAACTTCATCCACTATTAATATGTCGGGTTCTAAAAATGCTGCCACAGCAAATGCCAATCGCACAGTCATTCCGCTACTATATCTTTTAACAGGAGTATCTATATATCTTTCACAACCAGAAAATGCTATGATTTCTGCTAGCTTACTTTCTATCTCAGACTTTGTCATTCCCAAGATAGCACCGTTTAAGTATATATTTTCTTTACCAGTTAATTCCATATGAAACCCTGTCCCTACTTCAAGCAATGAGGCTATTCTCCCATTCGATTTAATATTTCCTGTAGTTGGGCTAGTTACTCGAGATAAAATTTTAAGTAAAGTTGATTTTCCTGCTCCATTTTTGCCGATAATGCCTATAACTTCTCCTCTATTTACTTCAAAATTAATATTCCGTAAAGACCACACATAGTTTGATTCGCCCTTTTTTGATCGATCATTTGCTTCTCCTATTTTTAAAAAAGGATCTTCTTTACCTCTAAATAAATACCACCATCTTTTAAGGTCATTAATAAGCGTACCTGTTCCAACTATACCTAATTGATATTGCTTAGAAACATTTTCAACTTTTAATATAATATCTTTTGATCTGTTTTGCATTATATAGTATCAATAAACTTCTTTTCAGTTTTATTAAAAATAAGTAAGCCTAATACAGTTGTTACCAGAGTAATCACTACTGTATAAATCATCCACCCTAATGAAAAAGAGCCTGTATTTAGCAGTAAAAATCGTGATGTTTCAATAATATGAGCCATCGGATTATATTCTACTAACCATGATAATTGAGGTAATTTTTGCTGTATTAGACTTAATGGATAAGCTACTAAAGATAAATACATCAATAATTGAATCCCAAATTGCAATAAAAAGAACAAATCCCTGTATTTTGTTATCATTGAGGATACAATCATTCCTAAACCTAAACTAAGTAATCCCATTAATAAGATTAAAAAAGGAAATAAAAATAAAAAGGAATGTGATGAAATACCGGCTCCTTTGTAATAGTAATAAATATAAAAAGCAATAAATATAATTAACTGAATAGCAAATTTGATGAGATTAGAGATGACTATGGATAGGGGCAATATTATTCTAGGAAAATAAACTTTTCCAAAAATATGCTGATTACTCTTAAAAGTGTCAGAAGTAGCTAATAAGCAATCTTTGAAATAATTCCATGTGGTTATACCCGCTAAATTGAATAAAAAAGGAGGAATGACTCCTGTATCTATTTCAGCAACGTTGTTGAAAATAATAGTAAATATTATAGCTGTAAACAAGGGTTGGATTAAATACCATACTGGACCTAAAATGGTTTGTTTATATACAGTTGTAATGTCTCTTTTTATAAATAGAATAAGCAAATCCTTATATTCCCATATTTCTCTAAAATTGAATCTCAAATGGTTATTTTTAGAAGAAATAATAAATTTCCAATTCTCTTTATTGTGGGCTAAACTCATATTAATTCTTGGTATTCCTAAAAATATCCAAAACAGTATTAACTATAATTGCTAAATCAAATATAAACGACCAGTTTTTTATGTAAAAAACATCCATTTTTATACGATTCTTTTTTTGTTCAAAATCTTGGGTTTCTCCCCTGTATCCTTTAGTTTGTGCTAGGCCTGTAATTCCTGGTTTTATTTTGTGCCGAACCATAAATGTTTCTAGCTCTTTCGTAAAATCTTCAGTGTGTTTCAACATATGAGGACGAGGTCCTACTACTGACATATTACCTAATATTACGTTAAAAAACTGAGGCAATTCATCTAAACTCGTGTTCCTTAAAAAATGACCTAAAGGTGTTATTCTTTCATCATTTAGGGTTGATTGTTTCTCATCAGATTGACCATTTACATACATTGATCTTAACTTATAACAAAAGAAAGGTTTATTATCTCTCCCTGTTCTTTTTTGTATAAAAAAAATGGGGCCTTTAGAATCAATCTTTATTAGAATCGCTAAAATAGGAATCAGCCAACTTAAAACAAAAACAATAACGAATAGCGAAAAAATAATATCAAACACTTGTTTTAAAAATTGGTTTCGCCAATCGTCTAATGGTGTCGATACAACATTCAATATAGGGATCAAATCAAAATGCTCTAATCGAAATGTTCTAAACATCACGCTTTTAAAATCAGCTATTAAGCGCATTTTAATAAAATTCTCTTCTGTAAAATTCATTAAATCTACCAAAGATGCATGATGCATAGATGATATAGAATAAAAGATTTCATGAACATGATTGTTTAGACAGAAATCTTTCACATCTTCATGTAACAATTCACTCGTATGGTATGAAATTGGATTAAACACTCTTTTTATTCGGTATCCATCTTCTGGGTGGTTTTCTATATAAGGTTGGATTTGAATTGAATTATTAGCATCAGTAATAATAATTATATTTCTATAATTATATCCTTTCTTCCTAAACCTCCTGAGTAGTAAAATAAAAACTATTTTCCATACAAAAATAGACACAAATAAAAAGCTATACATAATAACCAATAATTCCCGTGAATACTGGTTTGATTGCTCGAAAACATAATAAGCAAACACGAGTAAAACATGAAAAAATAAAACCAAGTAAGAGGCACCTATAACCTGGTGCAATTTTGATGTTCTAGATAGTTTATATGGTTTTGTTACCGTAGATATTAACCACCAAATAATATTAATGTATAACAACATTAAAAAGTAAGAAGGCTCTATCTCGCCAAATTTGATATAAAATGCTGCAGTATATGAAGTATTAAGGAGAATGAAGTCACCTAAAACATTTATCAATCTTATATATTGTGAATATCTAGTCAATTTATATAGTTAATCTTTAGAGTAAAAGTATCACTTAAAGATGGTAAACAAAAAAATCTATTCGATATCTTTCTATAAAGGTAAAATTTAACTTAAATATTCCTTAAACTATATAAATCAAGTGATTCATGAAATCTTTTGTACATTTATCCTGTTCTAATACAATTATAAAAACGGGAATATGGGCACCTTAAATTCTGATAAAGCGTGGAAGTTATACGGAAAGAAAAACCCCTACTATGGTGTACTTGCTCATGATGAATTTTTAGATAAAAATTTATCTGAGGAAAATTTAAATCAATTTTTTGAAACAGGGTTTAGTGATGTTGAGCATTTATTTGAAATGCTTCATAAAAATTTTGGTGATAGTTATAAACCAAAAACAGCTATTGATTTTGGTTGTGGAACTGGAAGGTTAGTTATTCCACTAGCTAAACGAATAGATAAGGTTGTTGGTTTAGATATCTCCGAACAAATGCTAACGGAGGCAAAAAAGAACGCAGAAAAGTTTGGTCTAAAAAATATTTCGTTTTATCTTTCCGATAATAATCTTTCCGAGATTTCCGATCAAAAGTTTGATTTAATTCACTCCTACATAGTTTTACAACACATCAATATAAAACGTGGTGAAAAACTAATACAGTCCATGATTAACTTACTAAACCCAAATGGAGTTGGTGTGTTACAAATGACCTATTATAGTAACAAAACAAAAATTGAGAAAATCATCAATTTTTTTCGCTATCGGATTCCTTTATTTAATAATGTTTTAAATTTATTTAGAGGAAAACCATTTGATTTACCTTTGATGCAAATGAATGCTTACAATATGAACAACGTTTTATTTATTTTACAAAAAGCTGGAATAACACATACACAAGTAATATTTACTAATCATGGTGGCTATTATGGGCTAACCCTACTTTTTCAGAAATAATCTCTGTTATTTAGAATTTAAAATAAATGAACGGATTAAATCCCGAAGAAAATAATTCTGCCAAGCATAATATCAATAGAATAATTATTGAGATATGAGATCCCAATAATTTTAATTGATTTTGACCCATTTTATTATTTACACTATTAAAAAAACCTTCATTAAGTATTCCCATAAACGAAAATGAAATAGCTAGAATAAAAATAAAATAGAATTTGGTAGTAATAATAGTTCCTGTTACTTCTCCAATATCGTTATTACTAAATAATGCAGCACCGTACTTATAAGCCTCATTTAGTGAGTTTGCTCGGAACAACAACCAACCAAAACTGACTATAACAAAATTGTATAAAAGACTTATGAAGCTTGGTAATTTGTTTAACACTTTCAATAAGAACAGTCTTTCTATTATCAAAAATAAGCCATGATAAACTCCCCATAATATGAAGTTCCAACTGGCTCCATGCCATAGTCCTGATAGAAAAAAGACAATAAAAAGATTGAAGTATGTTCTAATGGCTCCTTTCCTATTGCCTCCCAATGGTATGTATAAATAGTCCTTCATCCAATTACTCAAAGTAATGTGCCATCTTCTCCAAAATTCAGTAATGCTTCTAGCAATGTATGGGAAGTTAAAGTTTTCAGGGAAAGTAAAACCCATCATTTTTCCCAGACCAATAGCCATATCGGAGTATCCAGAAAAATCAAAATAAATTTGAAAAGTATAAGCCAATAAACCTAAAGCAGCTGTTGAACTGGATAATTCATTGTAGGGGATTTCAAAGATATGATCTACTGTAACTCCCAAAACATTAGCAATCAGTACTTTTTTAGATAACCCAATAATAAATCTTCTTAATCCTAAATAAATATTAGTCGTAGTAATTTGATTAATTCTGTTTAATAATTGATGATTAATTTCCTTGTACCGAACAATAGGCCCTGCTATTAATTGAGGAAATAAAACAACATACAAAAAGTATTGACCGAAATGAGATTGCTGTTCGCCATCTTTCCTTTTTACATCTACTAAATAGCTAATTTTTTGAAAAGTTAAGAAGGAGATGCCTATAGGAAGTGCAACTGCTGTCCATTCTATTTTATATCCTATAGCTTCATTAATTGTGTCTATAAAGAAATTACAATACTTAAAATACAACAACAACAATACATTTGATGTAATTGCTCCATAGTAATATAAGCTCCGTTTACTTTTTATATATAAAACACCCGCATAATAATCAAGTAAACAACTCATTATTAAAATAAAGAAGAAAGATGGTGCTCCCCACCAGTAAAAAAAGATACTAGCAACAATAATCCAACTATTCCTTAATTTATTAGGTAATAAGTAATAAACCACAAAAAAGATGGGGGAAAAATATAATAGAAAAAATATACTACTAAATACCATTGTTTCCTTTAATTATAAAAACTTTTCCAAGACCTTTAAACCCTTTCTCCTGAAATTTGATTCCAAAAGATATTAACTCTTTTTTTATTGATTCTTTCTTCTTTATGCTGTCATCACAAAGTATAGCTTGAGAATAATTGTTTTCAATTAAATATCGATAAGTAATTTCCCTCGCTGCAGGGGTCCCATAATTATATTTAAAGCCATTATTATTACATGCGTATTCTGCTGTTCCACTTAACATTTCTCCCCAAACAACATCATATTCACATAAAGGTTGGTAAATAGTATTGGATTCTTTAAAGCTTATATGCTCTTTTCTTGAAAACCTATTTACGCCATCCATACATACAACTAAAGAAATAAACAAAGGGAGAATAAGAAAAATATTTTTAGGTTGTTTTATTAATTGTGTTGTAGATATTTCATAAATGAACCCACCCAATAAAATAAAAAATGAAGCAAAAGGATAATAACTCATTTGAATTTTATGAAAACTAAAAAATAAATAATTCACAACAGGAAAAAGTATCCAGATTAAAAATTCTTTCAAAGTTATCTTCTTAAAAAAGAGTAGTACTGCTAATAAAGTAATTATTAAAAGGTGTACCCTAAACCAATGTTCATCAAAACTAAAGTAAAAACTAGTTAAACCTCCAAAGGCAGTATCATGAATAGGATGGGTTGGAATTAATGGATTCCCTAGTAAATTAAAACTATAAATGAGATATGGAGAAAATGCTAGCAGAAAAACCCCAATACTCTTTGCAATAAAAACTATCAAACCTCTCCATTTTTTGATTTTAATAAATTGCCAAATAATAGGAATAAAAAAAAGAATTAGAGGAAATAGCATAAGCAGATTAACAACTCTAAAATTGGCAGAAAGCACAATACAAAAAAGGGCAACTAATGGATTTTTTTTTGCAACAGCCCCTGCCCCTATTAATAGACCAAATGTTAAAGCCAAAGAGTTAATTCTTGCTAATTCCGTATTAAAAGGGGTGCTTAAGCTCAATATCAACACAAATAAAGAAAGTAGTATTAGCAATTCAAATGGTCTTGCTTTGGTGTATTTTATTAATAACAAAAAAGGCAGTAAAAATGTGAACAATATGACTAACCCCGGAAAACTTTTTTTTCTTAATTCAATTGGCACCCAACTTAAAACATAAGATGTTCCTGGAGGGTATTGATTAATGACTTTTGTATTAAAAGGGATATGGTAAGCATGAGGGATTAACATCCATATGTACTCATGTTTCGATATCCCCTCTTGATCTAATTTATTTATCAATCCTTTCAAAAATGGTCTAGGAGCATGATCTTCAAACACATTTCCTTTATCAAATGCTTTAGCCATATTCATGTATCCAAACTCATCACATCCTACAGGAAGTAGCTCATGGTGTGACGCATATTTATAATAAGTACCTAAAGCAAATAAAACACTAAGTAGTAAAGCATAAATAATATATCTATTTCGACTAATTTTCATACAAACCAACAAGTTGTTCTAAAAACCCATATCCTAAATCTTTTAATCCTGGATCGGAAGAAACTACGATAATAATATCTCTCTCTTTTATATCATTGTACGATAAATATGGATCCCTCTCTCCTATTTTTTCTTTTAATGAATTAAATCGTGTTTTGTTGTAGTACCACATTTCAGAAGAAGGTGAAAAACAATTTTGTACTATATTAAGATCATAGAAGGTCCAAAAAAAACTATCTGAAATGATAAGTGCATTAGGTTTATCTACGACCTCAAAACTGAGATAAGGGTAAGCCATTGATGGAGATTTCCACTTTTGAATCAAGTTTAAGGAAGCTAAATAATCATCATCCGTAAAACGTGCTTTTGAGGAAATTGCGATGGAATCCTCTACGATGGCAACATACTTTTTATTTGTTAAGAGCTCTATAGATTTAAACAATTCTATTCCTGCAATATAAGCTCCATATACACTCCAATGAGCACCATATTTAGGCATTAAACAATGCTCTGTTTGTTGTTGTTTTTCTTCAAAAAAACGATCAAAATTAATGTAGGGTAATTTTTCTCTTTGAAACTGTTGTTCATAAAAAGTTTGATTCCTGTTTGCAGATTTAACTGTTTTACTAGGTAAAAAAGAAGAGTAGTAGTTAGCTTTATTAGGGGCAATACAAAATAATATAGGGATTGACAAAGAATCTAAAATAGATTTCACTTTACTTAGAGTTTGAATTTTTTTATGACGTTTTTCCTCATCAAGATAATCTTCTCCTTTTCTCGAAATAATATAATTAGGGTCAAAAATATAATTCTCTTTACCTAAAGTGAGGATTGTATTTATCTCGTCAAAAAACCAATAATCCAACTGATTACTTATTCGAACAAAATCTGGACGAAAAGCTGTATTGTATTTTATATATAATAAAGCATCATCCTGATACTTGGATGTGTTCCAATTTTCAATGGAAAAAGTAGGTTTTTCAGGCTCAATAAAAGCGCCATCAAGTCCCTTTATTATTAATGGTTTAAATATGTTCTGAATAAGAGGGAGAAAGGTAAGCACTCCAATAAATATTAGAAAAATCTTAAGACCTTTTCCCTTCTTTAGTTTCATCATCCAAATATCCAACTATTTTTATAATAAATATAATCTTAGATTCCTTTTTACCCTCTATCTTCGCTCTAGTTAAATATTTTGATAACTTTGTTTCAGCAGATTTTAGAACTCCAATCGTAAATTAAGCTAATAATGTTATTTAAGTTATCTTTTAAATCTACCCGCTCTTTATCTGCTGTTTTCATAGGTGTTACTCTCTCTTTCACACTCCTGAGATTAATTATTGGAGGATTCAATTTTTCTTATTTTATAGTTGCTGGAAGTGATTTTGTTAATGAACAAACGGTAAATCCAACTACTATTGTGAATGATGGACAAGGTTATGATGGTCAATTTTTTTATCGGTATGCCCATCATCCATTAAATAAAAATAAAACTGCTTATGGAGTAACTGTTGATCATATAGAATATAGGATTCAGCGAATTGTATACCCTGCTACTGTTTGGTTGTTTTCTTTTGGAGGTAATAAAAACCTAATTCCTTTTTATTTGGTTTTTGTGAATGTGTTGCTTTTTATAGGTTTATTTTATCTGTTTTTAAGAATATGTGAAATTAAAACCATTGATAAAAATTATGCTTTACTTCCTCTATTTCTGTTTGGTGCATATATGTCCTTAGCACGAGATACTTCAGAAATTTTTGAAGTATTTTTCTTCGTATTAGCTATTTATGCTATAATTGTAGATAAAAGTTACTTATTTGTTTTAAGCATATTCCTTTCCATCTTCTCTAGAGAAACATCAATAGTTGCCACTGCCCCGCTAACTCTATTGTATGGACTCAAAATACTAAAATCAACTAAATTAAATACCTTTGTAGTTATAAGACTAATCACACTTACCTTCCCTTTTATCGCAGTGCTTTTATGGAAGTATTACCTTCATCAAAACATTGGATCTGAAAAATTAGTAGATGGCTCTCAAAATATTTCTTTCCCATTTCATGGAATTTTTCATGGAATTTTAAGCAGTATTAACTTCTCAACACCTAAGAACATCTTAGAAACTTTTTTTTGGTTTCTATTTCTTATTTGGAACTGTTGGTTTAATGTCATTGTTATCAAGCGTATTAGCTGGAGCAATTTATTTACCTTAAATATAATATCTATACTATCTATCATTTATCTCATTTGGACTATTTTCTCTATTTTCTTAGGTCATGCTATTTACATAGACGATTGGGGGTTCGTGAGGATTTTTACATTATGGAATATGCTAGGTTTTATCATAATAGCACTAACTAATCAAACACTAAAAAAATATTTCTTAAGCTTTTCTATAATTTTACTTGCTTTAACTTTGTTTCGATTAATTATTAGAGTATAATTGATTTAAATATTACAAAAATGCAAGAAGTATGGATAAATGCAAGATTTCTTACACAACAAATTAGTGGTGTTCAAAAATTTGCTATTGAAGTGTGTAAAGAGTTAAAATTGATAAATTCCAATATTCGATTTGTATCGCCAACCAATATACTGCATGTAAATATTGCTAAAGAGTTAGATGTTGTTACTATTGGTAAAAGAAAAGGGGTGCTATGGGAACAGTTAGATTTACCTTCGTTTTTAAAAGCTAAAAACAGCCCTGTCTTATTAAATTTATGCAACTCTGCTCCAATTCTGTACAACAAGAATATTATTACTATTCATGATCTTGCTTTTATGGAAAATCCGAAGTGGTTTTCTTTTTCTTTTCGTACTTGGTACAACTACCTCATTCCTCAAATAATCAAAAAAGCGAAACACATAATAACTGTCAGCGAATTTTCAAAGAAAGAACTTGAAACTAAATTCAATATATCCGAAAATAAAATATCATTTGTTTATAATGGATTATCAAAAGAATCAGTAGCGTACAACACTCTTAATCCGGAAGTAACACCAAGAGAAAGAATTATTTTATCTGTCGGTTCAATTAATCCTCGAAAAAATATAAAAGTACTTATCGAAGCCTTCTCCCAACTCAATCTTAATGATTATCAACTATTAATAGTTGGTGCTGAAAATAATAATTTTAATACAGAAGAACTTATAAGTGGAAATAATCAAATAAAATTTTTAGGATATATTAGTGATGAAGAATTATGGAAACTATATAAAAAAGCACAGTTATTTGTTTACCCATCACTGTATGAAGGTTTTGGAATACCAGTGCTTGAAGCATTATTTTTTAAATGTCCTACCTTAGTTGCTAATTTACCTGTATACAAAGAAGTTTATAGTAATTTTGATTTGAATTATACAGAAGGAAACAGTAGTCAAAGTTATAGTGCTGCAATAAAAAGAATTTTAAAAGAAGCTCCTCAAGAAAAAAAACTTTCTGATAGTATTCTCAACAAATGTTCTTACAATGAGGCCGCAAAAAGGATTAACCAACTAATTTTAAAAGAGATTCAATGAAAATTGCATTTGTACACGATTGGTTTACGGTTAATGGCGGGGCTGAAAAAGTAGCTAAATCTATTTTAGAAGCTCTAAGGGAGGCTGATATTTACTGTTTGTTTGACTTTTTTAAAGAAGAAGACCGATTGGTGATACTTAAAAGAAAAAGTACGTATACATCATTTCTTCAATATTTTCCTTTCGTTAAAAAACTCTACAGAAACTATCTTCCGTTTTATCCAAAAGCAATTGAGAGTTTTGATTTATCTCAGTATGATTTAATTATCTCTTCCTCTTTTGCTGTAGCTAAAAGTGTTAAAGTAAAAGAAAATCAAATTCACATATCTTATTGTCATTCCCCTATGCGTTATATCTGGGATATGAAAGAACAATATATAAAAGATATTAAATCTCCTATTAAGAAAAAGTTTGCAGAAAAAATTTTTAATACAATGAGTGTGTGGGATAAAGAAACATCCACTAGAGTTACCCATTTTATTGCTAATTCAAATTTTATTGCTGAACGAATACAAAATTGCTATAACAGAAGCTCTACTGTCCTTCACCCTCCTGTGGATACTGATTTTTTTACATTAGGAGACAATATCAAAAAAGAGGATTATTTTATAGTAGTGAGTCGTTTGGTTCCCTACAAAAAAGTAAAATTAATAGCAGAAGCATTTAGACATTTACCCCATGAAAAGTTAATTGTTATTGGAGATGGTCCTGAATTAAAGGAACTACCTCAATTACCAAATACAAAATATCTAGGTTTTGTAGAAAAAGTAGAAATGAAGAAGTATCTTCAAAATTCAAAAGCAGTGATATTAGCTGCCATCGAAGATTTTGGGATATCATCATTAGAAGCACAAGCTTGCGGAATTCCAGTCTTAGCGCTTCGAAAAGGAGGGTATTTAGAAACTGTAATTGAAGAAAAAACAGGTTTATTTTTTGATAACCAACAAATAAGTGATATTGTTGCTATTATTAAGAAGTTTAATCAATTAGAAGAGAAATTTGATCCTAATGAAATAAGAGAACATGCGCTTTTTTTCGGAGAAAAGAAATTTATACAAAACTTTAAGGTAGAAGTAAATAATATTATCAAAGAGAAAAATGGTCAACACTTTATTGAATAAAGGCTGGTACTATGTACTTTTTTTAATTGCTATATTTCCTTTATTAGGGATGAAAGTAGTTTCTATTTCCATTATTCTATTTGCCGTTCTAAGTTTTTTCTTGATAGTTCAAGAAATTAAAAGGTCTTTAACAGCAAAAAATCTACTATGGACATTATTATTCATTTCTTTTTACTTAAGTTATTTAATCGCTGCTTTATTAGAGCCTATGAGTCGAGCTAGTGGATTTATTTTAGAAAAAAAATTAAGCTTATTAATTCTTCCTATATTTTTCTTTTTAACTCCAAAAAAAATAACTAAAGAACATCTTCGAGGGATATTATTGGTGTTTGCGTTAATTGTCTTAGGAATTACTTTTTCTACAAATCTATTTATTCTTATAAAAGGAATTCCTCCAAAATACTTTTCGTTCGCAGATTTTAGTTTTGCTTATCGCTCTTTTTTTGAGGAAATTACAGGGTTACATCCTACTTACATTTCTATTTATTTAGCATTTTCAGCTTTAATATTTATAAATTATGGATTAAAAGAAAAGGAACACCTCTTATGGTATGGCCTGGCTTTTGTTGCTTGTGTAACATGTTTGATTCCACTATTAGCAAAGCTACCTATACTTGCTTTTCTTATTTCTTTATCTATTTATTTTTCTGCCCAACCTAATGTCTGGAAAAAAATTAAATACCTCTTCTTGATACTTATTACTGGTTTTATCATATCAATATTTACTGTTCCTGTATTAAAATCGAGAATCAATGAGATGGTAAGCTCATCATTTTCTCCTCCACAAGGGTTTTCTTATAACTCTGTTAATGTGAGATCTGGTGTTTGGGAGTGTGCTATTGATTTAATTAAAGAGAAATGGTTGACAGGCATTGGTCCAGGACAACTTCAAGAAACACTTAATAACTGTTATAAAAGATTTAATACTAGTGCCTATTCTTCTGTGGATTATAACACACATAATGAATATTTTAATGTCCTTTTAAGTACTGGAGTAATAGGCTTACTTATTTTTTTGCTAATTCTGCTTATTTCTTTATATCAATCATACAAAAAAAGAGCGCCTCTATTTTTCGCTTTTATTGTTTTAATTTCTTTATGCTTTTTAACAGAAAATATTCTAGATAGGCAAAGAGGTATTGTATTTTTCACTTTCTTTATTTCATTATTTATAAAAACAAATATCCTGCAGAAAACGGAAAATTAGTTTAAGTTTTCCCCCTCCTCTCTCTGTTAATCTCATTACATCTTAGAATTGATAAAATCAATCGTCTCTTTTTCAATAGCAATTGTTTTTTGATAAATTTCTTCTCCTCGTTTTATTAAATCTTCTGCAAACTTCCTGTCTTTTATGTCCTTAGCGTTAATCTTTACATTAAAGTAAGCACCGGTTACAGCGGTTTTTGCACAAAGAATCCCTACAGCTGAATCTGAAAGAGAAGATTGCAATCCACCTTTTAACATCGCTTGTGCTATTTCCATAGAATGATAAGCTGTTTCCATTACTTTAAAAGGGATCTCTGTAGCATATTTTGTAGCTTCTTCTATTGCTTGCGCTCTAATCGCTTTTTCTTTATCATTGCTTTTAGGCATCCTAAACCCATCTATTATTTTATTGAACGCATTCGTGTCTTCATCTACTAATTGCAATAAGGTGTTTTTATACTTTTGTCCTTTTTCTGCCCATTTAGAAAACTCTTCCCATCTTTCATCCCAACCTGCTTTATGAGCTGATAAATTAGCAACCATAGTCCCCAACGAAACACCAAGAGTTCCTACATAAGCAGCAATAGAACCTCCTCCCGGAGCCATAGATTCTCCAGCCGTTTCATCAGCAAACCTTTTAAGATCCAAATCAATCAACTTTTTCACCTTAGTATCCTCCAACATGTATTCTATTATTTTCTCATGAGGATGGAAAGGTTTTAGCTCATCTAAACCCAAGGACTTAATAGCAATCTTAATTTTTTCACTTTCAGAACACCCTAAAGAACGCTGTTGTTTGATTAAGTAGTAATCAGCACAGTCTAACATTGCTTGAAGTGGAATCAAACCAATTAGCTCAGAACCAGTAACCCTTAGACCTCTTGCTGTTGCGGCCTTGTCTGTTTCATCAAAAGCAACGTGCATAGGGGTAATATTAATGTTCGTTAAGTTGTAAGATATTTGGGCAATACCATACTCTTCAATAAACCAACCTATACCTTTTACTGCTTTTAGTTTTCCAGGAATTTTTACTGGATTTCCATTTTCATCCAATACTTTTTTTCCATTAGGTTTTCCGTTTTCTGTTTTTATTCTACCTGCTTCTCTTATGTCAAAGGCTACAGCATTTGCTCTTCGAGTAGAAGTTGTATTTAAATTGATATTGTAAGCAATCAAAAAATCTCTAGCACTAACGGCTGTTGCACCAGATCTTTTCACACTACTATTAAATTCGGCAGGACCAAAATCTGGCTTCCATTCAGGGTTGGATAACTTTTCTTTCAACCCTTCATACTCACCAGAGCGACAATTAGCTAAGTTTTTTCTTTTTTCTTCTTGAGCAGCATTCTCATAACAGTAAACAGGAATTGCTAATTCCTCTCCTATTCTTTTTGCTAATTGACGAGCATATACTACGGTTTCTTCCATCGTAATTCCTGAGACAGGAACTAGAGGGCAAACATCGGTAGCACCAAAACGAGGATGCTCACCAGTGTGCTTGCTCATATCAATTAATTCAGCCACTCTTTTAACTAATAAAAATGCAGCTTCAATTACATTTTGGGGTTCCCCTACAAATGTAATTACTGTTCTATTGGTTGTTTTACCAGGGTCTACATCTAACAACTTCACCCCCTCAACTGTCTCAATAACCGATGTAATGGCTTTAATTTTGTCTTCGTCTCTCCCTTCACTAATGTTAGGAACACATTCTATAATTTGTTTATTCATTTTAATAAATTTTAATATCGTTATTAGATGCTTTCTCCATTAATAAAAACCCGTTCTATATGATTGCTTCCAAAGGCATAAGGAAGGAAGTTTATTGAATTTAATTCTTTAGTTAATAATAAGTTAGCTTTTTTACCTAAAGTAATACTTCCGTATTCTTTTTCAATTCCCATTGCATAAGCCCCATTAATTGTAGCTGCATTTATTGCTTCTGCTGGAGTCATTTTCATTTTAATGCAGGCAGTAGCCACTACAAAGTTCATATTTCCTGACGGAGCAGAACCAGGATTATAGTCTGTTGCCAATGCCAAAGGCAATCCTGCAGCTATCATTTTTCGAGCAGGTGTATAAGGAATGCTTAAAAAATAAGAGCAACCCGGTAATGCTACGGGCATGGTTTTCGTACCTTTTAAAACAGTAATATCTTCTTCCCGCATTTCTTCCAAATGATCTACAGAAAGTGCATTGTACTCTACCCCTAATTGTACCCCACCTATAGTTGTAAATTGATTTACATGAATTTTAGGAATTAACCCATACTTTTTAGCTGCCTCCAATAACAGGCGAGTATCTTCCACCGTAAAATAACCCGTTTCACAAAAAGCATCAACATATTCGGCTAACCCTTCCTCAGCTACTTTAGGCATCATCTCGTCAATGACCAGTTGTAAATACTTGTATTTATTCTCCTTGTATTCCGAAGGCAAAGCATGTGCACCTAAAAAGGTTGCTTTAATGTCTATGGGATAATTTTCTTTGAGCCGTTTAATTACCCGTAACATTTTCAACTCTGCCTCTACCGTTAATCCGTACCCCGATTTAATCTCAATAGCTCCTGTCCCCATTCTTATAACAGCCTCCAAGCGTTGTTTGCTCTGTTCGTATAACGCTTCCTCACTCGTAGCTTGCAATTGTTTGGCAGAATTTAATATTCCTCCTCCTCTCTGAGCTATTTCTTCATAACTTAATCCGTTAATTCTATCTACAAACTCTCCTTCCCTGTTTCCCGCATAAACAATATGGGTATGAGAATCACACCAAGCAGGCAATATCATTTTTCCTGTCGCATCCACTACTTCATCTACTGAGTCTGTTGGACAATTGTCCATTTCTCCAAAATCGGCTATTCTGCCGTCTTTAACCAAAAGGTATGCATTGGTTATGGTTGGTAATGTTTTCATGTCTTCTCCCGCAACAAAATCAATTGCTACAGAACGAACCTGAACTAACTCTTTTATGTTTTTAAATAACAATTTCACGTTATTAAATTAAAATAAATTTGACAATATATCCTCTTCTACCTGATTAGAAAGCGTTACTTTTAAATTAGGTGTTCTTCCCATCTCTCGTTTTATAGCAAATGTAGCTCCTTCGTTTCTAGCCCAACTTCTACGTGCAATGCCGTTGTTTACATCATAAAACAACATGTTCTTTAAACGTTTATCAGCGACCTCACTACCATCTAACAACATCCCAAAGCCACCATTCATCACTTCACCCCAGCCAACTCCTCCTCCATTATGGATAGACACCCATGTAGCTCCTCTAAAACTATCTCCAATAACATTATGGATAGCCATGTCAGCCGTAAACTTACTTCCATCATATATGTTAGAAGTCTCCCTGTAGGGAGAATCCGTACCACTCACATCATGATGATCCCTGCCCAATACTATAGGGCCTATTACTCCTTTTCTTACTGCTGCATTAAATGCTGCTGCAATTTTTGCCCTTCCCTCAGCATCAGCATACAGGATACGTGCTTGAGTACCCACGACCAATTGATTGTTTTTGGCTTCCTTTATCCAGGTAATGTTGTCCTGCATTTGCAATTGAATCTCACCCGGAGCACTTGCCATAATTTCCTGCATCACTTTCATGGCTATCGCATCTGTCTGATCCAGATCTTCCAATTTTCCTGAAGTACATACCCAACGAAATGGACCAAAACCATAATCAAAACACATAGGTCCCAAAATATCTTGTACATAAGAAGGGTATTTAAAATCAATGCCATTAGGAGCCATAATATCCGCTCCTGCTCTGGAGCTTTCTAGTAAGAAAGCATTACCGTAATCAAAGAAGTAAGTTCCCTTTTTAGCATGATTGTTAATAGCATTAGCCTGCCTAATAAGTGATTCTTTCACTTTCTGTTGAAACAACTCTGGATCTTCCTTAATCAAGCGATTACTCTCCTCAAAAGATACACCCACTGGATAATACCCTCCCGACCATGGATTGTGCAAGGAGGTTTGATCTGATCCCACATGCACAAAGATACCTTCCTTATCAAATCGTTCCCATACGTCCACTATGTTACCTACAAAACCAATAGATATGATCTCTTTATTAGTTTGTGCTTGTTGAACACGAACAACCAATTCATCTATATCGGTAAGAAGCAAATCTACCCACCCTTGTTGATGTCGTTTCATTGCTGCATTAGCATTTACTTCTGCACAAATGGTTACACAGCCTGCTATGTTACCAGCTTTCGGTTGTGCCCCACTCATCCCTCCTAGTCCAGAGGTTAAAAACAGTTTCCCTTCCGAACTTTCTCCTTTACTTAATATTTTACGAAAAGCATTCATTACCGTTATTGTTGTTCCATGCACTATTCCTTGGGGACCAATATACATGTACGAACCAGCTGTCATTTGTCCATACTGAGTAACACCTAATGCATTGTATTTTTCCCAATCATCTGGTTTAGAATAATTCGGAATCATCATACCATTGGTAACAACAACTCTTGGTGCATCTTTAGATGATGGAAACAAACCCATTGGATGACCAGAATACATGTGCAGCGTCTGCTCATTGGTCATTTGTGCCAAATATTGCATAGTCAATAAGTATTGCGCCCAGTTTTGAAACACTGCCCCGTTCCCACCATAAGTAATTAACTCTTCAGGGTGTTGTGCCACAGCAGGATCTAAATTATTTTGTATCATCAACATAATTGCTGCCGCCTGAATAGATTGAGCTGGATATTCATCAATACTTCTACCGTACATTTCATAACTAGGCTTAAAGCGATACATGTATATTCTGCCATAGCTCAGTAATTCTTCAGCAAATTCATTAGCCAACTCTTTATGCCAGTTCTTCGGGAAATACCTTAAAGCATTACGTATCGCTAACTTTTTTTCCTCTACAGAAAGAATATCTTTCCTCTTAGGTGCTCTATTTACATCTTTAGGATACTCCCTTTTAGGAGGTAATGCATTTGGAATTCCTTGTAATATTTCTTCTTGAAACGTCATAAGCATTTTTTTATCGAACTAAAAAAGCTCTATTTTTTACCAAATCAATAACATTATTAATATCATCTTTTAACAACCTGTCCTCCTCTAGCTTTTCTATCCTACTTCTGATAATATTATAGTTCTGCTCAATTAATTTTGAAAATTTGTTAGGCCTCCTAAATTCTAATGCTTGTGCTCCGTACATGAGTTCAATCGCTAGAATCTTATCAATGTTTCCTAATATTTGACAAAATTTACGACCAGAAATACTTCCCATGGACACATGATCTTCTTGACCTAATGATGTAGGAATACTGTCAGCAGAAGCAGGGAAACAAAGCGATTTGTTTTCTGTTACCAAAGCAGCTGTTGTGTACTGAGGTATCATAAAGCCTGAATTTAATCCTCCGCTTTCAGTCAGCAAACGAGGTAGTCCATATTTACCTTCTAATAATAAATAACATCTTCTATCTGCTATATTTCCTAATTCGGAAGCTGCCACAGCACAATAATCAAGAGCCATTGCCAAAGGTTGTCCGTGAAAATTACCTCCAGAAATAGCCTCTGTATCACTTAAAACAATAGGATTGTCTGTAACAGCATTCATTTCTATTTCAGTTAATTCTTTTAAATGTTCCCAAGCATTTCTAGAAGCTCCATGCACTTGTGGTATACAACGAACAGAATAAGGGTCTTGTACTCTATCACAATCTTTGTGCATATCCGTATTTTCAGAATTTTCAAGTAACATACGCATTCTAGAAGCAACCAAAACAGAACCTTTATAAGGTCTTATTGTATGTAATTTCTCATTAAATGGAGATGGACTTCCTTGAAAACCTTCTAAACTCATCGCTCCAGCAACATCTGCTAAATCTAATAAATAGCCCATTTTATCTAAACCAACAATGGCATGTGCTAAAATAAATTGAGTGCCGTTGATAAGAGCTAACCCTTCTTTTGCTTGTAAATCAAGTGGAGCTAATTGATGATCGGAGAGTACTTTTTTAGCTGGAACAATATTTTCTCCTATCCAAAAATCACCTTCCCCTATTAACGGTAAAAACAAATGAGATAATGGAGCTAAATCTCCTGAAGCACCAACAGAACCTTGTTCTGGTACTACGGGCAATAAATCATTTTGTATAAAATATAAAATTCGTTCAATTACGGTTAATCTTATTCCTGAAAAACCTTGACACAATGCTTGTACTTTACAAATCATCATGATTTTTGAAAGTCTTCTATCAATAGGATTTCCAACTCCAACAGCATGAGAAATCAATAAGTTTTTTTGAAGAAGATTAGTCTCTTCTCTAGAAATTTGTTTATCACATAAAGGACCAAAACCAGTATTGATGCCGTAAACCACCTTCCCTGAACTAACAATTGCCTCTACCCGCTTTCGAGACAATTCTACTTTTTCCTTTGTTTCTTCAACTAATTCTCCTTTAACAACTCCATCAGCAATCTGCAATACTGTGCTAAGTGTTAACTGTTCTATTCCATATTTAAACATAGGTTCGTGTTTTATTAATGACACCACAACGAAACAAAGTTATTATTATATTTGATAACTAATAATACCATTAATTACAATATATGATACCAAGTAATTATCAATTAGAATTCAGGCATCTAAGGTACTTTTTAGCTGTTGCTGAAAAACTACACTACAGAAAAGCTGCTGATTCTTTGTATATATCACAACCTGGTCTTAGCCGACAAATTAAACAGTTAGAAGATAATTTAAACATTCAATTGTTTAAGCGTCACAACAGAAAAGTAGAATTAACTACAGCAGGACAATACCTTCAAAAAGAAATTACGCTATTATTTAAAGAGTTAGGCAATAAGATTCATCAAGCCAAACTACTAGAAAAAGGGATAGTAGGTAATTTAAGGTTTGGCTATGTTGGTTCTGCGATGCAAGAAGTTATTCCTCAACTCCTTTTAAAAATAGAAAGTAAATACCCTAACTTAATTTTTGATTTAAAAGAAATGAATAACCCTAAACAAATAGAAAGTTTATTAAACGAGGATATTGATGTTGGTTTTGTTAGAATGGATAAAGTTCCTAAAGGATTATCAATAAAGCCTATATTAGAAGAAACTTTTTCTTTGGTTTTACCCAAAAACCACAAAATAAATGAGGGTAATTTTACCAATTTAAAGCAATTGAAAAACGAACGATTTATTCTCTTTGATGCTACATATAGTCAGTCCTATTACGAGAAAATGATGCAATTATTTGATGATAGCGGATTCACTCCTATTACTTCTCATAACACAGTCCATGCTAGTTCAATCTATAGTTTGGTTGAAAATAATTTAGGCGTTTCCATTGTACCTACTTCTCTAAAAAAAGGGTATGATAAAAATGTGAAATTTATTGAGCTTAAAAATATCAAGCAAAAAACTACTTTAAGCATCGTTTGGAACTCAAAAAATAAAACACCAGTTTTAGAAAATGTGTTGAAGTTGATTAGTGCTTTAAGTTCAGAGTGAACAATCTAATTTACTTATTCATCTTCCTGCTCTTCTAATTCTTTAGTGAAATTTAATTTTCGGAGAGTTGGAGATACTATTCCTGTAAAAACAACTATTCCCAAGGTCATTGCTCCACCAAAAACAACCGCTCTTACTGTTCCAAACAATTTAGCAGTAATCCCGCTTTCAAAAGCTCCTAATTCGTTAGAAGAACCAACAAACATACTATTAACAGATGAAACCCTGCCTCTCATTTCGTCTGGAGTTCTTAATTGCAATATTGTTTGACGAATAACCACAGAGACTCCATCAAAAACACCACTAATAAATAAAGCAATTAATGATATCCAAAAAATTTCAGAAACCCCAAAAATAATGATACACACTCCAAAACCGAAAATGGCTGCTAACAACTTTAATCCTGCATTTTTATTTAATGGAAAGTAGGCCACAACTAACATTGTTAAAAAAGAACCAACTGCTGGAGCTGCTCTTAACACCCCAAAACCTTTAGAACCTACCTGTAAAATATCTTGTGCATAAATAGGAAGCAATGCTACTGCTCCACCAAAAAGTACTGCTACCATATCTAAAGTAATAGCACCTAATATTTCTTTAGTTCCAAATACAAACTTAATTCCTTCCTTTAAGCTTTTTATGACAGGTTCTCCAATCTTGGTATTCAAGATTGGTTTAACCTCTATTTGCAACAACAACAATATAGAAGCAATCGCAAATACAACAATTACAAACATTGACCAAGAAACCCCTATCCATAATATAGAAAAACCACCTATTGCAGGACCTGTAACCATTGCCATTTGCCATACTGAGCTGCTCCATGTAGCAGCATTTGGGTACACTTTTTTAGGGATAATCATTGACATTAAAGAAAAAATAGATGGTCCTAAAAAAGAACGAATAATCCCTCCTATAAAAACTAAGCCATAAATAAAATAGACAATGGTATTATTGGCTAATCCTTGATTAAAAAGTGGTGAAGTAATAGCAAACAGTCCAAAACTAATTAATAAAAATCCAGCTGTACATATCAGTAATAAATTTCGTTTTTCTTTCTGATCAACTATATGTCCCGCATACAATGCTAATCCTATAGCTGGAACAACTTCCATCAAGCCTATCAATCCTAATGAAAGTGGATCTTTTGTTAAAGAATACACCTCCCATTCAATCACAATAAACTGCATGGACCAAGCAAAAATCATTGCAAAACGAAAGAATAAAAAAATATTAAATTCCTTATAACGTAATGCTGCGTATGGATCGTTCTTTTTAATCATAAAAGGCTATTTCTTTTTATTTCTTCTATTAAAATTTTTATCTCCTTTAGTTTTAGGTTTTCTGTATTTTATTTTTATGTCTCTTTTATATGATCCTCCTAAATTGACTTTCTTGTTTTTATCTTTTTTCTCATGAAATCCGGGGGACAATTCTTTTAATTTTAAATTTCGATTATAGTTGGCTTCTTCTATTTTTGGTCGTTCATCAGGAATCAATTCTTCAGAGATAGCCACTTCTTTAGGGAATTTTACCATCGGAATCTTATAATCCATTAATTCTTCTATTGCTTTTTTAGCCCCTTTCTCTTTTGGTGTAAAAAACAATATAGCTTCTCCTTCTTCTTCTGCCCTCCCTGTCCGTCCGATTCTATGCATGTAATTTTCTGGATAATCAGGTGTGTTGAAATTAAAAACATGCGATATTTTTTCCAAATCCAATCCCCTAGCCATTACATCAGTAGTGATCAGTATTCGTTTTACCCCATCTTCAAATTGTTTAATTGATCGTAACCTATAATTTTGAGATTTATTAGCGTGTATCACACATATTTCTGATTCAAAATCTGTAGAAAGCACCTCAAATATTCTATCAGCATCTTTTTTGTTGGCCATAAAAACCAATACTTTACTATATTTTTCTTTCTCCTGAATTAAATGAGCCAATAAATTAACCTTAGTATAAAAATTAGGTACAGCATAACAAGATTGTCTAATGTTATCTAGTGGAGTTCCACTAACTGCGACTGTTATTTTTTCTGGAGAAATAAAAAAGTCATCAATCAAAGCATCAACTTCTTCAGTCATCGTAGCTGAGAACATTATATTTTGTCTTCGTTCAGGAAGTAACTCAAAGATATTGGTCAGCTGAAATATAAATCCTAAATCAAGCATAACATCTACTTCATCTATTACCAGTTTTTTAATCGACTTTAATTGAACAGCTCTAGATAAAGCTAAGTCATACAATCTTCCTGGTGTTGCAACCAATACATCTACTCCTTGTAGAACGGCTTGTTTTTGCATATTGATATTAGCTCCCCCGTAAACCCCAAGCACTCTTGTATTGGTGTATTTAGTAAATTCCTCTATTCTTTCAACTACCTGCACTACCAATTCTCTGGTTGGCACTAAAATTAAAATTCTTGGGTTAACTTGATTAGAAAATGGTAAACTTTGAAGTAAAGGTAAAGAATAAGCCAATGTTTTACCTGTTCCTGTTTGTGCTATACCTACAACATCCTTCCCTGACATAATCACCGAATAGGTTTTTTCTTGAATTAATGTAGGAGTTATCAGCCCTAAATCATCAAGACCATTGAGTAACTGTTTTGATATAGTAAAATCTTTGAATGTAACCATTCTTAATAAATTTGTACGAAGGTAATAAAACCTTTATTGATAAATATTAACAACCTTTTTTTTCAATTGTTAATTTCTATAAATAGTTACTCTTTTAATTAAAATACAAAATGAGTAATATTGACATCATGGAGAATACCAACATATTTGGCGAAGCATTAATCACATGTAGCACCTCTCCTTTAACAGGTTATTTTAGAGATGGTTGTTGCAATACTGATGATTCAGATCAAGGAATGCATACTGTTTGCATAATTGCTACTGAAGAATTCCTCACTTTTTCTAAAACTGTAGGTAATGATTTATCCACCCCTATTCCTCAATGGGGGTTTGATGGCGTTCAGCCAGGAGATAAATGGTGTTTATGTGCTGCTCGTTTTAAAGAAGCTTATGATAATGGTGTCGCTCCTAAAGTAGTTTTAGAGGCTACCAATGAAAAAACACTAGAGGTAGTGTCAATGGATCAATTAATAGAGCATGCGCATTACAGTTTGGAATGATATTTGAAAGAAAAGGCACTATGAAAAAAATACTTTTAATCTTATTAATAACCTTATCTCCATTTATTACAAAAGCGCAAAACTTTGGTGTTGGAGGCTCTGTTATGTACAACTTTCAATCTGAAGGGTTGGGTTTAGGGGCTCGAGTAAGTATATTCCCAAATAACCGATTAAGCTTTGTTCCTCAATTCTCTTATTACAACATATTTCTAGGGACAGTTAAAGAAATGACATTCGGTTTAGGTATTGAATATAAACTATTTTATGCTAGAACACTTACTTACTATATAATGGCTCATGGAGGTTATAACCATTGGATGAACCCTGAATCTTCTGCTCTAGAAAACGCACAAACAGCCAACTGGAATGCTGAAGGTGGTGTAGGTATTACAACCAATCGATGCCTACGTCCGTTTTTAGAGTATCGATACAATGTTAAATTTATGGAAACCCACCTTCGTTTGGGATTATTGTATATTTTTGGATGTTCGGGAGGTGGTCGTGGAAACGGTTATCGGGATGCTAGAAGTATAAGAAATGCATCCAATTGTACTGGGTTTTAAAATTAATTACTATGAAAAATATTAAACACCTTTCGTTGGCTTTATTAGCCTTAACTATTTTTACTGTATATAGTTGTAAAAAAGATCGTATTGAAAAAAAGCAAGTTAATGAATATCAATCACCAAACGATTATTTAGATAGTAAAAAACAACAAGAACAAGAATTTATTATAAATGGACCGAGCAATGACACTTTGCAAGGAAATCAAGGAACCAGAGTTTATGGAGCAAAAAACTGCTTACAAAACAGTACTGGAGATACAATTGATTACCCTTTTACCATTAAGTTAGTGGAATTGTACACTCCTAAAGACATGATCTATTATCAAATCCCAACTGTTGCTGCTGGAAATATATTAGAGACGGACGGTGAAATTAGACTAAGAGCTTTTAAAGGAACTGAAGAATTAACCTTAAAGCCTTCATGCCCTTATGCAATAGAAATGCCAAATGCAGCTCCGAAAAATTACATGAATATATTTTATGGTTCAACTGGAACAATTGTAGACTGGACAGATAGTCAAGTAGCTTTTGGTACCAACGCTTATGGCTACATCGGTTCTCCAACTACCTTAGGCTGGATTAATTGTGATAAAACTATTGGTACGGGAACAGGACATACACTTACTTTTACTTCTAGTACTGACAACTTACAGAATGTTGCTATTTTTATTTACTTCACTGGTATTAAAGGTGTAATGCAAGTTTATAACATGACGAGTGGATTAATACCTGATGGATCCAACGTAAAAATAGTAATGATAGCAGTCAATTCTAGTGGTGACTTATATACTTATAAAGAAACGCGAACTGTAACTTCAAGTAGCACTATCGATGTAGAGTTAACCGCTATATCTGATGCTGATTTAACTAATCATTTAGATAATTTATAATTCTCTACCAATTTACTTATGGAGATAAATAAATTAATTAGTGAGCGGTATAGTCCTCGTGCTTTTTCAGACCAACCCATTACTGAAGACCAGATTAAACTAATATTAAAAGCTGCCTCTTTAGCGGCTTCGTCATATAATGAACAGCCCTGGCGATTTGTTTATGCTTTAAAAGAAAATCAAGAAGCTTTTTCTAGAGTATTTAGCTGTATTATGGACTTCAATCATGATTGGGCAAAACACGCTCCTGCATTAATAGTTTGTGTCGTAAAAGATAATTTATCACTTAACGATAAACCTAACATACACGCTTGGCATGATATGGGGTTAGCTGTTGGTAATCTTTCTCTCCAAGCCTTATCAATGGGGATATACGTGCGCCAAATGGGAGGATTTGATAGTGAAATTGCTAGAACTCAACTATCTATACCAAAAGGCTACACACCAATCTCTGTAATTGCCTTAGGTTATATAGGAGATATCAATAATCTTCCTGTTTACTTACAAGAAAGAGAAAATTCGCCCAAACAAGTAAAACCTTTAGAAGAAGTTATTTTTGAGGGGACATGGAAATGAGCAATTTCTGTATAATATCCTCTTTTGGAGAAGCATTTGGAAAATAGCTCAATAATTTATCTAGCACTTCATCTACAATTTTATCAGGGCATGATGCTCCACTTGTTAAAATAATACGAAGCGGAGAGTTTCCTTTTAGAAAATTATTAGTCTTTAACCTCTCTTTGTTATGGAAATTATAATGATTAATAGTGTTTTCGTTTTCAATCTCTTCTGCTGAATTAATAAAATAAGCTGGTAATTTTTCTTCTAATAACTCCACAATATGAGAAGTATTAGAGCTGTTATATCCCCCGACAACAATTGCTAAATCAGCTTTTTCATTCAATAATCCTATTGTGGCTTGCTGATTATCGTTTGTTGCATAACACAATGTATCCCTTGTGTCAGCAAAATGACGCTTAATGTCTTTCTCGCCAAACTTTTGTACCATGGCCTTCTTTAAAAAATCAGCTATTTCTTGTGTTTCGGATGCCAACATGGTTGTTTGATTCACTACCCCTATCTTGTCTAAATGCTTTTTTACATCAAAATCAGCAGAGAAACGTTCTTTAAACACTTCTTTAAAATCATTTTGATTTCTGTTCCCCAGGATGAATTCAGCTAAAATTTGAGCTTCCTTAATGTCTTTAATAATTAAAGACGGTGCTTTTTTATTACTGTGAGAAAATGTAGCACGTGTTTCTTCATGATTGTGCTTACCATGAATAATTATAGTATGATGACTATCTCCTAATTTGTTAGATTGTTTCCAAACACGTTCCACAAAAGGACAAGTGGTATTGTATTGTTGAGTCTTAACACCTATTTTATTTAAACGATCTTCTATTTCAACAGTTGTTCCAAAAGCAGGGATAATAACAATGTCTTCCTCCGTTAACTCTTCCCAGCCCACAAATTGATTCCCTTCTGTATCCATAACAAAGCGAATCCCTTTTTCTTCAAGATCTTGATTAACTAATGGATTATGTATCATCTGACTCAATAAGTAGATGTTTTTACCGGGGTTTTCCTCAACTGCTCGGTACGCAATTTCAATAGCATTTTCTACTCCATAACAAAAACCAAAATGACGAGCAATTAAAAATTGAACAGCTCCGAAATCAAGTTTTGTAGGGGAAAAATCCTTTTTTCTAGGATCATTATCCTTCCTTAAATTCTTTATGGTAGAGATGTAAGAACTTTTGTAATATGAAGGGATTTCAAAGCTTCTCATAGGTAACCACAAATTTATTAATTAATATAACTCTATCCTTTTTATTACACATATTTTTGAAGAACTATCTATTTATCAAGAGCATCAATGATGAAAATATCTTTAGAATAAGCTTTTATTTAATATAAAAACCCTACTTTTGTCGCTCTTTAAAAATTAACAGACTGTAGCAGTGGCAGTTCTAAATTAACCCCTCTCGTTATCACTGATTTTAAACGAGATACAAATAAATGACATGGCAGAAAAAAAAGAAGATGCTGTAAAAAAGAAAACAACAGCAAAAGCCACTAAAAAAGTAGCCCCTAAAGCTGAAGCTAAAAAAACCACTACTAAAAAACCTGCGGCAAAAAAGGCAGCCCCTAAAGCTGAAGCCAAAAAAACAACTCCTAAAGCAACGACTAAAAAAGTAGAGAAAGAAGTTGTAGCAGCAACACCTGTTACTGAGGCTAAAGCAGAAGTAAAAGAGACAAAAAAAACTACTACTCCTACCCCTAAGAAAAAAACTGAAATTAAGCCTTTAGCTGATTTCGATTGGGAAAAAATTGGTAAGTACGAAGATTCCTACTCCATTGCAGAGCAAAAAGAGATGGAAAAAGTGTATGATGAAACGTTAAAATCTATTGCTGAACAAGAAGTTTTAGACGGTACTGTTGTAGCCAAAACCAATAGAGATGTAGTTATCAATATAGGATACAAATCCGAAGCGGTTATTTCAATTTCAGAATTTAGATATAATCCAGATTTAAAAGAAGGTGATACTGTAGAAGTATTTGTTGTAAGTCAAGAAGATAAAAACGGACAATTAATTCTATCTCACAGTAAAGCAAGAGCTTTAAGAGCTTGGGATAAAGTAAATGAAGTTTTACAAACTCAAGAAATTATTAAAGGTTACGTTAAGTGTAGGACAAAAGGAGGTTTAATTGTGGATGTTTTCGGAATTGAAGCATTTTTACCTGGTTCTCAAATTGATGTTAAGCCGATTAGAGATTACGATGTTTACGTTGATAAAACCATGGAGTTTAAAGTGGTTAAGATTAACAAGGAATTTAAAAACATTGTTGTTTCTCATAAAGCATTAATTGAAGCTGAAATTGAACAGCAAAAAGTTCAAATCATCTCTAAATTAGAAAAAGGACAAGTATTAGAGGGAACTGTTAAAAACATCACTTCTTATGGTGTATTTGTTGATTTAGGTGGTGTAGATGGACTAATCCATATTACCGATTTATCTTGGGGAAGAATTAATCACCCAGAAGAAATATTAGAATTAGATCAAAAATTAAATGTTGTAATTCTTGATTTTGATGATGACAAAAAAAGAATTGCATTAGGTGTAAAACAACTACAAGAACACCCATGGGATAAATTAGACCCTAAATTAGCTGTTGGAGATACTGTAAAAGGAAAAGTTGTTGTTGTAGCTGATTACGGTGCATTCATTGAAATTATTCCTGGCGTTGAAGGTTTAGTTCACGTATCTGAAATTACTTGGAGTAATCACTTAAAACCTGCTCAAGAATTCTTTAAAGTAGGTGAAGAAATCGAAACCCAAATTTTAACATTAGATAGAGAAGAAAGAAAAATGTCTTTAGGAGTTAAGCAATTAACTACTGATCCATGGGAAGATATAGACAAGAAATACCCTATTGATTCTAGGCATAAAGGAAAGGTAACAAACATTTCCGATTTTGGAGTATTTGTAGCGTTAGAGTTAGGTGTTGATGGATTGATTCACATTTCTGATTTATCATGGTCTAAGAAAATCAACCACCCTTCAGAAATCACTAAAGCTGGTGATGAGATAGAAGTGGTAATCTTGGAAATAGATAGAGAAAACAAACGACTAAGCTTAGGTCACAAACAATTAGAAGAAAATCCATGGGATGTGTTCGAAACTGTTTTCACTGAGGGTTCAACTCATACTGGAACGGTAACAGAAATTACTCCTAAAGGATTAACAATTGTTACTTTACAACATGGTGTTGAGGGTATTGTTACTAAACGAAATGCCGAAAAAGAAGACGGCTCATTCTTAGCTGTAGATGATAAAGTTGATTTTAAAGTATTAGAGTTCAATAAAAATTCTAAAAAAATAGTTTTATCACACACACAATTATTTAAAGAAACAGAGCAAGAAGAAAAGCCTAAAGCTAAATCTAAAGGCAAATCGTCTGATTCTTCAAACGCAGTAAAAAAGGTAAACGCTAATGTAGAAAAAACTACTTTAGGTGATTTAGATGCTTTATCTGCACTAAAAGAAGACCTAGAAAAAGGAGAGAAATAATCCTTACTTTGGATAACTTATAAAACTCCTCTGAATAATTTCAGAGGAGTTTTTTTTGTTTACTTGCTTAAATCAACAAGAAATAATATATCTTTGTGCTTTAATGGATAAAATTGGAAGAATAATATTAGATGATGTTCAATTTAACCTTACCATTAAACGATTAGCTCATCAATTAATCGAAAACTACAACGATTTTTCTAACACTGTTATTATTGGCTTACAGCCTAGAGGTGTATTTTTAGCAGAAAGGATCAAATCTGAACTCCTTAAAATTAACCCTTCTTTTAATATCCAATCAGGATCTTTAGATACTACCTTCTATCGTGATGATTACAGAAGACAAGGAAATCCTTTAATCCCGAATAAAACAAACCTCGATTTTTCTTTAGAAGATAAAAAAATTGTACTGGTAGATGATGTGTTATATACAGGAAGAACAATAAGATCTGGACTAGACGCCTTATTAGCATTTGGTCGACCAAAAACCGTAGCACTTTTAGTACTTATTAATAGAAGGTATAAAAGACATTTACCTATACAAGCAGATTATATTGGAAAAAATGTACACTCCATAGATACTGAAAGAGTTATTGTTAGCTGGAAAGAAACCGATAAAAAAGATGAAGTAATATTATACACCCCTAAAAATGAGTAAATTAAGCGTTAATCACTTATTAGGCATAAAAAATCTTCAAAAAGAAGATATCGAATTGATTTTTAAAACTGCCGACCATTTTAAAGAAGTTATTAATCGCCCCATAAAAAAAGTTCCCTCGCTTCGAGACATCACCATTGCCAATCTCTTTTTTGAAAACTCCACCAGAACTAAACTTTCTTTTGAAATTGCTGAAAAGCGATTATCAGCAGATGTTCTCAACTTTTCCTCTTCCAACTCCTCGGTAAAAAAAGGAGAAACACTCATAGATACAGTAAACAACATTCTTTCCATGAAAGTGGACATGGTAGTAATGAGGCACCCTAACCCAGGAGCTGCCAACTTTTTATCTAAGCACGTAAAGGCAAAGATTGTGAATGCTGGTGATGGTGCACACGAACATCCTACTCAAGCACTATTGGATGCCTTCTCAATAAGAGAAAAATATGGAGACATCAAAGGAAAAAACATTGTTATTGTGGGAGATATCTTACATTCTAGAGTAGCACTATCTAACATCTTTTGCCTACAAAAACTAGGTGCAAACGTGAAGGTTTGTGGCCCTTTAACCTTAATGCCTAAGCATATTACTTCTTTAGGTGTTGAAGTGATAACCAATTTAAAAGAAGCATTGAACTGGTGTGATGTTGCCATTATGTTAAGAATCCAACTAGAACGACAAGACATTAAGCTTTTTCCTTCTTTAAGAGAGTATACCATGTTGTACGGAATAGATAAAGAACTGCTCGACTCTCTTGATAAAAAAATAACAATTATGCACCCTGGACCTATTAACAGAGGTGTTGAAATTACGAGTGATGTGGCAGATAGCAATCAATCCATCATTTTAAATCAAGTAGAAAATGGAGTCGCCATAAGAATGGCTGTACTTTACTTACTAGCAGGACAAATTGAATAAATAACATCGTCATTGCGAGCGAAATGCAATGTAGCAAAGCAATCTTGTTAAATTGATATGAGATTGCTTCGTTTCTCGCAATGACGGATAATTTAAATATAGAATGAAAGCAATTATTAAAACCGAAAAAGGAGACATGAAAGTAGAGTTTTTTGAAAAAGATGCTCCAAAAACAGTAGAAAACTTTATCACACTAGCCAAAAAAGGCTTTTACGATGGATTAACGTTCCATAGAGTAATACCTGATTTTGTAATTCAGGGTGGATGTCCTGATGGAACGGGTGCTGGTGGACCAGGATACTCTATTGACTGTGAATTGGATGGCGACAATCAATTTCATGATAGAGGCGTATTATCAATGGCTCATGCAGGAAGAAATACCGGTGGTTCTCAGTTTTTCATTTGTCATAGTCGTAACAACACTGCTCATTTAGATAGGAACCATACTTGTTTTGGAAAAGTAGTTGAAGGATTAGATGTAATTGACCAAATTGCTGCTGATGATAAAATCAATAGTATAGAAGTGATAGAAGAATAATTTCTTTGTTATATACTCCCCGGACTTGTTCCGGGATCTTATTTCCTCACATTCCTTGAGAAGCGACAGCGAATACAGGGAATCCAAACCAATTAACTAAGTTCAATAACTTATAGTCCTAAATATTTTGGATTCCTGATCTCCATTACATTTCGTTAGGAATGATGTTAAAGAAAACACACAACAACTATTACTTACTAAAAATCAGCTTTAAAAAACGCCAATGATTCCAAGTTAATCATATGTACGTCTTCGTAATAGAAATGAAGAATATCAATATACGAATAGCCTGTTCTTGCCATTTTCATAGCTCCTTCCTGGCACAACCCTACTCCATGCCCAAAACCTCTTCCTTTTAACACCACATAATTTCCATCAGGTATCACATCAAATACAGCAGATTTTAAATTCCAATCCTTACGAATAGTAACAAAGGGAATCTGAACATTCTGGTTTTCATAATATTGCTCTCTGCAATTTTGGAAGTATTCCGTACCACACTCTGCTTCAAGACTACCTTTTGGTAATCCATAATCAATTAAATACTCACTCCACTCTTCCTTAGAAATTTTTTTAGTCCATACTGCATTATTTTCGTTCAGGCAAAAAGTATCCTTCACTGCCTTTAAATAATATAAAGGCCGCTTCCACACTTCTTCTGAGTTGGCTGTCTGTCCGCCACAATTAGAATAAAAAGTAGCTGTTATTAAATTGATATCACTATCCACGATAACCACCCCACTTGTAGCTATAGCAGCTTCTTTAATCAAATCTGATTTGGGTTTTCCATGGTAAGCCTGGCAATGTACTTTATCACATAAACTAAAACCATCATCTTTATGCTTATCGATATTTTTAAGTGCGTAAGTACGACAAATAATGGCTTGTAATTTAAAATATTCTACTGGTGGTCTTCTTCCTACTTCCGATTCAACTACCCCAGCAACATAATTATCTATATCGATGTTGTTGACCAACTGCAAATAGCGGTAATAAGTATGAATAGTAACAATCAAATTGTCTTCATAATTTTTAATAGATCCAGCAGGATGATTGGTTTTAATTTTAAAGGTATTACCTACGGAACTTCCTATAAAATGTACTTTCTTAAAAGCTCCGTAATCTTTATCTAACGATTTAATATAAATCAAATTATTCCTGTAGGAAAGTTCTAGTATTTCTGTATTATCAATTTCTGTAAGTTTTCCTTTATTGGTATAAACGGTATAATTACCAGCTTGTGGTGAAAAAATAAAGGAAGTAATTTTCTTTTTGTGTAAAACACCAATGTTTACAATTTCAGCAGAAATCGTGTTTATAAAACAAACACACAACAATATGAGGAAATTCCTGACCATTCCGTAAAAGTATTCTTAATACTTGTTTTTAAATACTACTTTAAGAACAGTTATGCACAACGTTTTTTTAATTGCTTAAAGAAGAAACTATTAATTGAGCGGCTCTTTTTGAAGCACCCTTCCCTCCTAACTTATGGTATATTTCTTCATAGTCTTCCAATTGCTTAGTTCGGAAATCAGAATGAAGTATTTTAGTTAATTCTTCTATTAGATTAGAAGTATTCAATTGATCTTGAATTAGTTCTGTTGCTACTTCTTTATCCGCTATAAGATTAACCAATGAAATGTATTTAATCTTTACCACCATTTTAGCTAAACGATAAAACAACCAACCTGTTTTGTAACAAACCACTTGAGGAATTCGATGTAAAGCTGTTTCTAATGTTGCTGTTCCAGACACCACTAACGCAGCAGTAGAATGTGAAAGTAAATCGTAGGTCTTATTCTCTACAATCGCAATATTGGTATCAATAAACTGTTTGTAAAACGACAATGGTTGTGAAGGTGCTCCTGCTATTACAAATTGATACTCAGGAAAACGCTCAACAACAGAGAGCATAATAGAAAGCATTGTAGCTATTTCTTGTTTTCTACTCCCTGGCAATAAGGCTATTATTGGCTTATTGCTTAATTGATGTTCATTACAGAATGATTCAAAGCTGGATTTAGGTGTTGGATCAATAATGTCCAGTAAAGGATGACCAACATATTCAACAGGGTAATTAAAACGTGCATAAAAATCCTTCTCAAAAGGAAGGATCACAAACATTTTGTCAATTATCTTTTTAATTTGATGAACCCTCTTTTGGTTCCAAGCCCATATTTTTGGAGAAATATAATAATAGACTCTAATCTTATTTACTTTTGCCCATTTAGCTATCTTAAGGTTAAACCCGGGGTAATCTACCAATATTAAGACATCAGGATTATACTTTTTAATATCTTCTTTACAAAAGGCAATGTTTCTAAATATGGTTCTAATATTTTTTAACACCTCTTCTACCCCCATAAATGCCAACTCTTTGAAATGTTTAACGATGGTTACCCCTTGTTCTTGCATTAAATCACCACCAAAACACCTAAAATCAGCTTGCTGATCAAGTTGCTTTATCTCTTTAATGAGATAAGAGGCTTGAAGATCTCCAGAGGCTTCTCCTGCAATAATGTAATACTTCATAAGCTGTTAGATAAAGATAATATACCACAGATAAAAAGCACCATAGAGTAATGTAGCTAAAATAACCCCTCTAGCTGATTGATCTTTCTTTAGCCAATAAAAAATAAAAAACAAACCTAAGTTAGCAAATACACTTCCTTTCAAAATATCTACTATTTCACTAAAAAATGGATTTTTGATGATGTACACCAATGAAAGGTTGGAGAAATACTGCAACCGAAGTTGCATAATTGCTAAAGGAATAACAACCCCTAATATTACACCAATAGCAATGTGGTCTAATTTAAAAAAACTGGATTTAGGCATTTTCTAAGTGTTTTATATCATTTATAATTTTGTGATTAGTAATATCAGATTGAACTGGAACAATAGAGATGTAATTATTTTTTAGTGCCCATTCATCCGTATCCTCTCCTTCATCATCTATTACAAATTTACCTGTTAACCAATAGTATGTCCTACCCATCGGATCTGTACGTTCATCATACTCTTCTTCCCAGTTCGCTATGGCTTGTCTGCATACTTTCATTCCACTAATTAATTCTTGAGGAACATTCGGAATGTTTACATTTAAGCAAATTCCTTCAGGAGATGGTTTTGTTATAAGTTGTTTAATAATTAATCGTGCATAATGTTGGGCTGCTGAAAAATTCGCATCTATAGAATGGCTTAATAAAGAAAAGCCTACGGATGGAATTTTTTCTAAAGAGCCTTCTAGTGCTGCAGACATCGTCCCAGAATAAATAACATTAATAGAAGAGTTAGAACCATGGTTAATTCCAGATAAAATCAAATCAGGCTTTCTCTTTAAAATCTTATTAACGGCAATTTTAACACAATCCACAGGGGTTCCACTACAAGCGTAAGCTTTAACTCCTTCGATTTCCATTTCATTAATACTCAAAATAGCATCTAATGTAATTGCGTGCCCCATACCGCTTTGCGGTTTATCTGGAGCCACAACTATAACTTCTCCAAACTCTTTCGCAACCTTAATTAATGACTTAATACCTGGAGAAGTAATACCATCATCGTTAACCACAAGAATTAAAGGAGAGCCTTCTATCATTCTAATTATTTTTTAACAAATTTACTTTTAAATGGTGAGGATTGATTTATTAAGAATAAAAATGTTTTTTACTTATCTCCTTTATTTTCTAAAAAACAGTTTAAATTTGACAAGCTTTTATTATATGAAAAGAATATTAATACCTACCGATTTTTCTGAATTTGCAACCTATGCTTTAGAGTTTGCTGCGTTTTTTGCCCAAAGAAGTGGTGGGTCATTATGTATGGTTACTGTTTTAAGGAATAAAAAGGAATCGACCTACCAAGAAGCTGAAAAAAAATTAGAGGAATTGAGTAAGCTGAATATGCTCAAACACGTTAAAGTAGAAAGTGTCATAAAAGTGGGTGATAGTATTCGGGATGAAATATTAGATGCTGCAACAGAATTCAAAGCAGACTTAATAATCATGGGATCTAATGGAGCTTCTTTAATAGGTGAAATTCTTTTAGGGAGTAATACTGAGAAGGTAATTCGTAAATCGAATTTTAGTGTTCTCACCATTAAACACCAAATAATTACTCATCGATTGGATTCTATTGTTTTTGCATCTGACTTTAACGATAAAAACAACAAAGCGTTTAAGACTGTAAGAAAATTAGCCCAATTATTTAATGCCAAAATCTATTTGTTAAAAATAAATACTCCCACTCGTTTTGAACCTACTCGTCTTTCATTAGAAAAAATAAATGCCTTTATAAAAGCTCAGCAGCTGGATACTTTCTTAAAAGATAAATATGAGATTGCATTGTATGCTGATAGTACTGAAGAATTAGGAATACTAAACTATTGCATTGAGAATGAGATTGACTTAATTTCATTAGCAACACATGGAAAAACAGCGATATGGAAACTCTTTAATGAAAGTACTTCTCAAAACTTAGTTAATCATTCTTTTAGACCAGTATTAACGGTGAAGAACTAAAAAAGGCTTTACCAATTTGGTAAAGCCTTTTTACTATTTCTGCATATCAAAATTTATGATAATCCTGAGATTTTACCATTATTATCAATAGTCATTCCTTCTGATGCTGGTACAGCTGGCAAGCCTGGCATACGCATCATATTTCCTAATATAGGGATAATAAATTTAGCTCCCGAAGCAAATTCAAATTCTCTTACTGTAACTCTAAAACCAGTTGGTCTTCCTACTAAAGCTTCATTGTCAGAAAAAGACTTCTGTGTTTTAGCCATACAAATAGGAGAATCACTCATTCCTAAAGATTCTATTTTCTTTAAATCTGTCAATGCTTTCTTAGAATAATCAACACCATCAGCTCCATAAATTTCTTTAGCTATTTTTTCTATTTTTTCTTTTACTGGTAATTTCCAATCGTATAATGGCTTAAAGTTGTTTTTTCCAGCCTCTACTTCCTTAACAACTGCTGTTGCTAAATCAGTCATTCCATCACCACCTTTAGCAAAACCTTCTGCAACAATTGCTTGAACTCCCATTGCGGCACATTTGTCTTGTATCAGCTTTACTTCTTCAGCACTATCTGAAGGAAATGCATTGATTGCAACCACTGGATTTAAACCAAATTTCTTACAATTTTCAATATGTTTCTCCACGTTAGCAAAACCTTTTTCTACTCTCTCTACACTCGCATCGTTGTATTCTTCTTTTTTAGCTCCACCATGGTGTCTTAATGCTCTAATTGTCGCTACTAAGACCATAGCCTTAGGTTTCAATCCTCCAGAGACACATTTGATATCTAAGAATTTTTCAGCACCTAAATCAGCACCAAAACCAGCTTCTGTGATTACATATTCTGATAAAGACAAACCAGTTTTAGTTGCTATGATAGTGTTTGTTCCTTGTGCAATATTAGCAAAAGGTCCTCCATGAATAATGGCAGGGTTACCTTCTAAGGTTTGAACTAAATTAGGCTTAATAGCATCCTTCAAAAGGATAGCCATTGCATTTTCAGCCTTTAAATCTCTAGCATAAATAGTTTTTCTTTCTTTAAAAGTAGATCCTATGTATATATTTCCCAATCGTTCTTTTAAGTCCTCAAAATTTTCTGCCATACATAAAATAGCCATTACTTCCGAAGCTGGAGTTATATTAAACCCTCCTTGACGAGGAACACCATTAGAAACACCTCCTAAACCTAAAGTAATATCTCTCAACGCTCTATCATTCATATCAATAACTCGTTTCCATACAATAGTTCTTGGATCAATATCTAAACTTCTTGTTCTACTTTGAATATTATTATCTATTAATGCCGAAAGCAAATTATTTGCTTTTTCAATGGCAGAAAAATCTCCTGTAAAGTGTAAGTTAATATCTTCCATTGGAACCACCTGAGCGTAACCACCACCAGCAGCACCACCTTTAATTCCAAAAACAGGACCTAAAGAAGGTTCTCTCAATACAACTGTAGCTTGTTTTCCTATTTTGTTTAATCCTTCCGTTAACCCAATAGAAGTAGT
The DNA here is from genome assembly GCA_024103385.1 of Vicingus serpentipes. Classification (GTDB taxonomy): domain Bacteria; phylum Bacteroidota; class Bacteroidia; order Flavobacteriales_E; family Vicingaceae. The sequence goes on from JAGFIT010000058.1 coordinate 46,647, forward strand.
TGTTTTCCCTTCTCCTGCAGGAGTTGGAGTTAAAGCAGTAACTAAAACTAAATTATTGCTGTCAATTTTTTGCTTATTGATAAGAGATAAAGGTAATTTAGCTTTGTACTTACCATACAATTCCAAATCATCTAAATCAATCTTTAATTTCTCAGCCACATTATTAATGTGCACCATCTCATTTTTTTGAGCTATCTCAATATCCGAAGGAAATCCCATATTAGTGTTTTTTTAAGTTAGAATCCAAAGATAGAAAAAAATAGGAGTTTAACAAGATGTCTTGAAATAAGCAGAAAAATTAACTGATTCAGAACTACATTTTTCCCTTAAAAGCGATTTCATTTACTGGTTTTCTTTCCTTAATACCTGTTTTCCCCTCATAATACCCTATAGCAATAGCAGTAACAGGTTCATACCCTTTTGGTATGTTTAATTTATCGATTGCATTTTGTGGAATAATTCCAGCCATTTGATGCAAATGAATTCCCATTGAAGATGCCTGGACACTTAAATTTCCAACAGCTAAACCTAAATCATGTTTAGCTACCCTATTCTCATTTTCATTTTTAGTGAAGTTTTTTCTCACAACAGTGATAACCAATGCAGCTGCTTTTGCTGTCCATCCTTTATTTCCTTCCACTAAACAATCATAAATATTTTTAAATTCCTCTTGATCTTGTCTAAGTGCATACACAAATCTCCATGGCTGTTCGTTAAATGCTGAAGCAGCTTTTCCTGCAGCCTCAAACAATAACTCTATTTGTTCCTGTGTTAATTCTTTATCTGTAAATTCATAAGGGCTAAAACGCTCTTTAATTAAGTTTAATATTTCCATTTTTTGTTATTAATATTAAAAAGAAGAGAACACTTTTTTAAGTGTTCTCTTAGCTAAATAGACTATAGTTATTTAGTTACTGTTAGGTTAATTGTAAATCCGATGTCATTAGCAATTAAATAATCAACTGGAACTCCTTCCGTTCCTTCAACATTATACGTTAAACCCCATAATGTTCTATCTACAGAAAAATCTTCTGATTGAATGGTTAACTCATTCTCTGAGACCATTACATTTGCTTTAAAAGTAATGCTTTTTGTTGCTTCCTTAATAGTTAAATTACCCGTCACTTCACTGTTGTATTCACCTTCAACATCATCAAGTTTTGTTAATTCAAACTTTGCTGTTGGATAAATATCTACACTAAAAAAGTCTGCACTCATTAAATGCCCTCTCAGTTTATTTGTAGTTTCTTTATCATCTCCAAAGTTGTCAACTGTTAAAGAAGTTATATCAGCCACTACAGTTGCATTACTTAGTTGACTATTATTAACTAATAGTTCTGCACTTTTCACAGATACTTTACCATACCTTTTTTGAACTCCACCTAAATGAGAGGCTCTCCAATCTATATAGCTACCCTCTTTTACAGTTTTAAACGCTGTTGTGATAGCTGTTTTTTCAATTGTTACCGCTTCTGCATCTTTAACTGTTGCTTCATTTCCATTGTTTGAACAAGAAGCTATTATTACTCCTAATGTCAATACTACTAATGTCGTTTTCTTCATTTTATATTTATTTTAATTATTTACTAATTCTAGATATGTTTTATAACTTAGTTGACGAGGCACTGAAACCATAAATAAACGCGCAGAGGAACTCGTCTTAATTTCTATATGATTTTCCCCTTCAATAATAATAAAATCATCCTTTTTTACTTTATTTCCACCGAAAGAAGGTTCTCCTTCTATTATATAATAAGAATATATCTTATCTTGATTTAAATTAATTTCATAGTTACCATCCTCCAATTTAAACTCACTAACAACAACCCCTTCAGATTCCATTTTGACTGGTCCTCCAGCTCCAACGTACCTTTTTCTTTTTAACCCCTCTTTTATAGGTTCGTATGGCATTTCAGCAGATTTATAATCATTGTAAGATGCTTCATGATTAATTGTTTGTTGAATATTAGGATCAAACCATATTTGAAACATTCTTCCTCCTGGTAATAATTTTTCTGCATGCGTAATTCCACTACCCGAGCGAATAATCTGAGCATCTCCCTTATACAAGGAAAGCCACCTATCAAACTTGCTGTCATAATGCTGTATTTCTCCATCAATAACAAACGACATAATTTCAAACATTTTATGAGGGTGTTCCCCTATTAATCCACCATTATCCGACCATGCATTAGCCCAGTAAAATAAATTAGAGTAAGGTTTTTGCATCCCTCCATCCTGAGGAAACCCAATGGGTTTGTTTTCTAAAATAGCGCCTCCAGCAAAAGCCCCTTTAGCCTGCTCTTCTTTTTTTATAATTTTAATCGACATAAATTTATTTGTTTTTACATTTAATGTATATACATATATTTGAGCAAATTTTTTACGCTCTAATTTTTTCTAATATTTCATTCAATAATTTCGCTTCCTTTTCTGATATTTTTGATTTTAATAATGTAAAGCTTGTCATTTCTTTATTTGCTTTTTCCAACAAACCCATCCCTTTTTTAGTAATTCTAACATCTACTTGCCTTCTATCATGTTCGCAAATTACACGCTCTATTAACTCTTTTTGTCTTAACTTTTCCACCAATCTACTCGCATTAGACATTTTATCTATCATCCTACTCATAATGTCGTTCACAGAAATAGCATTATCGCCTTGTCCTTTTAAAATACGTAATACATTGTATTGTTGAGGACTTAAACCAAATGGTTTTAGTATTCTCGATGAATCCGACTCTAGCCAATTTCCTGTAAAAAGAATATTTAATATCGCTTTTTGATACTCTGATTTAAATTTGTCTTGTTTTAATTCTTCTTCTAACTTCATTTGTTGTAATTAAAACACAAATATATACAAAAACATTAAATGTATATACATTTAATTTAAAAAATTAAAAGGAAAATTTTCATTCTCCTTTTAAAATATTAAACTAATTCTGTTAAAGCAGCATTGATATTCTCTTCAACGCGTTTTAAAACATCTGACACGTCTGATTTCTCAAATTTATCCCCAGTAATGTATTCGTATAATTCAATGTATCTTTCTGATACTTGATTAATAAAATCATCCGACATTTCAGGAATTACTTGACCTTCTTTACCTTGAAAGCCATTTTCGATTAACCATTGACGAACAAATTCCTTAGACAATTGCTTTTGACTCTCTCCTGCATCTTGTCTTGCTTGATAACCTTCACTATAAAAATATCTAGAAGAATCAGGCGTATGAATTTCATCAATCAAATAAATCTCATCCCCTACTTTTCCAAACTCATATTTAGTATCCACCAAAATCAATCCCTTCTCTGCAGCAATCTCTGTACCTCTTTGAAAAATCCTACGGGTATAATCTTCTAATTTTAAATAGTCTGCTTCAGATACAATTCCTTTAGACAAAATTTCTTCTCCTGTAATATCTTCATCGTGTCCTACAGCTTCTTTAGTTGTTGGGGTAATGATTGGTTCAGGAAATTTATCATTTTCTTTCATTCCTTCTGGCATAGTTACTCCACACAACACTCTTTTTCCTGACTTATATTCTCTCCACGCATGACCAGATAAATAACCTCTAATAACCATTTCTACTTTAAATGGCTCACACATTTTCCCTATTGTAACGCTTGGGTCTGGCACATCAATTACCCAATTAGGAACAATATCTTCTGTTGCTTTTAAAAACTTTGCTGCAATCTGATTTAACACCTGTCCTTTATAAGGAATTGCTTTAGGTAATACCACATCAAAAGCGGAAATTCGATCTGAAACAATCATTACCAATAAATCATTATTAACAGTATATACTTCTCTCACTTTCCCTTTGTAGTAACTAGTTTGACCAGGAAAGTTGAAATTAGTTTCTTTAATTGCGTTTGTTTGCATAGTTTAAGTTTTAGATGACAAAACTAAAAAAGGTATAGTTTCTATCCCATTATAGCTCTAAAAAGTAATTAACTTGTTTTGAACAAAATATTTTAAGGGTTATAGTCAAATTCCTGCTACCTTTGTTTTTTCTGATATTTCAGATAGACTTAAATAAAAAAACTAACTATTTTGGATAACTTTAAAGAATTAGGAATTAATACCCAATTTATAGAAGGCTTAACAGCACTCAATATTATTTCTCCTACTGAAATACAAAAAGAAGTTATCCCTTTATTGTTGGAAAAGCAAACCGATTTAGTAGCTCAAGCGCAAACAGGAACAGGAAAAACAGCAGCTTACGGATTACCTATCCTTCAACAAATCAATCCTAAAGAAAAATTTATTCAAAGCCTTATTCTTTGTCCTACAAGAGAACTCAGTCAACAAGTAGCTAAACAATTGTTTCGATTTACTAAATACAGTGATAAGATATTTACTGAGGCTGTTTATGGTGGAGCTCCAATAGATCAACAAATTTACAATCTAAAAAGACCAACACATATTGTTGTGGCCACTCCTGGTAGGTTAATCGATTTAGTGAATAGGAAGGCTGTTTATTTACGAAATATAAAAACCATTGTTTTAGATGAAGCTGACGAAATGTTAAGTATGGGATTTAAAAAGGAGCTCAATAAAATACTAGGTTTCGTAAAAAGTGTAGAACAAACCTGGTTATTTTCAGCAACCATTCCTCATGGAATTAAAGAAATTATTAATGAACACATGTCTGAAAATGCTCACTGGATAGAGGTTAGCAACAAAAATGTGGTCAACAAAAACATCGAACACCAATATGTGATATGTGATGAGCTTGAAAAACTTCAAGTTTTAATTCAATTTTTAAAATCACAAGGTAACAACAGAGGCATTATATTTTGTAAAACCAAAGCTGCGACACAAAAGTTGACAAAACAATTAATAGCTAAAAACATTGCAGTTGATTGTATTCATGGCGATTTATTACAAAAAGAAAGAGATAAAGCAATGAGGGCTTTCAAAAACGAAAGTTTACAATTATTAATAGCCACAGATATTGCTGCCAGAGGAATTGATATAGAGGCGCTGTCTTTTGTAGCTCATTACCAATTGCCCGACAAAGAAGAGTATTATACACATCGAAGTGGTAGAACTGCTCGAGCAGGAAAAGAAGGGATTTCTTTAAGTATTGTCACCTCTTTTGAAATGAAACAATTACGTTACTTAGAAAAAAATCTAGGAATTAATTTTAATCAGGTATCGTAACATTTTCTTTCCAATCCAGTTATTCATCATTCCTGACGAAATGGAGATTAGGAAGCTATTTTTTTTAGTTATTGCAAGTTTAACTGAGCATCTTTTCTTCAGGTACTGTTATATTACAGCAAAAATAGATTCCTGATATTCGCTATCGCTACTTCAGGAATGACAGATAGAGAAAAAGGTTCTTTGTTTTACACTTCGACAGACTCAGTGTGACATCACTCTTAATATTCCCTCAAGGAGAGAAATTCCTACCCTTTAATAAAACTACCAACTCCCTCCTGCTCCTCCACCTCCAAAAGAACCTCCTCCAAAGCCTCTTGGTTTGACACTCCCTCCAAATGCACTTACAACAGAAGCAAACATCAAAATTAATAATGGTCTATGGAAATAACTAGTATGATATAAATATTCAAGAGTATCAACATTTCTACGTAAACAACCTACTGGTAATTTAAAAGCAGAAAACAACAATTCTAAAAAACCATATTTCAAACCCATTATTAACTGGGTAAGACTAAACCATAAAGAATAAACTATTATTATCCAGAATAGGAATACTATTATTTTAAAAAAAATGTAATCAAAATCAATAAAAAAGAATACACACACTAATAATGTAGGAAAGAACAACATAGTATAAAAAACTTCAAACTTAAAAAGCGGAGAAAGGCTATCATAAAGAAACTTAATAGGTTCTTTACCTCCTTTTTTAGCAAAAAGTAACACCATACTAAACTCTATTCTCTCACTATAGTATGAAAATTTTTTCTTTATCCTTTTTCCTATATAATCATAATGAGCTAGCTTTTTAAATGCATAATTAATATCCTTATCAAGATATTTTTCCATCAAAATTAAGCGATTATGAACATCTTCATAAGTGTAACTGAACATATTATATTGAAATAGTTCATCCTCTTTTGAAGGCTTTTTACACGCGAAATAAATAAAATTAATTAAAAACAAAACTGCCAAACCTATCGGATAGGTAAGCAGAATATATATTAAGAAATCTTCCAAAATAAGTGTAACCTAATTTACCAACTCCCTCCTGATCCTCCGCCTCCAAAAGAACCTCCTCCGAATCCGCCAAAGCTACCGCCTCCAGATCCGAAATTACCAAAAGAGCCTCCATGGCTTCTGCTAGAAGCATTCATTAGCGCCCATGCAGCCCAAAACCCCATTCCATTTGTGTGCGCATACTTTCTAGTTCTAGAAGCTTTAACGATCATAATTAATATAAAAATAAATAAGATGAACAGAAAAGGAATGTATTTTTCATAGGTTACTTTTTTTACATAATCATCAGCAGTGTACTCACCTGATGTAATTGAAATAATAGCTGCGACACCATTCGCAATTCCTCCATAAAAATCGTTTTCCTTAAAACGAGGAATCATTTCATTTTCTACAATACGCTTAGCAATAGCATCAGGTAAAACACCCTCCAACCCGTAACCAGGTGCGATAAAAACATGTCTTTGTCCTTTACCCCCATGTGGTTTAACCATCACCACTATACCATTATTTTTCCCTTTTTGACCTACACCCCACTTTTCACCTAAAGTGTAAGTAAATTCTGCCTTATCATAACCACATAGATCATTTACTGTAACTACTAATATTTGGGTAGAAGTAGTATCGTTAAATCTATTTAAAGCATTCCTTAACCCCTGCTCTTCTACATCTGATAAAACGTCAGCATAATCTTGCACTAGATTCTGTACGGGCTTTTTATCTAACAAACAGTCTTGGGCGTTTGTAATTCCAAATACGGTAAGAAATAATAGTATTGTAAATAGTTGCTTCATATTATTTTAATATTATTAATCTTAATGTCATCCTGAGCTTGTCGAAGGACAGATATTAAGATTCCTCTATTTATTTTCTTTATCCTTCGACAAGCTCAGGATGACAGAAAACTATATTCGGAATGACATTGAAATTATTTTCCAAATGAAATATCGTTCGACAATTCATTAGTGTCATTTTTTTGATAAGGAAAATGTTGTTTTAATTGCTCCCCAGCCATTTTAATCCCCCCTGATAAACCTTCAGTAAACTTACCTTCCTTGAAATTCGAAATCATAAAATCTCTGGTTTTATCCCAAAAGTCTTTAGTTACTTTTGCATTGATTCCCGCATCACCTAAAATAGCTAACTTTCTATCTTCAACAGCCAAATAAATTAATACCCCATTTCTCAATTCTGTTTTTTGCATTTCCAGCTCATCAAACATGAAAGCAGCATGATCTAACACATCCTCCTTACATTTTCGCTCTATGTGTACTTTTATCTCTCCTGAAGTATTTTTCTCAGCTGCTGCAATTGCCTCAACTATTTGTTTTTGTTGCTCTGCTGTAAATAAATCCTTTGCCATTTTTTAGTTGTCAGTATAATTAGTAAATAGTTGTTTGTGTTTAGTCTAAAAAAGGTAAGAAGCAATCTTTATGATAAGATTGCTTCGTTCCTCGCAATGACGTTATATATTAAAATTTCACCTCAGGTGCTTTATCACTACCTTCTTGAGACTCGAAATAATCTCTTTTTTCGAATCCAAACATTCCTGCAAACAAGTTCTTTGGAAATTTTCTAATAAATGTATTGTAATCTTTAGCTGTATCATTAAACTTTTTACGTTCAACGGCTATTCTATTTTCTGTTCCTTCCAGTTGAGCTTGTAACTCTAAAAAGTTTTGATTGGCTTTTAAATCAGGGTAACGCTCCACTACCACCATCAGCTTACTTAGCGCTGAACTTAAACCATCTTGAGCTGCTGCAAACTGCTTAATCGACTCTGCATTTAACTTACTCGGATCAATTGTTGTTTGTGTTGCTTTAGCTCTCGCTGCAATTACTCCTTCTAAGGTTTCTTTTTCGTGAGCAGCATATCCCTTTACTGTATTTACCAAATTAGGAATTAAATCTGCTCTACGCTGATATACATTTTCCACCTGAGCCCACTGACCTGTAACTCCTTCATCTCTAGTTACCATTCCATTATACGATCCAACGGAAGAAGATATAAGCCATACTATAAGTAAACCCACTACTCCTATTATTATCCACGATTTTTTCATTATTTTTTTATTTTAAATTTAAATTAATTCTATACTTTGATTGATAAATTTAGTTAATTCTTCTCCTTTTAGCATGTTTTGAGACAATAAAGCTAAATCAGCAGTTCGTTTTGTAATGGCAGCTTGTTTCTTTTTATCTTTTTCCTTCAAAATTTTACCAATTAAAGGGTGGTTAGTATTCACTACTAAATTATACATTTCTGGCATTGCTCCACCAAACATTGCCATACCACCTCCTCCAACAGCTTGCATATCTTTCATCCTACGCATAAACTCTGGTTGCACAATAGTCATTGGTTGATCCGTTTCACTCATGCTTTCAAATTGAACAGTAAATTTTTCTTTTGGCATTACCTCTTCTATTACCGGCTTTAGCTTTTCTTTCTCTTTATCATCTAATTTAGAAGGAATATCTTCATTCTTATTGATTAATTTATCAATAGTATCTGCATCAACTCTTGCGAAAGTAGTATTCTCCATCGTCTGTTCTAACTTGCCAACTAAATGAGCTGTTAAATGGGTATTCATCACTAATACTTCATACCCTTTGTTTTTAGCTGCCTCCACAAATGAGTGTTGCCCTTCTATATCGTTAGTATATAAATAAACTAACTTATTGTCTTTATCTGTTTGAGTTGGTTTTATTTTTTCCGTCAACTCATCCATCGTGTAATACTTGCCTTCGGCAGTTTTATACAAAGTAAACTTTTTCGCTCTTTCCGCAAATTTTTCATCAGACAGTATTCCGTATTCAATGAAAATCTTAATGTCATCCCATTTACTTTCAAAATCAGCCCTATCCTTTTTAAATAATTCTTCTAGTTTGTCTGAAACTTTTTTAGATATATGACTAGCTATTTTTTTAACCGCCCCATCAGACTGTAAATAAGAACGTGACACGTTTAAAGGAATATCTGGAGAATCAATAACACCATGCAATAATGTTAAGAAATCAGGTACAATTCCTTCTACAGAATCCGTAATAAATACCTGACGAGAGTACAATTGAATTTTATCTTTTTGCACCTCCATATTAGGACTAATCTTTGGGAAGTATAAAATACCAGTCAAATTAAAAGGGTAATCCACATTTAAATGAATATTAAATAAAGGATCCTCAAAATTCATTGGATATAATTCTCTGTAAAAAGAACTGTAATCTTCCTCACCTAATGATGATGGTGATTTTGTCCATGCCGGAGAAGGATTATTAACAATATTAGCTACCTTCACTTCTTCTTTTTCTATCTTTCCATCTTTATCTTTCTTCCCTTTTTTGTTGTCAACCCATTCTGACTTTTCACCAAATTGAATAGGTATTGGCATAAATTTACAGTACTTCTTTAATAAAGCACTAATTCTTGCTTCTTCTAAAAATTCTGTTGAATCTTCAGCTATGTGCAATACTATTTCAGTACCCCTTTCCTTCTTGTCGTGGTTTTTTAAACTAAATTCAGGGCTACCGTCACACTCCCATATCACAGCTGGTTCGTCTTTATATGATTTGGTAATAATTTGCACCTTAGATGCAACCATGTATGAAGAGTAAAAACCTAATCCAAACTTCCCTATAATTCCTGCTGCATCCTCTTGGTCTTTAAATTTTCCAACAAATTCTTCTGCTCCAGAAAAAGCAATTTGGTTGATGTATTTTTTTACTTCTTCCTCTGTCATTCCAATCCCTTTATCCTTAACAGTAAGCGTTTTCGCTTTTTTATCTAAAATAATTTCAATCTTATCATCACCGATATCTCCTTTAAAATCACCTACAGAAGACAATGCTTTCAGCTTTTTTGTAGCATCTGTTGCATTGGCTATCAATTCTCTCAAAAATATTTCGTGATCAGAGTATAAAAACTTCTTGATAATTGGAAATATGTTTTCCGTTGTAACTTTAATTTTTCCTTTTGCCATTTTTTTAGTTGTTAGTTTCTAATAAAAAAATTAATATTAAAATTCACGAAAACACATTAGTCAAAGGACATGCCATTTGATTTTTAATGACATTATGACTGAAAACGAATAAAATAGAAGGATTTGAACTGACAAAAATTATTTTCTAAAAAATTCAGCACACAAAATAGCTGTAGCTGTGGCAGCATTTAAAGACTCTGCTTTGCCAATTTTAGGAATTGTTAATCTTTCATTAATAAAAGGGAGTAAATTATCCGATATTCCCTTTGATTCATTACCAACAACCAACATACTATTATTAGTGTTTAGTTTCTTTGTATAGACATTTTCGCCATCCAACAATGCTCCGTAAATAGAGTTTACTTTTTTTTCAGTAAGAAAAATACACAAATCAGTGTAGACCGTATTAACTCTAAAAAAAGACCCCATAGTAGCTTGTAATACTTTTGGATTATAAACCTCCACACAATCTTCTGAACAAACAATATTCTTCACTCCAAACCAATCAGCTGTTCTAATGATTGTTCCTAAATTCCCTGGATCTTGAATATTATCTAACACTAGTGTGAGTGTTTTTGAATCAGAACTTATTATAGGTTTCTTTTTCTTAACTACTGCTAAAACTTGGTTGGGAGTTTTTAGAGAAGAAATAGCGTTCAATTCTTTCTCTGAAATTTCAATAGCGTCAACAGCTGGATGATTCTCTATCCAAAATTGAGTTGCAAATATGGATGCTACTTCATAATCAGACTGAAGTAGTTCGTCAACCATTTTAACCCCTTCTACAACAAAAGAGTTATGTTGAATTCTAAACTTTTTTTGCTTTAAAGAAACAATAAATTTCTTTTGATGATTTGTCATCATTATTTGTTACCCAGCACCTTAAATTCAGTTCTTCTATTTAATTGTCTTCCTTCCTCTGTATCATTTGTTGCTATGGGTTTTTCCTCACCATAACCTTTTGCCACTAAACGATCTTTTGATATTCCATTTTTGATTAAATAATCTACAACTGACTGAGCTCTTCTTTGAGATAATTGCTGGTTATAAGCTTTACTTTTTGCATCATGAGCTTCTTTTGTATAAACCAATCCTTTTCGTTTAAAAGATCGCTTAGCTGCTTCCACATCTCTGGAAGCATCAGTATGACTACTGATCTCTATTTTGATTTTATCTTGCTCTTTTAAAATAACAATCAATCTATCTAACTCTACACTTGATTCTGGCCTTAATGTCGATTTGTTAAAACCATACAGGATGTTATTTAAGGAAATTGTTCTTCCTTCATCCATCGAGGCGAGTTTAATCTCGGAGTTAATATTATCCGTAAATAAAGTATCTATAGTCTTCCCTTCTTTTTTAAGTTCTGCTTCCAATATATCTTGCAATGAAGAAGCTTTGTGTGTAATAAGATTGGAGTCACTATATATTCTAAAATCTTTATGCAGTTCAATGTATTCAACAATGTCGTCTAATCGAACAGAATCAGACACAATTTCTCCAGATTCTAGCTCTACTTCAATTTTATAATTTCCTTTTGTTAAAGCCATCACATACTTACCTGTTTTACTATTTGATTTGAATGTTCCTTCTAATTCTCCCTCTATTTGTTTGTATAAATTCATTGATGAACCAATAGGTACGTCATTGTAATATACTTTTCCTACCAATAACGCCAACACTGGTTTTTCAATTTTACCTGTAGTTATTTTAAAAATGTCTTCTTCTCCTATACTATTTTCTCCTCCACCTGAATAGTATCCCGTTTTACCATTAGCTGCCATTACAAAATAACGATTATCATCAACTGTATTAATTGGGTATCCCATATTTACAGGAGAGCTGAAACCACCATACTCATCCATAACAGATGAAAAAATATCATACCCTCCAATACTAGAATGACCTTGAGAACTAAAATACAAGGTTTTGTTATCTGGATGAATAAATGGTGCATCATCATTGTAGATAGTATTCACATTTGGTCCTAAATTTTGTATATTAGACCAACTTCCATCAGCCTGTAATTCTGCTTTATAAATATCTCTACCTCCCAAACCTCCTTCTCTGTCGCTTGCAAAATATAATACTTTACCGTTAGCAGATAAACTGGCACTTCCTTCCCAACTTTTATTAGAGTTAATATCTCCTTTTAACTTGGTAGGTCTTGACCAACTTCCTCCTGATAAGTGACTTACATATATATCACCCATATTATTGTTCTCACTTTTGTAAATAAATAAAGTTTGCCCATCCACGGAAAGTGCTATTGCCGCATCATGATTTTTAGTATTAATATTATCCCCTATACTTACTGGCGTTGTCCATGCTCCATTTTCCTTGTAAGAAACAAAAACATCTTCCATATATGCTTCTGACCCCATTGATTGATCAACATCTTCTGCCCCTTTACTATGAATACCTCTATAAGTAAATATCATTACTGATTCATCGGCTGAAATCACAGGAACATATTCTGAGTACTGAGAATTAATAGGAAATTGGATGTTTTCTACAATATTTTCTTTAATAGTATCCGATAAAATATCTTTAGCGTTACTACAATTTTTAATCATTTGTTCAGCTATCCCTTTCATTTCAATATCCTCTCCGGATATATTTGCTAAAAACATATTAAAATGACTTACCGCTTTATCAAAACTGTAGTTAACCGCATAAGCTTTTCCTAAATAAAAGTTAAGGATATTGTATTCTGGATTAGTAATTTTGACTTGTTCTATCACTTCAATTGCTTTATTTTTTTGAGCAGGGTCGTAGGTCAAACAAATACCCATCATTAACTTATAGTATAAATCACTAGGCTTAAACTCATGTAACTGAGTAAATTCATCTAAAGCGTCTAAATAATTTTTATTCTCAAAATTTTCTTCCGCTTTTGCTAATAAATTATTTGCTTCCTTTTTGGTTAGTTTAGTTTCTTCCTCTTGAGCATTAATAACAAAAGGAAAAGAAGTTAATAACAAGGTAATCGTTAATAATCTTAGAATTGTTTTCATCTTGATTGAGTTAATAATAGTTATTTTGTAATCAAAAGTATTTTTGCGTAAAAATACACAATTCAATAAGATAGTAAAATAGAAAATTTGTTTCGCGAAATAACAATAGCAAGCCTTGTTTATAAATCTATTTTATTTATAGCTCCATTATTTTTATTTTATAGTTGTAATCCAACCAAACACCTTAAGCCTGATGAACTATTTTTGCAAAAGGTAAGTATCAAAAAAGACAATCGAAAAATTGATAAAGAAGAGTTAATCAATATTGTTAAACAGAAACCTAATCGTAAGATATTAAATGTTTTTCGGTTTCATCTAGGGGTTTACAATTTTGCAAATAAAAAAAACACCACAAAATTTAAAGATGTTGGAGAAGCTCCTGTAGTGTATGACTCTCTTTTATTACAAAAAAGCATAAAACAACTCCATATTCATCTTAAAAATAAAGGCTTCTATGATAACGAAGTTACTTACAAAACCAAAATACATCGAAATAAAATTAAAGTAAAATACATCATCGAATCTAAAGAACCCTACCGAATAAAAGATATTGAATACCATATTGAAGATGAGAATGTAAAAACTTATGTGCTATTAAATCACTTTAAAACCTTAATTAAAAAAGGAGTTATTTTCGATATCGATTTATTGGATGCTGAACGTGAACGAATCAAAAAAACGCTCAAAAACCAAGGATACTATTATTTTACTAAAGATTTTATCAAGTTTAAAGTAGATAGCACTATTGGTAATAAAGAAATTAACATTGCCGTACATATTGCAAACAATAAAATACCTTTTGAAAATAATAAAGACAGTCTTATAAGCGTAAACCACGTTAAGTATAACATTAATGATATTCATGTTTTTATAGCTAAAAGTTTTCGAGATTCCTTGCCAAATGACACCATTAAATACAATGATATTACTGTTTTTTATGATAAAAAATTGAAATATAAGCCTAAAATGCTAAATCACTCATTAGGTCTAAAGAAAGGTGCTTTATATCAATTAGATAACCATCAAAACACCTATAAACATTTCTCTGAATTACGCCTATTTAAGTCTATTAATATTGGTTTTGAAGAGATTGAAAGCGACCTTCTTAATGTTAATTTATTTTTAGCTCCCAATTTAACAAAATCATTTTCTGTAGAAACAACAGGGACTAATAGTGGCGGAAATCTTGGATTAGCGGGAAGTATTATTTATCAAAATAAAAACCTTTTTAGAGGAGGTGAGCATTTAACAGTTAAATTAAATGGAGGATTAGAAATTCAACAATTGATTAATGACGAGCAAAACAATATTAATTTTCTCGGACTTCCCTTTAATACCTTAGAATTTGGTCCTGAAGTTAATTTGGAATTCCCTCGTTTTTTACTTCCCATTAATATGGAAAATTTTTCGCGTAAAGCAAATCCAAAAACCACTATAAAATACTTGCTTAATTTTCAAAAAAGACCTGAATATTCAAGGAATTTAACCCAACTATCTTTCGGTTATTTCTGGAATGAAACCAAATACAAAAAACATTTTATCAACCCTGTTAATATTAGTCTGATTAAACTAAACACTACCGACCAATTTCAAGAAAAATTAACTGAAGAAAACAACCCTTTTATTTTAAGCAGTTTTACCGATCATTTTATCAATTCCTCAACATACAGTTTCGTATACAATAACCAACAAATTAACAAAGTCAAAAATTTTACTTTTTTTAGATTTAATACTGAACTTGCAGGAAATCTCTTAACTGCCTACAATAATCTTGTTAACTCACCAAAAACAGCAACAAATAGCTACGAAATTTTTGAAATACGATACGCTCAATACATTAAAGGAGAAATTGATTTAAGGTATTATAATCAATCTAAACTTACTTCGTTTGTTAGCCGAATTAATATGGGCATAACAAAACCATATGGAAATTTAGATGTACTTCCTTTTGAAAAAAGTTATTATGGTGGTGGAGCAAATAGCATTAGAGCTTGGCAAGCAAGGTCTCTTGGACCAGGATCTATTTCTGACAGCCTTATAGGAAACTCCATAAATCAAATTGGAGAAATTAAAATCGAAGGGAATCTAGAATACCGTTTCGACATTACTAAAGTATTTGAAGGTGCTGCATTTGTTGATGCAGGAAACATCTGGATTATATCTCCAGACGAGAAGCGGCCTCAAGCAGAAATAAATGCAAATCGCTTATGGCAAGATATCGCAATAGGTGTTGGTTTAGGATTAAGATTAGATTTTAATTTCTTCTTATTTCGGTTTGATTTAGCTGCCAAACTAAAAGACCCCTCAAATATAAATCCTGAAAGAATTGATTTGCAATGGAGACAACCTACTCTTAATCTAGGTATTGGTTATCCTTTCTAAAATAAAAAAAAGCTATTTTTCTTGTTCATTTTATACTAACTTTGTGCCTTTAAATTTTATTATTAATGATTAGTACAGAAATTAAAAGAGGTGTAGTAACAGGTAAAGCTGTTCAGGATATCTTTCAATTAGCCAAAGAAAAAAACTTTGCACTCCCTGCTGTTAATGTAACAGGATCTTCAACCATCAATGGAGTATTAGAAACTGCAAAAGAAATGAATGCTCCTGTTATTATTCAATTATCAAATGGAGGATGCGTATTTAATGCAGGCAAAGGACTAAACAATGAAAACCAACAAGCTGCTATTGCAGGTGGAATTGCTGGAGCTTTACATGTACATACATTAGCAAAAGCGTACGGTGTTCCTGTTATTTTACATACTGACCACTGCGCAAAAAAACTATTGCCATGGATTGATGGATTATTAGAGGCAGGTGAAAAACATTTCAAAGAACATGGGGTTCCGCTCTATAGCTCCCATATGATTGATTTATCAGAAGAACCTATTGAAGAAAACATTGAGATTTGTAAGGCTTACTTAGAAAGAATGAGCAAAATAGGAATGACATTAGAAATTGAACTGGGTATTACTGGTGGAGAAGAAGATGGGGTTGACAATTCTGATGTTGATAATGCACTACTCTATACCCAGCCTGAAGAAGTTGCTTTTGCTTATGAGGAGCTATTAAAAGTAAGTAATCAGTTTACGATTGCCGCATCATTTGGAAATGTACATGGAGTATACAAGCCTGGTAATGTTAAATTAACGCCTGTTATTCTTAAGAATTCTCAAGAATACATTCAAAACAAATTCAATACATCTAAAAATCCGGTAGATTTTGTTTTTCATGGTGGCTCAGGTTCTTCTATAGAAGAAATCAGAGAAGCTATTTCTTATGGAGTAATTAAAATGAATATTGACACAGATATGCAATACGCATTTACTGCTGGAGTAAGAGATTATATAACTTCTAAGTTACCTTATTTACAAAGTCAAATTGGTAATCCTGATGGAGATGATAAACCAAATAAAAAATACTACGATCCTAGAGTGTGGTTGCGTGAAGGAGAATTAACTTTTAAAGCTCGACTAAAACAAGCTTTTGAAGATCTAAACAATGTAAATACTTTATAAAAAGTTTCATTATGGTATGGTTTAAGAGAAGAAAAAAAGGAGTTGTAACGCCTACAAAAGAGAAAAAAGAAACACCAGAAGGATTATGGTTTAAATGTCCGGAATGTAATGAAGTTATCTCTAATGAAGAGTATATAGAAAATTTATGTGTTTGTAGTGGATGCGGTTATCATGGAAAAATAGATTCTGCAACCTATTTTAAAATTTTATTCGATAACAATAAATTTAAGGAGTTAAATAGTAATTTAACCTCAGGTGATCCTCTCCATTTTGAAGACACTAAAAAGTATACAGATCGAATTAGTAGTACTCAAAAGAAAACCAATTTAAAAGATGCTGTAAGAACTGCAGTAGGAAAAATAGAGAAACAAGATATTGTTATTGCCTGTATGGATTTCAACTTTATTGGTGGGTCTATGGGGTCTGTAGTAGGAGAAAAAATTGCAAGAGCAATTGATTACTCCATTGAAAAGAAAATACCTTTCTTGATGATATCAAAATCTGGTGGAGCAAGAATGATGGAAGCTGCCTTTTCATTAATGCAAATGGCAAAAACATCTGCAAAATTGGCTTTATTAGCCAAAGCAAAAGTACCTTATATATCTTTACTAACTGATCCTACAACGGGAGGTGTAACCGCTTCCTATGCTATGTTGGGAGATATTAATATTGCTGAACCAGGAGCTTTAATTGCTTTTGCCGGACCAAGAGTAGTAAAAGAAACTATTGGAAAAGACTTACCAAAAGGCTTTCAAACTTCCGAATTTGTCTTAGAACATGGCTTTTTAGACTTTATTGTTGCAAGAAAAGAACTAAAAGAAAAGATAGCTTTATCTATTAAATTATTTAAAAACTAATACGTTGTAGTATTTTTTAACTACATTTGCACCCTTAAAATAGTATACATAATAAACATTAAACTTAATTTTGGAATGTATTTAACAACAGAAAAAAAACAAGAATTCTTCAAGAAGTACGGAGGAGATGCTAAAAACACAGGATCTACAGAAGCTCAAATCGCTTTATTCACTTATAGAATAGAACACCTTACTGAGCATTTAAAGAAGAACAAAAAAGATTTCAACACTCAAAAAGCACTATTGGACTTGGTTGGTAAAAGAAGAAGCCTTTTAACTTATTACATGAATAAAGATATTGTGAAATATAGAGAGTTGATTAAAGATTTAGGAATTAGAAAATAAGTATTGAAATACAATACTTAAATAATTTAGTAAAAAGGGGAGTTTGGCAAAATGTTGCCCTCCCCTTTTTTTTCTATAAAGAAAATGTAAACAAAACGAAGTGCATGGTGTACTTCATTATAAACCCTCCCAAAAAAATGGGAAAACACAAATAAATTATGTCAAAAATTGGAATTAAAAAATCCTACACGTTAGGTGATGGAAGGACCATCGAAATTGAAACTGGAAAATTAGCTAAACAAGCTCATGGTTCAGTAGTAGTAAGAATGGGAAACACTATGTTGTTAGCTACTGTAGTATCAGACAAGGATGCTGGCGAAGACATGGACTTTTTACCATTAACAGTTGATTACAAAGAAAAATTTGCAGCTGCAGGAAAAATTCCTGGAGGATTCTTAAAAAGAGAAGCAAGACCAAATGATAATGAAATACTAATTTGCAGGTTAATCGATAGAGCATTAAGACCACTTTTCCCAGATGATTACCACGCCAACACACAAGTAGCGGTTCAATTAATTTCTTTTGATGAAGAAGTTTTACCAGATGCTTTAGCATGTTTAGCAGCTTCCGCCTGTATTACAGTTTCTGATATACCGTTTAATGGGCCTACATCTGAAGTAAGAGTTGGTAAAGTTGATGGAAGCTGGATCATTAATCCTACTCCATCTCAAATGAAAAAGTCATCAACTGATTTAATAGTTGCCGCAACAATGGATAACATTATGATGGTTGAAGGAGAGATGTTAGAAATTTCTGAAGCTGAAATGTTAGAAGGAATTAAAGTGGCTCACACTGAAATTAAAAAGCAGTGCCAATTGCAATTAGATTTAGCTGCTGAAGTAGAAAAATCTAAGGTTAAAAGAACTTATAATCACGAAAGAAATAACGAAGAACTACAAGCAAAACTAAAAGCGTTTTGTTATGATAAATGTTATGCTGTTGCTGCAGAAGCTATTGCTGATAAAGCTATTAGAGGTCAGAAATTCGGAGCGATAAAAGATGATTTCGTTGCAACACTTAGTGAAGAAGAACAAGCTGATAAATTCTTAATTGGCCAATATTTTAAAGCTGTACAAAAAGCTGCAGTAAGAGACGTAATGCTAAAAGAAAGAATTCGTTTGGATGGAAGAAAAATGGATGAGATTCGTCCTATTTGGAGTGAAGTAGATTATTTACCAGGAGCTCACGGTTCCTCTATCTTTACTAGAGGGGAAACCCAATCATTGACTACTGTTACTTTAGGAAACAAAATGGATGAAAAATTAGTAGATGAAGTGACTACCGATGGAACAGAAAAGTTCATGTTACATTATAACTTCCCTTCTTTCTCTACAGGAGAAGCAAGACCTAACAGAGGAACTAGCCGTAGAGAGATTGGGCATGGTAACTTAGCATTAAGAGCTTTAAAGCCAATGATTCCTTTTGATGAAACTAACCCATATACGGTAAGAGTTGTTTCTGAAATTTTAGAATCTAATGGCTCTTCTTCTATGGCGACAGTTTGTGCTGGAACATTGGCATTGATGGACGCAGGTGTAAAAATTAAAAAACCTGTTTCTGGTATTGCTATGGGGTTAATTACTGAGCCAGGTAACAAAAACTTTGCTGTATTGTCTGATATTTTAGGTGATGAAGATCATTTAGGAGATATGGATTTTAAAGTTACAGGAACTGTTGATGGTATTACTGCTTGTCAGATGGACATTAAAGTAGATGGTTTATCTTACGACATTATGGAGCAAGCCTTAAATCAAGCAAAAGATGGTAGGCTGCATATCTTAAATGAAATGGCTAAAACCATTGCTAAACCTAATGAAGATTACAAACCTCATACTCCAAGAATACAACAATTAACAATACCTAAAGAGATGATTGGTGCTGTAATAGGTCCTGGTGGAAAAATTATTCAAGAAATACAAGCTACCACTGGAGCAACAATTACTATTGAAGAAGTTAATAACCAAGGTATTGTTTCTATAATGAGTAATGATGGAGATGCAATGAATGCTGCTTTAAGTAAAATTAAAGCCATTACTGCTGTTCCCGAAGTTGGTGAGGTTTACAAAGGAAAAATAAAATCTATTACCAACTTTGGAGCCTTTGTTGAAATCATTCCTGGTAAAGATGGTTTATTACATATTTCTGAAATTAAACATGAGCGAGTGGAAAATGTAGAAGATGTTTTAAAAGAAGGAGAAGAAATAGAAGTTAAATTAATTGCTGTTGATCCTAAAACAGGAAAATTGAAACTTTCTAGAAAAGTGCTGTTAGATAAGCCTCAAAAAGAAGAAGCTTAAAATTATATGTCATCCTGAGCTTGTCGAAGGATATATCACAAAACCAAAAGTCCTTTGAAATTAATCAAAGGACTTTTTATTTTTTACTATTTTTTAGTGAGGAGAATATTCTACATCTTGGAAAATAGGTTCTTTAGTCCATTTTTTCTTAATAGGGTCCCATGCTTGTGTATATCCAATTACCGTTTTCAATACCAATCTACTATCTCTCATAGTTCTCGGTGCGTTCTCATTTTCTCTGAAATATGATGGATTATTAGTTGGAATAGATTTTCTCTTAGATATTGGTTTAGAAGGCGAATTAACTATCCTTTTTGGGTTAGTGGTTTCCACCACCTTTGGCTCTTCTTTTATTTTATCCTCTTTATCGGCTTGCTCTTCTGCTAACTGTTTTTGTTTAGCCAATTCCGCTTCCTTTTCCTGCCTTTTTTTCTCGGCTAATTCTGCAGTTTGAACAGCCTTTAGTTCTTTTTCTCTTGCTTCTTCTTCCAGCCTTTTTTGTTCAGCTATTTCTTTAGCTTTAGCCTCCTCTTCTTCTTTTCTCTTAGCTATTTCTTCAGCTATTTTTTTTTGTTCTGCTAATGCTACTTCTTTTTCAGCTTCCGATTTAGCTTCATCTACTTTTTTCTTGGCTTCTTCCTCCGCTTTTTCTTCAGCTAACCTTTTTTGCTCAGCTAATGCGGCTTCTTTCTTAGCCTTTTCTTCAGCTAATCTTTTTTGTTCTGCCAATGCTGCTTCCTTTTCAGCTTGTGCTTTAGCCTCTTCTTCTTTTCTCTTAGCTTCTTCCTTAGCCCTTTCTTCAGCTAATCTTTTTTGTTCAGCCAATGCATCTTCTTTTTCAGCTTTTGCTTTAGCTTCTTCTTCTCTTCTCTTGGCTTCTTCCTTAGCCCTTTCTTCAGCTAATCTTTTTTGCTCAGCCAATGCTGCTTCCTTTTCAGCTTGTGCTTTAGCCTCTTCATCATCTTCATTTTCTAATTGTTCAACACAATCATTTAACATTTTATTGATGGATGCCAGAATTGGTCCCGAATACTCCATATCAAAATCAATTACATTTTTCTTTGGAAAATAGATGGCTCTTCCTATAGGCTTTGACATCATTCCCATATCCACACATTTCATAGGTTTAAAAAGCGTAATTTCAATATCCATATCCGGACATTTATAATGTTTGTGATCAGGAACTCCCCTGGTATCAATAGTCATTTTTTTACTCACAAAACCAGCTCTTGAAAAGGTGACTGTATATTGTTTATCAAAATGAAGAACTAATTCAAACCTTCCTTCGCTATCACTTGTGCCTTGAGCCACTACATTCCCGTCACTAGTAGCTTTAATAACAGTTCCTGACAAGAGTTCTCCTTCGAAATATTCAGTAACCTCTCCCATTAAAAATAAATTATCTTCATTCATTACATCCTTTTGTTTCTCACCGTCTAATTGTGCATTACAAACACAACTTACAATGGAACAAAGAAAAAATAATTTAATTTTTAACATACTTCGCTACTCTTTAGCATACTTTATCAGTAGTATCTATTTCCAAAATTAACAATAAACAACGTAGCAACAAGGGGGTTTCTTTCTATAATCTCGCTTCTGATGTCAATAAAAATACAAAGTTGTTAAACTTAAGTTATCTCATAAAGTGATATTAAGTAACATAAATAACGTATTAATACGTAAGTTTTTACCACTTAAAAAAAGCACTCCACATTCAGTATAAAGAGCTTTCTTTATAAAAAGCTCTATCATATCTTGCAATTTTTATGAATAAATTGTTAAATAAAATACCTCTTGTTCGATTAATTATACCTTTTACCTTAGGAATAATAACAGCGGTGTATATTCATACAACTTCTTTAATTCCTTTTATTTTCTTTCTTTTTGTTTTAAGCACTTATACATTATTCTCTTATCATAAAACAATAAGGTCAAATTATAAGTTTAGATGGATTTTTGGCATATTAATCCATATCAGCATTTTTTTTGCTGGATACAACCTAACTTCATTCAAAATAAAAGAAAGTAAATCTTTCCTAAATCAATCAAGTGAAAGTTCAGTTTCTATAAGTAAAATAATAGAAACTCCTCAAACAAAAAACAGAACAATAAAGCTTATTTTAGAGCTAACCAATATAAAAAGAGCTAATCAATGGGGTAAAGTAAATAATAACAAAGTACTTGCTTACATTAAAAAAGATAGTTCATCTTCTACACTTGATATTGGTGATGTTATTGTTTTTAAATCGCCTTTAAAAACAATTTCTCCTCCTACAAATCCTCATGAATTTAATTACCGTAACTATTTGAGTTACCACTTTATTTATCATGAAGCTTTTATTGATAGTGATCAATGGAGTTTACTTTCTGAAAGGCAAGGAAATAGTCTTGTTGAAATGGCCTCAAGAATAAGAAAACAACTCATCACAACTTTAAGGCAAAAAGGATTGAACAAAAAAGAATTGGCTGTTGTTTCAGCATTAGTATTAGGATATAAAAATGAAATTGATACTCAACTAAAAAACGCCTATTCAAGTGCTGGAGCAATGCATGTTTTAGCTGTTTCAGGATTGCATGTAGGAATTATCTATTTATTTTTTAGCTTCCTGTTAGGCTTTCTTGATAAAAGGAAATATGGTAGTTACCTGAAATCTGTTATCTTATTAATCGTCTTATGGAGTTATGCACTAATAACAGGTTTATCCCCTTCCATATTAAGAGCTGCTACCATGTTTAGCTTTATTATTATTTCGAAAGTGATGAACAGAAATAATAACATCTATAACACTTTGGCAGCCTCCGCCTTATTTTTATTAATTATAAAGCCTTTACTCGTTATGGAGGTTGGTTTTCAACTATCTTATGCAGCTGTTTTAGGTATTGTTATCATTCAACCATGGTTATATTCTTTTATAAATACAAGATGGTGGTTATTAGATAAAATATGGGAAATAACAGCTGTTTCTATAGCAGCTCAAATTGCAACATTCCCCATTGCCTTGCTTTATTTTCATCAATTTCCTAATTACTTTTTACTTTCCAATTTAATTGTTATTCCTCTTGCAATTGGAATTTTATATTTAGGAATAGTAACTATTAGCTGTTTATCCATTCCTGTATTATCAGATTATTTAATCAAAGGATTGAAGTTATTAACCCAGTTTTTAAATTGGGCGGTAATCAACATCGAAAAACTCCCTTATGCTTTATCTGATAATATTCGTTTTAACATTTTAGACACCTGGTTAATATATAGCATCATTATATTTATTATCCTTTTAATTGTTTACAGAAAGTTTAAATTTATTCTCTTAGCCAGTCTTTCATGTATCCTTTTCCTAACAACTGTTTTATTCAGAAACTATCACGATTACAACCAAAAACAATTAGTTATTTACAACATTCCTAGGCATACAGTAATTAATTTTATTGATGGAAAAAATAGCCTATTAATTGCTGATAAATTATTGATTGAAAATGAAGAAAAATTACTTTTTCATGTACAGAACAATTGGATAAATAAAGGAATTCACAAAAAAGAATACATACCATTAAGCAACTCCAAGAGAATTTTTAGAACTACTAATTTATTTATGACTCAAAATTTTCTTCAATTTCACAATTACAAAATACTTTTTGTCAATCAAAATTTTCATTTTAAAGATAAGCAACAAATAAATGTTGACTTAATAATTTTAAGTAAAAATAGAAGTTACACAGTAGCCCAATTATTAAAATCTTTTCATCCAAAAAAAATTATTGTTGATGCTTCTAATTCAAGATATTTAGCAAAAAAGATTAAAAAAGAAGCGTCAATATTAGGTATTGAATGTCATGATGTATTAAAAGATGGGGCATTTATAAAGTCCATTTATTAATAATTTTTTATCTTTAGGAAAAAATAAATAATTATGAAATATATACTTACCACTACTCTTTTAATTTCCTCTTTTGTTATTAATGCGCAAAAAACAGAAGATTATTTTCAATTATCAAACTCTGAAATGACTTGGGAAAAGGTTTATGAAACAACCAAAACCAAAGAGCAATTAATTACTTATTTTGAAGAATACGATAAATTTACTGCGGTTAGAGTTGTTGCTGACACCATCCTTGCCAAATTAAAACCACAAGCAATAGAAGATATTAATGTATTTGGAGTAGTAGGTGTTCCTCCACTGGTTAACAAATCCAAATACAAAGGACTGGTACGCATAGAAATAAAAGGAAGTAGATATCGAGTTACATTTAATCATCTAGAACTAGTTGGTGATGGCGAAATTATTAAGAAAAATGAAGACCAAACTTTTGAAGAAAATTTTGTTCGAAAAGATGTTAGTGAATACCGACCATTTTTCACAAAGAAACCTAAAGATGTTTATAATTACTGGTTTAATACCGTTTTTGAAATAAAAGCTGAAACAAAAGATGAATGGTAAGGTTTGGCTTATTCTTTTTAAGATATCAAACTACATTTAGACGCTATTAAGGCGTTTATTCTCCACTGAAAAATCAAGCGATTATATCCAAGTCTCGATATTTTTTTAATATGGAGTTAGTACTGTTTTCTTGCTGTTCACCTATCATAGACAACAACTGATTTCCAGATTCAAGAACAGGTTGATCAGGGTAATAATTATCGCGTAAAAAATGCATACACTTTAATACTTTAAAAGCATTAAACCAACTATAAAATAATTTTACAAAGTGTGTTTTTGATGTACTGTTTTTTCTTATTTTTTTATAATTAATCTCCCAGTCAATACTTCCTAAAAATTCATTTATAGATGTTGGAAATTCAACAAAAGGATTATCATACAAATCAGGGAGTAGTTCACAAAAGCGCTTTAAATCAATATAAGAATTCACATGATAAGATTGTATAGTTTGCTCTCTATCAAGTAAAAAATCTCTCATTGCTTTTCCTGTGCCAAAAGGAACTCTATCTGAAACTCTTGGCGAAGGTATTACTTTAGTTGTCGTTATCTCTGTAAAATCACCCAAAGGAATTAACTTCTGTAAAAAATAAAAGTCTTCTCCAGCTTTACGCTTATTCATCCCGTTTTGCTTTTGGTAAATATGATTTCTAACAGCCATGCTAGAACCTATCGTATGATAAGCATAGGGCAATCCTGCATAAGCCAACCCATTTTTATAAATCCTCAAGTGTAATTCATACTGAGCAATACCCTCATATATTTCTTTAGAGAACTCTTCTCCGGCTATTGGATGTTCAAAATGAATAGAACAAGCGGGAGATTTTGAATGAGCTTTAAAATGGTTTTCTATTTCTGTCAAGTAATTCAACTCACATTTTGCATCTGCATCAAAACAAACAATTATTCCATCAGAATGGCTAATTGATTCAAATCGTCTTACCGCTTCATCCATACCAATTTTTCTAGCCAATCCTACTCCTGCATGTTTTTTCGGAAGTGAGTTCTCTTTAATAAAGCAATACGATAATTTATTTTTTTGATGGGTTTCAGCCCAATTCAATGCTTCATCAAGTGTTTTTTTGTTTTGTTTGATAATTTCGGGAGATGAGTTTTCCGAAGCATTTATAACCACAATAATTTCTACACTACATGATGGAAGAGTGCAATCAAATAAGCTTTGTAAAGAATGAATTAAGGAAGGTTCATTATAGCAAGGAATTACCACAATAATGCCTAGGTTCCTAGGCACACCATCAGGAATTAATTGTGGTCGAACAGCGTAATTATCTAGGTAATAATTCATTTTTCAACCCTCCAATTTAACTTATAACTTTTCCAGTAAATACTTCCCTGTAATACTTTCTTTTGAAAGCACTAATTCTTCTGGGGTTCCTGTAAATATCAACTTTCCCCCATTCTCTCCTCCTTCAGGGCCTAAATCAATAACCCAATCTGCACATTTTACCACATCCAAATTATGCTCTATAACAATAATTGAATGACCTTGTTTAATTAGCGCATTGAAAGCGGTAAGTAATTTATTGATATCATGGAAATGTAGCCCCGTAGTAGGTTCATCAAAAATAAAAAGCAAATTTTGACTACTATCTTTCTTCGCTAAAAAAGAGGCTAATTTTACCCGCTGAGCTTCACCTCCACTTAAAGTGCTTGATGATTGTCCCAAATGAATATAACCCAAACCAACTTCTTGTAAAGGCAGCAGTTTATCACTAATTCGTTTTGCTGCTTTTTCTTCCGAAGCATTAAAAAAGTCAATGGCCTCATCTATCGTCATGTTCAATAAATCTGAAATATCAACTCCTTTATACTTCACATCCAATGTTTCTTCTTTAAAACGTTTTCCCTTACACTCTTCACAAACCAAGTGAATATCAGCCATAAATTGCATTTCTACTGTCACCTCTCCTTCTCCACTACATGTTTCACATCTTCCTCCATCAATATTAAATGAAAAATGAGCTGTTTTATAGTTTCTTGTTTTAGATAAAGGTTGGTCTGCATACAATTTCCTAATCTCATCGTAAGCTTTGATATAGGTTACAGGGTTTGATCGAGAAGATTTTCCTATAGGATTTTGGTCTACAAACTCTACTCCTTTTAAAGTAGCTATGTCACCTGTTATTTTATCTATTGATCCTGATTCTTCAGCATATCCTTCAAACATTTTTTTTATAGCAGGTAATAAACACTTTTTAACTAAAGATGATTTTCCTGAACCGCTAACCCCAGTAACCACCGTTAACGTATTTAATGGAAAATCAACATCAATTCTTTTAAGATTATTTTCTTGAGCACCTAACACACTAATTTTTTTATTCCACTTTCTACGTGTTTTAGGCAATTCTATTTTTTCTAATCCATTAATGTATTTAGCAGTTAGAGATTGATTATCCCTCAATAGTTGATTATAATTTCCTTGAAAAACAATTTCACCCCCCAAGTTGCCTGCGTAAGGACCTAAATCAATAATTTCATCAGCAGCTTTAATAATATCCTCATCATGCTCCACAACAATAACAGAATTACCTAATTGTTGTAAATCTCTTAACACTTTTATCAATAGATCTGTATCTTTTGAGTGCAATCCAATACTTGGTTCATCTAAAATATACATGGAGCCTACCAAACTACTACCTAAAGATGTAGCTAAATTTATTCGTTGAGATTCTCCTCCAGACAATGTAGATGAAAGTCGATTCAATGTTAAATAACCCAAGCCAACATTAACTAAATACTGTAATCGAGTATTTATTTCGAGTAACAATCTTTTTGCAACCTCCTTTTCTTGTTCTGTTAATTGAAGAGATTTAAAAAAAATAAGCAACTGATCTACGGGCATTAAGACTAAGTCTGTTATTGATTTACCACCTATTTGAACATAATTAGCATCCTTACGCAATCGAGTTCCCTTACAATCGGCACAAGTTGTTTTCCCTCTATACCTTGAAAGCATTACTCGAAATTGAATTTTATAGCTTTTATCTTCCAGCACTTTAAAGAACTTATTTAAGCCTTCAAAATACTTGTTTCCTTTCCATAACACCTGTTTTTGTTCTTCAGTTAGCTCATAATAAGGCTTATGTACTGGAAAGTTAAATTCCGATGCATTCATCACTAATTTCTTTTTCCATTTTTGCATCTTCTCTCCTTTCCAGCAAACTATAGCATCATCATATATAGAAAGATTTTTATTGGGAATGACTAAGTTTTCATCAATACCAATTACACTTCCATAGCCTTCACATACTTTGCACGCTCCTATAGGGTTATTAAAACTAAAAAAATGAACTGAGGGTTCTTCAAATTCAATTCCGTCAGCTTCAAATCGATTATTATAAGTAGTGGTTTGTTTATTATCTAACAGAACCACATTACAAGCCCCACCTCCTTCAAAAAAAGCCGTTTCAATACTATCATATATCCTACTAGTATTGTCTTTATCTTCATCATCAACAATAAACCGATCAATTAATAAATCGAATTGCCCTTCATTTATTTCTTTTATAGGAATGTTATTTATTCTTTCTACTTGAGATTTCCACCAAACTCTTGTAAAACCTTGTTGTTGTAATAAATCAAGTTGTTCTTTTAGTTTTTGTTTTTTTAATTGAATAGTGGCCGTTAGTATAACTTTAGTGCCTTTTTTTAATTTTAGTATTGCTGCTGCAACAGAATCGATAGTATCGCGCCTAACAATTTCTCCTGAAACTGGAGAATAAGTAACCCCTATCCTAGCAAACAATAATTTTAAATAATCATATATTTCTGTGGATGTTCCAACCGTTGAACGCTTATTGACTGTATTTACTTTTTGTTCTATTGCAATTGCTGGAGCTATTCCATAAATATGATCTACATCTGGTTTTTCAATTTTTCCTAAAAATTGTCTAGCGTAAGAAGAAAGACTTTCAACATACCTTCTCTGCCCTTCTGCAAAAAGGGTATCAAATGCCAATGAAGATTTACCTGAACCAGACAAACCTGTGATAACAACTAATTTATTTCTTAGGATAGCAACATCAACATTCTTTAAATTGTGTACTCTAGCTCCTTTAATATAAACATGTGTTTTTGTATTAAAAGGCTTAGACGATACTTCAGGCATAGTTATTGATAATTGTTAAAGAATGTTAAACATTTCAAAGTTACTTTTCTTTTTAGTAGTTTTGAAATAACAAAAATATATTTTGAACGTAAACAATAATATTAAATAACTTACGTTTAAGTTTGTTAAATAGAAATATTAAATAAAATAATCGCCTATAAGTAATATCTACTCTTTTTTAAATAATTAACTAATAATTATTACTGTAACCATAAAAGGGAGGTATTATGCAATTATCAAAGCTAAGTGAGAAGGAGTTAGTCCAAGCCTATATCAAAGGCAATGAACTCGCTGTTGAACAACTCATCATTCGCCATAAAAAGAAAGTTTATACTTACATTGTATGTAAAGTGAAATCAGCTGCTTTAGCAGAGGACATCTTTCAAGATACCTTTATTAAAGTTATAAACACTATAAAACGTGGAAAATACAATGATGAAGGAAAATTTTTACCATGGGTAATGCGAATTGCACACAATTTAATTATTGATCATTATCGAAAAAAGTCTAAAATGCCAATGGTAACGGGTAATGATGACTTTGATATTTTTGATGTAATTTCCCATCCAGGAAAAAATATTGACGAAAAAATGGAAATCAATCAAACACTCTCTAATGTTAAAGAATTAATTAAAGATTTACCTCACGACCAAAAAGAGGTGTTGATGATGCGTTTATATTTTAGCATGAGTTTTAAAGAGATTGCTGAAACTACTAACGTAAGTATCAATACTGCCTTAGGAAGAATGCGCTACGCATTAATTAACCTAAGAAAAATAGCAGAAGAAAAACAATTTACCTTAAACATTCATTAAATAAATTAGTTCAACTTTAGAAAACTCTTTTGATAAAATCAAAAGAGTTTTTTTGTGCAATAAATTATCCAGAGTAGCGTTAATGAATAATATTTAACTTTTAAGAAGCCTATGAAAGAATTTACGCATTTAGATTTATTAGAAATAACTGAAAAAGAGCAAGAATTAAAAATGTTGCTATCAGAAGAAGAAAAAGAGTTTTCTCCAAAACAATCAACTGTTAACTTTATTTTAGATTACTCAAAAGCATTGAGTATAAGAAAATCAAAAAGTATAGATTACATTGAAATGTTATTGAACTAGCAGTTCATTTAATTGCTTATAAATGGATAATACTTGAGGGATAACCAGTTGTTCGTCATTATTGTGAATGATAAAATCAGCTACTTTTTGTTTTTCAACATCTGGGAGTTGGGCATTCATTCTATTAGTAACGGCAACTGAATCCACTCCATCTCTATTCATTACTCGCGTTACCTTTACTTCTTTTGGCGCTACTACTAATATTAGTTTATCTAAGTCTTGATAATTACCTGTTTCAATTAATATTGCAGCTTCTTTAATTAACACTTTTTCTTGTGGATTATTTTTTATCCATTTATCAAAAGCTTCTTTAACTTTTGGGTGAATAATGCCATTCAATTTATGTAAAACTGTTTTATCCGTAAAAGCTAAGTCCGCTATTTTTTTTGAATCTAAAACATTATGCAGGTAAACATCCTCTCCAAACACTTTTTTTATCGAAGCTATTACCTCCTTATCTGTATTAACAATTCTCTTAGCCTCTATATCAGAATTAAAAACAGGAACACCTAAAGCTTTAAAAATCATTGCAACAGTAGATTTTCCAGCACCTATACCTCCCGTTAACCCTATAATGGTTTGTTTAGTCATTCTTTTTTAATATATACTCTACTTTGGTTGGAGTTAAAGTAATCGATTGAATAAAATCAGGATAACTCGTTAAGTTCACCTTTAGTTTATGGTTAAATTCTTGATTAATTTGCTGATAATCTATTTCAGCACTAAATACTGCATTCTCTAAAGCAGCTATTTTACTTAAAGGAACTCTAAATTTAACCTCAATTTCTCCTGGTATAGCTTTAAGTACAATGTTCTCCGGCACATTAATAGCATTTAATTTAACTTTTTTAATCGATTCTGTATATTTTTCAATAGGAATATGTATAAAAACTTGTTGAGGATTAAAAGTTAATTGCTGTTTATTATACTCAGAACTAAACACAAGTGCTTCTGTGGTCGTTTTATTTAACCCTTCTAGAACCAATTCTTCTGTATAAATTTTCCTCATCGTATCTAACACTGATTTTGGTCCAGAAACATTTACTACAGCTGGTTTTAATAACATTTCTCCAAAAAGTTGATATTGTTGATCGTAAGTAATAGTGGTTTTAGGAACAATCAATAACAGCTTTTCTACTTTTTCATCCAATTCAAAGTAAATAGAATCGGGAAATATGGTTTGAATATCAAGGTGTTCACCTAATTGTGTAGAAATGTATGGCTGAAAATTTTTAGTTGAAAGTGTTTGGGTGACAATTGTTCCTTCTTTACGATTAAAATTTTTCAATGTTGTTAAATTTACAGTAACAATAGGTTGTTTTAACTGTAGTTTGTATGCCAATAAATCAAATCCTAACCCTTTTATTTTTATATCAATCTTCTGTGGAAGTTCATTAAGAATGACCTTATTTTTAGGTGTGTTTTGGTAGTTAACATTAAAAGTAATGTTAGTACTATAATTATTGCCCAAAGCATTTAACAACCAGAAAAAAATTGCTAAAAACAGACAGAATAAATACACATAAAGCTTCCTTTTCGAGGAAGCTTTATTCACAAATTGTTTAAAATAAGTTACAATACTGAACAAATCATTTATTGGTTTTTTCCATCTCCTCTGCAGAAAATTCTTTAGCAATAGCCGATTTTTCTATTTTCATTCGATTTCCACCTTCTACTTCTATTATTACCGTATTTTCCTTTACTTCAGAAATCTTACCATGAATACCTCCTATTGTAACCACTTTAGTTCCTTTTTCTAAAGACTCTCTAAATTTTCGTTGTTCTTTTTGTTTTTTCATTTGTGGTCTTATCATGAAAAAATAAAACACCACGAAAATTGCTCCAAACATTAAAAGCGTTTCTAATCCACCTCCTTCAGCTCCTTGTTGAGCCATTAATAAAATTCCTGTTCCTTTCATTTTTATATTATTTATTTGTTTTTGGTGCCAACACTTCTCCTTTTATCGCTAACACCTTAGTGTTAGGAATGGTATTAGCAACCAATGTTACTGTTTTGTTTTGCATTCCTTGTTTTCCTGTGGAATTGAAAGTTACCTCTATAACTCCTTCTTTTCCTGGTTGAACAGGTTCTTTTGGCCATTGAGGGACTGTACATCCACAACTTCCTTGAGCTGAAGATATAATTAAGTCAGACTTTCCTACGTTTTTAAACCTAAACGATAAAGACACCGATTCACCTTGTGTAATAGTTCCAAACTCTTTTAATTCCTCATCAAATTCGAAAAAAGGCAAATCAGCCTCATCAACTTTTTCAGTTGATGCTGTACTAGGGTTTTTAATTAAATCTGTAGAAATTTCAGAGGAAGGCTCTGTATTGCCACAAGAACAAAGTATTCCCACAACAGCTAATGGTAAAAGTATTTTTTTCATAATTGTTTAAATTATTCCTTCTGTTTAATAGGCTGCAAATATAGTTAAAAGCCTGGTAATATTTTTCTAAACTAAACAAACGATTACTCAATTCTAACTGCTTTTTTTAGACAAAAAATAAAAAAATGATTTAAAATTTTAATATCAAGCTTATTAACAGTATTTTTGGTGCTTAATTTATTTATTACAACACAATGAAAAAAGGAACAGTAAAATTTTTCAACTCAACCAAAGGATTTGGTTTTGTAGTTGATGAAGAATCAAAAGAAGAATACTTCGTACACGTATCGGGGTTAATCGATGAAATCAATGAAGGTGATTCAGTAGAATTTGAATTACAAGAAGGAAGAAAAGGATTAAACGCGGTAAACGTTAAAGTGGTTTAATATTTATATTCTTAACTTTTTAAAAATCCCTCGAAATACTTCGGGGGATTTTTTTTTGATCTATACTTTTTACTAATTCCGTATCAGTTTTTGCTTTAAATGAGCAGTTTCGGTTGTTACCTCTACCAAATAAACTCCCTTAGCGTAATTGGATAGATTAACTTCAGGTAATGTAGTTGATAAAATTACTTCTCCTAAAAGATTTTTAACCATCACTTCTTGTATTTTCTGTTGGGTATTAATATAAAAAATTCCATTCGTAGGATTGGGGTAAATAAACAATTCTTCTTTACTCTTCAGCTTTTCATCAATAGCTAATGGATTACCATCATATTTTAACTGTGCTGCTGTTGCACTGTTTTGTATATCCAACAAACTATCTCCTGCAATAATTGCAAAAGCTACTACTTCGTGCTGACCAGGTATTAAATTAAAACTTCCTGTACTAACCACATGCCCTACATCTGAGCCCAACACCCCTCCTGCACTTGCTCTATTAGATGACAACGTGGTATATTTTTCTGCAGTAGTAAAACCTCCAGTAGAAACATCTACACCTCCACTCCCATCCATATCCAACGAATAATTAAAAAACCCATTACTTGATAATAATTTAATAGCTGCATAAATAGTGTCATTAGCAACAGAGTGCACATATCCCATTTTTGAAGCTACATCTACTCCTGCTTTATTCATATTGGGATTGTCTATGTCCCAGTCAGCAAAAATGCCTGCATACAAATTATTTAAAGTAATTCCGCTTGTATTCTCTATATCATACATTACAATGACATATTTATCGTCTGGCGCGTTTGAAAATGCATAGGCATGCTGTTTTATAGAAATCCCTATGGGTGACGAAGACAAATTATCATCAAAAATACCTACTAAATCTAGTGCTGAAATAAAAGGTGGATTGTATTGAATTGTTGACGTTGCCAAAAAATCTTGATCTTGTATAGAAGCACCTCTTACTACATCTGAAACTCTTGATGACGCATCTCCCACCATTAAGCCTGCTTCATAAAGCAATTGTTCTCCTTTATACGTGAAGCCTAAACCAATGGTGTTATTAACATCATTATAACCTGTTTTCCCTACACTAGTTATACTTGTAGCCACTTGATTTTCTGCTAAATTGATGTAGTTCTGATTTAAGATGATGGTAAAATATTCAGTATTAGAATAACTACCATTAGTAATTGTTACTTTTATTAATACAGTTTCATTTAATCCTGCACCATTCAATACTTCAATTAAAAAAGGATCATTAAAATTACTTACTGTATCCAATACATTTAAATTAGGTAAATTAGTTATCCCATCAATAATATTAAGGAAAGGAGATGAAGACGTTAAAGTAACAGAAACGCCACTTATAGCTGTTAAATAATTCGTAAATAAACCAACCACATTAATGGTATCTCCTTCTGAAAAAAGATTATTGTTTTTATCCTTTAAAGTAGAGGATGTTAACTCCAAAAACTGAGGATTAACTACTGTTAAAGCATCAAATAAATCCAACCTCCCTTTACCTAGCTTGTCAATATAAGTTGGATTTAAAGCATTTAAATCGTCAGCGGTAGTTTGTAATAGTGCCGCTATTTGTTGATTGTTATAAGAAGGAAACTGAGCCTTAACGAGAGCAGCTCCACCAGCAACAACTGGTGCCGCCATTGATGTTCCTCCATTTAACCCAAAACTGCCAGCAGGACCTGTTGTGTACATTGCTTCTCCTGGTGCAGAAATATTGACATAATAGCCATAATTGGAATTATTTTTTTTCAAATCACTTTGCTCGCTAGCAGCTACACTAAGCACCCCATCATAACCTGCAGGATAAAATACATTTTCACCATCATCATTTCCCACGGCCCCTATTACTAAACATCCTTTGTTAATCGTTGCGTAATCAATAATGTCTTTTTGAAATTGACCAGGAGTATAACTTCCCCAAGAACAATTAATAACAAAACAACCATGATCTGCAGCATACACTACCCCTTGATATGCATGAGTTAAAAAACCAGCAGAATTTGAGATTTTAATAGGTAAAAATTTAGTTTTAAAACCAGGACTAGCAACTCCTGTTGTGTTGTCTGTAACAGCTGCAGCTAATCCCGTAACATAAACTCCATGAGCTGTAGATTCAAACAAAGCATCATTATCATTCATTCCTAAGTCCCACCCCATATAGTTATCAATATAACCATCATTATCATCATCAGCTCCATTAATGGGGTCTAAATAATTTATTTTCACATTACCTAATAAATCTGGGTGAGTAGGATCCCAACCTGTATCTGTAACACCTACAACAATATTGGTGTCTCCTTTTTGAATATCCCAAGCATTAAAAGCATTGATTAAGTTTAAAAAGTACTGACTAGCAATTGCAGTATCATTTGGAGTATAAGCTAATTGAGGGATTACGTAGCGCTCTACATATTCAAATAGCTTAAGTTGATTTAATTTCCATATCACTTCTTCCTCTTCAATAGGATTGGTGTATTTAAATTGATAAATTAAAGAAAGGTCAACATGATTAGGGGGAGTTACTATTTTTGCTTGCTGTTTATTTGGAAAAATTTTACTCAACTCATTCAATCCCAATTCAATAAATAACTGATTTAATTTTTCATTCTTGATTTCCTCTCTAAAACATTGACTTCTATAAGCTTCCTTTACTTTAAAGATAATTGTTTTGGGTAAAAAAGTATCTGTTGGTTGTGCAAACCCTACTTGCATAATAAACAAGGTTATTAGTAGTAATAAAAAATTCTTATAACCTAAAAATCGATGCATCTATAGAGTGAATAGTATTGGGATACTAAATTAAGAAAATGAAAGGACAATCAAATAAAGTGGTCTCCGTTTAACGGAACAATATTACTTTTTGTAAGTAATCTTTTTTATCAGTATGCATTTTTAAGTAATACACCCCTTTGGCTAACTCACTTAAATCAAATTCATGCTTAAGTTCATTGTTATTTAATTGTTTTGTTTGAATGGTTTCCCCTAAAGAATTTAACAGTAGAATAGTATGTATCTCATTGGAAGAAGTCAACTCAATTATTATTTTGTCTGTTGTAGGATTAGGATAAACATTAGCTATCGTTTGAAAATTGTTTTCAATTCCTAAAATAACAACGTTTACTGTGTCTGAGTTGTTTTTACATCCAAAACTGTCTGTTACCTGCACAAAATAATCTCCGCTATTTTGAGCAACATGTAGAGTATCTATTTCTCCAAGGAGAGAACCACTATTAAAATACCACTGCAACCCTAAACTGGTAACGTAAATTAATGAATCATTCCCAACAACAGTTACAGTAGGTTTTATTGGTAATGCATGCCAAGTAATACTAATGGTATCTGAATATGCTTTACAACCACTCGCGTTATTTACTTCTACAAAAATATTTTTTGTAGTGTCCACAAAAATAGAAGAAGTGGTTTCGTTTGTTGACCACGAATAACTTGTAAACCCTGATGCATTAACCTGCACACTATCTCCATCACACACTTCTTTATCAGCACCAAGCGAGTAAGTATAATTCGATGTATTTAAAGCTGCAAAAGCATCTACTTTTCCATAACCAAAAATTGGATTAGGAACAGTATTCGTATGTACATCCTGTTTAGCTGTTGATGTAATTGCATTTTTTATTTCAGCCATTGTTGCGTTTGGACATTTTTCTAAATACAAAGCCGCTATACCAGCTACCACTGGAGAAGCCATAGAGGTTCCTCCATTAGTACGATGCATTCCTCCAAAAGCTACTTTCTCTCTATCTCCTGGAGACGAGACTAAATTAGCTGCAATTACTGCTGCAGAATTTGGACCAATAGTTACATCTCCTGTTGCTCCAATATCTGGTTTTAAATTGCCTCTTCTATCAGGTCCAATACTTGATGAAGTTCCTTTAGCTCCAGGAGTCCATGGTTTAACCACTATTAAGCTATCCACATCCAAATATGTTTTTCTGTTTACAAAATTAGCTACTGTTAATACAGATGGTGAACAAGAAAAACTACTCACCGTTGTTTTAGCTGAATCGGGCAACGTATAATAAGCCATTGGAGGATATTGTGCTACAGTTGGTAAACCAGACTGCACAATTGCAGAAGTACCCAATAGGTTGGTTGACCAAAAATCAAATCGTCCTGATCCAGTACTTAATATACTGAAATTATAGGTATTAGAGTCTGGTTCATTAAGTAACACTTGAAGTAAATATTTGTCACCTTGTAGCTCAGCATAAGTCTCCACGATGGCCAAAATATTGGTGTCATTTTTAATAGTATCTGTAAAATTTCCTAATCGATTTTTAATATTAAAAAAGGGAGTTCTTCCTCTTTCCGAAAAACTACCCGAAGGTAAATTAGCTCCAAAAGCATAATCTACATTATTAAAATCGGCAGTATCTGCCCATACTTCATAAAAAACGGAACCAAAGCCTAATGCAGAACTAGAATTGTATTTTAACCAGGTAAATGAGGTATCTGCTGTAACTTGTTGTCCTACGTGCCAATTAAAATGGCCTGCATTTCCTCCTGCGCAAACAAAAGCCCTACCTGGTTTGGCATTCACCAAACTATCAATCAACAATGCGGCAGGGTCTGTTCCATCGTGAGAGCCAAAATAATCTCCTATACTCGCATTAATGACACACGGCATATTTAAAGAATCTGCTATTTGATAAATATAGTTAACTGCATCCACCACTGTAAATAACCAATTGGGTGCATTAAAATCACTTGCTACTGCCACAATGCTTGCCTCAGGAGCTACTCCCCTATAATTACCAACTGCCAACCCATTTCCTACAGCAATACCCGAAACATGTGTTCCGTGAGAGGTAGAACCATAATCGATATGTGTACAACTCCCATTATTGATAGAGGTTGAATCCCAAACTATTCCGTAACCGAAAGTACTACTTCCATTATCTGGCTGTGTTTGATCCCAAATTCTCAAAATACGGGTTCTTCCTAAAGAGTCTTTAAAATCGGGATGTACAATATCATGTCCCGTATCAATAATACCGAACAATACTCCCTTACCTGTATAGGATTGAAAAAGTGGTGCATCCCCATTATAAACAGGAGTTACATTATTATGGATGGTCATAGTATCGCTCAAAGGGTGACCCGATGAAAACGAATACGGAATACGTTGTACAAAATCTTTTTTAGCCAATTGAGCAATTTTGTTAGCTGGCAACTTTACCTGAACTACATTACCCGTAGCTAATTTCACTTCTCCTCCTAATTGGAGTACCTCTTGTTTAATTAGAGCTACATTCCCTACCACAAACAATGGAAACAACTCTGTAGATTTCCCTTTATCTTTTATGGCTGACTGTAGTGCCACATTGATTTTAGAATGTTGCGCAAGCACACTAAAAGAAATCAAAAGAAGCAATGGTAAAATAATTCTTTTCATAAGATAAATATACGAAAAGTTAAAAGGCATAGTTACTTGTTCTAAAAAAAGACTAACTTCGTTTATCAACCGCTAAAAACAATTGAAACAATTCTTAGCTCAGCGTTAGCAAACATTAAAAAAACAAACATGGCAGAATTTGTAAAAGGTAATCAACTTAATGCAGAGCTTGAGAAAATCTTTGAGCGAGCAGAGGAACAATTAGTAATTATCTCTCCGTTCATCAAGCTTCATTCAAGATTTGTTGACGTGTTAAAATCCAAAAAGAACGATTATAAACTCAAAATAACGGTTGTCTTTGGAAAAAACGAAGATAATATTTCAAAGAGCTTTAGCCAGGAAGACTTTGACTTTTTAAAGGACTTCCCAAACATTGAAATAAAATATGAGCCGAGACTTCATGCCAAATATTATGCAAACGAATCAGCGGCTTTATTGAGCTCAATGAATCTTTACGACTTTTCTCAAAATAACAATATTGAGTTTGGCATATTGACAAAAGCTACACTTGTTGGTGCATTGACTGGCAATCTTCTTGGCGATACTATTGACAAAGAAGCCTTCAACTACTTTGACCAAGTAATCAACAACAGCAAGACCCTTTTCCAAAGGACACCGCTCTATGAAAAAGCTAATTTGGGTCTATCAAAAAAATATACCCACTCTGACGAGATTGATGAACTATCTGGACAGCTTGGCATTAAGACATTAACCCCAAAGTCAAGTAAACCAAAGCAGACTACGCAAGACACCGATACCGGTTACTGTATAAGGACAGGTGACAAGATACCCTTCAATCCTGACAGACCACTTTCAGACAAAGCCTATAAATCTTGGAACAAGTACAAGGACAAAGATTATAAAGAGAAATACTGCCATTTTTCTGGGGAACCATCGAACGGAGAGACTTCGTTCTCGAAACCAATAATGAAAAAGAACTGGAACAAAGCGAAAGAAAAGTAACGTTTGCCAACAAAGGCTAAGAAAACATGCTGGCTGACACGGTAAAATGAACATTAAAACACATAACAAAACTCGGTATTCGGCTGACAGATATGCGTTTTAAATCCGCACGTTTCTTGGCCAGGTCGATAAACGAAACTATGAAATCCGTCCCCAATTCACCTTACTACTAAACAGTTTTTGCAGTGTTGTATGCAGACGGTAATTTTTTTCCAGTTCTAATTGAGCATCTTCTTTTAGTATCTC
Source organism: Vicingus serpentipes (assembly GCA_024103385.1). GTDB lineage: Bacteria > Bacteroidota > Bacteroidia > Flavobacteriales_E > Vicingaceae. Next base: position 85,965 of record JAGFIT010000058.1, read on the forward strand.
TACCGCTATATTCCTTGCTACTTGTAGTATTTGTCCGTCTTTCGCTAAATCGGCAATATTGAGGTTTAACAAGCCACTTTGCTGCGTTCCTTGTATATCTCCTGGTCCTCGTAATTTTAAATCTACTTCACTAATTTCAAAACCATCATTGGTTTTTACCATCGTTTCCATACGTGTTTTACCGTCTGCACTTAGTTTATTCCCCGTCATTAACACACAATACGATTGTTCTGCCCCCCTACCTACTCGCCCTCTTAATTGGTGCAATTGCGACAAGCCAAAACGCTCTGCACTTTCTATTATCATCACACTGGCATTAGGTACATTCACTCCTACCTCAATTACTGTTGTTGCCACCATAATTTGAGTTTCTCCTTTTACAAAGCGTTGCATTTCAAATTCTTTATCTGCTGCCTTCATTTGTCCATGCACAATAGATACGTTGTATTTCGGTGAAGGAAAACGTCTTGTGATGCTTTCATACCCATCCATCAAATCTTTGTAATCCATTTTTTCAGATTCTTGAATTAATGGATATACCACATATACTTGCCTTCCTTTCTTTATTTCTTCTTCCATAAACCCAAATATCTTTAGTCTTGAGGAATCAAAGCGATGGATGGTTTTAATTTCTTTTCTGCCTGGAGGCAATTCATCAATAACAGAAGTATCCAAATCTCCATAAAAAGTCATGGCCAAGGTTCTAGGGATTGGAGTTGCTGTCATTACCAACACATGAGGTGGATGCTGTTTTCCCTTTCTCCATAATTTAGAACGCTGTTGCACTCCAAAACGATGCTGTTCGTCAATGACCACAAACCCTAAGTTTTTAAACTTCACCTTATCTTCTATTAAAGCATGGGTTCCTACCAAAATCTGCAGCTGTCCATTCTCTAAGTTTTCATGAATTATTTTCCGAGCTGCCGTTTTGCTAGAACCTGTTAACAGCTCAATAGTAACATTCATGTCTCCCAACAATTCTTTTAAGCTTTCATAATGCTGAGTAGCTAAAATTTCTGTTGGAGCCATTAAACACGCTTGAAACCCATTATCCAATGCAATCAACATACACAACAGTGCTACAATGGTCTTTCCACTCCCTACATCTCCCTGCAATAATCGGTTCATGTGCTTTCCTGAACCAATATCTACCCGAATTTCCTTGATAACTCTTTTTTGTGCTTCGGTTAATTCAAAAGGCAATTGCTCTTGGTAAAAAGTATTAAAATAATCTCCCACCTTATCAAAAACATGACCTTTTATTGTCTCTGTCTTGATGACTTTCTGTCGTAATAAACTCAACTGAAGATAAAACAACTCCTCAAACTTCAATCGGAAAATCGCTTTTTGTAAAACTTCATTGTCTTGAGGCACATGTACATTAATTAGAGCTGCTTCCCTATCCAACAACTGAAGTCTATCCATCAAGTAAGGAGGAAGTGTTTCTTGTAACTGTCCTGTTAATTGTCCTACTAGGTTTTTTTGAATTTTATGAATTCCTTTGGAGTGTAATCCTTTAGCTGTTAACTTTTCTGTGGTAGAATAAACAGCTTCTAACGTCACCTGATTGGCAATTAAAGATTGTTCTACTTCATCCAATTCTGGGTGTGTAATGTTTAACTTGTTTCGGTATAAAGTAGGTTTACCATAAACGATATATTCAACATTTTTTTTAACAGAATTTTGCAACCACTTAATCCCTTTAAACCAAACTAATTCTATTTCGCCTGTATCATCTTTAAGGGTAGCCACCATTCTTTTCCCTCTTCTTTCTCCCACCACTTGAATGTCAGTAATTTTTCCACGCAACTGAATGTGCGCTTCCGTAGAAGTTATATCTGCTATTTGGTAAACTTTAGATTTATCAATATATCGAAAAGGAAAGTGTGCCAACAAATCACCAAATGTAAAGACACCTAATTCTTTCTTAAGTAGTTCAGCTCGTTGTGGCCCAACTCCTTTTAAGAATTCTATTTTGGTATCTAATAATTGGTTGGTCATATTTAATTTATTTCCTTATTGGGTCAAACCCACCCCTAACCCCTCCGAGGAGGGGAATTTTTTGTAATCCAAACTTCTATTGTTCGTAAAACATTGTTCATGTCTCTTTTTGTTTCTATGTCATCAAATCTCAGGAATTGAACTCCTAGACTTTCTAGTTTTTGCTGTCTAACTACATCTTTTTCATCAACTTCCTCAAAATTATGGCTGTCTCCATCAACTTCAATAGCCAATTGTAAATCTTTACAGTAAAAATCAACAATATAATTATCGATTGGTTTTTGCCTATCAAAATCGAAACCTAGCATTTTCTTTTGCTTCAATTCATTCCAAAGCAATACTTCTCCTAAAGTCATGTTTTTTCGAAGCTTCTTTGCTAACTCTTTTAATTTAGGGTTGTATGGGATTATTTTTCTAGGCATTGAAAAATAAAATTACTAAAAACCCACCTCTAAATCTCCTCCCGAGAGGATACTTTTAATCTAACTCCTTTTAAAATTTATAACTACTTTACAATTGAGCGTTAAACTCCCCTCCTTGGAGGGGTATGGGGGTGGGTCAAAAAAACCCTGTCTCGTCCTGAAAAAAGTTTACAGTTTAGTTAGATAATCCTGATATAAGTTTACAGTTTAAAACTAATCCTAAAACTCGTTTACAAGTATAGGTTTTTTTTGATAATAATTCTTCCATAGTTT
>JAGFIT010000092.1 GCA_024103385.1 Vicingus serpentipes
CTATATGCGTTAACCTTATTCCATCCACATTGGGAACATGAATTATCATATTTTTCAAAAAGATAATCTCTAATTATTTTGGAGACACCATGTTTCCCTCTCTTTCCATTTTCCAACCCTTGCTTCCATCTCTCTAAAAATATCTTTTTCATAAATCGCTTATGACATTCTAGCGAGCAATATTTTGAACCTTTTTTATTTCTCAAAGATTCTCCACAATGTAAGCAATTAGATTTTTTAGTTTTTCTTAATTTATTGTAATACGAAGCATTACAACTTCTACTACAGAATTTTGGATTAGACGTTTCTAATCCACAATTTAAACATTTGTTCATTTCTCTAAGTCTTTATAATCAAACTCTAATTTTGCAATCGAGGGGGAGCTACCCCCTCGCTTAGAGATTGATTGCAATTAATTTTAAAACAAGTTGCATCACCATCAATGCTTCGGAGACTTATTGAGCAGATACGGGGATTTGAACCCCGACCTTAAGTTTGGAAGACTTGTATGCTACCATTGAACACCATATCTGCTTATTAGCGGTGACGATGGGAATCGAACCCACAATCTCTTCCGTGACAGGGAAGCGTCATACCCCAATATGCTGCGCCACCTTTTTGGCACCCGCCTAGAGATTCGAACTCTAACAAACCGGTTTTGGAGACCAGTTGACACAACCTACGCTGACGGATATAAAAGCCCTTTAATTCGAGAGCTTAAATTTACTTAGAGGCTCATAAGGGAGTCGAACCCTCTTCATCACAGGTTTAGAATCTGCTGCTCTCCACAGAGCTAATGAGCCATATAATTCTTTAATTATCTAAGTTAAATACCTGTATACCTGAATATTTAGAATTATTTGTTACTATTACTTCTCCTGAATCGGATGTCCAATACCAAGGAATATAAACAGGATAATAATATGTATCTGATGTATTATTAGAACAAATATCAAATGTTTCCCAATCAGGCAATGTTTGGACAAAATCCATTAACTTTTTAAAGTTGCACTTTTGGACAACTTTAATTACTTTATTGTCAAAATCAATTTCAATTTTCATCTATACGTTGTTTTTCTAATACAAAACCTATCTTATAGATATTGTTGTTTAGAGATTTGATCTCTTTTAACATTTCTTCCCGGAATTTTTGTTGTTTTTCTCTATCATTTTGTACATCGAGAAGTACTACAATAAATAGTGCTAGTGCAAAAACAGGGAATGCTAAACTTGCTAATACTTTCTTCATTACTTACTAATTTTCAATTTGATGCGCAGGGGGGACTTTCACTATTTATTTTTTAATTTTAATAACTCATTATCAAACTCCCAATGATGGTTCTTACACAACCAAACCAAGTTATTAGTATCATTTATTTCAGATATTAAAGAATCACTTGAAAACTCAGAAACATCTTTAATATGACAACAATCAACATGTAAACTATATTCGCATTCCACACATTTCATTTCTCTACCTGACTCAATCAACACTTTCCTAGCATTAGATTGAATGGTACTTCTTGCTGACTGCCAATTTCTATATTTATCAAACAACTCTCCTTTAGTTAAGGAAGTTATTATTTCTTTACTTTTATTAAAGCACTTTATACAAAGTGTAGAATATGTATTTTTTTTCTTCCCACATAAGGGGCAAATACGTCTATTTTCAGAAGAACTTTTTATTTTTAAATTGTTATGTGTATTCGCACAAGACCTACTACAAAATTTACGTTTTCGTGTTTCTGCTGCTTTTTCATTATCTTTTACAACAATAATTTTATTACAATGTATGCAATAATTTGGGCTATTGTAATATCGTAATAAAGACCTTTCTCTATTTATAATGGCGGTGACTTTTCCACCAGCACTTCCTTTTTTCATATTCGTGGTATTTAAAAAATCGTGGAGTTTTAAGACGAGCGGGGGAGCTACCCCCGACCACGAATGTCTCGTCTATTTAGTAGCGGTATCGGGACTCAAACCCGAACACCCTTAACGGGTTGGTGGCTTATGAGACCACCGAGGCATCATCCACAGCCTTCATTACCGCAATTTTAAAAATGTAAGATTTTATAAAAACCCTACAAAACCTTGTAAACCTATTTTAAAATACGTGGACAACCAAAAACCACGAATGTTATACACTTCCCATAATATTCAACCAAATATAATACGTACTCTATTTGATCTCAAATGGGAACTCTTTGTACCCCCGCCGAGATTTGAACTCGGACCAGAGGATCAGAAGTCCTATATTCTTCCAATTAAACTACAGGGGCAAATTACACTATGCTCCTACGTCTAACATCATCTACACTGTATTGTTCAATTATTTCCTGTGAAATATCACAACATTTTTTTCCACCAAATCCCCTAATTGCTTTAATTAAATTCATTGTTTTTTGTTTTATTTGTTTACAAGTTGATTTGCTGCCTTAACCGCTACTAATTCTTCCGGCTTTATAGCAACATTGTAACCTAAACCTCTCGCCCAACCCACACCCATTTGAACTAATTTATTTGATTTCCATTTTGGATTACCATTTAAATCAAGATCAATTTGATATACGGATATAGATCCTTCTTTTAATCGTTCAGCTACTTCTATAGACGTTTGGATTTCTTCAGTTAATCTTTTAATTATTAAATCGTCACCTCTTCCGTAACCTTTCCTGCTAACGTTCCACTTACTATATATGAAATGACATCCTCTATGTCCATAACGATACGCAATTACTACTGCGTATTCTATTGATTTTCTTTTCTTTTGTGAATCTGTCCCCACGTACACTTTTGTCCCGGGATTAGCTTTTAAAACATCCAGTGTGTGTTTTATTTCATCTATACTCTCTCCGTGGATGTTTTTAAAAAGCCGTCTCATTTCTTTCATTTGTACCCCAACACAGATTCGAACTGTGGCCTTCTCCGTGTAAAAGAGAGATGCTGAACCACTACACCATCGGGGCATTTAAGTTCCCCC
>JAGFIT010000006.1 GCA_024103385.1 Vicingus serpentipes
TCAAGGACACTCAACAGATGGGTCACATGAGCGATACAAAGCGAAAGAACGATTGGATGGGGAATTGGAATATTGTTGTTTGAAAAAATTCAAAGAGTTCATAGTGTCAAATGGAATAGCCAGTATAGAAGAATTAGACAAAATTGAGAAAGAAGGGAAAGCAGCAGTTCGAACAGCAAAAAAAATGGCTTGGGAGAATTATTTGAACCCTATAAAAAAAGAAAGAGAAGAGGCTGTTTTGCTAATGGAAGAGATAGCGAAAGAGAGTGTTAATGGAAATTTTATTACACCTTTACTTGTAGAGCTAAAATCGAATCCAGAACCAATAAGAAAAGATATTATTTCTGTGGTGAAGAGGGTAATACGTTTGGTTAGAACAGAAAATAGTTCGAAAAAAACAGCTCTTTTATCGTGGTTATCTAATACTCAAAAAGAGAATTATGAAAAATACAGTTCTAAACTGTACTCAGAATTCGAAACTTCCCCTCTTAACGTAGAAGAAGTAAAAGTAGAGTTAACAGATGAATTGGTGGATGGAAGAGTGGTTTTAAGAGATTACTTTGATTATATACTAGCTACCTATCCAGAAGTATTGATGTTTGGAGAAGATACAGGAAAAATAGGGGGAGTAAATCAAAGCTTAGAAGGACTACAAGAGAAATACGGTGAAGAAAGGGTTTTTGATACAGGAATACGTGAAACTACAATTGTTGGACAAGGAATAGGTATGGCAATGCGGGGATTACGTCCAATTGCAGAAATTCAATATTTAGATTATTTATTGTATTGCATCCAAATTTTGAGCGATGATTTAGCAACACTGCAATACAGAACAAAAGGAGGTCAAAAAGCTCCTTTGATTGTTCGTACAAGAGGACATAGATTGGAAGGAATTTGGCATTCTGGTTCTCCTATGGGCATGATAATTAATGCTCTTAGAGGAATGCATATTTGCGTGCCACGCAATTTAACACAAGCAGTTGGTCTTTACAATACCCTTTTACAAGGAGATGACCCAGCATTGGTTATAGAACCATTAAATGGATATAGAAGTAAAGAAAAAAAACCATCTAACTTAGGAAAATATACACTTCCTTTGGGGGTTCCTGAAATATTATCAGAAGGTCAAGATGTAACTATTGTTACTTATGGTTCTACTACCCATATAGCTTTGCAGGCAGTCAACCAATTAAAAGAAACAGGAATTTCCGCAGAATTAATAGATATAAGAACTTTATTGCCTTTTGATATTAATCATTTAATAAAAACTTCTTTATCAAAAACAAATCGATTGTTAATCGTTGACGAAGATGTTCCTGGAGGTGCTAGTGCATTTATGCTTAATGAAATTTTAACTATACAGAAAGGGTATTATCATTTGGATGCAGAACCTGTAACACTAACAGCAAAGGCGCACAGACCTGCTTATGGTACAGATGGAGATTATTTTTCTAAGCCAAGTGCGGAAGATATTTTTGATGCAGCTTATACAATGATGAATGAATTTGACGAACAGCAATTCCCTAGTATTTATTAAGCTATAGGTTGTAAAGTGTATAGGGCTTGTTTCCAAGGCAATAATTTTTGAATTAATACGTACTTTAGCTTATGAATACTATTCTTTATCAATGAAGAAGCTCCTCCTCCTTATTTTATTATTTAATGTTCTATTGACTTTTGCTCAAATAGGAGGTACGAATACCTATGAATTTTTAAATGTTCCTGTTTCAGCAAGGATTGGTGCATTGGGAGGAAACTTGATATCAGTAAAAGATAATGATCCAACACTAACATTGACTAATCCTTCATTAATGAATGAAGAAATGTCAGGAATGCTAACGCTTTCTTATTTAAATTACTTTTCGGATATCAATCATGGTTACGCTTCTTATATACAAGATTTTAAAAAAGCAGGTACCTATTCTTTAGGAGTAAAATATATTGATTATGGTACTTTTTTAGAAACAGATGAAGGAGGGAATGAGTTAGGTAGTTTTTCTGCAGGTGAATATGCTTTTGTTTTAGGCTGGGGTAAAAGTATCGATTCACTATTTTCTGTAGGCGCTAATTTAAAATCCATTTATTCCAATTTATATAGTTATAATTCAGTTGGTGTGGCGCTTGATTTATCGGCAACATACCAAAATAAATTAAAAGGTGTAACAATAGCTGCTGTGATAAAGAATTTTGGAACTCAATTAAAGCCTTATGTTAAAGGAGCAGAAAAAGAACCTATCCCTTTTGAAGTACAGTTAGGAATATCCAAAAAATTAAAATACGTTCCGTTTAGACTGTCTATTGATATCGTCCATTTAGAAAAATGGAATTTAGCGTATAATGATTCCACAATAGCGACTAATAACAATGACTTGTTATCTGATAAGGATAAGGCAGAAAGAAATAAAACAAATCTATTTAGTGAGGCCTTTAGACATTTGGTAATAGGAGGAGAATTTGTACCTTCAAAAACTTTTAATGTTCGTTTTGGTTTTAATTACAAAAGAAGGTCAGAATTGGCATTGGATGATAAGCCAGGTCTAGTTGGTTTTAGCTGGGGGTTTGGTGTACGAATAAAAAAGGTTTATTTGAGCTATGGGAGTGCTAGGTATCATTTAGCGGGTTCTTCCAACCATTTTACAATAACTACTAATTTATCTGATTATTACCGAAAAGGAACCCTTCCTGAAGGAGGAATAGCTAAACATAAGAGAAATAAAAAAAGTAAAGATGAATAAAATTATAATAGCTATAGATGGTTATTCATCTTGTGGAAAAAGTACTCTGGCGAAGCAATTGGCACAAGCTTTAAATTATATTTATATAGATACAGGAGCAATGTACAGGGCAATAACTCTTTTTGCCTTAAGAAACGATATGATTAAAGATGATCAGGTGGACGTTGAGAAATTGAAAAAAAAATTAAACACTATTGAAGTTTCATTTGCTTACAATACCCAATTAAATATTTCAGAGACTTATTTAAATGGGGAGAATGTAGAAAAAGAAATCAGAGAAATTATTGTTTCAAACAAGGTCAGTAAAATAGCTAAAATAGAAGAGGTAAGAGCTAAATTGGTTGAGATTCAACGCGTGTTGGGGAAAGATAAAGGATTGGTGATGGATGGGAGAGATATTGGTTCGGTTGTTTTTCCTGATGCAGATTTAAAATTATTTATGACAGCACATTATACCGTTAGAGCAAAAAGAAGGTATGATGAATTAAAAGCTAAAAATAATAAAGTGAGTTACGAAGAAGTACTAGCTAATATTGAGTCTAGAGATAATGATGATACCAGTAGGACTTCTAATCCTTTAATACAAGTAGCGGATGCAATAGTGATAGATAATTCAGAAATAACACCAAAAGAACAGTTCGATATTGCTTTAAAATTGGCAAAAGATAAGATTGCTGCTGTTAATTAGTATTTAAATTCTTTTTAAGAAAGCAATCATTTTTTAACAACTACCAGTTATAAATAAATTATTTTTACCTTTATACCTCATTTTAATAAGGAAAATATTGGAAGCAGTTAGTAAAATTCAAATTCAAAAAGCAACAAAGTCTAAAATTTCAGAGATAGATTTTAATAATATAACGTTTGGAAAACAATTTTCTGATCATATGTTCACGGCTGATTATAAAAATGGGGAGTGGCAGAACTTTAAAATTGAACCATTCCAGCCTATTACATTAAGTCCTTCTTGTGCGGCACTTCATTACGGTCAGTCCGTATTTGAAGGGATGAAAGCATATAAAGGAGCAGATGGTCAAGTGTTTTTGTTTAGACCAGAAGCCAATGCAAAAAGAATGAATGTTTCTGCTGCGAGAATGTGTATGCCAGAAATTCCTGAAGATTTATTTGTGGATGCCATAAAACAACTTGTGGCGTTGGATTCTGATTGGGTATCTTCAAAAGAGGGTTCTTCATTATATATTCGACCGTTTTTGTTTGCTAGTGAAGAATTGCTGGGAGTGGGACCGGCTAATGAATATAAATTCATCATATTTACATCTCCAGCAGGGGCTTACTACTCTGGACCTGTTCATGTTAAAATTGAAACAGAATACTCTAGAGCGTGTGAGGGTGGTGTAGGATTTGCCAAAGCAGCTGGTAATTATGCTGCATCATTGTATCCCGCTAAGTTAGCTAAAGAAGAAGGGTTTGTTCAATTGGTGTGGACTGATGCTAAAGAGCATAAATACATTGAGGAAGCAGGAACAATGAATATTATGTTTCATATAGGTAATAAATTAATTACTCCAAATGTAGATTTAAAAACAACCCTGCCAGGTATCACTCGTGATAGTATTTTAACATTAGCGAGAGATATGGGAGTTGAAGTAGAAGAAAGAAAAGTGAGTGTTGCAGAAATAATGGAGGCAGCTAAAAATAGAACATTAAAAGATGCTTTTGGTACAGGTACAGCTGTTTCTGTAGCCCAAATATCATCTATTACCAATAATGGAGAAAGGTTTGATTTGCCTGCAAAAGAGGAAAGAACTTTGTCTAATGAATTGACTACTCGATTGGATGGAATTAAAACAGGAAAATTAGAGGATCCATATCATTGGGTAGTTAAGATTTAAGTTGGCTTTAAAAAGGGAGTTGATTTACATCTACATTTCCACCAGAAAGGATAATGCCAACCTTTTTATTTTGAAATGATTGCTTTTCTTTAAGAAGAGCAGCTAGAGCAACAGCACTTGAAGGTTCAACAATTATTTTCATCCGTTCCCAAATTAATCGCATAGCTTGTATGATTTCTTTTTCTGTTACGCGTATTATTTGATCAACATATTGTTGAATAATAGGAAAGTTTTGATCTCCTAATTCTGTTTTAAGCCCATCAGCAATAGAATTAGTTGTTAGGTTGGATTCTATTTTTCCACTTTTTAATGATCGATAAGCATCGTCTGCTTCAAAAGGTTCTCCTCCAACAACCCTACAGTTATTTCCATAATAATGAGCTGCAAGTGCGGTACCAGCAATTAAGCCACCACCACCTATAGGAGTGAATATATACTCTAAATCAGGGTGCGTTTCGAGTAGTTCCTTTGCAGCTGTTCCTTGTCCAATAATTACGTTGATATCGTTGGAGGGATGAATAAAAGTAGCTCCTTCTTCATTAACAATTTTTTGAGCACATTGTGTTCTTGCTTTAAGAGTGGGTTCACACTCAATAACATTTCCACCATACCCTGATACTGCTTCTTTTTTTACTTGTGGAGCATTGGAAGGCATTACTATAAAAGCTTTTACACCTATATTTTTAGCAGCTAAAGCTAGTGCTTGAGCGAAGTTTCCAGATGAATGGGTAACTACTCCTTTCTCTTTCTGTGTTTTGCTTAATTGCATTATTGCATTACTAGCGCCTCGCATTTTAAATGCGCCCATTTTTTGAAAGTTCTCACATTTAAAAAACAGTTCAGTACCAACTATCTCATTAATTGATTGAGAAGTTAATACAGGAGTATTATGAATGTAAGGTTGAATATTTTTGTGGCACTTAATGAGTTGCTCTTTTAACATAATTGGAAGGTCGCTTTCAAATTTAATAAAATCATTAAACATAAAAAAAGCACTCTAAGAGTGCTTTAGTTGTATTGTTTTATGTAATTAGTGACAATCTTTTCTAAATGAAGATTGAATATTTAATTCAACATTAGGCCATGTTATACTTTCTCCATCTTCTCCTTTGTGTAAATCACCACAAACTTCATTTAATGCTGTTAAAGCAGCTTTTCCATCCCAGTTATTAATATCAATCTCTCCCGTTAATGTAATAACATTATCTTCCATGGAATAGTTTAAATTCACTTCTTTTTCTACATTATTAAGTGTTAAAAAAGCAACACAGGTACCCTTGTTGTTATCTCCTTCAGCTGATTTGATTTGACCAAGAATTAAATCAGAGGTGATCATTGTTCCGAAAAATGAATTAATAATTTTATCATCCCTCTCTTTGTTATCTGTGTTGATTGATGCGGTTTTGATAGTAAACTTAATGGTTTTAAGAATGTCCGTGATTTTAGTAGATTTTTCATCACTTCCTAAAATATATACTTCATCAAATCGACCACCAACACCTATTTTTTCACTGGTTTTAAATGCAGTCCAATTTACAGTTGCTTCAGTATTAACATTAAAAGTATAAAAGCAAGTAGAAGTTGTTTCCTCAACTTCAGTAGTTTCTACTTGTTCTTCTCCACAAGAAGAGAGAATAATCATTGAAATTAAAACAAAAGGCAAAAATATTTTTCTCATAATTGAAGTAATTTAATTTATTAATGTTTCAAATGTAATCATCTTTTTATTAAATAAGGAATTTGAACTTTTTCAGGAAAATAAGTAGGAGTGCTGCTTAAATATTTTTTTGGAAATCTACCATTTTAATAGCTGTAATAGCTACTTCGTCTCCTTTGTTTCCGTGTTTTCCTCCAGAGCGATCTATAGCTTGTTGTAAAGTATTGTCGGTAAGTACCCCAAAAATAACAGGTTTGTTATATTTTAAACTTACATCTTTAATGCCTTGAGAAACAGCTTCACATACAAAATCAAAATGTTTAGTTTCTCCTTGTATCACACTTCCTAAACAGATAATGGCATCTAACTGTTTTTTTTCTAATAATGATTGAGCAGCCAATGGTAATTCAAAACTACCAGGAATATGTTTAATAATGATGTTCTTTTCTTGTCCTCCGTTTGCCAATAATGTGTTGTAGGCTCCTTTTAATAGTCCAGAAGTAATTTTATCATTCCATTCAGCAACCACAATTCCGAAAGACATAGTTGAGGCGTCTGGAACTGTATTTTTATCGTAATTAGAAAGGTTGTTGTTTGCTGTAGCCATTACTTTAGTGCTTCAGCTCTAGCGATATATTTATCAATAGTTTGGGCTTCTCTAGAGTCTGGGTAATCTTCTTTGATTTTAGTATAGTTTTCTAATGCTTCTGCATAGTTGGTGTTTTCTTCACAAGCTAAACCAGCTTTAAATAAATAGATAGGTGAGGTCAATTCATTTTCTTGATGAGAAGCAGCTTTCTCATAATACTTAATTGCATTCTCAAAATCATTTAATTCCATATAAGAATCTCCGATAGCACCTAAAGCAACAGTGCTAACCATTACATCACTAGAGGAAAAACTTTTTAATTCATCAATAGCTAATTCATATTCCCCCGTATTTCTATAACAAATACCTAAATAATAATGGGCTAAATTGGCAGATTTGGTTCCACTGTAATCAGCAATAATATCTATAAAACCATAATTAAGTCCATCACCATACATGGCTTTTTGTAATGAGTCTTGCTCAAAATATTTTTCAGCCATAAATAACTGACTTTGAGCTTCAACTTCCATAGGAGCGATGTAAAGCTTTTTGTATCCAAAATATAAAGCTACAACAGCTATAATAGCAAAAGCGATAATAGAAATTACTTTTTTGTTATCCTCTATAAAGGTTTCTGTTTTAGTGTAAACCTCCTGTACATCAATAATTACATCCGTTTCTTCTGTTGTTTTTTTACTCATCTTTACTTATCTAATTTCTAAGAAGGGCAAAAATAGTTTTTTTTTAACTTGATTAACAATTTTACTGTCTAAATCTATACATCTTTTTAAATTCGGGTTAAATTTGCAACATGTACCTAAAACACTTATCAATACTAAATTTTAAGAATTATGCAGAAGTTCAATTGAATTTCTCTAATAAAATAAACTGTTTTTTAGGGGATAATGGAGAAGGGAAAACCAACTTGTTAGATGCAATCTATTACCTATCATTTTGTAAAAGTTATTTTAATCCTTTAGATGTACAGAACATTTCGCACGAATCTTCTTTTTTTGTATTGGAAGGGCATTATCAAAATAACCAACAAGAAGAAGTGGTTTATTGCGGCTTAAAAAGAAACCAAAAAAAACAATTTAAGAGAAATAAAAAAAATTACGACCGACTAGCTGATCATATAGGGAGAATTCCATTAGTTATTATCACTCCTTTAGATATCATGTTAATTATTGATGGGAGTGATGTGAGAAGAAAATTTATTGATGGAATTATTTCTCAATATGACAACAACTACCTTAGTCATTTATTGGCCTACAATAAAGCACTTAATCATCGAAATTTATTGTTGAAATCGTTTTGGTTAAATCGAACTTTCGATGAAGATTCATTGGAAATATGGAATAATCAATTGGTGCAGTACGGAGATTTAATATATGAAGCTAGAAAGCAATTTATTGACAAATTCACTCCAATTTTTCAAAAATATTATACTGAAATAAGTAAAGATAAAGAGCAAGTGGAATTGGATTATCGGTCGCAACTGAATGATGGGGGGTTTAATGATTTATTAAAAGAAAGTTTAACGAAAGATAAAGCAAATCATTATACCAATGTTGGGATTCATAAAGATGATTTGACTTTTAATTTAGGAGGATTACCATTAAAAAAGTTTGGTTCACAAGGACAACAAAAAACGTATTTATTAGCATTAAAGCTTGCACAAGCTGAACTCATTGCAGAGATAAGTAAAATTAAAGCGATAGTATTATTGGATGATATTTATGATAAATTAGATGGAAAAAGAATGGCTCAATTACTCCATATTGTTGGTGGAGGTGATTTTGGGCAAATCTTTATAACAGATACTGATTTGGAAAGAATACCTAATTTATTGAATGAGGAAAATCTTACCTTTAAGGCTTTTCAGATTAAAGATGGGGAGGCTAAAAATGGCTAAAGAAAAACCGTTAAAAGAAGTAATAGATAAACTATTGAGGGCTTATGGTTATCAAGACCAATTGGATGAGATTGATTTAATAAAAGCGTATGAAGATGTTGTTGGAAAAATGTTTGCTAATCATACCAAAAACATCTATTTTAAAAATAAAACGCTTTATGTTCATCTCGATTCAGCAGCTTTGAAACAAGAGATAAGTTATATGAAAGCTCCCATTATATTGAAGTTAAATCAATTAATAGGCAGAAGAATAGTAGAAGATATTATAATAAAATAATAAAGTGAAACCAATTAAAAATATACAAGAACGCTTAGGCATATTAAGTCTTAAGAAAAAGAAAAAGAAGCTCCAAAGGACGGTAAAGGCATTTAATATTGAAAAAGCTTCTTCTATTGGTGTTTTGTACGATGCTACTAACCGTAATGATTATGAAATTACTAAAAAATTGGTTCAGTATTTTAAAGAAGAACGAAAGGAAGTAATGTCTTTAGGGTACATTAAATCTAAGGCATCATCAGAGTTAGTTACGCCTCATTTAAATTTCTCTTTTTTTGATAACAATCATCTTTCAAAAAGAATGATACCAAGAGGTAGTGATGTGGAGCAATTTATTCAAACTCCATATAGTATATTAATAGATTTGAATATCCATAAATCTTTTCCTATAGAATACATTTGTTCTTTATCTCGTGCTAAATTTAAAGTAGGGGCAAAAGGCAATTATAGAGATGAAGTATGTGATATGACGATTGATATTACTCAAGATAAACGTATTGAATATCTCATTATTCAGATTAAATATTACCTGAAAATGCTTAATAATTAAAGTGTATATCTTACTGGAAATAATAAATTAAAAGATTTTGGAGCCAAATAACTTTTCATTCCTGACGAAATGCAATGGAGATCAGGAATCCAGCTTTGTTAGGGTATAGGTAATCGGTTAGCTGGAGGGATGGATTTCTTATGCCCGTTATCTTATGTTAAGCTTGTACCATAATTAGGTAACTACTAAATCACTAAACAGGTACACATAATCTTTTCCTTCATGCTGGTATGTTTTTTCAACAATGCCTTTTTGACGAAAAGGAACAGCAGCTGTAAAGATAGGACCATCATAACAGAAAGAATGAAATTCTCCATTTTCTCCACAAGGATCTACAATATCGGGCAGTTGATTTAAGAAATCAATAGAGTAATCAATACCGACTAATTCAGTAGGTATTTTGCTAGTATCAATACTACAAATGTGTGTTTTAAATTTATTGGTGATAAATTCATTAGCCAAATCAGTCGTATTCTTTTTCCATAAAGGGAATAATCCTTGCATATCTACTTCAGTTAATTTTTGTTCTCTATATGTTTTTAAGTCTTCTAGAAAAATATCGCCAAAAGCAACTTTGTTAATACCTTCTGCTTTAAATTCAAGCATTAAGGCTTTCATTTTGGTGTTGTAGTCATCGTGTGTTTTTTCTTCGATGTACATTTTTTTTAAGGGCATACCTATGTGTTTGGCTTGTAGCTCAATCAATTTTTCTGGCACGCCATGCATAGAAACTCGTTTATTAGGTTTGAAGATATTGGTAAGTAAGTATTTTACGTTGTATTGACCTTCTTTTAAGATTTGATAGAGGGCATAGGAAGAATCTTTTCCTCCGCTCCACGACATAACAATATCCTCTTTTTTCGACATCAATTTAATTTTTTTAATTGTTCGAATTTAACAATAAAACAAGTGTGTTCCTGAAGTATTTCCTATTACTTTTGTTAGATTAGCTTATTTGGTCAACTATTGAAAAATTATTATAAAATATCATTTCTTTTCTTCTTGATAGTATTGGTAGCATGTTCCTCTGTTGATGAAGAGAAAGTTGTTAATGCTATTGAAAATCCCAAAAAATATGTACCTATTAAGTATGCCGAAGGCTTTGTAATTGAAGAGAAACTGGATTATAAAGTAATTACTTTAAATGGTGCGTGGAGAGGAGATGATAATACCTATCAATATGTTCTTTACAAAGAAGAAAAACCAGAGGGGTACCCTAATGCCGCATTTATCAAAATACCAATTCAAACAATAGCTTGTATGAGTTTAACTCATGTTGCTTTTATTGAAGCGTTAAATCAAATTAATTCCATTGTAGCTTTGAGTGGTTGTGATTATGTGAGTAGTAAAGCTGTTAAGAAAAGAATTAGAAAGGGGAAAATTAGGGAGGCTGGACAATACCAGTCTTTTAATTATGAGTTGTTATTAGAAGAGTCACCTGATATTTTTATGGTTTTTGGGATAAATGAATCATCTAGTAGTAGAATAAATAAATTAAATGAATTAGGATTAACAGCTGTTCTGAATGGAGAACACATGGAACCCCATCCTTTAGGAAAAACAGAGTGGATAAAGTTTATGGGAGCTTTTTATGACTTAGATAAGGAAGCGGAAAAATTCTTTAATCAAATAGAAAGAGAATATCTATCCTTGATAGATTTAACTAAAAATATAAAAAACAAACCTTCCGTTTTTGTAGGGCTTCCTTTTAAAGGGGCTTGGTATGTTCCTGGGGGAGCTACTTTTGTATCTAAATTTTTTATAGATGCTGGAGCCAATTATTTATGGGGAGAAGATAATGAAAAAGGAAGTACTATTAAGAATAAAGAAGTGGTTTTAGATGAAGCTTACTATACAGAATTCTGGTTAAACCAAAGTGGTATAAAATCAATGTCAGAGATTACCGATGTGGACAAAAAATTTAGTCATTTTAAAGCATTTAAAAAGGGGAATGTGTTTAATAATAATAAACGCCTAAATGTAAATGGAGGTAATGACTATTGGGAGTCAGGTGTAATTAATCCACACATTATTTTAAAGGATTTGATTGAAATATTTCATCCAGAATTGATTGAGCATGAGTTGTACTATTATCAAAAACTAAATTGACTAAAGTTTTAGTTTAAAAATGCTACTATAATTTACTTCTGTTTCAAAACTTTCTTCTAAAGGACTTTGCTGAATATAAGAAAGAATTGATCGTATAACTCCTCCATGAGTAATAATAATAACTTTCTCTAATTTTGTTTGTTTTAATTCTTTAATAAATTCGGAAACTCTACAATGAAGAGTTTGATAAGATTCTCCATTAGGGCAGGGTACATTTATAAAATCTTTCATCCATTTATTTAAGCTTTTTTTTTCAATTTTATGCCAAGGTTTTAATTCCCAATCACCAAAATTCATTTCCATTAGCCTGTCATCTATAATGGGTTGTATGTTTGATAATTCTTTAGCTAATCCATAACAACGAGAAAGAGGGCTGCAATAGATAGGTGTATCGTTTAATATTTCTCTTAATTTTAATCCTATTATCTGACATTCTTCTTTAAAACTATTACTTACAAGTATGTCTGTTTGTCCGTAACATATTCCTTTTTCAATTTGAGGGGTGGTATGTCTAATTAAATAAATTTCCATAATAAAAGTAAACCGATGTAGAATGTTACTTCACTTATTTGTTGAATAGCTCCCAAACAATCACCTGTGTATCCTCCAATCCACCTGTTAAAAAATCGGAGCATTAACCACTTAATCAAATACATCGGAATAATTAAAATAAATACTATTGGTGATTGAAACAATATTAATGGAATAAGCCCAAAAAATGCAGCAATAATAATGGTTGAGTCAGTCCATTTAAAGTTTTTCTTTACTATAAGTTTGGATTTACTCATGTCTATATCACTAACATAGCTGTGAGTGATGGTAGATGTAATAGCTATGAATCTACTAGTGCTGTTTCCACTTATAAATATAGCTACAATTTTCAATAAATTATTTTCATGAAGGTTAAGTAGGTTAGAGAGAATGGAAAATTTTGCTAAAAACATTAAAATTAACGCAACCACTCCATAAGTTCCTATCCGACTATCTTTCATGATAGTAAGTATTTTCTCTTTTGTCCATCCACCGCCAAATGCATCACATGTGTCAGCCAAACCATCTTCATGAAATGCTCCGGTAGTGAGTACGCTAGTAGTGATGGAAAAAATGATACTTAGTGTTGTTGAAAATAGAAATGAAGAGATAATAAATACAAAACTAGTTATTCCTCCAACAATCCAACCTACGAGGGATAAATATCTAGTAGATTTCTCTAAATATTCCTCAGAATGATCTATCCAAATCGGGCAAGGTATTCTTGTATAAAACATCAAAGCAGTCAAAAATATTTTTACTTCTTCTTTCATCTATTCTTTATTAGAAACAGTAGCATCTTTAAAGCTAGCCATTTCGTTTAAAAAATTAACAGCAGATTGAACAAGAGGGTAACTTAATGCTGCACCTGTACCTTCTCCTAACCTTAACCCCAAATTAAGGAGTGGGATAGCATTTAAATAATTAAGCATTTTTTGATGCCCTTGTTCGTTGGAGTTGTGAGAGAAAATACAATAATCTAATACATTTGAGTTAATTTTAGAAGCAACTAACAAGGCTGAAGTAACAATAAAGCCATCAATTAGTATAGTCATTTTTAGTTCAGCAGCTTGCAATATAGCTCCACAAATCATTGCAATTTCAAAACCACCATAAGTACTTAACATATTTAAAGGGGAAGTATCAATTTGATGTTTTTCTAAAACCTTTTTAAGTATTTCTTGCTTTTTTATAATGCCATCATTATCTAAACCAGTTCCACTACCAACACATTCTTCAATTGGTAATCCAGTAACGGTACTCATCAACAAAGAAGCTGAGGAAGTATTTCCAATTCCCATTTCGCCAAAACCAATGATATTAGACTTATTGTTATAGATGTCATCAACAATTTTCGCTCCTTTGCTAATAGCTTGTATACATTGTTCCTTACTCATTGCAGGTTGATGTAGGTAGTTTTTTGTTCCGTAATCAATCTTAGCTTTTATTAAATTAGAATGCTTATCAAAATCATAATTTACGCCAGAATCAACAACAGTTAAAGAAATTTTATTTTGTTTAGAAAAAACATTAATGGCAGCACCTTCATTTAAAAAATTACAAACCATCTGCCAAGTAACTTCCTGAGGAAAAGGGTTGACTTCTCCATCTTTTGCAATTCCATGGTCTCCAGCAAAAACAACAATAGACGGATTATTTAATGTTGGACTTAATGTATTTTGGATAATAGCTATTTTTAATGCTACCTGTTCTAATAAGCCTAAAGAACCTATTGGTTTTGTTTTATTATTTATTTTATCCTGTATATCTTCTTTAATGTTAGAAGATATTGCAGGTATGATATTAAATTTCTTCATTATCTTATTTTAAACTAACAGGTAATCCTGACACCATTAAAATTGCTTTATCTGATTTAGTGGCTATAAATTGGTTAATACAACCTTGCAGCTCTGTAAACTTTCTTCCGACTTCAGTTTGGGCATGTACACCCATTCCTATTTCATTGGAAATAATAATTACTGTGGCCTCTTTTTTAAATAGCCTTATTAGCTCTTCTTTTCCTTGTTGCAACGCTTTTTCAATATCATTTTTATTGTCAAAATAAAGATTGGTTAACCAAAGAGTAATACAATCAATTACTGCCACTTCCCCTGATATCTCTAAGTTTCCTAAATGCTTCTCTTCTTGAATAGTTGTCCAGCGTTCATCTCTTTCTTGGATATGCCTATCAACCCTCTTTTTAAAATCATCATCCCATATACGTGATGTTGCTATATAATATGGAGATTCAGATAATTCAAGAGCTAATTTTTGAGCATAACTACTTTTTCCTGAACGTTCTCCACCAGTTATGTAATAGATCACTTTTCGTTACTTTTGCTTCCTCCATTAGGAAAAATCCCTACTGTATACTCTCCTAATTTTGTTCCTGATGAATTGTATCTTATCAATTTACCATTTGCAGAAGAAGCTTCTTGTAATAAAAAAATGTTTCCATTGTTAGTATTCACTAATAATCCATAACATAATTCATTTATTAAAGGAATGGTAGGTGTGGTTGGAGTAGATGTGCTTACAGTATATACCCCTTTAAACCCCCAAGAACCACTCATATATAAAGTATTTCCATCAGGACTAATATCTAAGCTGTTAGGGTGGCCAGTTGCAAACAAGTTTATAGTACTTTCAATGGTATTGGTAGTTGTATTTATTTTAAACAACATAGAAGGATCTTCTCCTATATAATTCCAGTTAACATCATAAATAACCCTTCCTTTAGCAAGCACCCATAAGTTATTATTGTTGTCTTTAACTGCTGCTGTCGGATTATATGCCGGTAAAATAATGGTCTTTGATACGGTGTTGTTGTTTAGATCAATTACAGATATAGTGCTGTCAATCCCAAACCCACCACTATTCATTACATAAAGGTTGTTATTAGCAATAGCCATTTTCTCAGGACCAGAATTCACTGAAATTGCTCCTAAAACTAAGTTGGTATTTAAATCTATAACTGCAACCTCACCACCGTTGCTCCATGATGAAACATAACCTGTAGTTCCATTTGCAACCATATATCTTGGTTGACTAACAGCTGTAATGGTTGCTACTTCCTTAAAATTAATGGAATTAACTACCTCTATTTTATTAGAACCATTAACACAAATATAGGTAGAGCTTCCATGTCTATTGATAGATTGAACGACATCTCCTAAAGGTCGACCATTTATAATACTAAATACATTATTATCAACCTTATCAAAAGAAGGGTTATAATAAGAAACGGATCCATTAGAAGAGCCAAAAGTGCCTTCATTGGCAATAAGTACTCCATCAAGGTAATTATGATTTCCTGGTTTAGAATTGGGAGGTGTTTCAGCTTTTTTACATGAATTAAGTGTTAAAATAATTCCAGCACTAAAGATGGAGCTTAAAAGTAAGGTGTTGATTTTTTTCATAATGTTTGTTATTTAATAATTAGTTTAATTCCGATTTCGTAATTCATTTTTGGCATAGGATACCATTGTCGTACTTCATAGGAGATGTTAAATACATTGTTAACTTTTCCCGAAAATAGAAGATTGTACTTTTTTCTTTTTAACTGGTATTGACTTCCTACATCTGTTAGCGTATAAGCTTCAATTCCATCTAAATTATCTGCTCTTGTAAATTGATAATCGGAGTATTGAATATTTACATCCAGCGAAATGTTTTTATAACATATACCTAATGAATTGTTTGCTTGATAGTAAGGGGTATAGATAAGTTGTTTGTTCAGTATTTCTTCACTTTCATTAAAGCTCTTTTCTTTTACTTGCGCATCGGTGTATGCATAAGTTAGGTTGAAGTAAAGCTGCACTTGTTTTTGTAGCTTATATTTTGAAGAAAATAAGAATTCAACACCTTTTGTCTCTACCAATTTTACATTTTGTGGTGACCAGTTTTGTCCTTGAGGAGACCATACAATTAAGTTGTTAGTGGTATTTTGATAAAAAGAAACAGAAGAAGAAAGGTGAGTTTTCTTTTTCAAACTTTTAATACCAATACCGACATCTTTAGAGTAGCCGTACTCATCTTCTAAATCCAAATTTCCTTTTGCAGAATTTCCTCCCCAATACAAATCATTAAATGTTGGTGTCCGATAGTTTTTAGAGAAACTAGCTGTTAAATAGTAACCTTTATAAAAACGATATTTTCCATTAAAAGAGTAGGTAATTGGTTTAAACTTTTGCTGATAAAATTCATCCCTAAAACTGGCAATTAAGGTAAGTTTTTCGAATAATGTAACGTTGGGAGAAATATAAAGAGCGGTAGTATTTAAAGAAGGCGTATTGTTGAAATTTTCGGAGATACCTGTCGTATAATTGTTATTAATACCGGCAGTTGTTTTAAGTGACTTAAATATAGCTACAGTAGTTAGAGCTTCGGATATATTTCTTAAAGAAGAATGATAACTATTTAAATTGATAGTAGCATTTTTATAATTGAGCTGATTGTAAAAAATGCCTGTTCGTGCTTCGTAATTTACTTTCTCACCTGTTTTATTCCAATTTAATGCCCATCGCAACCATTGATCATTCTGGTTTTCTTCGCGATTACTTTCCGTAGCGTTTGAAATAATGCTAGGAGGAATATCTCTGTAATTGTGTTGCCCCCATAATTGGGTACTTAAAATCTGGTTTTTATTAGGTTTATAATAGATTTCGTACAGCAGGCCATATTGTTCTTTTTGAGCATTACCATATTTCTCAATTGGGCTTCCAATTTTAGCATTGTTTTGAAACTCAAAATCGTTGTTCGTATAATTACGAAACAACCTAAAACGGGTAGCTATCTTTTTCTTTGAATGACCTACTTCTGCAGTAATCGCATTTAAACCATAGCTGCCCATTTTGTAGCTGATGCTTCCAAAAAAAGCATTATTAAAAACAGGTTGATTGTCTAAGTGGATAGTTCCTCCAATAGCACCGCTTCCATAAGCAGCACTGCCTCCACCATGTTGAACATTAATTGCGTCCACAAAATTAATAGTAGAAGTAGAGAAGTTGAACCCTCCGTTTAATGGATCTTGAAGATTAAATCCATTCCAAAGTATTGCGGTATGGTTGGAGTTTCCTCCTCTCATAGAAATAGAACTTAGTCCGGTTACTCCGTAAGGTTTAATGGTTACGGCACTGTTTTTTGATAGGAGTGTAGCTAAATCATTGGTATTGTTTAATTGTAGGATGTTGCTATCAATCTTTTGTGTATTAATTTTAGAAAATAATTTGTCCAGTTTTTCGGATACCGAAAATTCTGGTAATTGTTGTAGTGGAAGAGTAGCAGTGGTAGAATCTTGTGCTTGTGTAGAAACGTAGGTAAAACAAATAAGTATGCATAGCAATAATCTGCTGATGGGGTAACTTAATGTGCCGATATACTTCTTGTTCATAGCGATAATAACACTACGAACTTTCTGGTAAATTAAAATTATGAAGAAACCAATTGTGCGGTTCACCTCATTGCCTTTCACCCGAAAGCTCCGATTTGTAAAAAAAACATTAAAGGCAGGTCTTCTGACTTACTCCTTACTTTCGCGCCTTCCCGTCCCGGTTCCGATAGCTATCGGAATAGAATAGTGGCAAAGATTGCGAAAGCTGCTAGAGCTTACAGCTGCGGGTACAGTTGAGGATTTTCACCTCATTCCCTATTAATACAAATCCCGATAACTATCGGGATAGTAACCAATAATGAGACAAATGTAGAATAATTATCCTAAATAAAACGATATTTTTTTCGCGGAAATGATAATTTATTTGTGAAAGCTTATGAAATAAGAGGGTGAGGTAAAAATTATTTTTTCTTGTCCATAATCATTACATAAACACGATCTTGTTTAATGCCTTCAATATCTAGGCCAAAGTCCATTATTTTCATTTTTTGCATTTTAACCAATTCCAAATGGTTTTCATCGTGCAAAGTGAAAATAAAGAAATACTTGTCATCTACCATGCCTAGTAGTTTGGTGATGATTTGATAATCGGTATCAGCAATTTCACTTCGTTTTTCTTTAAACTCCTCTAATGGAAACTGGTAGTAATCTTTAAAACAAGTAGCTAAAACCTCATTCCCTTTAAAAAAAGAATCAATACTATCAATTTCCCAAACATGAAAACCTTCGTATTGGTAACACATTTCACTGAATTCACTTGCAAGCATATTTATTTAGTTAGGGAATACTTTTAATGCTTCAATTAAAGACTGGTTAAAAGCTTCCTGATTAATATTGGTGTTGATGTTATTTTGATTGAAGTATTGGATTAAGTTTTCTGTAGGCATGTTCCCTGTTAAGTCGTCTTTAGCCATAGGACATCCTCCAAAACCTTTTATGGCTCCATCAAATCTTCTGCAACCGTTTTTATAAGCTGCAGCTACTTTTTCTTCCCAAGTATCAGGAGTAGTGTGTAAGTGGGCTCCTATCTCAATGTTGTTAAATTCAGGGACAATGCTGCTGAATAAGTGGCGGATATTTTCTGGATTAGAAACACCAATGGTATCACTTAGCGCAATAATTGACACACCTAAGTCTGTTAGTTTTTTTGTCCATTCAATAGCAATATCACTGTTCCATTCATCTCCGTAGGGATTGCCAAAGGCCATAGAAATGTAGACTACGAGTTGCTTATTATGTTGTGTGCAAAGATTTTGAATGTCTTCTACGCGTTTTAAAGATTCGGTAATAGAAGAGTTCGTGTTGCGCTGTTGAAAGGTTTCCGAAATAGAGAAGGGGAAGCCTAAGTAGTTGATTTCTTCAAACTGACAAGCATCTGTTGCGCCACGTTGATTAGCTATAATGGCTAATAATTTACTTTTAGTATTAGATAAATCTAATTGCGTTAAAACATCAGCCGTGTCCCGCATTTGAGGAATTGCCTTAGGAGAGACAAAACTTCCAAAATCAATTGTGTCAAAACCTACTTTCAGTAATTGGTTAATGTAGTTTGCTTTGGTTTCAGTAGGAATGAAATCATGTAATCCTTGCATGGCATCTCTTGGACATTCAATGAGTTTAACCATAATGCTCCACAATTTTTTTACTAATGGCTTTGATTAAACCTGGTCCTTCATAAATGAATCCTGTATATATCTGAACTAAATCCGCTCCCGCTTCTAGTTTTTCAATGGCATCTTCTGGTGTATGAATTCCGCCCACACCAATAATAGGGAAGGCTTTATTTGATTTTTCAGAAAGATATCTAATCACTTCTGTTGCTCTTTTTGTAACAGGTTTGCCGCTTAATCCACCATTTCCTATTTGTTCAATAGCATCAGAATTAGTTTTTAAGCCTTCTCTAGAGGTCGTGGTATTAGTAGCAATTATTCCGTCTATATTTGTTTGGGCAACAATATCTATTACTTCATCGAGTTGAGAGTTGTTTAAGTCAGGCGCAATTTTCAATAAAATAGGTTTAGGGTGGTTTTTTGTGGTGTTGATGTGTTTTAAATCTCCTAGTAAATTTAATAAGAAGGGAGTATCTTGTAGTTTAGTGAGGTCTTTAACGTTAGGACAGCTTACGTTAACCACAAAATAATCTACGTAGTCGTGTAATGTGTTAAAGTTAAATACATAATCTGCTAAAGCATCATCATTGCTTGTAACGGTATTTTTTCCAATGTTACCTCCAATAATAATATTGGTTTTTCTGTTTTTTAATCTTTTGATGGCATCTTCAGCTCCCAAATTATTAAAGCCCATTCGGTTAATCAAACCTTCGTCTTCAGGTATTCTAAATAATCGTGGCTGAGGGTTACCAATTTGTCCTTTAGGGGTAAGGGTGCCTACTTCAATAAAACCAAAACCTAAGTTGGCTAATTCGTTAAACCACCTGGCATCTTTATCAAATCCAGCAGCTAAACCAACGGGATTAGGAAAAGTAAGTCCAAATAATTCTCGTTTTAGTGTTGGATGTTGGTAATCGTAAATCGCTCTAATTAGAGAAGGAACCCCAGGTATAGAAGATAAAAATGATAAGCAACCAGTAGCAAAGTAGTGTGCCTTTTCAGGCTGCATTGCAAATAATAGCGGTTTTATTAAGTACTTATACATTTAATACAAAAGTACTATTTTAGATTACTGTTTAATAATTTCTTCAAAAGTATTATCCGTGTAAAAAACAACTATTTTTTTGATTTGCTTATCACTATTAGATGGAGTAGGAGTAGTTATTTTTTCTGATATTGTATTTGTAATTCTAGGTGCTGTAAGTGTTTCCTGATTTTCGATGTTGGTTTTCCCATTAATTAACCATTCTGCACTTACTTTCGGAAATTCATTTAGTACTTTTTGTATAAATTCCAAACTTGGTTTATTTCTGCCTGATAAAATGTGAGATACACTAGAACGTTGCACACCAATTTTATCAGCAAAAGCAGAAGCACTTAAATTATTAAGCTTCATGAGGTATTTAAAGCGGTCAATTAATTCCATTTTTAGATATTTACATTTGTAACCAACTAATTTAATTACAAATGTAAACAAGATTTAAAGATATCAAAATTTACAAATGTAAATAATTTGATTACTGGGGCTTAATTAATTAATTTTAACTTTAGATAATATATATTAATTAACTGATTTTTATTAATTTGCAAATTAATTATAATTTACCATGAAAATTTATTTACAATTGTAGCTGTTTGCCTTGTAAAACCAATTGATTTAGTTATTTTTTATGGTTACAAATGTAATTTTACTATTTAACCAAACCCTGATTAAAAGGATTTCTCTTTCTAGGGTTAGGCAAAATATTCTTTCTTTTTTTATATCTTTGATTGAGTTATTTCCTCCTTAATCGTAAAATAATTATGAAAAATACATTTATTATAGTCGGATTACTTTTTACCCATTTTTTGGTATTTGCAACGAACTACCATGTAGGCCCTTCACAAACTTACACTACCATTTCAGCCGCTCCTATAGAATTATTACAGGCAGGAGATACTATTTTTATTCATTACAAGGCCACTCCCTATTCAGATAAATTTGTTATTGGTGCAACTGGTACTGCATCACAGCCTGTTGTTGTGTATGGGATAGCCAATGGAAATGGTGATTTACCTATGCTTAGTGGTGATGGAGCTACAACAAGAACACAGCTTGATTTTTGGTCGGAAACAAGAGGTATTATAAAAATTGGAGGAACATCAACTCCATCTGATAATGCTTCTCATATTATCATTGAAAACTTAGACATTAGTACAGCTAGAACTGGTTATTTTTTTGATGATGACAATGGAAATAACCAAGAGTATGCTCAAAATGCAGCAGCTATTTTTATTGAAAAAGGGGATAACATTACATTAAGAAATATAACGATGCATGATTGTGGCAATGGGTTGTTTGTAGCTTCCCAATCCTCTAACGTACTAGTTGAATATTGTTATTTATATGATAACGGAATAGAATCTAGTATTTATGAACACAACTCTTATACAGAATCTGATGGGATTACTTTTCAGTTTAACAAATATGGTAGGCTGCGTACTAATTGTTTAGGAAACAACTTAAAAGATCGCTCTAAAGGAACTGTTATTCGCTATAACTGGATAGAAGGGGGGAACCGTCAGTTGGATTTGGTAGACAGCGATTACGCTAGTTATTATAATGATCCAAAATATAACTCAACTTATGTGTACAATAATGTTTTAGTGGAAATGCCAGGAGAAGGAAATAGACAAATAGTGCATTATGGTGGAGATGGTGGCAATGAAAATTATTACCGAAAAGGAACACTCTATTTTTATAACAATACCGTTGCATCTTACTTGCCTGGTAATAATACTTTGTTCAGACTCTCATCAACTGGAGAATCAGTTGATGCCAGAAATAACTTACTATATGCTTTAGCAACTTCAGGTTCATTTGAAATTTCGTCTGACGCAAAAGGGGTAGTAAACCTTCAAAACAATTGGATTAAATCCGGATGGATAGCTTCTATAGCTAGTGCTGGTGGAGTAGTGAATGATGTTAGTGGGAATATCACAGGAACAGCACCAGGAGTGGTGGATTTAAATGGAATGGATTTTAACATTGCAGCTGGAAGTCCGTTAATTAACGCAGCTACTTCATCTTTAGGTGTTACTGCTGTCTTAGAACCTAAATATGAGTTTACAACGGATTCTACATATGTTTCTCGACTTCATTTTAATGATATAGGAGCATTTGCCTATCATTCACCAGTAAAAGTTAACCATCCACCCATCATTCCTTCAATTGCAGTTTTTCCTAACCCAACTTCAGGTCAGTTCAATATCCTATTACCTGTTTCTTTTAAAGGAGCAATGTTAACTGTTCATAATAGCTTAGGGCAGGTTGTTTGGTCACAAGAATTAGATGGAAACACTATTCAATCCGTAGCAATTGAAGGAGAACTAGGTGTATATTGGGTTAAAGTTGAACAGAATGGAAAACCACTTTTGACGTCAAAAATCATCAAGTATTAAAACAGCAATTTCTTTTTTTGTTTAATTATAGTTAGATAAAATAAACTAGTTAATATATACGCGTTTTAACCTACCGTGTGTACACATCTTTTCTTTTTAGTTTTGCAGAAAAAAAGGAGAATGAATTTTAAAGGATGTTTTGGCGATAAGCGATTAGAGAAAAGAGCAGTAAAAATAGTTCAATCGCTC
>JAGFIT010000043.1 GCA_024103385.1 Vicingus serpentipes
TTATTACTTAACATTACTAATTTGAAATTTAATTTTCTCTAGAATCAATTTAGTATCAAAAGGTTTTGAAATATAATCATTCATCCCTGCATCAAAACACTTTTGATTATCGCCAATTAATGCTGAAGCTGTCATCGCTATAATAGGAATATTACTATTAAGTTCTTCTCTGATGTTTCTTGTCGCTTCATAACCGTCCATTATTGGCATATGAATATCCATGAGTACAATATCGTATTGTCCATCTGCTACCTTTTCAACAGCTTCTTTCCCATTTACCGCTAAATCTACCTTAAAATCCCACCCTTCCAGCACAGTAATAGCCAACATTTGGTTAATCTCATGATCTTCTACCAATAAAACTTTTAAGTTGTTAAGCGAAGAAGATGCACCTTTATCCTTTAATATCGGTTTTTGAATGATATTATTCTTATTAGTAGTATCTATTAAGTATTCAATTGAAAAACCAAAAGTGCTGCCTTTCCCCTCTTCACTCTCTACAAATATTTTTCCTCCTTGAATCTCTACTAATTGTTTAGAAATAGTAAGCCCCAAACCTGTACCTCCATATTCTCTGGTTGTTGCAGAACTAGCTTGTGTGAAACTAGAAAAAATATTATGTAACTTATCTTTTGGAATACCCATGCCTGTGTCTTTCACTGTACATCGAAGCTTTATTTTCTCTCCTTTTTCTGCTAGTGCTTTCACATTAACTTTTACAACTCCTTTTTTAGTAAATTTAACGGCATTACTTGTTAAGTTTAAAATAATTTGATTTAATCGGACAGGATCACCAATTAACCAATCTGGAACATTTTCTTCAATAGAAAAATCAAGTGATATTCCTTTTTCATTAGCTTTAAGAATAAGTATATCGTGCAATACCTTAAAGCGTTCGCGAATATTAAAACTTATCTCTTCTAAAACTACTTTCCCTGCCTCAATCTTAGAAAAATCTAGAATATCATTAATAATAACCATCAAATTATCTGCTGAAGTATATATCGCATTTATATATTTTTCTTGTTCTTTTGTTTGTTTAGTTTTTTGAAGTAATCTAGCCATTCCTAATATTCCATTCATAGGAGTTCTTATCTCATGACTCATATTAGACAAAAACTGACTTTGTAATTCTCTTGCTTTCTCTGCAACCTGTTTCTCTTCTATTAATTCTTCCTGTTTTTTAGATAATAGAAAATTAATCATGACATTTCTCCTTATTATAGAATACTTAATATGAATAGAGAAAATCATAAAAATAGCAACGGTGAACGTAAGCGCTCCTCCATTAAGCATAAATTCTTCTACCGATAGAGGACTATTCATATAAAAGAAAAACAGATTAGAGAGTAGAATGATCGAAACAAAAATAACAGAGTACTTAGTTTCCCATAATAATAACATACCTGCTCCAATAAACAACGCAACATAAGATGCCGTAACTTGTGTAAAATCTTCTAGCTCTAGTTGATTATAGGTATAGGAGGCCGCTAAAGCAATTAACATAAATGCTGTTCCTCCTAAAGCTTCAGCAGAAAGTTTCAGTCTTTCATGCATTAATACCAATATTA
This sequence comes from Vicingus serpentipes, assembly GCA_024103385.1. GTDB lineage: Bacteria > Bacteroidota > Bacteroidia > Flavobacteriales_E > Vicingaceae. Next base: position 1,572 of record JAGFIT010000043.1, read on the forward strand.
ATATTAGCACCGAAACAGGTAAATCTATAAAAAGAAACATCAAACCCTTTTCTGGAACAGTAAAATAATCGATAATAATCCAAAGAGGGTTAAGTACCACAGCAACCCAGCAAGCAATTACACTGTACCTCATTTTTTTGAGGTTCAATATTGTCTCCCAGCTTTGGGCTATTCGTACACCGTCACTTACCATGATAATTTGGGTATTTATAGATTATTTAACAGGGTTTTATTATTCCTTATTTAATTCGAAAAAATTCACCCCTTATCTTTTCACAATTTTCATACTCACTGGTTTTTCTCCTTCTTTAATTAAATTAACTATATATATTCCTGGAAGAAACCCGCTTCCGTTATCGAAAACATATTCTGTTACTCCTTCATCAATGTTAATTTGAGATAAATGTTCTTGCTTTCCATTGATATTGGTAATACTTAAACTAACAACAGCATCACCACTTGATTCTATTTCAATAGTAAAACGGTCTGTAAAAGGATTAGGTTTTACTGTTTTAATGACTAGCGAACCTGAAACCACTGTTTCATTATTAATTGATTTAGGCGGAAAATACTCGAACTTGCCATCAAAATCAGTTTGTTTTAAACGGTAATAACTAACTCCGTTTAAAACCGCATTATCGATATACATATAATTGAGTTTAGCACGGCTATTTCCAGCACCAACTACATCATCAACTCTACTGTAATTAACTCCATCAATAGATTTTTCTATAGTGAAATAATCGTTATTAATTTCACTTTCCGTTGTCCAGGTTATTTCTGCTCCCTTACCTACTCGTTGCACATCAAAATTAGATAACTCTACAGGTAGAGCTACTGAAGAAAAGACTACAGTAGAAAAAGTGGTTGGAGAATTCTGGTTTTCATATTCTGTTGCAATCCAATCAGCTGAAAAAGCTGTTTCTGAAAACCGTATTTCATCATACTGTCCTTCGTAGTATATATTATTTCTACTTCCATTAAATGAATTAGCTTCTGACCCGTCACCAATGAAACCATATCGTGTAGTACCAGTTCCTAATTTAGCTCCTTGATGCGGATTATTTTTAGTTGCTGCTAGAACTCCGTCAATATATAAATATTTGTCTGTTCCATCATAAACCGCAGCAATATGGTGCCAATTCCCATCATTTAATTGTCCTGCACTTCCTGCAAAAAAATCATCTATCCCTGTAGAAGAAGCTTTTACTACTCCTGACCCACAAGTTGAAAAAGCTGCTCTACCATCTCCATGCACATACACATTAAAGTATTCAGATCGATCAAAATCCAACATCGACCAATTCTTAGAATAAGTAGTATGGTTATAGGTAGTTTTTACCCATCCCATAACCGTTAGGGTTTCTATTTCTCCTTTCTTTTTATACTTTTTATTTTTTATAGAATAGTAATCTTTAACCCATCAAAATCGATAGCCATACCTATTTTTCCACTTACCATATCAATAAGCCCTAAGCCTCCAAATCCCTGAGCATCATTATTTCCTGTAGCATCACTTAAAAGAACACCCGAGAGTCCGTTACTCATGTGCCAAACACTTTCGTAAACCGAACTGAAGACATTTTTGGATGAAGGATTATTAACAGCATTTGCTAAACCTACATTTCCAAAATACATTTTTAAATTAGTAGTGTTATTTGCATACAATTTAGGGAGTTTTACCCACGCTACCAATTCTCCTGTTGTTGGATCATAATGTTCTATTTCGTGCTCTATTTGAGTATCATCAGTAGTTGCAAATACAATATCATATCCCAACATGTTTTCTACCTTTCCTCCTAAAGAAACATGTTTTAAATTTAAATGAGTAATTGCAATTGCTATTGGAAAATCGTTGAAATCTGTATTTCCATGAACTTTACCGCTATCAATTGTTATTGAAGCATCCCATGAATACCCCTTAATAGCTTTTGCAAAAGCTTCTTTAGGGTTTACAATTACTCAAAAAAAAGTTAACCCTATATAGAGCAATACACTTAAAGCTCCACCTCCTAATAGTGTATAAATAATTACTTTTTTTAAGTTTAATTTTGCTGAAGGTTTAGTTTTAAGCAACATCTTATTTTTCATTTTCAGGTTTTTAATTACTATAAACTTCCTTATTAAAACCGAGGAAAGAAAGAGTTAAAATCCTCAATTACAAGTAAGTGTTTAGTGAAACACTTAGTAAGTAAAAACACCTAGTGATTGCTCTATTATTAACTAAAAAAATATTAAATAAACACAAAAGCCCCCCGAATTGTTTCGGGGGGCTTTTGTGTTTTTCTTAAAAAGATAAAAAATGAATTACTCTTCTACCTCTATCATTTTAAAAGGAACATTGATAATCGCCTGATAATCTTCTCCTGCTTCTAACATATCTTCATCGTCTTCCTCGTAAAACCAATTGATAATTACTTCACTGCTTCCAGCATTAATTGCTTCTAATTTTTTAAACACATCTAAAATACATTTTGAAGAACTTGTATTAAAATATTCCAATTGGATATCCACTTTAGTGTTTGCTTGTGAATTTTCATTGTATGCCTCCAAAATATCAATAAGCGGTTTATAAAACTCTATTGAGTTTTCAGGAATTGACCTTCCACTAACCAACAAATGTCCAGTTGATGGGTTAAACTTAATTGTTGGTGTTTTTGGTGAACCTTCTATAATTAATTCTTCCATTATTACTTTTTATTTTTATTGTGCAATCTTAATATTTAAACTAAAAAATGAAACCTTATCATCAATAGGATCGAAATTATATTCTAATTTTTTCCCAGACTTTCTCGCAATATCAATCATACCAAGACCTCCTCCACCTTTTGCAGACATTTCACCATTATTTAGTACTTCTTTATAGTAAGTTTTTAACTGATCTCTATCCATCTCATTAATCTTATCTAACCTACTTTTCATAATCTCAGCATTTTCTACTCCAATATAATTACCAGTCATAATCGAATATTCTCCCTCATCAGATTTTTTAATCATGAACAAAGCACTTTTCTCATTAACTATTGTATCTGGATCGTCTTCATCCATATGATGATACAAATTCTGTAAGCATTCTACTAATATATTGTATACCTTTTTCTTAATTTTTGGAGGTTCCGACAAGTTCTCCATCTTGGTTTCCATAATCTGAAGAACAGAAGTTAAAAGATTAGATGTAACTTCCCCCTTAAACGACAACATTATGTTTCCGGATTCCATCTTTTCGTAAAAATCATGTATACTATCCATCTAACTTACTTCTTCTTTCAGTTTATGTTTTCAAAGATATTAATTTGAAGCATAATTGCAAGTCTAATACAATTAATTTTTCGATAATGAAGGCAAAAAGCATCTAGAGCTGTTTATTCCTATTTTTTTTCAATTAATTACTTTAAACAGCCTTCGAATTATAATAAGCTTTTTAAATTTGCAGCAATGAGTTCTCGCAAAAATAAAGATAATAACGAATGGTTTAAGGAATGGTTCAATTCTCCTTATTATCACTTACTATATAAGGATAGGAATCACAGAGAAGCTGAAGACTTTATTAAAAATTTATTCGCTCTTCTTTCTCCAAAAAAAGAAGCAAAAATATTGGATATTGCGTGCGGAAAAGGAAGGCATGCATTACAAATAAATAAATTAGGATACACTGTTGATGCTTTTGATTTATCACAAAATAGCATTAAAACTGCTCAATCTTTTGAGAATGAAACACTTCATTTTTACGTAAACGACATTAGAACCCCTTTAAAATTAAATCATTACGATTATTCTTTTAATTTATTTACCAGCTTTGGTTATTTTTTTGAAGAAGAAGATAACTATAAGGCTATTCAAGCTATCGCTGACAGTATAATCCCCGGAGGTACTTTTGTTATGGATTTTATGAATACTGAAAAAGTGCTAAAAGAATTAATTCCTCTAGAAAGAAAAATTATTGACAATATCACTTTCAATATCACCCGTAAAGTGGACAATGGGTTCATTGTAAAAAATATCGAGTTTGTGGATAAAGGACAAGCTTATCAATATGAAGAAAAAGTAAAAGCGCTCTCTCTTTCTAATTTTAAAGATTATTTTAATGCTGCTAAGTTAAAACTAACTACTACTTTTGGCGATTATAATCTTTCTGATTTTGATATTGAGTCTTCTGATCGATTAATAATGATAGTAAAAAAATGAGTTCAACATTAATCTATATCACCTTATTTTTAGCAGCTTTTTTAAGTGGTACCTCCATCCTTCTTTTTAAAGGAATTAATGATTCTAAAAACTTAAAACTATTACTGCCCTTTAGTGGTTCTTTTTTATTAGCAATCTGTTTTTTACATTTAATCCCCGAACTCTATGAAGACTATCAGAAAAGTACTGGTTTATATATACTTGCAGGATTTGTTATCCAACTATTTTTAGAAATTTTCTCCAAAGGAATAGAACATGGGCATTTTCATGTGCACGAAAAAAAGACCATTCAATTTCCTTATACATTGTTTATTAGTTTATGTATACATTCTGTTATTGAAGGAATGGCACTAACCGACCCTCATTCACATCATCACTTCAACAATCATTCTTTGTTAATAGGGATAATTATTCATAAAATACCCATTACTATTGTATTGATTACTTTGTTCAAATCCAATAATTTATCAAACACGATTACTACCATAGCTTTACTTTTATTTTCATTATCGGCACCTGTAGGTCTATTCATAGCAAATCAATACGATAAAATAAGTAGTGGTAGCCCTAAAATTTTTATAGCTATTGCTGTTGGTGTCTTTCTGCATATTTCCACCACCATTTTATTTGAGACCAGTGAAAACCATAAATTCAACATTAAAAAATATACCATTATCATTTTAGGATTAATAGCTGCTGTGCTTACTTTACAATGATTTTAGCAATAAATAGTGAACATGTTGATGCTATTCATCAAATGTGTAACATTGCATTTGGTGATAATTATGTAGCTCCCGATTACCTAAATCAATATATCCTTTCTTCACACAAAAAAGGCTTTGTTTTAATTGAAAATCATCTTCTTATTGGCTTTATTTTAGTCAGTTTTCATAACCCTACAGAAATACAAAAAGAAATACTACATGATAAAGAATGGTATACCAATGAGTATTATCATTACAATACAATAGGTATTATACAGCAAGTGGTTGTTCTTCCTGAGTTTCAACGAAAAGGAAAAGCTGAACAATTGATAAAACACAGTATAAGTTTTTTCAAAAATACTATTGATCTTTTTTTATGTTATGCGTGGGTAGTAAAGGATAAAATTCCTATAAGAAGTGCTTTAATCAATAATGGTTTCACATCAAAAAAGATTATCAATAGCTACTGGAAGGAAGATAGTTTAAATAAAAAATACTACTGCAAATTATGTGGGCCTCCCCCTTGCAATTGCAGTGCTGAAGTTTATTTATTAAAAATAAAAGCCGATTAGAAAAATTCTAATCGGCTTTTTAACTTTAATTAATTTAGCACCTCTTAGAAAGAAGCTACTGTTTCAGACTTGTAATCACCATTTTTTAATTTAGATTGAATAGCTTTAAAGGTGTTCACTGTGTACTCTACATCTTCTAAAGTATGCATTGCTGTTGGGATTAATCGCAACATAATAATTCCTTTTGGAACAACAGGGTACACTACTATTGAACAAAACAGGTTATGGTTTTCTCTCAAATCTACCGTTAAGTTGGTAGCCTCCGGAATGTCTCCATCTAAAATAACAGGTGTCACCTGTGTGGAGGTAGTACCAATATTGAATCCATTTTCTTTTAATCCTTTTTGTAAGGCATTCGCTATAGTCCATAGTTTCTCTCTAATTTCTGGACTGTTTCTTAGCATTTCTAGCCTTTTTAGATTTCCTATTACTAAAGGCATTGGTAAAGATTTAGCATAAATTTGAGAACGCATATTGTACCTCAAGTACTCTATAACATCTTCATCTGATGCAATAAACCCCCCTATACTTGCCATTGCTTTAGCAAAAGTTCCAAAGTAAATATCAATCCCATCTTGACATCCTTGTTTTTCTCCTGTTCCCGCACCTGTTGGCCCCATAGTTCCAAAACCATGAGCATCATCTACAAACAAACGAAATGAAAATTTATTTTTTAAAGCAACAATATCCTTTAAATTGCCCTGATTTCCAGACATACCAAAAACACCTTCAGTAATAACTAATATTGCTCCTTTAGTTTTATTGGTAATGTGTGTTGCTTTTTCCAACATCTTTTCGAGGCTAGCGATATCATTATGCTGGTATACAAAACGCTTTCCTTGGTGCAACCTTAATCCATCTAAAATACAAGCATGTGATTCGGCATCGTAAACAACAACATCATTTCTATCTAATAATGCATCAATAGCCGAAACCATTCCTTGATATCCGAAATTAAGTAATATTGCATCTTCTTTCTTTTCAAAATCAGCCAATTCTGCCTCCAATTGCTCATGATAGTTGGTATTTCCCGACATCATTCTAGCTCCCATAGGATAAGCTAATCCCCATTCCCTTGAAGCTTCTTCATCTACCTTTCTAATTTCAGGATGATTTCCTAACCCTAAATAGTTATTTAGACTCCACTGTAAAACTTCTTTTCCTCTAAATTTCATTTTATTATTTAACTCTCCTTCTAATTTAGGAAAAGCAAAATAACCGTGAGCTTCTTTAGAGTATTTTCCTAATGGACCTCTATTCTCTTTTATTTTTTCAAATAAATCTGCCATTGTTATTATTTTTAATTATTCGGCAAATGTAATTATTCTAATAAGATTATTGAAATTTGTTACTATTAACTTATCACCAGTTAAATACTACGAAATAACCTTTTCTGGTTTAAACTTAAAAAATTACTTTTACCAATCAATAATGAAGGACTTCTTTTCTCATAAAATCATCTACATAATAGTCTTATTATTAATAGGTATTATTCTATTTTTTGGATTAGACTTGTTATTAGGATCTGTACATATTCCGTTTAAAGAAGTAATAGCAATACTCCAAGGTAAATCTGCTGAAAAGGAAAGTTGGGAAATCATTATTCTAAAATCTAGGTTACCCAAAGCTATTGCTGCCCTACTGTGCGGAGCAGCACTCTCTGTAAGCGGATTACAAATGCAAACCTTATTTAGAAACCCGTTAGCAGGACCTTATATACTTGGAATTAGCTCTGGTGCAGGATTAGGTGTTGCCTTGTTTATTATGGGAATTAGTGCTTTTGGATTGTCGTTATCTACCTTCCATATCATTGGTAGTTATGGTTTAATTGTTTTTTCTATCGTTGGATCTGTAGGTGTTTTATTGATTTTGTTAGCTATAATTAACCGTTTAAAAGACGTAATGACAGTTTTAATTTTAGGGATCATGATTGGAAGTGTTATTACTGCAATTATTGGGATACTTCAATATTTTAGTGGCAACGAACAATTAAAATCTTTCATTGTATGGAGTATGGGTGATTTAAGCTCGGTAACGTTGTCTCAATCTTTTATACTGCTTTTTGTCGTAGGAATTGGTCTTTTAATGGCATTCATTATATCTAAAAAATTAAATGCTTACTTACTAGGAGAAGATTACGCAAAAAGTTTGGGTGTTAACATAAAAAGTACTCGACTTATTATTGTATTAACCACGGCTATATTAGCAGGAAGTGTAACTGCATTTTGTGGACCTATCGGTTTTATTGGCATCATCGTTCCTCATATGGCAAGAATGCTAAGTCGGTCTTCCGACCACCGAATTTTAACTATTTTATCCATATTAATAGGTGTGAATATTATGCTTCTTGCGGATGTTATTGCTCAATTACCAGGAAGTGAACAATCATTACCTATTAACTCCATTACTTCTTTAATCGGAATTCCTTTTATTATATGGATAATCATGAAAAATAAAAGTATAAAAAACCTAAATTGAACCCATCAATCAACATAGAAAACCTTAGTATTGGACACAACAATGTTTCTTTAATAAGCAACATTAATATTTCTTCCTCTTCCAATAAATTAATTGCAGTAATAGGAAGAAATGGAAAAGGGAAATCAACACTTCTGAAAACTATTTCTGGATTACTTCCTCCTATTCAAGGAAACATCAATTTTAATCTTAAAAACATCAATAAAATTCAAGATAAAGAAAGAGCTCAGTTATTGAGCATTGTTTTATCCAGTAACCATAGCATGGGAAATATAACTGTTAATGACTTTGTTGCTTATGGAAGATATCCTTACACTAATTGGTTTAACATACACAACGAAGAAGATGATACCATTATTAAAAATGCATTGCAACTTTGTCAATTAGAAGAGTTAAGTGAAAGGTATTACCATGAGTTAAGTGATGGAGAAAAGCAAAAAGTAAGTATTGCAAGAGTACTGGCACAAAATACCCCTCTTATTGTTTTAGATGAACCTACTGCCCATTTAGATTTAATCAATAAAGTAGAAATATTAAAACTCTTAAAAGAACTGGCTAGTAATCACAACAAAATGATTATTATTTCAACACATCAAATTGAATTAGCACTACAATTATGTAATGAAATATGGGTGCTTGCTAATGATGAAATTAAAATACGTACCCCTGAAGAGCTATTAGAAAAGGATGAATTAAATACTTTATTTGGAAATGAAAATATCGTATTTAATTCTACTAAAAAAAGCTTTGAGGTAAAGTAATTAGCAACTTTAACATTCATTAACACAACCTACCTACAGCTATTACATACTTTATAGTTATATTTGGACATAACCAATAAGTTAAAATTATGTTTAGAAAAGGTATTTCAATATTATTAGCATTTTCTGTTGTGTTATTTACTGTACTCGCTATCTTGGGAATATGGGAAATTATAGACATAAAGAATTTTGCATGGAAATCATTCAGTTCTATTATGGTAATTTTTGTATCTGCGGCAATTTTGTTATTTATTTTCTCTGTTTTGTATAAAAATGAAGATGACGAAATACCTCCCTCAAATAATCAACCATAATTAATTAGGGCAAAAAAAATCCTCCGAAATACTTCGGAGGATTTTTATTAATAATTGTTTCAATTATTTTACTGTATCAGCTAATGCTTTACCAGCTTTAAATTTAGCTACTTTTTTAGCAGCAATTTTAATAGTTGCTCCAGTTTGAGGATTTCTTCCAGATCTAGCAGCTCTTTTAGAAATTGAGAATGTTCCAAACCCAATTAATTGAACGCTTTTTCCTTTTTTTAATGTTCCTGTTACGTTAGATACGAAAGCGTTTAATGCTTTTCCTGCGTCAGCTTTTGTTAATCCTGCATCTTTAGCAATTGCATCAACTAATTCTCCTTTGTTCATAGTTTTAATTTTTTTGATTAATAATTAATTTACTTAATCCAAATTTAAAAGCTTTTAAAATAGGTTTTGAAAATTAATTCAGATAGTTATTAACAAGCTATTAACACTGATTTCATTGAGTTTTTGATACATCAAAAATTTTATTATCCTCCGCAAGATGTGTATTTTCAAAAATAGATTTTGCTTCCTCTAATAACACATCCAAATTAGTATATCGATTAGAGAAGTGCCCGATAATCAATTGATTAACATTCGATTTTAATGCTATTGTTGCTGCTTCTCGGGCTGTTGAATGCCTTGTTTTTATAGCTCTTTCAAGATGTTCTTCTGTGAATGTTGCCTCGTGGTATAGTAAATTAACGTCTTTAATTGTATCAATTATTTCCTCATTGTAGCTGGTATCAGAGCAAAAAGCATAGGAAAATGATGGCAAAGAATTGAATGTTAGCAACGAATTTCTGATTATTTCTCCGGTTTTTGTCTCAAAATCTTCTCCTTTTTTAATACGATTTAACGCATATTTAGGAATACTGTACTTATTGATAGCTTCTATATTTATTTTTCTGGGCTTCTCTTTTTCTTTAAACAAAAATCCCGTACAAGGTATTTTGTGTTTTAAAACAATTGTACTTATAACTACTTTTTCATCCTCATACAGTACTTCTGATTGTTCAGTATTTGTTGCATGAAAGATTAAAGGGTAACTCAATGTACTTTTTGCTACCTCTAGCTGAATCTCAATTACCTTAATTAATTCTGGAGGACCATATAAATTTAACGCTGTTGTTCTTCCTAATAAATGCATACTTTGTAACAACCCCATCAACCCGAAATAATGATCTCCATGTAAATGACTAATAAAAACATGATTGATTCGCTGAAATTTAATCTTATTAGCCCTAAGTCGTAACTGAGTTCCTTCTCCACAGTCTACTAAATAGTACTGTTCTGAAATATTGATTAATTGAGAGGTGGGGTTTCTATTTAAGGTAGGTGATGCTGATGCACTTCCTAAAATCAAAACAGTAAACTTAGTCATCCGATTGTTCTGTACCTAGATTTCTTTCTAGCTCATCCTCATAAAGCAGATCTATCGCTTCAACTATATTTTCTGCAGATTTAATAATAGTATCTAATTGAGAAATAGTAATTAACTTTTTTACCGAAGGTTGAATACTACTTATAATAAATGATCCGTTAACTTGACCGCACATTCTGTAACCTATAAGCAAAGCACTTAAACCTGAAGAATCACAGTAATTAATACTAGACATATCTAGTAAAATATTTCTTTCCCCATTTTTATTCAATAAAACTAGTTCAGATTTTAAATCAGGAGCAACTACAGCATCTAACTTATCAGTACTGAAAGTAATTACTGTATAATTGTCATATTTCTCCGTTCTAAAACTCATCTATCAATAAATTGGTTTCAGAACAAATATAGCAAACTCTATCAATTAAACAAAAGTGCTAAAAAAGAAATCAATCCTCTGCCTTTTGATAAGCAACAATAATTTGTTTAACTAACTCGTGTCTAATCACATCTTTTTCATCAAACTCAACAATACTTATTCCTTTTATATCAGCTAATACTTTTAACGCTTTAGAAAATCCAGAAGGTTGATTTTTAGGTAAATCTACTTGGCTCGGATCTCCATTAATGATAAACTTTGCGGATTTACCCATTCGGGTTAAAAACATCTTAAACTGACTTTGAGTAGCATTTTGCGCCTCATCTAAAATTACAAAAGATTTATCTAAAGTTCTTCCTCTCATAAATGCTAAAGGAGCTATTTGAATTATTCCCTCCTCCAACATAGTTGCCAATTTTTCTGCAGGTATCATATCCCTCAATGCATCATAGAGTGGCTGCATGTACGGATCTAACTTCTCTTTTAAATCTCCTGGCAAAAAACCTAAGTTTTCACCCGCCTCTACTGCAGGTCGAGTAAGAATAATTCTTCTTACCTCTTTATTTTTCAAGGCTCTAACTGCTAGGGCAACAGCAGTATACGATTTTCCAGTTCCAGCTGGACCAACAGCAAAGACCATGTCGTTTTTTTCGGACTCCTTAACTAATTTCCGCTGATTGGCTGTTCTAGCTTTAACCAACAACCCCCCATTTCCAAAAACCAACACATCATCATCATGCTTTAGTACCTGACTTTCTTCTTCCTTATTATTTTCATCCATTAATCGCTCAATGTTACTCTCAGTAAGTTGTTTATATTTAAGTAAGTGCTCCAATAAAACACCTATTTTTTGTTCAAAAATAGCTACTTCCCTATCTTCACCAATTGCTTTCAACACACCGCCTCGAGCAACCACTTTTAGTTTTGGAAAATAACTTTTTATTACACTTAGCTTACTTTCGTTGACCCCGTATAGTTCAACAGGATTAATACCTGTTATTTCTATTGTTTTTTCGCTCAAATAATTACTTTTTAATTTATACTTTTGAATTGTTTAATACTTGTACGATAAATGTCAAGATTTAGATACAAAAAAACAATACTGATATATTTTAATTATTAACTTTTTGCATTTAAAAGTTAACAAGTACAAATGGCAATTATCACTTTAACCACCGATTTAGGATTAAGAGACTACTATGTTGCCTCTGTAAAAGCTGCTATCCTTAAAGAAACCCCTGATATTAATATTATTGATATCACACACGATATTCCTTCATTTGATATACAAAAAACAGCTTTTGTAATTAAAAATTGTTATACTGATTTTCCTGAAAACACCATTCATATTATTGGTGTAAATTCTGAAGCTGATATAGAAGTACCTCATGTAGCTATTCGTTATAACGGGCATTACTTTATTGGAGCCGATAATGGCATATTTTCTTTAATATTTGATACCAACCCTGAAAAAATAGTGGAATTAACTATTTCTCAAGATACTGATAGAGTTACTTTTCCTACAAAAGATGTTTTCGTAAAAGCAGCTTGTCATATTGCTAGAGGTGGAACCTTAGAGGTAATTGGAAAACCTAAAACAGAATTAGCTGTAAAAACCATGTTTAGGGCTGTTTCTGAAAACAACATCATTAAAGGAATGGCCATTTATATTGATCATTACGGAAATATTATCACTAACATTACAGAAAGCCTATTTAAATCTTTTGGAAATGGAAGACGGTTCACTATCCTTTTTAGAAGTGAAGAATACGAAATAAAAACCATTAATAATTCTTATTGTTCCGTACAAGAAGGAGAAAGAGTTGCGTTATTTAGTTCAACAGGTTATATAGAAATTGCTATTAACAAAGGTAATGCTAGTCGTTTATTTGGCGTAAACCAGGGAGATATTATTAGAATTGAATTTGATGATTAGGATAGTAAAAATGACTTTTCAAGAAGAAAAAGTAGAAGCTTTCTTAGCCAACTTTAATACCAATAAAGAACACATCCGAAATTTTGAAGGAGTTGAATACTTAGAACTATTAAAGGATAAGAATCAATCTAATGTATTCTTTACATACAGTGTTTGGCAATCTGAAGAACACTTAAACAACTACAGAAACTCTGATTTATTCAAAAAGGTTTGGAGCAAAACCAAACCTTTGTTTTTTTCGCCTGCAGAAGCATGGAGTGTGGAATCTGTTATCCAATTAACCTAAGTAACATGAGTAGCCGTAGTTCAGACTTTTTAAGTTTACAAGCCCAAACCAATCCTTCTCCCTATTTAATTGATGTAGAGAAAGCTGAAGGAATATATATTTGGGATAAGTCTGGTAAAAAATATATGGATATGATTGCTGGTGTTGCTGTAAACAATATTGGTCATCGGCACCCTGAAGTAATTAACGCTATTCAAAACCAACTAGAAAAACACTTGCATGTGATGGTGTATGGAGAGTACATACAAGATGCTCAATTGGATTTAACTAAAAACTTAGCCTCTATCCTACCAAACAACTTAAACTGCTCTTACATCGTAAATTCTGGTACTGAGGCTAACGAGGCTGCCATCAAATTAGCAAAAAGATATACTGGAAGGAAAGAAATTGTTTCATGCAAAGCTTCTTATCATGGTAGTACTCATGGTTCTTTAAGTGTAACAGGCAATGAAATCAAACAATCTAGTTTTAAACCTTTACTGCCTAACATCAGTTTTATTGAGTTTAACAACATTAATTCCCTTAATAGCATTACTAAAGAAACTGCCTGTGTTATTATTGAAACAATACAAGGTGATGCTGGATTAAGAATACCCACCATAGAGTTCTTAACTCAACTTAGAGAAAAATGCACGAGTACTGGAACTCTTTTAATTTTTGATGAAGTTCAGGTAGGAATGGGACGAACAGGTAAAATGTTTGCTTTTGAACATTATAACATTGTCCCTGATATTCTTACATTAGGAAAAGCCTTAGGAGGCGGGATGCCTATTGGTGCTTTTGTTTCTTCTTATGAAATCATGTATAGCTTAACTAATAACCCTGTACTGGGTCATATTACCACATTTGGTGGACATCCTGTTATTTGTGCTGCTGCAAATGCTTGTATCAATGTACTAAAGAGAGAAGACTGGATAGCGACAGCAGATGCAAAAGGAAAATTATTAGAAAATCTTTTACTTCAAAATAAATCCATCAAAGCAATTAGAAGAGTCGGTCTGTTTTTTGCTATTGAATTGACTTCTCCGGAGAAAGTACAACAAGTAGTAAAGCGATGTTTAGAAAAAGGATTAATTGGCTTCTGGTTCCTTTCTTGTCCTAATGCTTTTAGGTTGTCTCCTCCTCTATCCATTACTGAAGAAGAGTTAAAAACAGCTGGAGAAATAATCCTTTCTTGTTTAGATTAAAGAAATATCCATTTTTAGAATCTCCTTAATTCTTAAAGGCTGCATGCGTTTTTTCTAATATCTTAAAAGCTCCTTCAGTGGTAGAGGATTCTGCATAAGTTCTAAGAACTGGCTCAGTCCCTGACGGACGAATCATTACCCATTCATCATTATCAAAGTAATATTTAAACCCATCAATGGTTTCTACTTTCCTTACTTCTAAATCCCCAAATTTTAAATAATTTCCTGATTCACAGTTTTTTATTATGTCTTTCTTCTCCTCTTCCTTTAAGTGCAAATCAATTCTTTCAAACTTAAATTCTCCCACCAAATCATAAACATCTTGAATCAGTTCTTCTAAAGATTTTCCAGATTTCACCATATATTCCCATATCGTTAAACCCATCCATATTCCATCACGTTCTGGTATATGCCCTTTAATTGCTATTCCTCCCGACTCTTCCCCTCCTAACAACACATCTTCATCCACCATAGTACCTGCAATATGCTTAAACCCAATTTGTACCACTTGATATTCCAGCCCAAAGTGATCACATATCTTTTTAATCTTAGGACTTACTGAGAAAGCACATACCACCTTTCCTGAAAACTGCTTCTCTTCCACCAAATACTTAATCAATAATAAAATAATGTGGTGAGAATCAATGAATTCACCATTGCCATCGTACAAACCAATTCTGTCCGCATCACCATCAGTAGCTAAACCACAATTAATATGTCCTTCAGCCATTTTAATCATTTCCGAAAACTCTCCCAAGTTTCGATGTATAGGCTCTGGAGCTACTCCATTAAAACCTGGGTTATGATCACAATGTAGAAAGTCAATATCTGGCAGCAACCTACGCATCACATCTTGGCCCGACCCATACATAGCATCGTAAGCAAAATTCATCTTGGAATTACGGATAGCCTCCATATCAAAATTAGCTTCTACATGATTGACATACATGGTTTCTAAATCAAGGTACTCTATTACCCCTGAAGCTATAAAGTCAGCAATGTTCAACTCGTCAATATCAAGGTGATTAGTAGCCAGAATTAAATCTTCTACTTCTTGTATTTGCTTTGGCAATAAAGGTCCTCCAAAATTTCCTTTTAATTTATAGCCATTATAACTTGGAGGATTATGGGAAGCGGTTAAAACAATTCCTAATGTCGCTTTTTGTCGAAGCGTACCTAAAGATACCATTGGTGTAGATACAGCTCCTTTCGCTAAATAAACTTTCACTCCTGCATTGGCAAAAACTTTGGCTGTAGTTTCAGCAAACAATTCACCTGCAAATCGACAATCATGACCAATCACTACTGATGGGTGATCTGAATTTTTCTTTAACCACTCTACTGCACCTAAAGTTACTCTCGCCACATTATCAACTGTAAACTCCTTTGCTATTATCGCTCTCCAACCGTCCGTCCCAAACTTAATTTTTGCCATGTTTATATCTTTTCTTTAAAGGCGATAAAATTAAGGTTTATCTCTTTATTATTTTAATAAATTTGACAGAAACAATATTCATCAGAATGAAAGCAGCACTCAAAAACCACAAAATAGCGGACTACTTTAATCGATATATTGACCTCGTTGAGGATATCGATATTATTAGTGGTTTAGAAAAAAACCTGAGCGAAACAAAAGCCTTGTTTGACTTGTTAATTGAAAGTCAAGGAGATTACCAATATGCAGAAGGAAAATGGACTATTAAAGAATTATTAATCCATATTATTGATGCTGAACGTATTTTTGGATATAGAGCCTTATGCATCTCTAGAAACGACAAAACTGACCTTCCGGGATTTAATCATGATGATTTTGTAAAATATGCTGATGCCAACAACCGGACACTTTGTGATATATCAAAAGAATTTGAAGCTGTAAGGCAAGCATCCATTAGCTTATTTAAAAATTTTACTCCAGAAGCACTAAATAGAGCTGGAAAAGCCAATGGAAAAGAAATGACTGTTTTGGCTCTTGCCTATTTAACCATAGGACATGCTATTCACCACACCAATGTGTTGAGAGAAAAATACCTCAATCATGAGTAAAGAACTCGAAAGCGCCTACCAACCTGAAAATTTCAGAAAAACAGGTCATGAATTAATCGATGTCATTGCCGATTACCTTTCTGACGTTGCTCAAGAAAAAATACCGGTAAATAAATGGAAAGAACCCAATCAACAACTGGAATTCTGGAAAAACTACCAATTCGACACGAATAACCCTACCGCCTTTTTTAAAGAAATCATCGATAAGTCGATACACATTCATCACCCAAAATACATAGGACACCAAGTAACTCCAACAGTTCCTCTTTCAGCCTTAACCACTCTTTTAAGTGCAATTTTAAACAATGGAATGGCAGTTTATGAAATGGGAGCTGCATCTACAGCCATTGAAAAAATAGTGGTTGATGAAATCCTAAAACAAATTGGATATCCGACCGATGAAGCAGATGGGTTCATTACTTCTGGAGGAACACTGGCTACTTTAACTGCTTTATTAGCCGCTAGAAAAGCTATCGCTCCTTCTGATGTTTGGGAAAATGGACATCAAGAAAAACTAGGTGTATTAGTTTCTGAACAAGCTCACTATTGTGTAGATAAAGCTGCTCGTGTAATGGGACTAGGCAGTGATGGAGTAATTACCATTCCTGTTGGGGGCTATTTCACGATGAAAACCGAATTGTTGGATAAGTATTTCCAAAAAGCAACCAACAATGGAATAAGAATAATTGCTGTTATAGGAAGTGCACCTTCTACTTCTAGTGGTATGCATGATGACTTAAATGCAATAGCTGCTTTTGCTCAACAAAAAAATATTTGGTTTCATGTAGATGGCGCTCATGGTGGCGGTGCTATTTTCTCGAAGAAGTACAAACACTTATTGGCTGGTATAGAAAAAGCGGATTCTATAGTTATTGATGGACACAAGATGTTAATGATGCCTACTTTAATGACTTTTGTCTTGTTTAAGAAAAAGAGCGATTCCTTTGCCAATTTTACCCATAAAGCAGATTACCTGTTTCAACAAACAGAAGAAGAGTGGTATAACATGGCTAAAAGAACATTTGAATGCACCAAAGAAATGATGAGTATTAAGTTTTATGTTATCCTTAAAACTTACGGACCTGAAGTATTTGATCAATTTGTTACTCGCCTATATGATTTAGGAGCTGAATTTGCTGAAAAAGTAAAACAAAATCCGCAATTCGAATTAGCGTTAAGCCCTCACTCCAATATTGTTTGTTTTCGATATATTGACAAGCAGCTTTCTGAAAAAGAATTAAACCAACTCAATAGTAAAATAAGAAGTAAAATTTTAAAGCAAGGTGATTTTTACATTGTACAAACCACTTTAAATGGTAAAATTTATATACGACTAACCTTTATGAATCCTCAAACTACTTCTACAATTATGGATGAGTTACTGAGTGAGGTTGAGAAGTGCTCTAAACTAACTAATGCTTCGACAGGCTCAGCATGACAAGTTTTTTAATATCTGAAGATGCTTTTTTCTTCCCTTAATGAACGATAGCGGACATAATGGATCCTGTTAAACTATTTATAAACACCCTGCTCTCCATTCCTTGAGAAGCGATAGCGGATACAAGGAATCTAGACTAATACTGTAAATAAAATGGATTCCTGATCTCCGTTACACTTCGTCAGGAAAGACGTGAGTTGTCATGTTGAGCAAAATTTTTCATTTCTTAAATCAACGTATACCTCTCTTATTTAATTCACGCTGGTATTTACGAGCATAAATTAAGTGTTGGTCGTAAGACTTTGAGAAATTATGATAACCAGATAAATCTTCTTTGGCACACATGTAAATATAATCATGTTGCTCATAATTGAGTACCGCATCTAACGATTTAATACTTGGTAAATTGATAGGTCCTGGAGGTAACCCTTTATGTATGTATGTGTTGTAAGGTGTGTTGGTTTCTAAATGTTTTTTTAACACCCTTTTAATCGTAAAATCTCCTATTCCGTAAATAACTGTAGGGTCAGACTGTAACAACATTCCTTTACGCATTCTATTAATATACAAACCCGCTACCTTTGGTCGTTCATCACTATGTATCGATTGTTCTGCCTGTACAATAGAGGCTAATACTGCTACTTCAGATTGAGATAAGTTTAATCTCTTCGCTTTCGCTTTCCTTTCCTCTGTCCAGAATTTTTTATATTCTCCTGCCATGCGCTCAACAAACTCTTCTGCAGAAGTATTCCAGTAAAATTCATAGGTATTAGGCAAAAACAACGTTAAAACAGTTATCGAGTTAAAGCCATATTTAGTGATAAATGTTTTATCGGTGATTAGGTTATAAAGTTCACTACTATCACATTCTAAATTCTTGGTAACGCTTCCTGATAATTCTTTGATTGTTCGTATGTTATTGAATGTTACCTCTACTGGATCTTGAATTCCTGATCGCAACAAATCTACCAGTTCATTATTATTCATCCCTTCTTTTAAAAGGTACTTTCCAGGATGAATATTATTCTTGAAATTAGCTTTTTTTTCGGCTACCCAACCAAATGAAGTCCTATTCATAATATAGCCTTTTTCGTATAAATCATTTATAACATCATCAAAGGTATAGTGGGAATAGATATAAAAATATTTATCCGGTGAATTCTTAAGTGTTACATTAGGCTGATATACACGCTGATACATCTTATATCCAGAGTATCCTCCATACAGCACCCCAAAGAGCAACAACGATATGATGATTTTCTTAATCAACCCTTACAATAATAATTGATAATGATTTACTTCTTTAAAAAACACTTCCTGTTTCCCTGCAAATAGATAGCCACAACCTTCAAATAATTTGATACTAACCAAATTTAATGGATCAATATTGCAAAACAATTGTTTTAAATAAAACTCTTCTTTAACGTAAATAGCCAATAAACTTAGAGCCTCCTTCGCAAACCCCTTTCTTCGGTAGTTTTCTTTCGCAATTAAAATCCCTACGCCAGCTGTTTGGTTTACCTCATTAAAATCAAATAAATCAACACAACCAATAGCTTGCTCTCCATTATTTAAACACACCATTAAGCGCAATTGTTGATAAAGATAAATATCTTGCTTTTGATTGACAAAGAATTTTACTTCCTCTTTAGTAAAAGGTTTTTTGGTGCCACTCACTTCCCAAGTCAACGGATTATTCTCCCACTCCAAAACAACATCCAAATCGTTGGGTTGCATTTTTCGTAAAAATATATTTACTCCTCTATACAAATGGATTCTTTTCTTGTCAAAGCTTTGATGCAATTATCAATATCTTCTTTGGTGTATTTTTTCAACTCAAATACATTATCTTTCAGCTTCTTTGATAAATTCAATTGAGACACTCCCTCTATCAATTCATGATCATAAAGGATAGGCAACAACTCAAAAATAAAATTGGTGTGATTCACTTCGATATCAAAGGCTTCTTCAATAAAATCTTTTATTGGATTTAAACAACTTACTTCTTCTGTTACTTTCCAGTATTTATCTACTTTCTCCGTAATATTATCAAACATATCTAACGAACTTCCAGTTTGTTTTAATGCTATAAAAACAACTTCATTTTTTCGCTTCAAACAAGTTTGATAAAACTCTAACACATCTGTACCCCTATTAGGGCCAACAGAAGTAATATCAAATAACAACCCATTTGTAATAACACCTATATGTGGTGGAATTTTAGTTGCCCGAAACATAAACAAAAACAAACCTTCCTGCAGCTGCTCTTCTGTTATTTCAGAGGTAATATGTATTGGGTACTTTTCCATTCCTTAAATTGCTATCTCTCCCTTATATACGTATGTTGCAGGTCCAACTAGCCAAATATCGTTAAATCCTTTTTCATTTCTTTTAAAAGCCACACTCAACAAACCTCCCTGTGTATTTACTGCCACCTTACCTCCTGCTGATTGATTTTTATATCCCCAACTTAATGCAGCAGCCGTTACGCCTGTTCCACAAGATAAAGTTTCATTCTCTACTCCTCGCTCATAAGTTCTTACATCAATACTCTCAGCTTCATATTTAACAAAGTTCACATTGGTTCCTTCCGCCTTAAATCGATTATTATTTCTTACCGCTTTTCCTTCATTGTAAACATCAACTTCTTTTACATCATTCACTTCCAAAATATAATGAGGCGATCCTGTATTGATAAAATAATAATCTTCTCCTTTTTCTATAGTTGCTACATCGTGCATTTTTAAACTTACCTCCCCATCTTTATTAATCCACGCTTCATGCTCTCCATCTGTAGATAAAAACATGGCTTGACTATCAATAATACCTAAATATTTAGCAAAAGCAACTGCACACCTACTTCCATTACCACAAAAACTTTTAGATCCATCTGCATTAAAATAAATCATGTTAAAATCTAAGTCAGCTATATCTTCTATCAAAATCAATCCATCTGCTCCAATACCAAATCTTCTATCACAAATTTGCTGTACCAACTTGATGTTTTCTTTATCAAAAACACCTTTTCGGTTATCTATCATCACAAAGTCATTCCCTGTACCTTGATATTTATAAAATGAAATATTCATACCACAAAGTTAATAATAGTTACTCTTTATCTGATTTAAACCTTCTCGAATCTTTTTTATCTGCTTGTTTTTTCTTAGCTGACAACCTTTTTTGGATAGCTGACTTACTCGGCTTGGTAGGAATTCTCTTTTTTACTGGTTTTAATGTCTCTTTAATCAATTTCACAAACCTCAGAAACACTAACTCTTTGTTTTTCAATTGACTTCTTGTTTCATCACATTGTAAAGAGAGTATTCCTTCCGCAGAAATTCTATTTTTTAACTTATTTAAAATAGTCAATTTCTGACGCTCACTTAAAACAATCGAATTATTCACATCAAAAAGTAATTCCACTTTGGTAGCTACTTTATTGACATTTTGCCCCCCAGCACCACCACTTCTACTTGTTCTATAACTCACTTCTTTATGTAGATCTTCTAGCAACTTCAATACCTTATTGATTTCTATTAAATCCAAATGTACTGATAAATCAAACTGAAACCTCCTAGACCATACCGTAACTCTCTAAAAATTATAGCTATAATTTATAACTAGTTAATCTTATTATACTACTTTTGCCGCCAATCAATAGTCAATCACAAAATTTAAATAATGGCAACAAACAGAACTTTTACAATGATTAAACCTGATGCAGTAGAGAAAAACTACATCGGAGGAATTTTAAAAATGATTAACGATGCTGGATTCAGAATCGTAGCAATGAAATACACACAACTTTCTAAAGAAAAAGCAGGTGCGTTTTATGAAGTACATAAAGAAAGACCTTTTTATGGTGAATTGGTAGAGTATATGTCTTCAGGACCTATTGTTGCTGCTATCTTGGAGAAAGATAACGCTGTAGAAGATTTTAGGACTTTAATTGGCGCTACCAACCCAGCTGAAGCTGCCGAAGGAACCATCAGGAAAATATACGCTGAATCTATTGCTGCAAATGCAGTACATGGTTCTGATAGTGATGAAAATGCTGAAACTGAAGGAAAATTTCATTTTTCTGCTGACGAGATTTACGCTTAAAAAAGAAACATTATAACATAAAAAAGCTCCGAAATATTTCGGAGCTTTTTTTATTGTTGAAGTAACAATTTATTTATACTCAGTAATTGCTTTTTCTATTCTGGCTTTATAAGTAAAAGGTTTTCCGCTTTCTTTCGCTCCTGCCTCACCTAACTCAATTGCCTTTTTAGCACTTTTAACAGCTTCTACTTTATTTCCATTAGCATATTCTACATCTGCCTTCACCCAGTAACTGTACCAAGATTCTTTTGCTTCGATAGAGGCATTAATCCACTTTAAACCTTCCTCTAATCTTTTTTTAGTCGAAACAGTGTACTTTGCTGCATTTCTATAAACATCAGCTTTATTCTCATCGGTAACTTCAGCTATTGCTTTATCAATGTTTTCCCAAGCTTTTGCTTCAACATCTACTTCTATTTTCATGATAACAGCTAATTCTGCCCATGCTAAAACCAAATTACCTGTGTTGTCTTTTAGTTTTTCAAATGAAAAACGCATAGACTCTTGTTTTGGAGCACTTATAGGAGTTACTGTACATTCTAACACATTATTTGCTTTATCATAATTACCTGTTCCCCAGCCATTGGTATTACTATTAAAGATAATCGTCCATGTTGTCGCTGTAGGAATAGCGAAAAAAGAATAAGTTCCTGCTGCCAAATCTTTTCCCTCTACTTTTACATCTGTAGAAAATGTTATTAATGTATTTTTATTTGCTCCAACTCTCCATACTTCATTATAAGGAACCAATGCTCCCCATATTGCTCTTTCTTTTCTACTTGGTCTAGAGTATTCAACTGATATATCAGTCAATCCTATTCGTTGTTCCACTTTTGCTGCAGGACTTGGCTGCGGTAATTCCTGTGCTATTGCAGTAATACTCATCATTGCAGTCATTACAATTGCAACTAAATAATTCATTTTTTTCATTGGTCTCGTTTTTAGGTTCGAGAACAAATTTAAGATTATATCTCTTAGAAAAAAAAGTTTATGATGAGTGGTAAATAAATCTATTACTTACCGATACAAAATATTTGAATTGCTTTTAACTTACTGTATTTCAGCATGTTGCTAAAATGATAGAAACGTATTAGCAACAAAAAATGCTTAGGAATGTCAAACTAAGCGATAATAAAGGAAAAATCGAGGGGTACGGGCATAAAAAAACCGCTCCACAAAGGAAGCGGTTTTCAAGGAAAACACCAATCGCTTTACGCAACTGTTACAGAGCC
>JAGFIT010000084.1 GCA_024103385.1 Vicingus serpentipes
GTGGTTCCTGATACTCCAGTACCAGACCATGTTCCACCAGTGGTGCCTGTTTCCAAAGTAGTTAAATCAATGGTGTTAGCAGTAGCTAAACATAAGGTGTCTGTAGGTCCTGTTAAAGTGGGGTCTACATCAGGACTTACAGTAATACTTACTGTATCTTTATCCAAACAACCAGCGGCATTTGTAACAGTAACTTCCTTTTCAAATGTACCAGCAGTAGTTCCTGTAAAAACAGGGTTAAAGATGTTAGGATTATTTAGAAATGTAGCAGTGCTCCAGACATAAGAAGTACCTCCTGTAGCCGTTAGTTGAGCTGTGCCATTAAAACAAATGGTATCATCACTACCTGCATTAGCAACAGGAAGGGGATTAACAACAATATCAGCAGTAGCGGAATCTTTATCTCCATTAGTTGCAGTCACTACCACTTTATAGGTAGTGGTTATTACTGGATTATCTGTTTGATTATCAGTAGATGGATGTGTTGCTGTATTTCCTGTAATACCTCCTCCAGTCCAAACAAAGGTATAACCTGGTGGACCAGATGCTGTAGCTGTTAATGTCCCTGTTTCTCCGACACATATAGTGTCTCCAACTAAAGTAATAGATAGGTTAGGTGTAGGTATGCAATCAAAATAACTTCCACAAATCATATAAGTTGTTGCAGGTCCTACACTTCCGTTTTGGGTGCTAAAGCCTCCTGAACGATATAAATCAAGATGCTCTGCTCCACTTCCAAAGATGCCGGTTGATGTATTTACTGCGGTATTACCTGCGTTCATAATAATAGACCCACAGCTACCATCTGTTGGGCCTATCATTACTCCTGAATTAAGAAAAGCTCCTCCTCCACCAAGACATAAGATAGAATTACTCCCCATCTTAAAGCCCATAGCAGAATGGTTGGTAAAATCCCCATTCATCAGCCATTTTCCGTTATTTTCTATTGTACCATTTGCTGTAGCATCAATAATTACACTTTTCCCAGCAGAAAATATAACATCTTGATTATTTATGAAAACAGCTCCTCCCGATATAGTTAAATTTCCTAAAAAATTAATCGTGCCGCTATAATTATATACTGAATCACCTGTGCTTAATAAAAAACCCGAACCCCATGAAAAAGTCAAATCTCCATAATTATCGATTCTTCCAGAATTAAACGTAATGTCACTCCTTAAGGTCCCATTATTACATACAGTACCTCCATTAAGAGTAAGATCTCCTGAATAATCTCCTGTTGATGTAATGCATAATTTCTGCCCAGCATTTACAGTGCAATTTGTGGAATTAGACCCTGTAACAGTCCATGTACATCCAGCAGCACATTGGGCATACAAAAAGTTACTAGAGAATATTAATGAGAGAGTAATAAAAAGTACTCGTATTATCTCTAAGTTAATTACTTTATTTTTAAAAAAAGAGGTTATCATGGATTTCATTTTTAGTATTTTTTTGGCTAAGATCTCTAGTTTTCAATTAATTTGATAGATCATTTTTCATTGTTATCTTTTGTGATATTTATCTGTTTTATTTTTTTATAATTTGATCATGTCCAGTGTTTTTATTTTTCAATAAATTAATACAACAGAACATTATCCAATCCCTACTTCAAAAAAATAAAAGACAACCGTACAGTTTTCTAAAGTTAAAAACAATCACTTTAGCGAAAAAATAATATCTTAATTATAATTACATTTGCAGACATTTAACCATTAAAAAAAAAGTCCATTAAACCATTGTTTTACTGTGTTTTAAATAAAAATTATGAGAAAAAGGAAATCACAAGAATATTTGTATGAGTTTATCAGATTAATGACAAGAGATGAGAAAAGGTATTTTACTCAAACACTTAAAGAAGTTAATGGACGGAAAAATAATTTAAGACTGCGATTGTTTGATTTGATAAACAACAACCTTATAGAAAGCAATGAAGAAATAGATAGTAAAATTACTTTTGCAAAAAATAAATCTAAGTTAAAACATCATTTATACAACCAGCTATTAGAAATAATCTCTAATTATTCATTAGAAAAAACTTTATACTCCAAATTAAGAATACAATTAAATAAAATAGATCTACTCTATAGCAGAGGGATGCATAGAGCAACATTAAAGTTAGTAAACGCAACCATAAAACAAGCAGAAAGTATTGAAGCCAATAAAATTTTAATGGAGTTGTTTGAATATAGAATCCGTTTATTACAATATCAAAACTCCAAACCAGAAGACTCGTACGACCTTTCTAAGAAAGCAAGAGAAGCTCTACAAAAAGTAATAGAAGAATTTGAAATCTTTAAATTGCTCACAGACACTTTTGTTACTAAGAGAGTGCTTGGTGAAAAGAAAAATGAGAAAATATGATAATTATTTTATTCAGCTTCATGAAAAAGCTTCTCAAATAGAAGGGCAAGCCTCATCATTTAAAGCTAAATCCCAATTAAATAATCTAAATTCTTTATTCTACACATATTACGGAAATAATCTTGAAGCGTCCAAATATTCACATAAATTATATTTATTGTTTGAAGAGCACCCTATCATAAAAAAATATAATGTTAATGGTTACAATTTAGCCATTAACAATTATGCAGTAAGTAAGCTCCACATGAATGATTTTGAAGGGGCAATTAAATTATTTAATCAACTAGATAGTAAAGAAGTTTCTAATTATGAAAAAATGTTGGTTTTCCAATATAAAGCTGGGAATCAACTATCAGCACATCTTGCCCTTGGCAATATTAATAGTATATCCACTTTCATTAAAGAAATTGAAGATGGTCTTCTTGTCTATGAAAAATATCTTTCTGATTTATTTAAAGTGATTATTTTAACTAATTTGTCAGAATATTATTTCTGGGCAAAAAACTATAGAAAAGCTAAACGATACACTAGCAATTTGCTTAACGAAGCATATTCAGAAATAAGAAAAGACATTATTCGATTTATGTATACTTTTAATTTAATTATTTCTTTCGAATCAGGAGATTATGATCATTTAAATTATTTACTCCGCTCATATCAATTAAACAGTAAATTGAAAAATAAAAACATTCTAGAACGTTGGATAGAAAGTTTTATAGAAGAAGCTCTAAAAACGACAAAGTTAACCGCTTCTTTTTATGTTAATAAAGAGTTGGAACTTTTGAATTTTGCCTTAAAGACAGAATCATTAAAAGAAGGTTTTGACTTAAAAAAATTTAACTTTTTAATATGGATAAGGATGAAAACGGACACAAAATCACTTAAAGAAATACGATACGAGTTTAATACTAAAGATCTGACAGGCTATGCAAAAGATAGAGCAAAACAATTGTCCTGATTCTTATTATTAATTATCAAAACTTTTTTACTTCTACTAGATTACATTATGGCATAAAACTAACTTCTTCATTTTGCTATATAACTTACTGTTCAGCATGTTAATTATTGACCAATCTAAGTAAATGTAATTTTAAATACATTTTATTTTCGCAACAAGCTCATGCTATTCCCTTCTACAGTACATTTATTAATGACTATTATCGCCCTTTTCACTACTAATAAATATACTTTAAAAAAAATTTAATCAATTAGAATTACGAATAGACCAGTAGAGTCTCTCTACAATAAAGTTACACTAAGTATTTCTTAAAGGCTATAATTCATTAGTAGTCTTATTAATTATTTGCAAATGTAATTATATAGGTAATTTTATTTTTTAAGCAAAATGATCATGATTAACTTTAAAAAATATAACCTCCTAATATAATTAAAAATGAAAACGAAAAATCAATTTTTAACAATTTTAGCCTTATTTTTTAACACCATGGCTATTGGTGCCAATTATTATTTTTCAGCTACTAGCGGGAATGATTCTAGAACACCTTCTCAAGCACAAAACCCATCAACACCTTGGAAAAGTATTAACAAGTTAAACTCGATAATGAATACCCTTCAATCAGGTGATCAGGTGCTATTTAAAAGAGGGGAGGTGTTTACAGGACAAATAACTATTACTGTTTCGGGAAGTAATGGAGCACCTATTATTTTTGGAGCATATGGCACAGGAGATAAGCCTGTTATAAATGCTGCTTCTGCTGTAACTAATTGGACTAATATTGGAGGCAATATTTGGCAAGGAGACTTTGCTATAGGAGGAGCTTCTGTTACTGGTGTTTATTCAACATACCAAGAATTGCCTTTAGGTAGATGGCCAAATTTAAGTGCTCCCAATAAAGGATATGCCAATATCGATTCACATGGAGGAAATACTTCAATTACAAGTAGTCAATTATCAGGTGCCCCCACTTCGAATTGGACAGGTGGAGAGGCTGTATATAGAGCCATGAGATGGGTAATTAATAAAACGCCAATAACTAGTCAAAGTGGAAATAGAATTAATATAAATGCAAATGCTTCTTATGGCCCTCAGGATGATTGGGGGTTTTTCATTCAATCACACCCTGCTACTCTTGACCAAGTTGGAGAATGGTATTATAATTCATCAAGTAAAAAAATCCAACTATTTTCGTTAAGTACTCCTAATAACGTAACAGCTACAGCATATTCATCTTGTATTGATATTTCTAATGAGAATTATATTACTATAGATAATTTAACACTACATGGAAGTATAGACAATAATCTTTTTACTAATCAAAGTTCTAATATTACACTTAAAAACTCAAAAAGTATAAATGCTGGAACAAATTCTATATGGATTCAAGATAGCGACAAGATTAACATTCTTTACGATAGTATTATTAATACACACAATAATGGAATAACTTTTCAAACTACAGACAATATTGTTTGTAATAATAATTATATAAAAAGAATGGGAGTAATTCCTGGGTTAGGAAAATCTGGAGATGGAAATTACGAAGCTATATCCTTACTTGGTTATGGCGGGGGACCAAGTCTTAATGCTACAATACAAGATAATGTATTAGATAGTTTAGGATATTTAGGAATTGGATTTTATGGCTATAGTAATGTTCTTGTACAAAATAATTTCATTACTCATTTTGTACTTACATTAGATGATGGGGGAGGCATATATACATACACAGGGAATAGCTCAAGAACTTTTGTAAACCGCAAGATAATAGACAACATTGTTCTTAATGCAGAGGGAGCTCCAGAAGGTACCGATGATCCTAATTACATTCCTGCAGAAGGAATTTATTTAGACGATAATGCAGCTGATGTGAAAGTAACAGGAAATTCAATAGCAAATTGTGGAAGTACGGGTATTTTTTTACATAATGCAAAGGATATAGACTTAAAAAAGAATACGGTATACAATGCAACCAAAAAACAGCTTTCATTAGCACATGACACCTATGGAAATGCTATTACTAACTGTAATATAACAGGAAATATTTTCTTCTCAAAAACAAATAATCAATTAGTATCAAGAATTAGTTCGATTGCTAATGATTTAAATACTACAGGCATATTTGATAGTAATTATTATTGCAGGCCTTTTGACGATAATTTAATTATTACTACTTCCCAAGCTAGTTCATCTGATATATACTCTCTTGAAAGTTGGCAGACTGCTCTCGGGCAAGATCAATACTCTAAAAAAACACCTATACAATACAGCCCATTCTCTGTAAATAATCTAATTGGTGCTAATAAATTCAATAATGGTGATGGAACATTTGAGAATAATATGAATGGATTGTATTGTTGGTCTCCTGGTGGTGGTTGTGGAACAAGCCAACAATCAGGGAAATTAGATGGAAAAGCGTTGGCTTTTTATCCAAATCAAACAGACCTTACTATACTAGTTATGGAGGTTGGCCAAGTAAGTGCTTCTAAACGATATATTCTAAAATTCAGCTCAAAAACTAATACCCCAAACAAAAATATGGAGATATATTTAAGATATAGTAATACTCCTTTTTCTAAAATTTCTACAACAAGTTACTCATTATTAGACACTAATCGTGTAGAATATGAGATTTTAATCGAGCCACAAGTAAACGAAAATAATGCTAGTATAACATTTGAAATGAATCCTCCAATTGATTCTGTTTGGTTTGATAATATAGAGTTTTATGAAGCCAATATTACTATGGCTAATCCAGATGATTCTATTCGTTTTGAATACAATGCCACTCATACACCTTTAAATGTTTCACTTTCACCATACACTTATATAGATGTGGAAGAGAATGTATATTCTGGTAGCGTCACTTTACAACCATTTACTTCAATCATCTTGCTAAGAACAAATACTGGAACTTCTTGTACTACTCCTTCTACTCCATCAGTGGGAACTATCACCCATCCTGATTGTTCAACCCCTACAGGTAGTGTTGTATTAACAGGGTTACCTTCTTCTGGATCTTGGACTTTAACTAGAACTCCTGGTGGCACAACAACTAATGGCTCAGGTACTAGTAAAACTATCTCAGGGCTTGCTGCTGGTACTTACTCTTATACGGTTACTAATGCTGGAGGTTGCACTTCATCAGCTTCGTCTAATGTGGTAATTAACTCACAACCGTCTACTCCGACAACACCTGTTATTAATCAAAATGGAAATGTACTGACTTCAAGTGCTTTAACTGGTAATCAATGGTACTTGAACAGCAACCCAATTTCAGGAGCTATCAACAACACATATACAGCAACAGTTAATGGAACGTACACAGTAATTGTAACTGTTAGCGGTTGTTCTTCCAATGTATCTTTACCACTGACTGTCACAACTGTAGGTATTGATAGATTGATCGCTGAAACCTTTGTTTCTATTTATCCTAATCCATTTAAAGCAACATTTACTATAGAGGTTTTAGGCGAATATGAGTATCAAAATATGCAGGTAAAACTTTATGATGTAACGGGAAAAGAAGTAAGGTCAGTAGTCATTAATAACAAGAAAACAACTGTAGAAAGAGGAAATCTAAGTGATGGAGTGTATTTTTATACGATTAACTCCAAAGCTAACATTATTCTTAAGGGAAAATTAATTGTCAAATAGAATAGATAAATAACTAATCTTTTTTAAATTAATACGAATTCGATATAAAAATTTTAAAAGTAAAAATGCCCGCTCGAGTGAAGTTCTTTCCCGACAGCTATCGGGAGAGTTTTGTATCGAGAACGGACAAATGGTTTTCTCCCCAAAATTCACGTTAGATGCAATTTTATGGTAAAAGTTGGGTCGTTAATTCCAACATTAAAACTGTTCTTTAATTATTTTTAGCATCGTCAATTCCTAAATCTTTTAATATCAAGGTGTCATTTTGTTTTAGTCTTGCTATTTTCTTAGTAATGCCATTGTGCTCAGGGTATATATTTTTATTAAAAATTCTAAAAAGTTATCTGTTGATAGTAGAGGTAAACGTAAATACCCTTAATTCATTTTTCATTTCCAGAATATTCAACGCAAGATCTACTGCTTGCTCCGTAGCATAATCAATACTCGCTGGTTTTTCTGTTTTTATACATACTGCATTATGTGTAGCTTTATTAACAGAGGTAATTTTTACTATTTTCATAACTTTAAATACTTTTCATTACACTTTCAGTTATTCTGTCGCATCGGCTAAATCCAAACTCAAATACTTCTGCCTTGCTGGATAAACGATATAACGTTTCTTTTAAAATCTCTTTAGCACGGTGAAGCCTAATTTTCACATTGGCAAGACTAATGTTTAGGGCAATGGCAATTTCTTTTAAGCTCATCTCTTCCACTTCTTTCATTACATAAACCGTTTTATACTTTATATCCAATTGGTCAATGGCGTTTTCTAACAACTGTTTGGTTTCCTGCTGTGTCATTTTTTCTTGTGGGTTAGCTTGTTTTTGATCTGGAATTTCTAATACAGCATCATTATCTGTATTAAAGTTATAATCATTAATATGTAATATTTTACCTTTCTTTTTTAATACAGCTAACGATTCGTTAATTCCTATACGCACAAGCCAGGTAGAAAACTGTGAATCTAAATTAAATTGATACAGTTTTGTGTAAGCTTTTATATAACTGTTTTGCATTACATCTTCAATTTCTGCTTCTTCTTTTAGATAACTTCTTATTACCCGATACAGTTTTTGATTGTTACGTCTCACCAAAATCTCGTATAGTTCTTTTTCACCAGCCAGTATGCGTTTTATTACTAGGTCTTCTTTTATTTTATGATGATGAAAATCTTTGATGTCTAATGCTTCCATAACTGTTTTATTGTTTTAGCTTTCTTATTAGATGGTTCATTTTTAAAAAAGATACAAAATTTTGTATCCTTTTTTTATTATGGTTATCAAATGGGTGTAAAAAGAAATATAAACCCCTTAAAATTAAAATTTATGAATGCAAACGTAACACTGGTAAAAAATATATTAAAATATACTTTTGGGCTTGTTCCAATTGTAGCTGGATTAGATAAATTTACGAATATTTTAACCAATTGGAGTCAATATATATCAGAAGGTTTTGCTGGGATGCTTCCTTTTGATGCTGCTTCATTTATGATGGTAGTTGGTGTAATTGAAATTGTAGCTGGTATTTTAGTATTAACTAAAACTAAGATTGGAGCTTATGTTGTTTCAGCTTGGTTAGTAGCCATTGCCCTAACATTAATTTTTAGTTGGAGTTATGTAGATGTTGCCGTAAGAGATTTAGTAATGGCAATTGCTGCTTTTTCTTTAGCAAAATTAACGGAAACAACTAGTGATAAAGTAAGTCAGTAAGACACCTTTTATGCTGCCATTTGCAACTATTTTTCTTGCAAGTGGCAGTTCAAATTATCAAATTTATGAAAGCTTCCATTTACCGAGAAGAACATTTTAACTCAGCCCATCGGTTACACAATCCTAAGTGGAGTGACAAAAAAAATAAAACTGTGTTTGGCAAATGTAACAACCCAAATTTTCATGGGCATAATTATAAATTATTGCTAAAACTAACAGGAAACATTGACGAAAACACGGGTTATGTTTATGATGCCAAAAAATTAAGTAAGCTTATAAAATCGGCCATTATAAATAAGTTAGACCATAAAAATTTAAACTTAGATGTAGTCGAATTTAAACACCTAAACCCTACCGCAGAAAATATTGCATGTGTAATATGGAATATTTTGAGAAAAGAAATAAACGAAAAATATCAATTAAAAATAACTTTATATGAAACAGAACGGAACTTTGTTGAATACCCAAGTACCTAAAGATGATGAAACATGTATAACACCAAAAAACACGATTACATCACCTATAAAAAAAGATGATTTTAGTATTTCTAATGAAGAAAAAATAAGAATAATTACTCATCATTTTAAAGAAATAATGGATGTTTTAGGGTTAGATTTAAACAATGATAGTTTAAAGGAAACTCCAAAAAGAGTTGCTAAAATGTATGTTAATGAAATATTTTCTGGATTAAACCCTAAAAACAAACCTGAAATAACTCTTTTTGATAATGAGTTTAACTATACTGAACCACTGATTGAAAAAAATATTCCTTTTACCTCTTTTTGTGAACACCATTTTGTACCTATTCAAGGAA
Organism: Vicingus serpentipes; assembly: GCA_024103385.1. Classification (GTDB taxonomy): domain Bacteria; phylum Bacteroidota; class Bacteroidia; order Flavobacteriales_E; family Vicingaceae. The sequence continues at coordinate 9,506 of JAGFIT010000084.1, forward strand.
TTGCTAATGTGGCTTATATTCCAAGTAATAAAGTGATAGGGTTATCTAAAATTCACCGAGTGGTTGATTATTTTTCCAAACGACCACAAGTACAAGAACGCCTTACTTTGCAAATCCAAAACGAATTAAAAACAATACTTAAAACCGATGATGTTGGTGTGGTAATAAAGGCTTCCCACAGTTGTATTTCTTGCCGAGGGATTGATCATCAAGGCAGTTACACCATTACTTCTTTTTTGCCCAAAAGTTTTAAATCAAGCACGGATATAATGACTTGCTTAAATACCTTCAAATAATCTAAGAATAGCATATTCTGAAAACGTGTTGGAATACTTATAGCTTACCCAGCCAAAAATTTAATCACCCTTTTTTTAAATGGCTCACATCAACTCCTTTTTCAATCGTTTTACCTTTGGCAACTCTTATTCCTGTTTCGAGTTAGTTATTGTTTTTATATTAACATCCTTCCTCGCTAATGCTCACCATTTGTAAAATACATTGCACTTGAATGCCAATTCATCAGCTAATTCTTTTATGTTTTCTCACTGACAACTTAAATTGACAGTTTTCTCTTTAAACGATTCGTTGTATTTCCTTTTTTCTTTCCCCATAATTCTAAGGTCTTGTTTTTATTATTAAAACAATCTTAATTTTTATGTCCCAGCTAAGTTAGAAAACCCAGTTGTGAGAGTAACTGTTTCGGCTACACCTATTTTTATTAAATTCTTTTTAATAGAGATTAACCCTTGTATTTACTTGTTTTTTTTTCTAATTACTTTTTTTTGCAAAAGTAATTATAAGTGTAAAATTGATTGTGTCTTGGTTGGGATGGACTTATCTTACACTTTGATAAACTTAAGATGTTGGATGTAATTATCATTTATCAAAAAAACATTTTAATGTTCTGCTTTTACCTTAAACAACTATTAAAGTTCGATTATGAATAATTTTAAAGTATTTGCGATACTATTTTTACTTTTTTTCACTTATAATATAGCCGCTCAACACTCAAAAGAGAACCATTATGCTGAAAATTTTTTTGATCTTTCAAAGTTAAAAGGGCTTCATGTTGAATATGTTTTGGAGCATCATTTTATCGAGACCAATATAAAAGAGGCGTTTTATAGCGAATTATCAAAATTTGGCGCATCCAATAACTACAATGTTGATCATCTAACACGTTATTATTTAACAAATTTTAATGTTTATTCTACCCATTTCAAACATCATATTTTTGATGCTTATCCTACTAAAATAGCTAGTTATGATCTTTCGTTAAAAGAAGAAGACTTGTTGTTTAATCGTTTAGAATTAACCCAATATATTAAATCAATTATACCTATAATTCTAGCAGATTATCATCATGAAGGATATAGTAAAAATACCTTTAGCGTAGATGATATAGCTACTTCATACAGGGATATTCTTAAGAAAAAAAGGAATGATAAAGGAGCAGGAGAAGAATGTAATAACCCTGATTTTGAAACCTGTGATTTTACTGGTTGGGAAATGTATACAGGATCGGTAAATTCTAATCCTTATGAGATGATTAATACCGTTACAACAGATAAGTGGTGTAGTGAAAATACAGGAATTTGTTATAATGATACTGCTAGCGGAGGGTCTTGTGGATGCACTACTGGCGATGCAAATTGTGCTGGGCAAAATGATTGTATTGCCGCATTTGTAAACCCTATAACAGGTGCGTGTACATGTACTGATTGTCCATGCGGATTAGTTCACCCTTATGATCCATCTCACTATACAGTTAATCCTGGAGTTGATGCTCATACAAATGTTATTCAGGAAGTGAATCCTAATGGGGGAGGATGTGCTGCAGTTATAGGAGATTATAGGGGAACTGGAAGTAGAGCAGCAAGTATTGTCCAAACTTTTAGGGTGAGTACCAATAGTGCTAATTTTTCATACAGTTATGCTGCCGTTTTAGAAGACCCTTCAGGACATACATTAGGGGAAAAACCTTTTTTTAAAGTTAACATGTATGATGCTAATGGGGATGACATTATCTGTGGACTATATAGTGCTACTGCAGGTGATGGTCAAGCAGGATGGATAAATGCTGGGAGTTATGTTTACAAAGATTGGACCACTGTTTTTGTTCCATTACAGGGATATATTGGACAAGATGTAACCATAGAGTTTATTGTAGGAGATTGTTCTCAGGGAGGGCATTTTGGATACGCTTATATTGATATGACCTGTTCTCCATTAGAATTGTTAATAGGTTCTGCGGCTCCTTGTGGTCCAACAACGATATCGGCACCACCAGGAGCCGATAGTTATCTATGGTCCCCTACTGGAGAGACCACGCAAGCAATTACTCCTACAACAAGTGGAACATATAGCGTAACAATTACTCCGGTATCTGGATCAGGTTGTTCTGTAACATTAGATACAACTGTAACAATAGAGCCCAAATCGGTAACGGCAGGTTTTACCAGTGCTTCGGGGTGTGTTGGTGTTCCCGTTACTTTTACCGATCAATCAACTACTACAGGAACTACCATAGATACTTGGGCATGGGATTTTGGAGATGGAAATACTTCTACTCAACAGCACCCCTCCCACACTTATGCTTCTGTTGGCAGTTTTAATGTAACCCTAACAGTTACCAGTTTTGATGGTTGTACAGATAATATAACCTTACCTATAACGATAAATCCTTGTATTGGCCCTCAAATTACCTTAGTGGGTGATACTATTTGTGAAGGTGAAACAGGTACACTAACCGCTATAGGAACAGATGGAACATTAAACTACACCTTTGATTGGACAGGTGGAGGAATTACCGGGAATTCTGATAATGGAACTACAGACCCTACAACTGTTACTCAAACAGATAATCCCGCAACCACCACCACCTATACCGTATTAATTACCGATAACAATGGAGATACTGCTACTGCTACTGCAGATATTGTGGTTAATCCTCTACCTAACGTAAGTGCTGACAGTGATGCTTCAATATGTATAGGGGAATCTGTTAACATTACAGGATCTGGAGCTAACACGTATGTATGGGATAATGGATTACCTGCCATAGCAGGACCACACTCGGTGTCACCAGGGGTAACCACTACTTATACCGTAACCGGAACAGATGTGAATGGTTGTGTGAATGACTCTAGTGTAACCATAACCGTAAATCCATTACCAACCATTACCACAGCAGACGAAGCCGTATGTTGGGAAGATTCAGTTCAAATTTGCGCAGCAGGAGGAGCTACTTATACTTGGGCTGCATTTGATGGAGGATTATTTGATGCAGGCAACACAGGAGCATGTGTGTATGTAGAAGGAGACCTAAGCGCCCCAGGAGCAGACTATACCAGACAATATGAAGTTACTGGAACAGATGTGAATGGTTGTGTTGGTATAGATACAGCAACCGTTACCTATGAAGCCATTTGTGGACCAAGTGTGATGGCTACAGGAGATACCATTTGTATCAATGAACCTTCAGCTAGTTTGACTACAGTAATTACCAATACCACAGGAGTAGTGACTTATGCCTGGACACCAATAACGAATTTAGATGACCCTACCAGCCCTAATCCTGTATTTACCCCAACAGTAGACGGAACATTTACTTATACTGTCACCATTACTGATGACCTAGGAACAGATACCGATAGTACCATCATTATTGTCCACCCCTTACCGCTAGTGATAGGTTCATTAGATACGGCTATATGTATAGGAGCCTCAGCGAATGTTACAGCTTCAGGAGCGATTAGCTATGTATGGGACAATGGTTTACCCACCACAGCAGGGCCGCACAATGTGAGCCCAGGAGTAACTACCACTTATACCGTAACCGGGACAGATGTCAATGGATGTGTAAATGATTCAACAGTAACCATTACGGTGAACCCATTACCAATTATTACTACAGCGGACAATTCAGTATGTAAAGATAACCCGATTACCATTTGTGCAGCAGCAGGAGTAACTTATAGTTGGATTTCCTTAGACGGAGGATTGATTAATGGTTCCTCTACCACTACATGTATTGATGTAGAGACAGACAATCCAACAGCAACAGCAGATGAAGAGAGAAGATATGAAGTGACAGGATCCGATGCCAATGGCTGTGTGAATACAGCCATTTCTACGGTGACCTTTAACTACATTTGTGGATTAACCATAAGAGCCACAGGAGATACCATTTGTGAGGGAGATGTTGCTCAATTAACTTCTGATACTAGTTTTGTAACGGGAGCTGTAACTTACTCTTGGACGCCAACTGCAGGGTTAAGTGATCCAACAGCAGCTAACCCTACAGTAACAGGATTAACCACTACTACTACTTATCAGGTAATTGCTACGGATGCTCTTGCTTCTGATACTGCTACAGCTACTGTGATGGTTAATCCCCTACCAGCAGCTAACGATCAAACTCCTGCTGCCATGTGTGAAGATACGCAAGGTTCAGGAACGGTTGCTGGTATTGATTTAACTGCTAATGAGGCAGCCATCAATGGTGGTTTAGTGACTTACGATTGGTTTGGGGCACTTCCTCCTGCTTCGCCTATTGCTACACCTAACAATGTAACCGTGAGTGATGCGCAAGTGTTCTATGTGTTAGTAACCGATAATGTTACTGGTTGTGTAGATACTGCTATGGTAACTTATACAGTGAATCCTTTACCGGTTCCTGATGCGGGAATGGATCAAGCTATTTGTATTGGTGATAATGCTACGGTAACGGCTACTTCTACTGGGGCTAATCCTATTACCTATACCTGGGATCAAAATCCTCCGGGAACAGGGGCAGGACCTCATACTTTAAGTCCAACTGCTACTACTACTTATACGGTAACGGCTACGGATAATAATGGTTGTGTAAATACTGATACTATGACTATCACAGTAAATCCTCTACCGGTGCCTGATGCTGGAATTGATCAAACGATTTGTATTGGTGATAATGCTACGATTACGGCTACTTCTACTGGGGCTAATCCTATTGGGTATACTTGGGATAATGGTCTGCCTGCAACTAGTGGTCCTCATAATGTAAGCCCTGCTGCTGCTACTACTTATACGGTAACGGTTACGGATAATAATGGTTGTGTGAACACTGATGTGGTAACGGTAACGGTTAATCCTTTACCGACTCCTAATGCGGGAGTTGATCAAACGATTTGTTTGAATACGAGTACTACTATTACTGCTATTTCTGGTGGAACGGGGCCTTTTAATTTTGTTTGGGATAATGGTCTGCCTGCAACTAATGGCCCTCATACGGTAAGTCCTGCTGTTGGTACAACTACTTACATTGTTACGGTGACTGATGCTAATGGTTGTGTCAATAGTGATAGTGTAGACATTACGGTAAATCCTATTCCTACTATTGTGGCTAGTAATGACACTACCATTTGTGCTGGTGAGTCTGCTACTTTATTTGCAAGTGGAGGAAGTACTTATGTGTGGAGAAATTTAACCACAGGGGTTGATTTTTCTACCAGTGCTAATCCAACGGTACAGCCTACTGATGCCAACACTTGTTATCAGGTAACGGGTACGGATGCTGCTAGATGTTCTAGTACTGATCTGGTATGTGTAACGGTGGAGCAACCTCCTGTAACTAACTTTACTGTGGCTCCTGTATGTAATGGTGGCACTTCTTCTTTTAACAATACTACTACTGGAGGTGCTACCTACAATTGGAACTTCGGTGATGGAAATACTTCCAATGTTTTTAGTCCGCAACATGTATATAATGGAGAAGGTAAATACTATGTACAATTAACCGCTACTAGTGCTGCAGGATGTGTGAGTACTTATGCAGATACTGCTATAGTAAAATATGTGCCTGTGATGAATTTCGATGGAATTAACTTAACGGGTTGTCCTCCTGTAACTTCCACTTTTACGAACAGATCAGACTCTTTAGATCCCAACTTCACCTATTTCTGGGATTTTGGTGATGGAACATCATCTAACACGAGTGATACTACTGTTTCTCACACTTATTCTGAAGTGGGAAGTTATACGGTAAGACTGACCATAACAACTAATGGTTGTTCTGATATGAGAGAACGTATCAACTATGTAATAATTCACCCTGTACCTGAAGCTCACTTCACTGCTGAACCTAGTATAGTAGATATTTATGAACCTACGATTAATTTTACAGACCTTTCTATAGGGGCAGATCAATGGTCATGGGATTTTGGAGATTTAAATGGATCAAATGATCAACATCCTACTCATCAATATACTGATACCGGTACTTTTGTTGTGTGGTTATGGGTAGAAAACCAGTTTGGTTGTAAGGATTCTGCTACAAAACCTGTTCGTGTAAGGGATATATACACTTTCTTTGCTCCTAACAGTTTTACGCCTGATGGAGATGGAGTAAATGATGTCTTCTTACCGCAAGGGCATGCCATTGATATGGATGAATACACCTTGTATATTTTTGACAGATGGGGAGAATTGATTTTTGAAACGAATGATTATTATGAAGGATGGAACGGAATATATCAAGGAAGGCCCGTTCAAATTGATACTTATGTATGGAAAGTCGATTTAAAAGACATCTTCGGTGAACATCATAAGTATATCGGTAAAGTTAGTGTATTGAGGTGATTTGCTTTTATTGAGAATATTTCTAAATCTAGAATTAAACTAAAAAAATAACTGATTTAAATTAATTGTTTTATTCTCATATTAATATAATCTATTATTTCATTATTATTATATTCAAGTAGAATTTCTTTAAATGGTTGTTGATCTGTTTTACTTCTTAACCATACTAGAAGGTTAAATTTTGATAAATCGATAGGGTCGTTTGAATTTTGGGAATTCAAAACTATTTTTAATAAGTCTAATTCTTTTTCTATATAAAAAGAAGAATCTATTTTAACCCTTTTTATAGCATCTTCCATGAACCGAACTAACCAAAGTTCTGCTAATGTTTTGTTTTTTAATTTACGACTACTTTTATAAGAGTTTAACAAATATTGTAAGTACACAAGGTCTTCTGTTTCAAAACAAATAATAAGGATAAGTGCTTTAGTAACCCTGACGACATCTCTTCGTAAGTTCGGGGAAGATAGATTAAGTAGTTTATTGGAATAAAGTTTTGCCTTCTTATAATTTTTTGTCCAAAAGAAATACTCAGACAAATTACTTAAAATAGTTATTTTAAATAAGTCAGAAATATATTTGTCATACGTCTCTAACCCTTTTTCAATCCATTTTATGAAGTCCGATAATCCTCCAATTCCCCCACTTTGAATATGTGCTACTAATTTATTGCTTGATAAATACTGAAAAACAACCATTTTTTCATGGAAAGGCAGTCCTGAATCATCCATTTTTTCAAAAAGAGTTAAAGCTCCTTGAAAATCTTTTGTCTGAAACTTACTTACTGCATAATTGTTGATGGCTGTGTTATATTGATTCTTCCTATATTTTTTCATTAAAATATTTTTCTCAAATAATAAGAAAGTATTTTTTGATGCACGCTCGTATTCCACTGAATTTTTTTGGTAATTATGAAATAAGGCAATTAAAGTATTGATATAATAATGTGTATTAAAAGAGATAGAAGCATTTTGTAATGCTATTGCCTTCTTATATAATTTTTTAAATACTTTTTTATGTTCTGTTGTCTGCCTTGACTGAATTTTTACGATACTAAACCCATCAAAAAGTATTTTAAAACTTTCAAACTCAACCTCTACTTTCCTCAAGGCTTCTCTATTTTTTTCTGTAAGTTTATTAGAATCTTCCATTTTTAAGTTTTGATATTGAAGCAGCTTTATTTTATACTCATACAATTCTACTAACATTATATTAGCTTCAATTTTATTAGCTTTATTTATAGAGTCGTTTACTAATTTTAAACAAGGTTTATATAATGCTCTACTATATAGTAAGCCAATTGTATTTAGTTGCAACCTCAATTTCGAGTAGGCATCTTTTTCTAATGAATAAATTGTCGATGCCTCTAATAACTTAGAATATAAATCAGATTTTAGCTTAGACTTGTTATTTGTAAAAGCTATTTCAGCGTCAATTTCATCATTGGTTTTATTTAAGTTATCATTAATAACTTTGAATAATCTAAGACCAAGATTGTTTCTTCCTCCAGAATTACTTTTAACCGTCTGAGTGAAATATCTTTTTTCATCCTTACTCATCGTCCGAATAAAGTCATATAAATAACTTTGATATTTTCTTTTTCTCATAATAAATACTGTAAATTACATGTATTTTAGTAGACGTAGAGTGCGCTTATAAATATAAGAAGGTTTTTTAAAAATGGAAAATAGATGTATTTTTATTTCTTAGATAGAAAGTGAAATCCAAAATTGACGTTTTGTAGAGATTGTTAAGGAAAAAACCTGTCTATTGATTCCAACAACTAAGTGTGGTATTTAGCTGAAATGTTCTAAAAAACTTTATTACAAAGGCATTAATTAAGCCTTAAATCTTGTGTTCATTAGGGCGTGCGGGATCAAACTGGAATTCCTAAAAGAAGTAAGACAACAACGTTAAAACTATTTTTGTGAACCCGTTGCGCATTTTAACAAAATTCTGTCAATTCGAATTTCACTATTGAAAAGAGTGAAATTAGTATCGAGAATAGAAATTTTGGTATTTAAACTAGTTCTCGATACATCCCAAAGCAAGTTCGGGGCACTCGAACTGACAAATAATTATTATTTTTATTCAAAATGCACAACAGGTTTTATGGTTTTAACAACAACCTTTGTCAATCTTAACTAAGGTTATTATTTATGTAAAGAAATTGTCTAAAAAAGAGGTAATAAAGTTTAGCTGAGTAGGCTTTTACCCTAATTAAGTACCAATTGTATTGAGAAAAAAAAGAGAGATGTTTCATCGATTTTTTGAGTTTTAAAGCTAAAAAACAAACCCCATTTGACCCATCAATTCTTTAAGTGCTAAATCTTTAGAATTGGTAACCGCTTTTTTAAAATTGGTATATATTTCTTTTTCTTCTTCCTTATCATTACATTTTAAGAACAACTTAATTGTAGATATAGCTTCTTTCTCTATATCTAACATTTTTCCTTTTTTTGAGAAATACCGCTGTGATGATCTTAATAAATAAGGCAGGGAATCAATGTAACCCATCTCATAATAAATAAATAATTGCATAATTTTCGCAGAAGATTGAATATTCGGATGCTGGTTATTTTGATCATAATCTAACAATTTATTTATCCATCCCGTTGCTTGATGATATTCTTTTAATTGAAAAAACAGGCAAGAAAGACCAAAGAAAATATTTTGTTCCCCAACTGTCCCTAAAACTCCTGAGTAAGTTGCTAACCCTTTTTTAACATCAGGAACAAGCTTTAATAATTTATCAAACTGCTTAGTTTTCAAATACATTTTTATTTCCATATGATAAGAAGAATTAAAAACAGCACTTTTAACTCCTTTCTCTTTTGATTTAATAGCTCTCATTATTTTTAAATAATGTTCAAAATCTTGTTGATTTCCAACCCCAACACAAGACAACAATAAATTATGTAATGCAGCAATATAGTTAAACACTTTATACGGAATAAATTGTGGATATTCATCATACAACTCAAAACGCTTTTTTTGATACAAAAAGCTTTTCTTATAGTCTTTTATTGCTGCATAATACATGGATTTGGCATGATAATACGATCTCTTCGTGTGGTACAATGTAGCAAGATTTTCATTTTGAAGTAAAAGGTGGTTATTCAATTCATGTAGCTTGTCTATTAATTTACTAGTATTTCCTTTCCCAAAATTTATCGATTGAAGATATATCTCATTAGCTAAATTTTCATATTCGCTAATTTGTTTAATATAGCTTATGCAAGAAGATTCTAATCTATATAGTCTTCTATAGGTATCCTGTTGAGACTCTTTGAAGACTGGATAACTTATTAAAAATCGTTCTAATTTTATCAAAATTATTTTATCCAAAAACTGTTCATACCTATCTACATATTGATATGCTTTAACAAGTAGTTTTTTGGCTTGTTTAAAAAGCGATCGTTTTGAGAGGTATTTAATATTGCTAACCATCTCATTAACACTTTCATCTGTTGATGTATTCTCGACATAAAACTCTCGCATCACACGTAAAATCTTTTTATACAAATATGCTTTCGCTACTGAGAAGTTTTTTTTATTATCAAACTGCGCTAATAATTCTTTTTCATCGTATTTATCCTTTTTCTTTGATTGTTTATCAATAGCATCAAATAGGCCTAAATAATGCATGTTTCTTCCTCTTTTTAAAGCATCTATCTTAAAATACCTTTTCTCTGTTTTGGTCATTGATTTTATCAACTGAAATAAATCGTCAGAAGTCAATTTCATAAAATACTTAGTTTAGATTCTTTTAATTACTTGATTACAAATATAATATAAAATAATATGATAACATAAAATACTTAGTTTAATACAAATTAGAATTGTGCTTCAACAAATGATAAAATAACTTTGTTATACTAACTTTTACTAAATAAAACTATCATGTTTAACCCCTTCCTACCTCCGTTTACCCATTTATTTTACCTAAACAGCAATATTGTTTTAAAAATAGGTATCATGATAATCTTTCTGATTAATTATCACAATAGCTACACACAATGTACAACTTGCTCTAGTGATTGTTCTACAGGGTGCACTGTAACCTATTCTACAAGTAGCTCTACTGATTTTGCCAGTAGTTCTAATGGCGACAAACTTTGCATTACAGGTGGTACCTATACTGGTAATATCGATTTTGATGATGATAATGTCGTAGTATGTGTATCAGGCAGTGCTATTTTTAACCCTGGGTACATAGATGCAGCTCCAGGAGATGGAGGAACTATTCAAATAGGCCCTTCTGCCAGTGCTACACTTCCAGCTATTAGTTTTGGATCAAGCAGATATCTTACTATTAATAATTGTGGAAGCATTACACATACAGGTGATATGACACGTACTGGAGGCGGAAACTTCACCTACAATAACAATGGTATTGTTGACTTTGGTAGTAACATTGTTGATTTTAATGGTACAGCTACAGATAATATAATTTGTAATAGTGGTTCCTGGACAAGTGGAGATATTGACATTACTGGAGATTTAATTAATTCTGACAGCATGTGGGTCACTAACATTGATGTGGATAGAACTTTAACCAATGAAACTACCGGATATATTGAAGCAACAGGGACAATATCTGTAACTTCTGGAGCCACTGTTAACCAAAAAGGAATTATTTATGCACCAACAGGTACGTTTGATTTTTCTGGAAGTAATTTTAATGTTTATGATGGCTCCCTTACAACTGTTGACAACTTTACTGCAAGTGGAAGTGGTGCTATTACTGGTGTAACAGATTGTGGTGCTATTAAAGTAATCAGCAACTCATCCTTTACAGGGAGCGTTCTTTTAACCGGGACCATCGATTTATGCGATAATTCTGGAACAGCACCAACAAGAGCAGGGACAACAAATGATCCAAAAATAGACTCTTACTCAGGAACCAACGTTCCTTTCGGAGGAAGTGTTTCTTATTGTGTCTGTGATGCACTTGCACTTCCTATAGAGCTACTAAGCTTTAATGCTTATCAAAGAGATAGTAAGGTACAACTAGAATGGACTACTACCACAGAACTAAATAACGATTACTTCACTATTTCAAAATCAAAAAACACAATTGATTGGGATGAGGTGATAAGAGTAGTTGGTGCTGGAAATTCAAGCCAAATGCTACATTATAGTACAATAGACCCAAATCCTTATTCTGGAACTTCTTATTATCGCTTAAAACAAACCGATTTTGATGGAAAATATAAATACTTCCCAATTATATCTGTTAACTTAACTAGTAACGGTACTATTATTATTTACCCCAACCCTACTCACAACAGCATCAATATTTCAGGAGATTCTTCAGAAATGAAGAATATATCTCTAAGCAATTGTTTAGGAGAAGACATCACTCACACTATACAAATTTCAGAAAAAAATAATAATCAGAAAGAAGTTGATCTATCGTCAATAGCACCTGGAATTTATTTTTTAAAAACAAAAACAAGTACTCATAAAATTTATAAAAAATAAAAATGGAAAAAATCGCTTTTTTAGGATTCAACAAAAACTTTAAATTACTTTATATAAAATTAGGGTTTATTTTATCTATTTTATTTTTCTCAAACGTCCTTAACGCCCAGACATGTACATCGTGTGCAAGTTGTACCTTTACAATAGATACCGTTTATAACGGTAACTTAGTGATTACCAATACTGACAACCTATGTATTACTGCGGATGGGGTAGTAAATGGTAATATTACACTTGCTAATGCCAACAAACTATGTAATTCAGGTACTATTAATGGAGATGTTACTGTTGGTGGGTCTAGTGAACTATGCAATGATGGAGTAATTATTTCTACCAATTTTACTGTCGGCAATAACAATATCGTTAACAATTATGGTCGACTTACTATCTCAAATGATTTAACCATTACGGGGAGTACGATTTTTAATAGTCTATGTGATTTTACTCTTGGAGGAAATCTTACTATTGATGGAGGATCTAATTATACCTTCAACGGTTACGTTGCGATAGGAGGAGACCTTATAATAAGTAATAGTTCTGTTATTGATCTTACTGGATTAATATTGGTTACCGGAGATTTATCTATGGAAGGAACTTCTCAACTTAACCTATCCGATAGTTCTTACGTTGAAATTGACAATCTCATTTTGTTTAAAAATAGTGCATCAATAAATGGTGGCAACAGTTTTTACAGTCAAATCGTAATTAATGGAACAACAACTCATAGTAATGCTGCTTCTTATGCTGATGGTGTGGGAGGAGGTCCTTATCTAGATGTATGCTTAACACTTAGCCCTGGAAGTGCACCTACAGCTCCTGGAACTAGAATAGGAAGTGATGTAACTTATTGTGTAAATACCATCCCCCAGATTGCTCCTACCAATTTATGCTCTCCCTTAGTTTTATGTACTAAAGGAACAGTCAGTGCAGGATCCAATGACACTATATGTCAAGGGAGTAATTATACTATTCCCTCTGCTTCTACTGCAAATGATAGTATTAAGGGCTGGACCACTTCAGGTGATGGAACTTTTAATGATACTTCTTTAATTGCTCCAATATATACTCCTGGAGCTAGTGACATCAGCACAGGTTCCGTAATTTTAAAATTAACCATTATAGATACTTGCGGAAATACCTATGCAGATAGCCTTACCTTGATAATTAACGGAACCCCTACAACGGCTAACGCTGGACCTAATGACACCATTTGCAACACCACTACTTACACTCTAGCAGGTAACACCCCTACTGCTGGAACGGGAACATGGACTACCATTACTGGAGGAGGAACTGTAACTACCCCAAGCGACCCTACTTCTGGAGTAACTGGATTAAGTGTTGGTGATAACGAATTTGTATGGACAATTACTAGTAATCCTTGTGTTTCTTCTGCTGATACCGTAAATATTTTTCTATTAAATAATCCAACAACGGCTGATGCTGGCCCTAATGATACCATTTGTGAAAACACAACTTATAACCTTGCTGGAAACACTCCTACAGTAGGAACAGGTGCTTGGACCGTTTTTTCTGGGGGAGCTAATGTTACTACCCCCTCTAACCCAACCTCGGGTGTGACTGGCCTATCTTACGGTGTTAATACATTTGTATGGACAGTAAGTAATGGAGTATGTAGCTCATCTACCGACACATTGATAGTAGTTCGTTCTCAAACACCATCAATAGCTAATGCGGGGCCTAATGACACTTTATGTAGTGTTACTTTTTCTACCCTAGCTGGAAATACGCCAACTGCAGGAATTGGTACTTGGACTACTATTTCTGGAGGAGGAACAGTTACCTCTCCTAATGACCCTAATTCTGGAGTTACCGGACTTAGTATTGGTACCAATGAATTCCAATGGACCATTAGCGACCCTAATGGAGCTTGTCCTTCCAGTAGCGACAACATGATTATCATAGTTACAGCTACTGCTGACCCTGCTGACGCAGGACCTAACGATACACTTTGTAATACAACCACAATTACTTTAGCAGGAAATACCCCCTCTTCAGGAACAGCTACTGGTCTTTGGACAGTAACTGCCGGATCATCAAACGTTACTACACCTAATGACCCTACTTCTGGAGTCACCGGACTTAGCCCCGGGGTCAATACCTTTACCTGGACCATTAGTGATCCTTTTGGAGCATGTCCTTCCTCTGCATCATCTGTCACTATTGTAAACAGTCCTACTCCTACTGTTGCGGGTGCAGGACCTAATGATACACTTTGTAATACAACCACAACTACTTTAGTGGGAAATACTCCTTCCCCTGGAAATGGTGTATGGACAGTTACTGTAGGCAGTGCTAATGTGACGACCCCAAGCAATCCTACTTCCGGAGTTACCGGACTTAGCTCTGGGGTCAATACCTTTACCTGGACTATTACTGATCCTTATGGCGTATGCCCTTCTAGTAATGATGATGTAACAATAGTAAATAGCCCTACTCCTACTGTTGCGAATGCAGGGCCTAATGATACACTTTGTAATACAACCACAACTACTTTGGCAGGAAATACTCCTTCCCCTGGCAATGGTACATGGACAGTTATTGTTGGTAGTGGTAATGTAACTACACCAACTAATCCTACCTCTGGGGTTACTGGACTTAGTGCTGGAGTTAATACTTTTGTATGGACCATTACTGATCCTAATAATGCTTGTCCGGCAACTACAGATACAGTTATTGTTGTAAATAGTCCTACCCCTACTATTGCTGATGCAGGATCTAATGATACACTTTGTTTTACTTTTACAACTTCTTTAGCAGGAAATACACCTGTTCCCGGTAATGGAATTTGGACAGTGATTGTTGGTAGTGGGAATGTAACTACACCAACAAACCCTATTTCTGGAGTATCTCTTAGTTCTGGGGTCAATACTTTTGTTTGGACTATTAGTGATCCTAATAATGTTTGCCCTACTACTACTGATACGGTAACTATTGTGAATAGCCCTACTCCTACTATTGCTAACGCTGGAGTAAACGACACTATTTGTAATACTTCAACTTATAATTTATCGGGAAATTCACCTTTTCCTGGTGATGGTAATTGGACAGTTATTGTTGGCAGTAGTAATGTAACTACTCCCAGCAACCCTTCTTCTGGAGTCACTGGACTTAGCTCTGGAGTCAATACTTTTGTTTGGACCATCAGTGACCCTAATAATGCTTGCCCTACTACTACCGATACCGTTATTATTGTAAGTAGCCCTACTCCTACTGTTGCGGATGCTGGACCTAATGACTCCCTCTGTAGCACAACTACTTACACACTCGCTGGAAATACACCTGCCCCTGGTGATGGTATGTGGTCAACCTTTGCTGGAGGAGCTACTGTTACTACTCCAACCAACCCTACTTCGGGAGTAACAGGACTTGCTGCAGGGAATAATATTTTTGTTTGGACGATAACTGATCCTTTTAATACTTGTCCTACCACTACCGATACTGTTATTATTACAAACAACCAAACACCAATTATTAACAACCCAGGAAACATGACCACTTGTGATAGTGTTCAATTACCTGCTATTACTGGAACTAACCTTACTGGAGGAGAAGCTTATTTTACTGGAACAAATGGAACAGGCATATCTTACGCTCCTGGCGATTGGATTACTTCCTCTATATCCCCCATGTATATCTATGATGAAACAGGAACCAATCCTAATTGTTTCGATGAAATATCTTTTGGAATTACAATTAATCCAACTCCTGTGATTAATAATCCTGGAAACATCACAGCCTGCGACAGTGTTCAGCTACCTGCTATTACTGGTACTAACCTTACTGGCGGAGAAGCTTATTACCTAGGAACCAATGGAACGGGTATTTCATATGCTCCTGGTGATTGGATTACTTCTTCTATTTCTCCATTATACCTATTTGATGAAACAAGTACTTTCCCTAATTGCTTGGACGAAGTTTCTTTTAACATCACTATTAATTCAACTCCTGTGATTAATAACCCTGGAGATATGACGGCTTGTGACAGTGTTCAACTACCTGCTATTACTGGAACTAATTTAACTGGTAATGAGGCTTATTTTA
The DNA here is from genome assembly GCA_024103385.1 of Vicingus serpentipes. Classification (GTDB taxonomy): domain Bacteria; phylum Bacteroidota; class Bacteroidia; order Flavobacteriales_E; family Vicingaceae. The sequence goes on from JAGFIT010000084.1 coordinate 25,676, forward strand.
CTGGTACTAATGGAACTGGTACTTCTTATAATGCTGGCGACTGGATTACTGCTTCGGTTACTCCAATGTATATTTATGATGAAACTGGAACAACGCCTAATTGCTTTGACGAAGTTTCTTTTAACATCACCATTAATTCAACTCCAATAATTAATAACCCTGGAGATATGATTGCTTGTGACAGTGTTCAACTACCTGCTATCACTGGAACTAATTTAACTGGCAATGAGGCTTATTTTACTGGAACTAATGGAACTGGAACCTCTTATAATGCTGGTGATTGGATTACTGCTTCGGTTACTCCAATGTATATTTATGATGAAACTGGAACCACGCCTAATTGTTTGAATGAAATTACTTTTAACATTACTATTAATCCAACACCTTCTGTTGCAGTAGTAACACCATCTGAATGTGAAAATGTACCAGGATCTGGTCAAGCATTGAATATTAATGTTACAGGTTTGGAGAGCGCTTTAAATGGAGGAGGAACTTTTGTTTGGTTTACTAATAATACCTATACTACTCCTTTTACTCCTAATAATGAAACCGTTGACAATGGAGAAACTTTCTATTTTGAGGTTATCGTCAATGGTTGCCCTTACAGAGATAGTGTTACTTATTCTGTTTCTAACAACATTGTTTTGAATGACCCAACACCAGAATTTTGTGAAGATGTTGCTGGTGGAGGAAGTGTTGCCGGAGTTGATTTAACTTCTTTTAATAATGGTGTATTTGTAGGTACTTCTTCTTACACTTGGTCTACTGGTCCAACAGGAGTAACCATCAATGATGGAGATAGTATCAGTGTTCAAGTACAACAAGGCTCTTGTCCTGTGGTAGATATTTTCGTTCATTTTACCGTTAACCCTCTACCTACTGCGGTGATGGCAACAGACAGTTTGTGTGATGATGGAACTGGTCAAGCCACTTTTAATCTGGCTGCATTAAACAACATTGTAAATGGTGGTACGGGTAATGCGGTAACATGGTTTACCGATAACACGTTATCAAGCCCCATTATCCCTTCCAATGCTTTCTTATCTGGTTCAACAATAGTGTATGCATTAGTTACCAACGGAACAACTGGCTGTAGTGATACTGCATCTGTTAATTTAACAGTAATACTTACACCTATTATTAATAACCCTGGGAACATGATTGCTTGCGACAGTATTCAGCTTCCTGTTATTACTGGAACTAATTTGACTGGTAATGAAACCTATTATACAGGGACAGCTGGAACAGGAACTGTTTATTCGGCAGGTGATTTTATCACAACTAATACTACTTTATTTGTATATGATTCAACAGCTACCAGTCCTAGTTGTTTTGATCAAGAAAGCTTTACTATTACCATCAACCCTACTCCTAGTGTTAATGTAGTCAACCCTTCTGAATGTGAAAATGTTCCTGGTTCTAAACAAGCTTTAAATATTGATGTTACTGCTCTTGAAATTTCTTTAAGTGGATCTGGAACATTTACTTGGTTTACTGATAGGAGTTATGGTACGCCTTTTACACCTACTAGTGAAACAGTGGATAGTGGAGAAGTTTTTTATTACGAGATAACTATTAATGGTTGTACTTTACAAGATAGTGTTGTTTATAGTGTAGGAGATAATATTACGTTAAATGACCCTCTCCCTGTGTTTTGTGAAGATATAGCTGGTGGTGGTAGTGTAGCTGGTATTGATTTAACCACCTTTAATAACGGAGTGTTTGTAGGGGCCGATTCTTATACTTGGACTCAAGGACCGACAGGAGTAACTATTAATGATGGAGATAGTATCGAAGTACTCGTTCAAAAAGGATCTTGTCCAGTGGTAAGTACTTTTGTGAATTTTACGGTCAATCCTTTACCAGTAATCAACGTTCCTTCTGGTGGAAATGTATGTGTGGGAGAAACTATTAACTTAACCCCTTCTTCGGGTGGAGTTTGGACAAGTAGTGATACAACTGTAGCTACAATTGACAACAATGGCTTAGTTACCGGTATCACTTCTGGTACTGCCAATATGATATTTACTGATTCTATTACGGGTTGTGCTAATTCTGCTGCTGATGGATTGATTACTGTTAATCCTTTACCAACAGTATCAGTTCCTTCGGGTGGGTTAGTATGCGTTGGAGAGACTATTAATTTAACTCCTTCTTCGGGTGGGATTTGGACAAGTAGTGATACAACTGTAGCTACAGTTGATAACAATGGTGTGGTTACTGGTGTGTCTACTGGTACTGCCAACATGATATTTACTGATATTATCACTGGTTGTTCTAGTTTGGCTGCTGATGGATTGATTACTGTTAATCCTTTACCAACGATAACTGTTTCTTCGGGTGGAATCTTGTGTGTAGGGAACACCATTAATTTAACTCCTTCTTCAGGTGGGGTATGGTCTAGCAGTAACCCTGCTGTTGCCACCATTGATAATAATGGTGTAGTTACTGGTGTGTCTACTGGTACTACCAACATGATATTTACTGATGCTATTACGGGCTGTTCTAGTATAGCTACAGACGGACTTATTACTGTTAACGATATAACGGCTTTGATTGATGCTAATCCTATTACTGGAACTATTCCCTTGGATGTTTTCTTTGGAAATCAAAGTACTACAGGTTCTGGAATTTCTTACACTTGGGATTTTGGCAATGGCAATACGAGTAGCCTATTTGAACCTAATCACATCTTTACTGCCATTGGAGATTTTACCGTTACTTTAATTACTAGTAACGGGACTTGCTCAGATACTGATCAAGTAATCATTACGCCTTTTGGTAAATCTGATATTCTTATCCCTAATATATTTACTCCTAATGATGATGGTCAGAATGATGTCTTTACAGTTAAAGGGGTCAACCTCGAATCTGTTGAAGGAGTGATTTACAACAGGTGGGGACAAACAATGTTCCAGTGGAATCATGTTAAAGGTTATTGGGATGGTACCACTCTCGCTGGTTCAGAAGTACCTGATGGAACCTATTTTTACGTTATTTCCGCTAAAGGAGTAGATGGTGAAGAATACTTCAAAAAAGGCAGTTTTAGTTTGATTAGGTAAAGTGTCTGTCTATTAAGTAGTGCTATTATTTAGACTAATAAAAAAAAAGAACCTTAGTTAATTTTAACTAAAGTAAATCTCTATTAAAAACGATTTCCACTCATTCACAGATCTTTAAAAGATTACTGCAATTTTTGTATTAAAATTTAGCATTAGATATGTATGATGGAACATGATGATTTAAATAAAACTGCTACACTTGCTGATATGACAATTATAGTAGAACAAATTAGGGTATTAGAACATAAGTTAGATCAACTGTTTAAAATACACAAATCCAACTATCAAAGAGAAAAGGTTTTTGGGGATTGGATAAGTGAAAATGAAGCAGTCGAGCTTACAAAATTGTCTAAAAGCACCTTCTCAATTCTAAGGAAAGAAGGGAAACTAACATCTTCAAGTATCTCTGGTAAGGCTAATTTCTATCGTTTGTCTCAAATCAAAGAACTTCTTGAGGAAAACGAGAAAAATAGATGATAGCTCATGATATATTTTGAGGAAAAAAGACCAACTGTTAAAATATTCCTACATCAATATGGCAAAAAAGAGTTAGATTCTTACGCTATCTACGCTAGAGTGCTTTACAAAAGAACTAAACTTGAATTGTCTCTTAGAATGAAGGCTACTCCAAGTGATTGGGATTTTAATAATAGCCTATTCTTCCCCAATAAACAGTATAACATACATTGTAATCAGAGGATAGGTGAATTCCGTCTTTCTGTTGATAATGCATTTGATGAGTTAAAGAGAGGTTCCGTTCAACCTACTTTAAAAATGATTCGAGAAGTTATTACTGGAACTAAAGTAAAAAGTAATGAGATGTCCTTTCTTGAATATTATGATCAGACTGTTGAACAGAAGAAACAACAAACAACTGTTTACAGGCAATCTACTATTGATCAATATGTAAGGGCAAGAAATCATTTATTTAATTTCTTAATCCGTAAAGGATGGAAAAATATACAGCTAGGAGAGCTTTCTAAAAACTTCATTAGTGAATTTGAGAATTACCTGCTATCACATCAGATAGAATCATTAGGAAGACCTATGATGCGCTCTAGTGCTGTGACTAATCTTAAACGAATTAAAGCAATTGTAAATGAAGCTGTGAAATCTGAGCTAATTGAAAAGAATCCTTTTGAAGGCTATAAAGTACAACACGATAAAACACAAAACATAAGCTACTTGACATTAGAACAACTGAAGAAATTAGAAGAGTTAGATGTTTCTGAATATCCTGCATTATCACGAACAAGAGAGCTCTTTCAATTCATTTGTCAATGTGGACTCAGATATGGAGATTTTCAAAACTTACGATGCCATGATCTTGAATATTCGACTGATGGTTTACTTTGGTTAAGAATGGAACAACAAAAGACAAGAAGTGCGTTACATTTTCCTTTGTCATCTATTGCAAAGAAGATTATTATAAAATATCAAGGAGGTAAGAAAGGAGAACAATATGTATTTCCTAGAATTAGTAACCAGACCTTAAATAAGCACCTAAGAACTATGAAAATTATGGCCGGCATTAAAAACCAAATAAGTTGTCATGTTGGTAGACATACTTTTGCTGTTCAATCGTTAGATGCAGGAATTTCTATTGAGGTTGTTCAACGGTTATTAGGACACAAATCTATTTCGTCCACCATGATTTACGCACAAATTTCTCATAGAAAGTTATCCGAATCCATTTTATTGTTGGGTTAGTTATCGCTTCTTCAAATTTCAAATACTAGTAAGCCAAAATAATAGTCAAAATGTTTTAGTAAATCGCAAAGTTTCAATCACCCGAAAACTAGCTTAATTCAGGGCTAAGTTATTATTACAATACTAATCTAGTAATCAATTAGAAACAGAACTAGAGACACATGGATTTTCAATCGACCCTACGAGATTTAAAATATTTTCTGTAAGCTTTGTTCTTGTAAGCTTTCAGCTACTTTAATTAAAAAAATCAAAAGTACGCTTTTCTGCGATTTTGTACTAAAATGTACACTTTAGAAGCCGCTCCCCATCATACAGCCTCGTGGCCCTGTTAAGAGGAACGGTAGTGAAATATAAAAGTTAATGATAAAAACAGAATACAGTGAAATGCTATTTGAATTTGATTTCAAGAATCAAACAAGGAATACCCCTTCAAATATTAAAATTTACGTTTCTCCACTAGGCTAAAAATAAACAATACATTTGTCTTAGGATAAAAAACCTAATTAGTTTACATGTTATTGTCGTTTTAGGAGGATATGTTTACTTTTTGTACACATATATGACAAGTTATCTCCAAGTCTAAAAGACTACAGAGCAAGAATGAACTACAGAAATAAACATAAAATGACGGGACAAATGAACCAAAAGACAGCCGGCCCAAAAGCTAACGCTTCTGTATTTTTATTTTTTCCCACCGCTCGGTTAAAATCCAAACTTTAATACCATGAATCAACTTTTCAAAATATTTATAGTGGACGAAGCGGAAGCAACCAAAATAAGTGCTTTACCAGACGAGCCTCACAAACACGACTTTGAAGAGTTGATTATTGGTATTGAAGGGCAATTAGAACACTTTATTGATTTCAAGAACACCTTGTTGGAGGCTCCATTGATAAGTTTTGTAACCAAAGGCAAGGTTCACCGTGTGATTCCAAAATTGAGTAATGGGAAATGTGATATGTGGGTCCTTCGGTTTAAAAGCGAATTTATTCCAGAAATAACTTTTCAGCTATACGCTAATTACCACAACCACGCAATGTTAAAGCTGCCAAAAGACTATTGCTTTAGACGCCTGACCACAATATGCGAGATCATAAACGGAGAAATGCAGCAGATAAACCCCGACCTAAGTGTAGTGAAGCATTTGCTGAGCGCTTTGTTCATTATGATAGAATCGGAAAGAAATAAAATTACACCCAATGAAACCGGCATAAGCCCTACACAAAACACCACCTTGCAAAACTTTTTACAAATTTTGGAAGAAAACTACCAACGACCTTTGGGAGTGGAATTTTATGCTGAAAAACTGTTTATGTCGGCAAGAAATCTGAACCTAATTTGCAAAAACATTCTTCAACAAACCGTAAGCGAAATCATAGAAACCAGAAAATTAATTGAAGCAAAAAATCAATTAACTCATACGAACAAAAATATTTCAGAAATTGGATTTGACTTGGGTTTCAATGAAAAAGCCTACTTCACCAATGTATTTAAAAAGCGAACCGGACAAACACCTTCTGAGTTTCGGAAAGAAATGAAAAACCTCCTTTCCTGATTTTACAACTCTTCTTCCAAATACTGTTACCCCCTTCTCTTTAAATGATTGCACCTTTGTATCATAAATTTTATTAATCATTTAAAACAATAAAAATGGAAACAGTAACAAAAACAACAACGAAATGGGTTTTAGACCCTACACACAGTGAGCTTACTTTTAAAGTAAAACACATGATGATTACTAATGTAAAAGGTGAATTTAAAAACTTCTCGGTAGAAGTCGATGGAAACGATATTTTTAAATCATCTTTGAATGTTGTCGTTGACGCATCATCAATCAATACCAATAACACCGACAGAGATAATCACCTGAAATCAGCTGACTTCTTTGATGTGGAAAATTACAAAGAACTTTCGTTCAAAAGCACTTCGTTCAAACAGAAAGACGATGATGAATATGAGTTGAAAGGTATTCTTACTATCAAAGGAATTAGTAAAGAATTAACCCTAGAAGTAGAGTTTGGCGGTGTAAATAAAGACCCTTGGGGCAATGAAAAAGCAGGTTTTTCTGTAGAAGGAAAAATCAATCGCAAGGATTGGGGTTTAAACTGGAACGCAGCTTTAGAAACAGGTGGCGTTTTAGTGAGCGATGAAGTAAAATTATCAGGTGAAGTTCAATTTGTAAAACAATCATAAAACACACGACAATGAAAAACAAAGTAATTATAATCACAGGTGCCGGGATGGGACTTGGATTAGCAGCAGCAAAAGAATTGGCTTCACAAGGAGCAAACCTTGTATTGGTTGACTTCAATGAAAAAGCATTGACTGATGCAAAAGCGGAAATAACCAAAGAGTTTCCCGCAGTAAAAACTATCACCGTGATAGCTGACGTTTCCAAAGAAGAAGCCGTTAAAAACTATGTAGATGAAGCGGTAAAAGCCTTCGGGAAAATAGACGGACTTTACAATAACGCAGGTATTGAAGGTAAACAAGCAAGTATTACCGAGTATGATGTAAACATTTTCAAAAAGGTGATTGATATTAACCTGATGGGAGTTTACTACGGAATGCGTTATGTAATTCCTGTGATGCAAAAGCAACAATTTGGTCGCATTGTAAACGTAGCATCTGTTGGCGGTATTCGTGGCGTGTTAAACCAAATGCCTTATGTGGCGAGCAAACATGCAGTTTCGGGTATGACAAAAAATGCTGCGTTGGAATATGGCAAAGATGGAATCTTAACCAATGCAATTGCACCTGGAGCGATACTTACTCCTATGGTTGCAGAAGCATTCAAACAAGTAAATCCTGAAGACCCTAAATCAGCAGAAACCGAATATGCTCAACGTAATCCCACCAAACGATTAGGTCAGTCGCACGAAGTAGCTAAATTGGTTGCCTTCCTTTTGAGTCAAGACAACGGCTATGTGAGCGGACAAACCATAGCCATTGATGGTGGTGAATCGAATATTTACGGCAACTCATAATTGAATATATGGAGTGTAGTGTCATCATCATTGACGACACTACACTCCTGCCTGAAACAATTTCAATATGAAGTCAGCATTAATTATAATCATTAGTCTTTTAACTTTTGGTAGCTCAAGCTGCCAATCACAAACACAAAATAAAATGGAATCAAAAAATAATAATCCGCTTTTATGCGACATAGAAACAGGAATGTGTGAAATGCCTGATTCATTAAAAACTGAGCAGGAAGCATCAATTTCTACTTCATCACAAAAATCTGTAAAGGTTATTTATTACACCGACCCGATTTGTTCATCATGTTGGGGTATTGAACCGCAATTGCGTAAACTGAAATTGGAATATGGCAACAGTATTGAAATTGAATACCGAATGGGCGGATTACTGCCCGATTGGAGTTACAACAGTGGTGGCATCAGCAAACCTTCTGATGTAGCCCATCATTGGAACGAAGTAAGTACCCATTACGATATGCCTATTGATGGAGATGTTTGGCTGGAAGACCCATTGAATTCTTCCTATCCGCCATCTATTGCGTTCAAAGCAGTACAATTACAAAGCGAAGAAAAAGCGATTTTGTTTCTGCGTGAAATCAGAGAAATGGTATTTCTGCAAAAGAAAAACATTGCGAAATGGGAACATTTGGAAGCAGCAGCAAAGATAGTTGGGCTGAATGTGACACAATTTAAAACGGACTTTGAAGGGAAAGCGAAGGAGTTGTTTCAGGAAGATTTGAAATTGGGAAAGGAGCTTGGCGTAAGAGGTTTTCCTACTATGTTTTTTGTGGACGCTAAAGGAAATAAAGAATTTGTTTATGGCTCAAAACCTTACTCATTTTACGAAGTTGCGGTGTTAAAATTAGCACCAACGGCAACAAAAATTGAATACAAAAAAAGTTGGGAAGAATTGTTTGCCAAGTATTCAACACTTACAGCCAAAGAATTTACTGAATTATCAGGAACACCGAGAAAGGAAAGTGAGCAATTTTTGGATGAATTGACTGCAAAAGGAAAATTAGAAAAACGCACCACTAAAAACGGGGCAATTTGGAAACTAAAAAACATAAAATCATGATTAAAACTATTTTCAATCCGGGCAGTTATCCTAAGAACATTGACTTTGCATTGCTTATACTTCGTATAGCAGGGGGAGGATTTATGTTGACACATGGTATAGGTAAATTTGAAAATTTGTTTTCAGGTGAGCCTATCCTATTTCCCGATCCCATTGGTGTTGGCTCTACAGCTTCATTAGGTCTTGTTGTGTTTGCTGAAGTGTTCTGTTCCATTTTTCTGATGATTGGTTTAACAACCCGGCTTTCGGCCATACCTTTAATTATTACAATGTTAGTAGCGGCATTTATTGCTCATGCAAGTGATGGTTTTGGCAAACAAGAACTTCCGCTTCTTTACATAGTGATTTATATTGTCCTTGTAGTTTCCGGTTCGGGAAAGATAGCTATTGATAAATGGATTTTTGATAAATTTAGCAGTTAAAACTTTAACACCAAAAAATATGAAAACATACGCAACATTATCAGAAGCAGTAAACGACCTGACAAAAAGTGGCTACACCTTCAATATTCAACAGGATTGTATCTGGTGTAAAGAAAACAATATGCAACTTCAACCTGAAGAATTTGAAATTGACGAAGTCCATCGTTTTCAGGAAATGTCTGATGTGGATAATGAGAGTATTCTGTATGTCATTTCAGCAACACAAAATAATGTGAAGGGGCTTTTGGTTAACGCTTACAGCATTTATGCTGATACCGCTTCAACAAAACTGATTGAAAAACTGAATAGTAAAAACAATTAAAGTATTCTTATGTCGAATGTCAATTTAATAATTGAAGAAAGAGCAGCCGATATAGGCAAATTTCTTGTCGGCAGACTGCTTCCTTTTCGTCAAAAGCGAATGGTGGGTCCGTTCATTTATATTGACCACATGGGGCCGGTAAAACTAAGTGAACGCAACAATTTCGATGTATTACCACATCCGCATATCGGGCTTTCTACTCTGACCTTTTTGTTTGAAGGCAACATTATGCATAGGGATTCTATAGGAACTGAAATTGAAATCAAACCAGGGGAAGTAAATTTTATGACCGCAGGCAAAGGCATTGTTCATAGTGAAAGAACTCCTGAATATTTACGTCATTCTGAGAAAAACATGCATGGCCTCCAAATTTGGATTGCACTGCCAAAACATTTGGAACAAATGAACCCAGAATTTTTTCACATCGAAGAAAATGAAATTCCTACATGGGAGCAAGATGGTGTTCAGTTTAAATTAATTGCCAGTGAAGCCTTCAATCGCAAATCAGGTGTGCCTGTTTACAGCAAATTGTATATGCTTGAAATTAAAAGCAAAGCCAAACAGAAAGTAGCCATAGGTGATCATCTGTATGGCGAGTCGGGCTTATACATTTTAGAAGGAGGCGTTGAAAGTGATGGCAATGTATATAAACCAAAGCAAATGTTGGTTACCAAAGACAGCCATTTGTGTGAGTTTACCATTCAACCAAACAGCACCATTTACATTTTTGGTGGCCAACCATTTCCTGAAGAACGTTTTATTGATTGGAACTTTGTTTCATCTAGTAAAGAACTGATAGAAGAAGCAAAGGAAAAGTGGAAAACACAGACATTTGAGAAAATTAAAGGTGACGAAACTGAATTTATTCCTTATCCAACCTTTCCTAAAAAATAGAAATCATGGCAAAAATATCATCAAGCATAAAAAAGGAAAATTATAAGATTGAAATAACATCTCCGACTGGTAATGTGGTCATTGCAGACGAACCTATTGATATGGGTGGAAAGAATTTAGGCTTTTCTCCAAAGGAACTATTGGCTTCTGCTTTAGCGGCTTGCACTTCTGCTACAGTAAAAATGTATGCAGACAGAAAAGAATGGGATTTGCAGGAAGTAAAAATTGATGTTGAATTGGAATTTATCAAGGAAAACAATAAAACTGAAATCAACAGGAAAATTGAATTTATTGGCAACCTTGACGAAGCACAAAGAAACCGTTTGCTGGCAATTGCTAATACTTGCCCTGTTCATAAAATATTAAGCAACCCTATTGAAATTAAATCGCAATTAGAAAAATAGTATAGAATGGAACATACACATCATACAACTCACCAACATTCGTTTCACATATCACATGAGCATTCGGGGCATGAAGGGCACGACAAACATGCTGGACATAATGTAGCCGATTTTTGGAAGCGGTTTATCATCAGCACCATTGTATCTATTCCTGTGCTTGCATTGTCGCACATGATACAATCGTGGTTTGGGTTCGACCTAAGTTTTCCGGGCGATAAACATGTGTTGGCTGTTCTTTCTACATTCATTTTTATTTATGGTGGCTATCCTTTTCTGAAAGGTTTGGTTGATGAAGTAAAGGCAAATACCATTGGCATGATGACGCTGATTGGTGTGGCGATTACAGTTGCATGGGCTTATAGTGTTGCCATTACTTTTGGTTTACCGGGGATGGATTTTTATTGGGAAATGGCAACCTTGATAGACATTATGCTTATTGGTCATTATTTTGAAATGAAGTCTGTAATGGGTGCTTCCCGTTCATTGGAATTACTCGTAAAAATGATGCCTTCAACTACTCATCATTTGGTAAACGGAAATATTCATGATATGCCTGTGAGTCATTTGAAAATAAACGACATGATATTAGTGAAGCCAGGAGAAAAAATTCCTGTCGATGGCATTGTTACCGAAGGTGAAAGCTATGTGGATGAAAGTATGCTAACAGGTGAAAGCAAACCTGTTAAAAAAGAAAAAGATAGCAAAGTAATTGGCGGGGGTGTAAACAGCAATGGTTCACTAACTATAAAAGTTACAAGCACAGGTAAAGACAGCTATCTAAATAAAGTAGTAAAACTGGTTGAAGACGCTCAAAAGGTAAAATCCAAAACTCAAAATTTTGCTGACCGTGCTGCTAAAATACTAACGTTTGTTGCCTTGGGTGGTGGCGTGATTACGCTTGTAGTTTGGTTGCTTTTAGGATTTCCTTTTGTATTTGCATTAGAAAGAATGGTAACGGTGATGGTAATATCTTGTCCCCATGCATTGGGATTGGCAGTGCCTTTGGTAGTTGCAATTTCAACTTCCATTTCGGCACAAAAAGGCTTGCTCATTCGCAACAGAACAGCGTTTGAAAATGCGAGATTAATTACTACCATCATTTTTGACAAAACCGGAACGTTAACCAAAGGGTCACATGAATTGCGGGTGGTAAAAGTGCTGAATAAAAATTTTGATGAAAAAGAATTGCTACGACTTGCATCGGGAATAGAACAACATTCCGAACACTACATAGCACAAGGCTTATTAAAGAAAGTTAAAGAGTTGAACATTGAAATTCCTAAAGCTGAAAAATTCAATTACCTGCCAGGTAAAGGGTTGGAAGGAATTGTTGATGGAAAAGAAATTAAAGTTGTGGGACCAAATTATTTGAAAGAACAAAAAATAAGCATTTCTCAAACAAGTGAAAATTTTATCGAAACGATAGTTTATGTTTTGGTTAATAATGAAGCAGCAGGATATTTTACTTTTTCCGACCAAATCAGAGAGAGTTCCTTTGAAGCTATTCAAACACTTAAAGAAGCAGGAATTAAAAATCTTCTACTCACAGGCGACAATGAAAAAGTGGCAAAAAAAGTAAGTAATGAGTTACAAATGGATGGTTACATAGCCAATGTATTGCCTCATGAAAAATTGGAAAAAGTAAAAGAACTTCAGGATAAAGGAGAGTATGTAGCCATGACTGGCGATGGCGTAAATGATGCCCCAGCGTTGGCACAGGCAGATATAGGAATAGCCGTTGGTTCGGGAACAGATGTGGCGGCAGAAACAGCAGACATTATATTAGTGAACTCCGACCCAAAAGATATTGCAACTCTGATTTTGTTTGGTAAAGCCACTTACAACAAAATGATACAAAACCTTTGGTGGGCGGCAGGTTACAATATTGTTGCCATTCCACTTGCGGCAGGCGTGCTTTACAATTGGGGAATTGTGCTTAGTCCGGCAGTTGGGGCAGTTCTGATGAGTTTAAGCACTATTGTAGTAGCGATAAATGCCAAACTCTTAAAAGTATGATGAACAGAAAAACATTTATAAAATCACTGGCAATTTTGCCATTAACAGCAGCAGCTATGAAACTAAAAGAATTAAATAAAATAACAGAATCAATGAGTAATACGGCTAAAATGCCTGTGTTGTTCTTAGGGCATGGCAGCCCGATGAATGCCATCGAAGAAAATGAATTTGTAACAGGGTTTAGAAATATCGCCAAGAGCATTCCAAAGCCAAATGCTATTTTGTGCATTTCAGCCCATTGGGAAACAAAAGGAACTTTTGTAACGGCCATGCAAAACCCAACTACAATTCACGACTTTGGTGGCTTTCCGAAAGAGTTGTTTGCAGTTCAATACCCTGCACCCGGAAGTCCTGATTTAGCAAAACAAACAAAATCACTCATCACAAAAACTGAAGTAGGTTTAGATGAGAAATGGGGACTTGACCACGGTGCATGGAGTGTGATAAAACATCTTTATCCGAATGCAGACATTCCAGTAATTCAGATGAGTATAGATTATAGTCAAAACCCACAATATCACTACGAACTGGCGCAGCAAATAAAATCATTGCGTGAAAAGGGCGTGTTGGTCATTGGGAGTGGAAACATCGTACACAATCTTGGTAAAGTGGAATGGGGAAGATTAAATGAAACATTTGGTTATGATTGGGCACTTGAGGCAAACGATAAAATGAAAAAGTTTATTTATGACGGAAATCATAAAGAACTTATCAATTTCCGTTCTCAAGGAAAAGCGTTTGACTTAGCTATACCAACACCTGAACACTATTTGCCTTTGCTTTATTCATTAGCATTGCAGGACAGTAACGAAGAAGTAAAATTATTCAATGACAAAGCAGTAGCAGGTGCATTGACGATGACTTCGTTAAAAATTGGGTAAATAAAATAAAAAGCATTTTGCATTTAAACTTTAGCATTATTTTCATATCATAAAATAACATCATTTCGATACACAAAATAATTAACTTAATGTAGTTCTGACAGTATGTTTTAGTTATAAAATTAGTTAAAACCATTGATTTTTATGGCTTTAAAAAATAATTGCAAAAAAACTTTATTAGTATCTATTAAAAAAAACTAAAAATGAAATTTCAAAATCAAGTAATAGAAAAATCTCAAGAGCTTTTTTTTAAATACGGGTTAAAAAGTATTACCATGGATGATTTGGCAAGAGAGATGGCCATTTCTAAAAAAACACTTTATGCTTCTTTTAATAATAAACAGGAAATAATAAATATTATCACGATTAAGCTAATAGAGGAACATGAGAGGGATTGTGTTGAAATTGAAAAGAATGCAAGTAATGCTATAGAGGAAATACTGATATACGTAAATAGTGTTAAATCTATTTTTCAACAATTTAATTATAGAATTACTTATGAGATGAAGAAGTATTATTCAGAATCGTGGGATATATTAAAAAACTATAAAAAAGAATTTCTCTTACAAAAAGTAAAAAATAATTTAAAGAGAGGAGTAAAAGAGGGGTTATATAGAGATAACTTGAATGTTGAAATTATTTCAAGTTTAAGAATGGAGCAAATGAAAATTATTTCAAATTCAGTACTATTTCTTTCAACTAATATTAATAAAATAGATGTTTCCCGAGAATTATTCTTTCAAATTCTTTACGGGATGTCGACTATAAAAGGACATCGCCTAATTAATAAATACCTAGATATTGAAGAGGAAGAATAACATCAAACAATTTTTTTAAATTAAAATGATAAGCAAAAAATTCTAAAGAAACAGTAAAGGAATAAAGGTACTGTTAGTTATCATAATTTTTATTAATATAGAAAGCTTTGCTCAGTAACAGAACTATACAACCATAAAATTAAAAAAGCAAGATTAGTCGTAAAGAATGGACGTTTTAAAATCAAAGAAGTATAGAGGTGTAAGTGAGATGATAAAAGATTTATTCAAAAAAGCTATGACCATTCTTGTCTTATTCATTATTGGTTGTAGCAGTAAGCGTTGTGCTTTTGATGTTTACAGAAAAGGATACTTAATATTTGAAGCAGTTTCAGCTTATGGTACAGTTGGCCTTTCGAGAGGAATAACACGGTAATTCGCCTCTGCAACGCTTCAGTTTTCTCCTGAAATTTCCTGAAGCCAGTAATAGCAACAAATACAAATCCCCCTACGGGCTGCAAAAAACCACTTCAAGTTGAAGTGGTTTTTTTCTTTTTCAAAACTTTCTTTCCCAACAAGAAGTATATCCGAGTTAGCATTCCTATATTACGCTAACATATTGTATAGCAATGTAATAATTATTTACTACATTTATCAGGCTAACTACTAAACAACTTCTAAACACTACTTGCTATGAAAAAATTAATCTTAATTTTTATATGGAATTTTGCGATTATTAATATTGCCAACGCTCAATCTTACGACCCCGATTTCAGAGATGGTCGGATAATCATCAAATTAAAAAAAGAAGTAAAAACAAAGTCTGATGTAGATCGAACAGACAAACACTCTTTCAGTTTAATAGAAAATGTTGCTGATTACCCCTCTATTAAAAACGTACTGGAAAATTTTGACATCGCTACTTTTGAAAGACCTAGTTATTTTACCTATAAAAAAGAGTTAATGAAAATTTATCGTATCTCTTTTAATGATTATGCTAGAATTGATGAAATGATAGCAGAATTAGCTCAACTAGATGATGTCGAATTTGTGGAGAAGGAACCTCTCTACAAAACAACTTTCACTCCCAATGACACTTATCACTCTGGGAATGACAAATGGTATCATACCCTGGTTGGTTCGCAAGCCGCATGGGATATTAGCACAGGAAGCAGTAACATTAAAGTAGCAATAGTTGACAATGCAGTTTTTGTCAACCATTCCGATTTAACTACTTTTTTACAAAGAGATGTTTCTGATAATGATAATGATGCAACGCCCCCCCAAACATATAACTCTTCTGCAGGTTGGTCGCACGGAACACATTGTGCTGGACTAGCTACTGCAAACATTAATAACAACCGAGGAATAGCATCTCTCGGTGGAGATGTGGAATTAATTGGAGTTAAAGCCTCTCCCAATACCGGAGCTTCAGGAACCATTTACGACACCTATGATGGAGTTCAATGGGCATGTAACAACGGAGCAAATGTAGTCAGCATGTCTTTTGGGTCTACTAATTTTAGCAATGCTTATCAAACCATGATTAACTCATACCCTAATGTAGTTTTCCTCGCTGCTGCTGGAAATGATAACAAAACAACTCTTCAATACCCTGCAGCATACGATAATGTAATTTGTGTAGGTTCAGTAGATGCAGATGATGATCGTTCAAACTTCTCTAATTATAACGGATCAACTCCTTTTGTGGATATTTGTGCCCCCGGTGGACATTCCTATGGAGGTTTATTAAGTACCGTGTACACTTCTGGAGGAAATGGCTATGCACGAATGGGAGGAACTTCTATGGCAACACCATTTGCTGCAGGATTAGTAGGCTTAATGCTAAGTGTAAATCCTGCACTAACACCTACAGAAATAGAAGCTTGTTTGATTAATTCTGGGGTCAATGTCAATCAAAACATGGGGCCAAGAATAGATGCTCTTGCTGCATTACAATGTGCTCAGGCAACAGTTAATGGGGATCCTATTCCTGCTTTCACAGGAAATCCTAGAACCATTATTGAAGGTCAAACCGTAACTTTTATCAACAACTCAGCCGATGGAGGATTCCCAATAACTAACTATACATGGACATTTCCAGGGGGAACTCCTAGCTCTTATGTTGGTGCAAATCCACCAGTAATTACTTATAATACTCCTGGTGTATATGATGTTACTTTATCCGTAACCAATTCTCAAAATACGGTTCCTTTAACAAAAACCAACTATATTAATGTTGGTCTTTTACCTTATGGTGGATGGATAGTTCAAAATTCTGGGTTTAGCGATGCTTCAAGGGGGATTAATTGGTTATCGATTGTAGATGCGAATACGGTTTGGGCTACACCTTATGATGGTTCAGCAACTGCAGCAAATAACATTCAAGAATTTACCAAAACTACTGATGGAGGAGATACTTGGACTGCTGGAACTATTAACTTAGGTAATCCTGCTTTAGGGCTTTCTATGATACATGCACTTGATGCCAATACAGCTTGGTTAGCAGCATTTCCAAATGCCTCTGGACAAACTGGGGGAATATGGAAGACGACTAATGGAGGTGCCAATTGGTCAAGACAAAATACTGCCTTATTTAATGATCCTGTATCTTTTACCAATGTAGTTTATTTTTGGGATGCCAATGAAGGATTCTGTCAAGGAGACCCAATAAATGGAGAGCATGAACTGTACAGAACCACTAACGGGGGCACAACATGGACCCCTGTTCCTGGAGCAAATATCCCTAACCCTATCGCTACAGAATTTGGTTATACTAGAGGAATGGAAGTAGTTGGCGATAATGTTTGGTTTACAACCAATTTTGGCAGGATCTATCATTCCGCAAACAGAGGAATTAATTGGTCTGTTTACCAATCTCCTATTACAGATTTTGGAGGTGCAAGAGATGCTACTTCTAATGGAGACCTCTCATTTAAAGATGGTAATACAGGACTAATTATTGACAACAATAGCCAAGTTTACAAAACTACCGATGGTGGCGCAAATTGGACTACAGTAACAACTACTGGAACGGTATTTAATTTTGGCTTATGTATGGTTGAAGGAACAGACACTGTATTCTCAACAGGAAATAGTCCTGCTGGTTCATCTTACAGTACTGATGGAGGAGTAACCTAGAACTTAATTGATAATCAGCCCCATTTATATGTAGACTTTATTGATGCTGCAACTGGTTGGTCAGGATGGTTTAGTAATGCAACCAACCCCGCAATAGAAGGTGTATGGAAATGGGGAAGCGTTTCTGCATTAGTAGCAGATTTTAAAGGAGTATCAAAAGTAGTATGTACAACTGATTCTGTGCAATTTACTGATTTAACAACTGGTGGAACTGTTACTTCTTGGAATTGGACTTTTCAAGGTGGATCTCCAGCCTCTTCAACAGATCAAAATCCAAAAGTACTTTTTGGTACTAGAGGAACTTATGATGTTTCCTTAACTGTTGATGATGGAAGTGGTCAAGTATCAGAAACTAAAGTAGATTATATTGATTCTCAATCCCCTTTACCTCAACCAAGTACTATTACAGGAGTAACTAATCCATGTGAGGATGACGTAGAGACTTATAATGTATCTAATTTTCCATTACCGAGAACTTTCTACACCTGGACGCTTCCAGCTACATGGGCTGGGGCTAGTGGAACGAGCTCTATTATAACAACTGTAGGATCAACTGGAGGGAATATTGAAGTAACTGCAGACAATGCGTGTGGCAGTAGTACACCGCGAACATTAGCTGTTACCGTATGTACTCCTGTAAGCATTAATGAATTAAATAAAAAAGAGATAAATATTTACCCTAACCCTGCACAAAATACTATTCATATTTCTGGGGTATATAATAACAATAACATCGGAAATAAAGAAGTGAAAATTATAGATGTTTTAGGAAAAACTATTTATTCATCAATTATTAATAGCACAAATTATCAAATAGATGTTTCTGAGTTGAGTAGAGGGGTATATTTTATCCAGTTAAACGATAATAAATTGATTAGTAAGTTTATTAAGGAATAACTAAATGATAGTCTGTATAACAAAGATTAATTTATTCCAAAAAAAATATTTTTGTCCCTAAAGGGCAAAAGAATATATAAATAAGTTGGTTTTTTAAAAATATTTGTACATTTGCAGTCCTTAAAATTTTAAGAAACAATAAAGAATAAAAGATATGGCTAATCATAAGTCGGCACTGAAGAGAATCAGACAAACAGCAAAAAGAACGCTACGTAACAAGTATCAACACAAAACTACTCGTAACGTTATTAAAGACATCAGAAATTCTACAGATAAAAAAGAAGCTCAAAAATTGCTTCCTACTGTTTCTTCTATGTTGGATAAATTGGCTAAAAACAATATTATTCATAAGAATAAAGCAGCTAACTTAAAATCTAGCCTAACGAAACATGTAGCTAGTTTATAAGATAAAGTTCAATCGATACAATAAAAAAGGCTTTCCAATGGAAAGCCTTTTTTATTGCGTTATTTTCACCTTAAAGTGCTTGATTAATATCTGCTATAATATCATCAATATGCTCCAACCCAACAGAAACTCTTATTAACCCTGGTAGTATTCCAACCTCCTCTCTTTCCTCATCCGTTAATTTAGAATGAGTAGTAGATGCAGGGTGCGTTGCTATTGTTCTAGAGTCACCTAAATTGGCCGTCATAGAAATCATTTTCAATTTATCCAAAAATCGCTTTCCTTTTTCTAACCCTCCTTTAACAATAAAAGTTACTATTCCTCCTCCTGCATACATTTGTTTTTTTGCTATATCATACTTAGGATGAGAAGGCAAAAAAGGGTATTTCACCAATTCCACCTCTTGATGTTGCTCTAGCCATTCCGCTAGTTTTAATGCATTCTCTGAGTGCCTGTCCATACGAACAGGTAGTGTTTCTAAACTTTTAGACAATACCCATGCATTAAAAGGAGATAGAGCTGGTCCTGAATGACGTGCAAAACCTTGAATTTCATCTATTAAGTTTGCATCACCAGCTATTAATCCTCCCATCACTCGTCCTTGCCCATCAATATATTTAGTTGCTGAATGAATAGATAAATTAGCCCCATATTTAATTGGTTGTTGCAAATAAGGAGTTGCAAAACAGTTGTCAACAATAAACAGCAATTTATTCTTTTTACAGAAATTCCCCAACCACTCTAAATCTATAATATCTATACCTGGGTTCGTTGGCGTTTCTATGTAAACAATTTTAGTATTTTCTTGAACATAGTCTTGCCAATTCTCTGTGTCATTAATATCTACATAAGAATGAGAAATTCCCCACTTCGGTAAAATCTTGGTTAAAATAGTATGCGTGGACCCAAAAACAGAACGACATGATAACACATGATCACCCTGCTCTAATAACGCCCCAAAAGCAGTAAACACCGCAGCCATTCCTGTTGCTGTTGCCCATCCAGCTTCTGCACCTTCCAATAAACAAATTTTATCAATTAACTCTGTGGTATTCGGATTAGAAAATCGACTGTATATATTTCCTTGTATTTCATCAGAAAACATTGCCCGCATTTGCTCTGTATCATCAAACACAAAACTTGATGTTAAATGTAAAGGAGTAGAATGCTCATTAAATTCCGAACGTTCTAATTGAGTTCTAATAGCTAGTGTTTCAAATTTTTTCGACTTCATTTAATTACTTTATTGTATAGGTATAAGTTACCTTAATGTCTTTATTTAAACTCAAAGATACCGAGCAGTATTTAGTTAGTGTCAATTCAATGGCTTTCTCTACTTTATCGGCATCTAAATCTCCATATAACGTAAAATGCAAATTAATTGTTTTAAAAGCTTTTGCGTCATCTTCATTTCTTGTACTTGATACCAACACCTCATAATCTAATAACTCTTGACGTTGCTTTTTAAGGATGAGCCCTAAATCAATACTCGCACATCCAGCCAACCCCATCAACACTAGTTCCATTGGACGAACACCCTTGCCTTCTCCTCCAATAGCTGGATTAGCATCAATGTTCACTTTTAAATTATCCGCATTACTCGCTTCAAAGTGAAAGGCTTTGTTTACACGTTTTAATTTTACTTCCATGTTTAATGTGGTAATTTATCTTTTATACTTCCGTAAACGAAAGTACCAATTAAGGCAAAAATAATCGGAATTAAAATGATATAATTGCCTGCTCCAAAATGAATAAATAAAGGCGCAGGACAAGCTCCTACTATCGACCAGCCCAATCCAAAAATGATACCTCCTAACAAGTTAGATGTCACCATCAAGGGTTTTTTATCCAAATTAATTGGTTTATTTTTAAAAGTAGTTGTATTTAGTTGCTTAATAATTAATACTGAAATAGCTCCAACAGCTACTGCTGACCCAATGACTCCAAACATATGAAACGATTGAAAATGAAACATTTCTACTATTCGATACCAAGAAACTGCTTCTGATTTAATTAATACAAAACCAAAGAAACTTCCAAATAATATAAATTTCAACTGCTTCATAAGATGTTATCTAGGATTAAAAATGTCCCTATCAGCCCTCCAATAAAAAATCCTATTACGGCAATTAAAGAACCTAAACTCAATAAAGAGAGTCCCGTGATAGCATGTCCAGAAGTA
This sequence comes from Vicingus serpentipes, assembly GCA_024103385.1. GTDB lineage: Bacteria > Bacteroidota > Bacteroidia > Flavobacteriales_E > Vicingaceae. The sequence goes on from JAGFIT010000084.1 coordinate 46,830, forward strand.
CAACCATTAGCATACCTAGTTCCAAAACCTATAAAAACCCCACCTGCAGCCAAAACTAATCCAAATACTGAAAACAAAGTATCCCATCGATACAACCCAATTGGAAAATAACCCGTAAACTCAATATTTTTTGATTGATAATATACCTGAGCGTCTTTACTTAATTCTCCAGGTAATACTTCTATTAAATGAAAAGCAAACACTCCTGCTATAACTATTCCTAAAACAAATAATAAAGACCAATATTCTTTTTTCAAATCATATTGAAAATAAGATTTCTTTGATAACTTGGTAGCTGTACATACATGCCTAAATACACTTGAAACCCCAAATTGCTTATTACTACTCAACAATAATATTGGCACTATCAAGCCCACCAAAGGGCCTGAAACGTACCAAGGCCAAGGCTCCTTTAATATATATAAAATAGTATCCATGTTAATTTAAATAAGCTAAAAAGAGATTGCTTCATTCGTTCCTCCTTCGCAATGACGTTATTTTTTTTACAAGTGTAATCCACACTCTGTTTTAGGACTATTGTTCCATCTGCCAGATCTTCCTTTCCCTGGAACGGTACAATGTTTACATCCTACTGAAAAATATCCTTTTTCCACCAATGGGTGAAAGGGTAAATCATGTTCTTTAATGTATTTTTCTCTCTCTTCCTCTGTAACATCTAACAAAGGATAAAACTTTAAGATTCCACCTCTATCTTCAAAAATATCTAAAGACGATCGGTGATCACTTTGCCACTCCATTAAACCAGAAACCCACACGGTAAAACGTTCTTTAATTAATGTTAAAGGTTCTACTTTATTAATTGTACAACAGTAATCAGGGTCTTTTTTCCAGGTTTCATCTTTTGTTGTAAATTCATGCTTCCATTTTTCTGCTCTAACATCTTCTACGTCCAGCCCATACAATTCCGTTAACTTTTCTTTATAGGATAATGTTTCAGGGAAATGATAGCCTGTATCAATAAAATAAATCTTTTGATCTGAATTAACTTGAGAAAAAACACGTAACAAAAAAGCCGATGTAGTAGCAAATGAAGATGTCAACATTACTTCTTCCGCATCAAAATCTTTATATAATTCTTCAATCCGTTCTTCAACGGTAAGTTGGTTATATTTTTCGTTTAACTTTTTTATTTCTTCAGCAGAAATTATCCTTTTTACACTTTTCACACTCATCTTAATTTAAATAAATTTTAAAATCTGTTGGGTTTACATTTCCCAACTTATATTCTTTTTTATGGTCTTTATCTGTATCTAAAACACTCGTTACACTATTTAATGTTGCTATTCTATGGTGCAAATCTTTTTTTAATTTGCTCCTTACATTATGTAAAGATTCCAACGAATACTCCACCTCATCTGGAATAACATCTTCGAAAAACAACCTCAGCTTTTTAGCCATTGTTGGCGATTGTCCATTGGTTGAAATTCCTAATTTCAAATTTCCTTTCGTTACCACTGAACCTAAATAAAAGTCGCACAATTCAGGGTCATCCACCACATTCGTTAGTATTCGTTGCTCCTTTGCATCTAATTTTATTTGTTCATTTAAGATTCTATTATTTGTTGCTGCAATTAATAAATCAAAAGGCTTTATATCCTCTTTATCATAAGATTTTTGAATCAACGTAATGTTATAAAAGGCACTCAGTTCTTTTACTTTGTTATTAATTTGCTCTGCAATAATTGTCACTTTTGTTTTAGGACTACTTTTTAAAATACTTCCTAATTTCTCCAGCGCAATATTTCCTCCCCCAATAATCAAAACATCCAATTCTTCTAGTTTTAAAAAAATAGGATATAAACTGTTTCTAATTTCCATAGTAATTCAAGTTTGATAATTCGTTCACCAGCACTTCTCTTTTTAGAGAAACAACCTCTCCTATTAAAATAATTGCTGGGGCTTGTATGTTGTGTTCTGCTTTCAACTCTTCAATTGTCGCTATATTTCCATAAACTGCTTTTTCAGTAGCCAGCGTTCCGTTTTGAATAATTCCCACCGGAACATCCTGTTTATTATGCTTTTTGTACAACTCAACAATCTTAGCCAATTTATTCATGCCCATTAAAATAACTACTGTTGCATTGGTCTGAACTGCTAATTGAATATCATCAGATAATTCTCCTTTGCTGTTGGTTGCTGTTAATACCCAATAACTTTGACTTACGCCTCTATTGGTTACTGGTATTTTTTGAGATGCAGGAACTGCATTAGCGCTTGATATTCCAGGAATAACATCTACTGGAATTCCAAATGATTCAACATACTCCAATTCTTCAAATCCTCTCCCAAATATAAAAGGGTCTCCTCCTTTTAGTCTTACTACATGACCATAATTTAAAGCATGTTCAACTATCAGTTGATTAATCTCTGTTTGAGAAAAACTATGTTGCCCAGCTCGTTTTCCCACGCACATCAATTTAGCTGTTGGAGGTGCATGTTTCAAAATAGCCTCATTCACCAATGCATCGTATAAAACAACATCTGCACTAACTAAAGCTTTTACACCCTTTAATGTCAATAAATCCGGATCTCCAGGACCCGCACCAACTAAGGTTACTTTTGATTTTTTATTCGTTTTCATGGACTAATGCTTTTGCTCTAAATTCATCTAATTGTTTGTAAAATGACTTCGCTTCTTCTAAATATTTTTTTGCAAACTCTTCCGTTGGTTCATTGTTTTTAATCTGATATACAAAATCAGCAAAAGAAGATTTTAAACTCACCACTCCTTTATCTATAAAATTGATGTCAAAATCTTTTACAATACCCGTTTGTGTATTTGTTTTAACACCCTCTGCAATTAATAATGCTTTAGCAGCATTAATAATAGAAGTATAGGTGTGATAAATACTATCTGCATATTGTCCCAACTTAATTGATTCTGCAGCATTATCTAATTTCTCTTCTGTTTCAAAAAACAAGGTAGCTACCAAATCAATTACAACACCAGCACATTCCCCCACTCCAATCGCTTTTATATACGCTTCATCATGTCCCCAATCAATAAAGTCATCTTGAGTTAAATTAGTAGTATCTGATAATGGTTTTAATAAATCATAAAAATAAATCTTCTCTTGTCTATCGTAATAGGCTAGAAAAGATTCTCCTGCTGATGAATTAGCCTCAAAATCATTCAACAATAAACGCAATGCCTCAGGTCCTCTTTTACTAGGAATTTTAATCACTTTATCAGAAAATCTTCCTTGTCCATTCCCTAAAACTCCTCCTCCTAGTAACACTTGCAACGCTGGTGCAATCAATTCTCCTGCTTTAACGGACATTCCCTGAAATCCAATTTGAGCCATATTGTGCTGTCCACAAGCATTCATACAACCACTAATTTTAATAGCAATATCTTTATTGTTTACATATTGAGGATACTCCTCTTTCAATACTTCTTCTAATTTTTTAGCAATACCTGTACTGCTCGCTATTCCTAAATTACAAGTATCTGTTCCTGGACAAGCAGTAACATCATGTGCACTATTATATCCTAAATCAATAAATCCTAATTTTTCTAACTCTGTATAGAAAAATGGCAATAATTCTTCCCTTACATGTCTGATTAAAATATCTTGACGTAAAGTCAATCGAATTTCACTACCTGCATACTTATCTACTAAATCAGCTAACAAACGCGCTTTATCGGTATAAAAATCACCTAAAAGAATTTTTAGCCCTATTGCATATAATCCATCTTGTTTTTGAGCAAATACATTTGATTTTCTCCATTGATCGTAAGCAGCAGGATTAGATAGCGTTACATTGGGCACTTCCACTTCAGGTAGCACAACAGGTTGATCATAAGCAGCTGTATCAATAGGGAAAACATGATTAGATAATGCTTTTGTTTCTTCTTCTACCAAAGTCAAGAAAGCTTCCATTCCGATATCTTTCAGCAAATACTTCAATCTTGCTTTTGCTCTATTTGCCCTCTCACAATGCCTGTCATATATTCTTAATACTCCCTCAATAAATGGAATTATTTTGTCTGTTTCCAAAAATTCATAAGCTACATCCGCATGTCTGGGTTGAGACCCTAAACCTCCCGCTAACATTACTTTAAAACCACGAACACCATTTTTTACTTTTGCAATAAATCCTAAATCGTGCATAAAACTTAGTGCAGTATCTTCATCTGTTCCTGAAAAAGAAATCTTAAATTTTCTTCCCATTTCTTGACAAATTGGGTTTCGCAAAAAGAATTTAAAAGTAGCTTCTGCGTAAGGAGAAACATCAAAAGGTTCATTTGGGTCAATCCCTGCAGTTTCAGATGCAGTAACATTACGCACTGCATTACCACATGCTTCGCGAATAGTAATGTCGCTCTTTTCTAATTCTGCCCACAACTCAGGTGTTCTGTCCAAACTCACATAATGAATCTGAATATCTTGTCGAGTAGTAATATGTAATCTTCCTTTTGAATATTCATCTGACACATCTGAAATTCGGTGTAATTGTTCGGATGTTACTCTACCGAAAGGTAATTTAATACGAATCATTTGTACCCCAAATTGGCGTTGCCCGTATATTCCTCTTGCCAAACGTAAGCTTCTAAACTTTTCTTCATCAACCTTACCTTCTTTAAAAAGCTGAATTTTACGCTCTAATTCTATAATATCTTTTTCTACTATAGGGTTTTCTATTTCTGTTCTAAAACTTTTCATTTTTTGTCTTATAATTTTACTGCTTCTTTTACAGAAGCATTTCTCAATTCATTTATTAAATTTTCATCCTCAATAACAATAACGGAAACGCCCTTTTGTTCTATTAATGTCTTATTCCTTTTCAAATCCGCAAGGGCTATTTTTCCAAGTAATTGGCTCCCATCAAAATTAATAGGTGTAAAGTTACTAATATCAACACCTATATTCTGAATATTAGATACTGTTTCAGCACTTAACACAACATTAATTTGCTCTTCATTAGCTAATTGAATATTTTGTTTATCCAATTTACTGTACGAATAGCTATAACCAGCATCTATTGCCTTTAAATCTGAATACACCACTGACCCTGTTGGCAAGCTTCCCGCTCCTTTTCCTTTATAAAAATGCTGCCCAATATTGTCTGACTCTACCAAAACAGCATTGTATTCATTTTCAACATTAAACAAATCATTCTCGCTATTTACAAATGTGGGCAATACCGATAAAATTAACTTATTTCCTTCTAAGGATGACTTTGCTATTAACTTAATTTTTTGATGGTGCTTTTTTGCAAATTCAATATCTGCTAATGATATATTTTGTATGCCTATATTTAATACTTCATTAGGTTTAACTATTTTTCCAAAAGCATGAGCTGCCACAATAATCAATTTATACAAAGCATCATATCCTCCTACATCAGAAGTAGGATCAGCTTCTGCAAAACCTAAATCTTGTGCTTGTTGTAATGCTTCTTGATAAGAGATTCCCTCATTAAACAATTTAGATAAAATATAGTTAGAAGACCCATTAAAAATTCCAGAAACTTGCCTAACAGGATCATTAGCAAACAAATCATTCAATATTCTTATAATTGGTATACTTCCACATACCGCACCTTCATATAAGAATTTCCCATTATATTGTTTTTCTGCTTTAACTAATTCTGCTAAGTGGTTTGCTATTAATTTCTTATTAGCGGATATTACGTTTTTCCCTATTTCGAGATTTTCATATACAATACCATACGCTTCTTCTGCAGAACTAATCAACTCAACGATAGCGTGCATTGTTTTATCTTGAGCAGTATTAGGGTTGGTGGTTTCTAATATTGCTTTAATTGGTTTACGTTTTTTAGTTTCGTCTTTAACAATAACGGTATGTAGTCTATCTTCCTCATTATTATCCACTAGATAACTATGAAAGCCTTGACCTACAGCTCCAAATCCGTACAATTTAACTTTGTTTTCTGTGCTCATCTATATTGCTATTTTTAAATTAGTTCTTTTATTATTGGTGTTTTCTTTTTTATAAAAATTTTCAAATACTGTCTTTAACGATTCTGTCTCTATTAAAAACCCATCGTGTCCATACAGGGAATTTATAATTGCTAACTCACTATTTTTAATTCCTTGGTGCAATGTTTCAGATTCTGAAACTGGAAATAAAACATCAGAATTAACTGCCACTACTAATGTTTTCGCTTTGATGGTACTTAATGCTTGTTTTACTCCCTCTCTATTTCTCCCTACATTATGGCTATCCATTGCTTTAGATAAATGCCAATAGGAAAATGCATTAAATCTCTTTACCAATTTATCTCCTTGGTAATTTTGGTAACTAGCTGCTTTAAAAGCATCCACTTCATTATCACCATCTACTTGTGTACTGGTATAAGCCTCATAAGAACGGTAGCTCAATAAAGCAAAAGAACGAGCTACCTTTAACCCTTTTAATCCTGCATCGTCTGATGAAGAATACCAAGTTCTATCTGTTTTTATAGCCATACGTTGACTCTCATTAAATGCTCTACCCCATGAGGAATGTTGAGCATTAGTCGCAATCAAAAACAAATTATCAATTACTTCTGGTTGTTGAATAGCCCATTCTAAGGCTTGTTGCCCTCCTAAAGAACCTCCTAACAATGTGTGGATTTTATGAATCCCTAAATCCTTTCTTAATAAATCTAATCCTTGAACAATGTCTCTAATGGTAATATCTGGAAAAGTATGGTAATAAGGGTTCCATGTATCTGGGTTGATAGATAATGGTCCTGTAGTGCCATAACAAGACCCTAGAACATTCGCGCAAATAATAAAATATTTTTCAGGGTTATAAAACTTTCCTTTTCCTACTAATCCGTTCCACCAATCTTCTGGATTAGAATTTGCTGTTAAGGCATGTGTAATCCATATCACATTATTTTTTTCTGGATTCAACTCTCCCAATGTGGAATAGCTAATGGTTAGGTTGGAAAGTTTTCTTCCCGACTCTAATGTAATCCCTTGTTTATATGTAGTTGTATTGGTATTCATGTTTTTTAATTTAAAACTCATTCAAACTAGCTCTTTTTATCCAAGAGCTTCATTTCTATCCGTAAAAACTTAAGAAAATGCTGCTTAGCGATTATAACAGCATAACATCAACTGCATGGTATTATACTCTTGAAAGTATAAACGAGTTTCATTATAACCTAAAAGGTTATTAAAATTTGAGAGTAGTTGTAATAGTGTTTTCATTATGTAATTTTTTATATTTTTCTCTGAAACCATTTCAGAGAATAGGATTTGGCACCGGTTTTCCAATTCTTCCCGATAGTTATCAGGATTGAACTTTTAGTTGGTTGCCAGAAGGTCATAGAGCCTAATCTCTCGCTTCTTCTTTATAAACAATTACAAATCACGAAATGTGATATACAATTGAATTCAAGTACAAATGTACAGATTATTTTGAAAAACAAAATAAAATTGCTTTTTATTTTAACTAGTATCAATTATACAAGTAAACCATATTCACTGAAAGTAAGTTGAAAAGGTACTGGAAAAATATAAGCTATTTAATACGTTTCCCTTCTGTAGTAAATGAAATTCTACCCGCAGTTGAAAGCTGAATCCCTTCAAATAATGGTTCGGTTGTAGTTGGTTTTATTGCCCAGTCAAACAAAAAATTAGCTCCTGTCCCTCCTTCCTTATCCAGCTCGTCTATTATTATAGCTACTGTTTCCATTGGAGTTATAAAAATTGGTTTTTTAAAGTAAGTTCTTATTAACTTTCCATGTGTATCAAAATACTTGGCAGAAATCACATAAATTGTATCTTTTATACTCGTGTTCCTAATACTAACTGTTGATGTTAAATCGTGTGTTGAATGTTCTGTATAACTATATATTTGTGAATAAACAGACAAGTAAGTTTCTCCATAAATTAAAGAATCTTGCTGGTTTACAACTATAGCTCTTTTTTCCCAGTTAACTGGATTAACAGAGCTCATTTCTCTTTCATTTTCACATGAGAAAAGAACAACAATCAATACTATTAATAATACATTCTTCATTGTAAACGAAATTACCGAATTTATGTAACATTTCCATATTAGCTAAACTAATTTTTGTTGGTGTTTTTAGCAATCTGTTCTAACTCCAAGTGATTAAAATTGTTCGTTTAATAATTTTACAAGAAATAATTACATAAAATATTAAACTGTATCTTTACAAAACTATCAAAAAGGCCGTTTAATGGGAACTTTTTTAAACCAACAGATTAGAAAATATTTAGGGGAAAACAAAGTAAGTGACTATATCATTGCTAAACAGTTTTTAAACTTAAAAATTACTGTTAAAGGTCTTATTAAAGATATTATTTTTATTATAGTAGGCATTCTTGCTGCTGGCTTTGGATTAAAAAGCTTTTTATTACCTAATAACTTTATTGATGGAGGTGTTACAGGAATTTCTTTATTGGTGGAAGAGTTAACAACTTACCCCTTATACATTCTTATTGTTGTTATCAATGCTCCCTTTCTTTTTTTAGGGTACATTCAAATTAGCAAATCTTTTGCTATCAAAAGTATTTTAGCTATTCTTGGACTTTCTTTGGCATTAGTTTTTATTGAGTACCCTATTATTACATCCGACAAACTATTGGTAGCTGTTTTTGGTGGTTTCTTTTTAGGGGCTGGTATTGGACTTTCAGTTAGAGGTGGTGGTGTTTTAGATGGCACCGAAGTTTTAGCTATTTATTTGAGTAGAAAGACAGGACTAACTATTGGTGATCTTATTTTTGGGTTTAACATTATTATATTCTCCACAGCTGCTTACCTTTTATCTATAGAAACTGCCTTGTATTCAATTTTGACTTATCTGGCAGCATCAAAAACAATCGATTTTATTGTTGAAGGAGTGGAAGAGTACATCGGAGTTACCGTTATATCTACACATAGTGAAGACCTAAGACTCATGATCATAGAAAAATTAGGAAGAGGAGTTACTATTTACGAAGGAAAAAGTGGATTTGGTAAACGTGGTGAAAATCTAAACAAAACAGATATTATTTATTCTGTCATTACTCGTTTAGAAATATCTAGACTACAAAATGAAATCCAGAAAATAGACCCAAATGCTTTCATAGTGATGAATAGTGTGAAAGATTTAAAAGGAGGGATGATTAAAAAACGTCAGTTTAAAGAAAAATAAATACCTAGAGTTTTCAAAAATCACTTCTTATTTTAAGATAATCCTTCCTAACTTATCTGCTAATTGTTGCTTTACTTTTTGTAAATGCAACAACTCTTTAATAAGTTCAGTATACCTTTCGATATCCGTTGTTGTTTTGAGTTGCTCTTGATTTTCTAAAATAGACTGAGTTAACTTACTCAACTTAAATGCATAAAGGGTATTGAAAACTGCTTTACTTAACAAATCTTCTTCAGTAACTGGGTAAACTCCATGCTTCGACCAATTAGGGCTTAATTCATGTTGTGAGGAAAAAACATCAATTGCAAATTGACTAATTTGTTGATTTTCATGTTGTGTAAAATCATTGTGTAAGGGGACTCTCCCTTCATTTAATTGATGGACACAATAATTCAATACTTCCTGATAAATAGGGTTATCAAATTTGATGCCATCATTTTGAATACTTACCACAATGTATTGCGCAATGCTTATTTGTTGGATTGCCTTTTCTTCCTGTTCATTAACTGTTTCTATTTCAATTTGTTTATCTCCATAACTAATCAGTAAACGCATCAAGTCTTTTTCCCAATGTACGGTTTCATCATTATTACTCCCCTCTTCTTCTTGAAGAGGAAAAAATGCCTCATCTGGAATTGACTCTGGTTGACTTGTTTTTTTACTAAAAGATTGTCTTAGTATTTTGTTAGTTTCATTAATTAAAGCCTGTTCAGAGATATCTAACAAAGAACTACACTCTTTTGTATACACAGACCTCTTTATTTGATCTGGAATAACTGCTATACTAGAAACAATATCTTTAATTAAGCCTGCTCGTTTTATCGGATCATCACCCACCTCACCTATCAATACACTCGTTTTAAATCGAATAAAATCTTCTGCGTGATTAGTGATGTATTCCTTCAACTCTTCGGTAGTGTGTTTTTTAGCATAAGAGTCTGGATCTTCTCCTTCAGGAAACAAAACTACCCGAACATTCATTCCCTCTTGCAAAATCATATCAATCCCTCTAAAAGAAGCCTTCAGTCCAGCCGCATCCCCATCATATAAAATAGTAATATTAGGTGTGAATCGTTTAATTAATCGAATTTGTCCTTCGGTCAATGAAGTTCCTGATGAAGACACCACATTTTCAACTCCTGATTGATAAAGAGATATCACATCGGTATAGCCTTCTACTAAATAACAATTATCTTCCTGCGTAATCGCTTTTTTCGCATAATATATTCCATAAAGTACTTTACTTTTATGGTAAATTTCTGATTCAGGGGAATTTAAATATTTGGCTGCTTTTTCGTCAGACTTCAATATTCTTCCTCCAAAACCCAAAACTCTTCCTGAAAGATTATGAATAGGAAACATCACCCTCCCCTTAAAACGATCAAACTTCTTATCTCCTTTTACAATAGTTAATCCTGTCTTCTCTAAGTAACTTAAATTATGACCTTCTTTTTCTGCCGCATCCGTAAATGCAGTCCATTCATCAGGACTATAACCTAACTGAAATTTTTCAATGGTATCTTCCCGAAAACCTCGCTCTATAAAATAACTCAATCCTATGGCTTTTCCTTCATCCGAATCATGTAACTGCTTCTTAAAGTAATTGGCCGCATAGTTAGACACAATGTATAAACTTTCTCGTTCGTTGGCTGCTACTTTTTGCTCATCAGTCTGCTCCTCCTCTTCTATTTCAATATTGTACTTGTCGGCTAAAAACTTTAACGCCTCAGGATAAGAGTAATGCTCATGCTCCATTATAAAGTTAACGGAGTTACCCGCTTTACCACAGCCAAAACATTTGTATATTCCTTTGGCAGGAGATACTGTAAACGAAGGTGTTTTTTCATTATGAAAAGGACAATTCCCTAAAAAATTAGCTCCTCGCTTTTTTAAAGGCACAAACTCTCCTACTACATCTTCTATAATCGCAGCTTCAAATATTTCATCTATGGTTTGCTTAGGAATCAACTTTTAGCTTTTGGTGTTTAGTCTTTGGTGTAAATTTACGTTCTAAAAACCATACACCAAAAACCATCAACGAATACATTCAAAAATCTTTTTCTTTGGTTAGCTTCCCTTCCTCATTATAAAATTTCCAATGCCCTATCGCCTTATCATTTTCATATTGTCCTTCATACATCAATTGTCCATTGGGGTAATAAACTTTCCCTATTCCCATTCTTACTCCACCCTCAAATTCTCCTTCACTCTGCAACTTCCCATCTTCAAAATAAGCTTTCCACATTCCTTCTCTTTTTCCTTTTAATAGTTTCCCTCCCATTTTAAATTGTCCGTTCTCAAAAAAAGCTTTTTGTTCTACCACTTCCTCTTTTCCATCTATTTGCTGCACATAATGTATTGTTTTCGGTTGTCCGTTAGCAAATGTTTCTTCTACTCTTTCCTCAATAGGAGGTGCTTCACAGGCATATAACATAACTCCGCATAATGTAAAAAAAAGTACTTTTTTCATGTTCTATTTTGTTCTTTCTATTGTATAATTAACTAATGCCTTCAGCGCTATGTTTGCTTCGTTTTGTTCAAACTCGTTTAAAATAGCTATTGCTTTTTCCTTATAAGATATCATTGCTTGTTGGGCATATTCAATTCCTCCATTTTGAATAACAAACTCAACTACTTCTTTCACCTTTTTCTTGTTCTCATTGTGTTTTCTGATGGTATTGATGATGTTTTTCTTATCCGATTTAGAAGCGTTATTCAAAACATAAATCAAAGGCAAAGTCATCTTTTTTTCTTTAATATCAATTGCCGTTGGCTTTCCAATTTTATCCCCATTACTACCATAATCAAACAAGTCGTCTTTTATCTGAAACGCAATACCTGTATATTCTCCAAATAAGCGCATTTTCTCTACAGTTGCCTTATCCATTCCAACAGAATTAGCTCCTGAAGCACAACATGAAGCAATCAATGTCGCTGTTTTTTGTCGGATAATATCATAATATACAGCCTCCGTTATATCTAGTTTTCGAGCTTTTTCTATCTGTAACAATTCTCCTTCACTCATTTCTTTCACGGAATTAGACATTATTTTTAACAATCCAAACTCTTCGTTTTCTACTGCCAACAATAGGCCTTTCGACAATAAATAATCACCAACTAAAACTGCTATTTTATTTTTCCAAACAGCATTAATTGACCAAAAGCCTCTACGTTTATTCGCATCATCCACCACATCATCATGCACCAAAGTAGCAGTATGCAATAATTCAATCATCGCTGCAGCATGATAGGTAGAATCCGTTGTTTTTCCAAAAACTTTAGCCGATAAAAAAACAAACATCGGGCGCATTTGTTTCCCTTTTCGCTTGATAATATAATGCATTATCTTGTCCAACAGCGCTACCCTGCTTTTCATAGAAGCTCTGAACCGAGGCTCAAATTCCTCAATCTCAGTTAATATAGGTTGCTTGATATCGTCTAATTTACTCATAAAAAACGGCAATAAATTGCGGCTTAAAAGTACTTATAATTTAAGTCTATTTAAAAGTAAACAGGGCTATTTTTCCAAAAATCATCAAAAATATTAGGAGTACTCAAATATTCATTTTTTTAACATAAACAGTAATTTTACTTTATTACTTTTAACGGCTAATCTTAACCCTGAGATTTTTATGAAAAAAATATATTACCTTTCAACTTGTTCCACATGCATTCGAATAATTAAAGAATTAGGATTAGATAATTCTTTCGAATTTCAAGATATTAAAACGGTTAAAATCACCGAAAAACAATTGGAACAAATGGCTAAAATGAGTGGCTCTTACGAAAGTTTATTCAGCAGAAAAGCCATGAAATACAAATCAATGGGATTAAAGGAAAAATCGTTAAGTGAAAGTGACTACAAAAAATTAATGCTAGAAGAATATACCTTCCTTAAAAGACCCGTAATTATTGTTAACGATAAAATATTTATAGGTAATTCTAAAAATGTAATCGCTGAAGCTGCAAAAGCAATATGAATAACAATTTAAAAGCTCACCTGTCTATTTTAGGTGCTAACGTTATTTACGGAATCAATTACACCGTTGCTAAAGATGTTATGCCCGACTACATTTCTCCTTTCGGCTTGGTATTTTGTAGAATTCTTGGTGCTTTAATTTTATTCTGGTCAGTAAGCTTATTTCAATATGAAAAAGTAGAAAAAAAAGATTTGTTATTATTAGCTACTTGTGGCTTTTTTGGGGTATTCGCCAATCAACTAATGTTCTTGTACGGATTGGACAATACCACCCCCATCAATGCGAGTATTATTATGATTTCTAATCCTATTTTAGTTTTAATTGCTTCTGCTATTATATTAAAAAATCGTATCACAAGCATGAAGGTAACAGGAATTGCCTTAGGTATTTTTGGAGCACTATTATTATTACTTCTAAAACAAGATTTTTCTTTTGGATCTGAATATTTACTAGGTGATACGTTTATCTTTTTAAATGCCACAGCTTATGGAATTTACCTTGTGTTGGTATTTCCTTTAATGAAAAAATACAATCCATTAACTGTTCTTAAATGGATTTTTACGTTCGGAATTATTTTTGTTTTTCCATTTAGCATACAAGATTTTACAACTACTGAATGGCAAAATTTTTCTACCAAAATTTGGCTGGAGTTTTCTTTTGTCATCATAGGAACTACTTTTTTTGCTTATCTGTTAAATATTTATGGGTTGAGGCGTTTAAACCCTTCTGTTGTTTCTACCTATATTTATTTACAACCTTTATTTGCAGCGCTTATTGCCATTTGGGCCGGAAAAGATGCTCTTGATGGCGTAAAAATAGTAGCTGCTTTACTCATTTTTAGTGGAGTATATTTAGTCAATAAGTCCTCTTTACCAACACATTAGAATAAATTTATACTCCAATTTTATTGCATCGTATTTAGAAATTTAATATTTTAGCTTTCTAACTAATTCACACTTCTATCTATGAACACAAATTCCTTCAAAATAGCTGGACTAGCAGTTTTAATGAGCCTGTTTTTTACTAGCACTAATACTTATGCTCAAGCCTTTAGGAAAGGTGCGTTTTTAATAAGTATTTCAGAAGGCGGAGTAAATGCCCATTATAACACTAACAACAAAAGTATTGTTGCTGATGACATTAACCCTGAAACACCAACTTCGTCTCACGACTACCTAAGCGGGATAAGAGATCCTTTGATTATTGAGTATGGAATTACCAATCGAATTGGAATTGGATTAGCTGCTGGAGGAGATATTTGGAAAATAGATCCTAAAAAATATGGAATCAATGCCCCTGGAGAGAAAATTAATATCCTTACCAAAGAATTTACTTTTGATTTAAGCTATCATTTTTATGTAAAAAGAAGAATAGATTGGACCATTTATGGTTCAATAGGAGGTTTTTCTGTTCTCTTTAACGAAAGCTTTAATGGTGAAGAACAAAATTACTATGCAGATGGACATATATTACGAACAGGGTCTTTAATCCGCTACTATGTTTTTAAACGATGGGCAGTTTTAGGAATGGTAAGCTTGTATGATAGTAAGGCCGCTCCTAAAGAGGGAAGAGCAAAAATAGAAGAAAACAACCTTCCTCATGATTATGCCACAAGAATTAAAGGATGGGCTTTTGAATTTGGGATCTCTTTCCGTATTGGGAAATATGCCTGGGATAAACCTGAACTCTCTTTTGAAGAGGAATAATTATTCGAAATTTGAATAAAAAGGCTACTTAAAATTTTAAGTAGCCTTTTTATTTTTAGAAAAAATTTAAGTGTAAATGCGAAGATTTCATTGATAAATCAATAGGTTTGTTACATTTGTATACCTAATTTATTTTGCATGATAAAATCAATGACCGGGTTTGGAAAAGCTACTGGAGAAGTAAACCTCAAAAAAATAAATGTAGAGGTTAAATCATTAAACAGTAAACAAGCCGACATTTCCGTACGAATGCCTTCTTTTTATAAAGAAAAAGAACTCCCTCTCCGCTCATTAATTAACCAAAATTTACAACGAGGAAAAATTGAATTTAACTTGTATGTTGAATTGTTAGAAGGACAATCCTCACACAATTTAAATACCGACCTTTTTAAAAAATATTATGCTGAATTAAATACTATTTCGGAAGAGTTGGGTGAAAAAAACAATACCGATTTAATTTCAATTGTGTCTCGAATGCCTGAAATTATGAAGTCTGAAAAAATGGATTTGGATGAAGATGAATGGACAGTCATTGAAAAAATTATAGCATCTGCACTCGATAATATCAATGAGTTTAGAACTGCCGAAGGAAAGACATTAGAAGATGAGTTAGCTCTTCGAATTAGCAATATTGAAGCTTTATTGATTCAAGTAGATCAATACGAACAAATTAGAATTGAAGCAGTAAAAGATCGAATTTTAAACCATCTCCATGAAACTGTTGGAAAAGATAAGGTCAATAACGATCGGTTTGAGCAAGAATTAATTTACTATTTGGAGAAATACGATATCTCAGAAGAAAAAACACGCCTTACTGCTCATCTTAACTATTTTAAAGAAACCATGAATTCCAATGATTCTGAGGGTAAAAAGCTAGGTTTTATTACGCAAGAGATAGGAAGAGAAGTCAATACACTTGGCTCAAAAGCAAATCATGCCGAAATGCAAAAAATTGTAGTTGAAATGAAAGATGAATTGGAAAAAGTTAAAGAACAAGTTTTAAATATTTTATAAAAAAATGGAAGGAAAGTGTATAATTTTATGTGCACCATCAGGAGCAGGAAAAACATCGATTACTAAGTTTTTATTGAATCAGAATTTACCTTTAGAATTTTCTATTTCGGCCTGTAATAGAGAAAAACGTAAAAATGAAGTGGATGGAGTAGATTACTACTTTATGAGTACTGAAAATTTTAGAAAAAGAATAGACAACGATGAATTCGTTGAATGGGAAGAAGTATATGCTGATCAATTTTATGGAACACTACGTACCGAAATCAACCGAATATGGAACAAAGGGAACAATGTAATTTTCGATGTAGACGTAGAGGGAGGGCTAAGTTTATCTAAATATTTTGGCGAAAAAGCCTTAGCTATTTTTATTAAGCCACCATCTATAGAAGAATTAGGTAAAAGACTAAGAGCTAGAGGATCAGAAACAGAAGAAGTAATTCAAAAAAGACTAGCAAAAGCAGAAAAAGAACTAGAATATGCAAAATGGTTTGATAGGATTGTTGTTAATGATAATTTAGAAAAAGCCCAAAAGGAAATACTTGAGTTTGTCAAAACATTTTTAAAAAAATAGTAAGATGAATATTGGCCTTTACTTTGGAACCTTTAACCCTATCCATGTTGGTCATTTAATCATTGCTAACCATATGGCCAGCCATACTAATTTAGATCAGGTTTGGCTAGTTGTTTCTCCTCAAAACCCTCTTAAAAATAAAGATACTTTATTAGAAGATTATCACAGGTTATCACTTGTAAAAGTTGCTGTAGAAGATAACCCAAAATTAATCGCCTCCGATATAGAGTTTCATCTCCCAAAACCTTCCTTTACTTCGGATACTTTAATTTATCTTCAAGAAAAATATAATCGACACCATTTTTCTTTAATTATGGGAGAGGATAATTTAAGAACTTTTCATAAATGGAAAAATTATGAAACCATCTTAAAACAACACCCCATTTATGTTTATCCTCGTGTAGCTGAAAAAGAAAATGAGCTACTAACAACAAACGAGGAAACCAAAACAATCTACCAACATCCCCATATCATTTTATGCGATGCTCCAGTAATGAAAATATCTGCAAGTTTTATTCGTAAAGCGATTAAAGAAGGATTCGATACGCAATACCTTTTAACAGAGCCTGTACATAAGTACGTTACTGAAATGCATTTTTATGAAAAATGACCCCAGACAATTGCCATTAATAAGCTTAAAAAAAGGAGCTCAGCTAGCCACTGTTTTTTAATTTCGGTAAAATAATTCGCAATTATTATCGCTAAAGGTATGGTCATCATCAAATAAACAACCATATAATCGTATTCATTAATAAGTAGAGATAAAATTAAAAGTAAGGTCATCACTAAAACTACAATGATCAATTTTTTAATTTTCACTACACTTCTATTTAGATAACCTAAAAGATTTACCCCAGCCAGTAATCCAACAAAAATCAATGCAATAAAATAAGCCATTTTTCCATGAGAACTAGACGAAGAGATTCTGTTTGAGAAAAGTTTATGAATAGATAACACATCACTAAAAGCATTCTGTAATTCATTGTTAAAAAAGCAGTATGAAGCGTAAAACAATATTGGAAGCGTAAACCCAAATAAAGAAATAACAAACTCTCTCCATACGGGTGTTTTTAGGTATATCAACGCAAACCATATTAATGGGAAAACAACTATTACTGGATAATAAATTAGTGTAGCTATAGCAATTAAAAACCCTGTATTAAAAGATAATGAAAAAACCTTTTCCTTATTGTAAGCGTCAAATAACTGATGGAGCACCACCAAAAGAAAAGTATTAACTATAAAAATAGGGTTAAACACTAAAAATATAGTGCTGGCACTATTAAGTAAAACAAACAAAAGTGCAACTATATATGAAGACGTTTTAATTAATTTATACCTATTGACTATGTAGTTCAAATAAATTGCTTGTATACCAAGATAAAATGACGCGACTAAAAAATTTAACCATTTTATCTCTCCCACTTTTTTTAAATCCGCCAACACAGAATTTTCCGAAACAATAATTACTGCCTCATTCCAAAATGAAGGAATCCATAGTATTAGTGTTAAAAAAACAATTAAAACACTAATAATTTTGTGATTGGACTTAAAAAAACCTACTAACATTTTGTAATATTAATCAATTATATTTTTGATTATTAAAGATATATTTTACTTTTGTTTTATAAAAATTTAAGTTATGACAGATTTTATTTACTGGTTGGGAGATGCATTTTATTGGTTTTTTTCTTATTTCGAAAAATTAGAAAACTTACCTAATATCATTTTTACTACTCTAGGCTTTGTAATGCTTTTTTGGTGGTTAGGTCTCCAAAAAAAATACAATACTA
>JAGFIT010000056.1 GCA_024103385.1 Vicingus serpentipes
CAATGGTTGGTAATGGAACAAATAGTTCTAATCCTGGTGATTTAGTAACAGGTTTATATGTTTCCTCATCAGGACAAGGTAATTCAGGACAAGGTAATTACATTGGAATACAAGGAAATGCAGATAGGGTTACCAATACATCAACAGGAGTGAAAATAGGAGTAAAAGGATTTTGCTCTAACCCAGCATTTCAAAGTACTGGGGTTGAGGGTAGAGCATTTGGTGCAACCACCAATTTTGGGGTTTACGGACAAGGATTCGGAGGGGTAAATAATTACGCTGGTTGGTTTCAGGGTGATGTAGAAGTAGTTGGCGTTCTAAGAACACCAACTGGCACGGTTTCGACTTCGGATGGAATGTTTAAAACCAATCAACAGACTTTAACCAATGCCATAGATATTATTAATCAATTAACTCCCAAAACGTACATCCTAGATTCTGCCAATTATACTCAGTTTGGTTTTGATACTAAAGAGCATATGGGACTGGTTGCACAAGAGGTAGCGCAAGTTTTACCCAACTTAGTTAGTGATAATGTTATGCTTGCTCAATATGATACTACTGGAAACCAAACACATGCTCAATTAAGTTATAAAGGATTAAATTATCAGGAATTTATTCCATTACTAATTGCTGGTATGCAAGAACAACAAGCAGCATTAACCAATAAAGATTCATTAATTGATAATTTAAATGATCGATTAACACAATTAGAGAATTGCTTAAGCAATTTGTTACCTGCTCTTTGTACAATCAATAATAAAACTGTAAATAAAACTGCTCCTTCTGAACAAGAAGAGTTAAGAAGTGTGCTAGATGTTTATCTTAACAATGGGGAAATGATCGTATTGGAACAAAATGTTCCTAATCCTTTTACGGAGCAAACAGTAATTGATTACGAATTGCCTGCTACAGTTCAGAGGGCACAAATTTTATTTTACAACCAAAATGGGCAGTTAATTCAAACTGTAGAATTGGAAGATAGAGGAAAAGGTAGCTTAAAAGTATTTGGAAATGATTTAAGTACTGGTGTCTATTCTTATTCTTTAATTGCTGATGGGCAATTAATTGCTACTAAGAAAATGATGAAAACGCATTAATCAACCCTATTCATTCAAATACAAAGGAAACCGAATCTTAATTAAGATTCGGTTTCCTTTTTTTATCAATTTTTTCATTAAATTAAACAAGAGTATCTTACCTTTGGGAAAGTGAAAACAATCTAAATTATGGCATTAAAACAATCGCTCAGTTTTAAATTACAACAAAAACTTTCACCTCAACAAATTCAATTGATGAAGTTGCTACAACTTCCTACTGTTGCTTTAGAACAGCGTATCAAAGAAGAAATGGAGAGTAACCCTGCTTTAGATGAAGGAAAAGAAGAAGAGGAAGAAGATATAGAACAAGAAGATGATTTTGGTAGAGAAGAAATTAGTGATGCTGAAAAAGAATTTAATTTTGATGATTATTTAGATGATGATACTCCTTCTTATAAATTAAACACCAACAACCATAGTGTAGATGATGAAGAGAAACAAGTACCTTTAAGTGGTGGTGCTACTTTTCAAGAATTATTGGAAGCACAGCTTACACTTTATGATTTAGAGGATGACGACCATACTATTGCTCAACATTTAATAGGTAGTTTGGATGAATCAGGCTATTTAAGAAGAGATTTGGATGCGGTAGTAGATGACTTGGCGTTTACACAAAACATCATAACAGATGTAGCTCATGTGGAAAAAATATTGACCATCATTCAACATTTTGACCCACCGGGTGTGGGTGCCAGAGATTTACAAGAGTGTCTTTTAATTCAAATTAGAAGAAAAAATGATCACTCACTTATCACCATGAATGCCATCGAAATTTTAGAAAACTATTTTGATGAGTTCACCAAAAAACATTACGATAAAATAATTGACCGTTTAACTATTTCTAATGACGATTTAAAAGAAGTAATTAATGAAATATTAAAACTCAACCCTAAACCAGGAAATTCATTAAGCGATTCTGCAAAAGTGGTACAGCATGTTGTCCCTGATTTTCATCTAACGATAGAGGATGATGAGATACTACTTACACTCAACGGGAGAAATGCTCCTGAATTAAAGGTGAGCAGAACCTATGCTGATATGATGGAAGGATATAAGGTTCAAAAAGAAAAACCTTCAAAATCTCAGAAAGATGCCCTAATGTTTGTAAAACAAAAATTAGATTCAGCCAAATGGTTCATTGATGCCATCAAACAAAGGCAACACACATTAATTAGTACGATGCAAGCAATTGTAGAATATCAAAAAGCCTATTTTTTAGAAGGTGATGAAACCTTATTGCAACCGATGATTTTAAAAGACATTGCAGAAAAAGTAGACTTAGATATCTCTACCATTTCCAGAGTGGTAAACAGTAAATATGTTCAGACACCTTATGGAACCTTTCTTCTAAAAACTTTCTTTTCGGAATCACTAAGTACAGATAGTGGCGAGGAAGTCTCCACAAGAGAAGTAAAAAAGATTTTACAAAATGCCATTGATGATGAGGACAAAAAACGCCCTCTTACTGATGAAAAATTATCAAAAATATTAAATGATAAAGGATATAATATTGCCCGAAGAACTGTAGCAAAGTACCGAGAGCAATTAAATATTCCTGTAGCACGTTTAAGAAAAGAACTGTAATACTTAAATGAAAGTTACCGCTAAAATTATTTCTACTTTATTTCATCCTTTAATTATTCCATTAGTTGGTGTATTGATCATATTTAATAGTGACTCTTACTTAAATTATGCATTGTCTAACGAAACAAAGCTATCTATCTTGTTGCTCGTTGCGATGAATACGTTGATTGTCCCTTTTTTTGTTTCTTTATTCTTATTGATAACAAAAAAAATTAAGAGTTTTAATATGGAAACCAATGAAGAAAGAGTACTGCCTTACGCATTTACGGTTCTATTTTACATTTTTACTTTGTTTAGGCTTTACAAAGAACCTATTCCTCCTATTATATTTAAATTTGTTGTCGGAGCTACCTTAGCTGTTATTTTAGCTTTTATCATCAATTTTAGATGGAAAATTAGTGCCCACATGATAGGTATAGGGGGATTAATTGGAGCTTTAATTTCCATAGCGCTCCTTCTAGGAGTCTATATTATTCCGTACGTTATTGGTGGGTTTATCGTTGCAGGGCTATTAGGTTCTGCTCGTTTAGTTTTAGATGCACATACACCTACTCAAATTTATACTGGATTTGTGTTGGGAATGCTTTGTCAATTTGCTGTACTTTATTTTTAATTTTTTGCTATAAAAAAAGCTGTTGTTTCCAACAGCTTTTAAATTCCATATTTTTCTATTAGTTAATACTCATCTTCATTAAAAAAGAAATCTTCTTTAGTAGGATAATCAGGCCATATATCTTCAATAGTATCATAAACATCTTCATCAGCTTCCAACTGCTGTAAGTTTTCTACTACTTCTAAAGGAGCTCCTGTTCTAATTGCAAAATCAATTAACTCATCTTTTGTTGCTGGCCAGGGCGCATCTTCTAAATGGGATGCTAGTTCTAAAGTCCAATACATGTTATAGTATATTTACTGTTTATATTTTGATTATTAATCTTTACGCAAAAATAGATTTTTTGTTTGCTTGTGCAAGAAAAAAAAATGAACAATTGTTAATATCAATAAAATACTGTTTTCCAGCGAGTTATACATTACATTTTCGGTTTCCAAGGCATTTCATGCACATTTAAATCTTGTGTTAGCTTTCTGGATAACACAAAAATATAGTCTGATAACCTATTTAAATAGACAATAATCAAATCTGCTACCTCTTCCTTTTGTGCCAAATGAGTAACCAATCGTTCTGCCCTCCTGCACACACATCGCGCAATATGGCAGTACGAAACTGTAGTATGACCTCCTGGCAAAACAAACGACCTCATTTCTGGTAATTGCTCATTCATTTTATCAATCTCCTGTTCTAAAAAAAGTAACATCCTCCTCTTTTAATAAAGGAACCTTAACTTTTGTATTTCCAGGAGCTGTAGCTAAAATAGACCCTAGTGTAAATAATCGATCTTGAATCTCAATTAACACCTTAAAGATATGTTGACTTACTTCCTGATCACGTACTAAACCAATATAGGCATTCAGCTCATCCACGGTTCCATACGCTTCAATGCGTAAATCATATTTAGGTAGTCTCTTCCCTCCAAATAGGGATGTTTCTCCTTTATCTCCAGTTTTAGTATATATCTTCATATGCTTATTTTAAGTCAGTTAAAATTAATGATAATTTATGTGATGTTAGATAGCAAAATGTAATAGCGAAATATTACTTTTGACTCCATGATTACACAAGAACAAATAAAGGATCTAGTTGGGCGCCTGGAAGCGTTAAGGGGGTATCTTTGACATCGATGCCAAATTAATTCAACTAGAAGAAGAAGAGCAAAAAACACATGATCCTAATTTTTGGGATGATTCTGAAGCTGCAGAAAAACAGCTTAAGATTGTTCGGAACATTAAAGTTTGGACAGAAGGTTTTGCCAAGGTAGCTACTGAAGTAGATGATTTACAAGTATTATTTGATTTTTACAAAGAGGGTGACGCTACTGAAGAAGAGGTAGATTTCCAATTTAAAACTACCACCTCAGCAATTGAAAGTTTAGAATTCAAAAACATGATGAGTGCTGAAGAAGACGCTTTAAGTGCTGTTCTTCAGATTACTGCTGGTGCTGGAGGGACAGAGAGCTGCGATTGGTCTTCTATCTTGCTAAGAATGTATAAAATGTGGGCAGAGAAAAACGGCTGTAAAATTAAAGTTTTAGACTACCAAGATGGAGATGTTGCTGGAATAAAGACAGTAACTATTGAAATTGAAGGAGAATTTGCCTTTGGCTATTTAAAAGGAGAAAATGGTGTACACCGATTAGTAAGGGTGAGTCCATTTAATTCACAAGGAAAAAGAATGACCTCTTTTGCTTCTGTTTATGTTTACTCTCTAGCTGATGATAGCATTGAAATTAATATAAATCCAGCGGATATTACTTGGGATTTTGCACGTTCTGGTGGTGCTGGTGGACAAAATGTAAATAAAGTAGAAACAAAAGTTATTCTTCGTCACCTCCCTACGGGAATTATGATTACCAATTCTGAAACACGATCTCAATTAAAAAACAGAGAAAAAGCCATGCAATTACTAAAATCTCAATTGTATGAGATTGAAATGCGAAAACAATTGGAAGCTCGATCAGAAATTGAAGACGGAAAATTAAAAATAGAATGGGGGGCTCAAATAAGAAGTTATGTGATGGACGATAGAAGAGTAAAAGACCACAGAACCAATTATACCGTAAACGATCCTGATAAAGTTTTAAACGGAGAATTAGATGGTTTTATAAAAGCCTATTTAATGGAATTTGGACAAAATAAATGAGTTAATGGTCAAATGCTTTAATGATAAAAAAGTATTTTCGCATTCGACCCTTTAAATCATTCACACATTTTATAACATGAAAATATACCACAACCCTAGATGCAGTAAAAGCAGACAAACACTACAGTTAATTCAAGAAGCTGGAGCTGATGTTGAAGTTATCGAATACTTGAATGAAGTTCCAACCAAAGAAGAATTGAAATTAATTTTAATGCAGTTGAACTTAAAACCGACTGATCTTCTGAGAAAAGGAGAAGCTATTTATAAAGAGAAATTTAAAAATAGTGATTTCAATGATGATGAATGGATTAAAATTATGCTTGAATACCCTAAATTGATTGAACGCCCAATTGTTGTAAAAGGAAACAAAGCCGTTTTAGGAAGACCTCCTGAAAATGTATTGGATTTACTATAAGACTAATCTTCTAAGCCTGCCAACTCTCTAATAAATCTGGGAGCAATTTTATTTAGCATCCACAACTTAATAGAGCCTGGAACAACTACTGTGAACAAGAACACCAATATCCACATTGCCATAAAGAAAATAAAAAAGAAAAATACCCAACCTAAAGCTATCATGTTCTTTGTTTTTTAATGTTAATCACTGTAAAAATAAAAAATATAATTGAAATTAATAAAAATCTAATAAAAATCATTTTCTACATTGGTAATTATGCTGATTTTTACTAAAAATTGAAACAAAATGGAATACAGAATAGAAAAAGATACCATGGGTGAAGTGAAAGTTCCTGCCAACAAATATTGGGGAGCTCAAACTGAAAGATCAAGAAATAATTTTAAAATTGGTCCAGTAGCATCCATGCCGTTAGAAATAATTTACGGGTTTGCTTACTTAAAAAAAGCTGCGGCTCATGCCAACTGTGAATTGGGAGTTTTAGATAAAGAAAAAAGAGACCTTATTTCTCAAGTGTGTGATGAGATATTAGCTGGGAAATTAGATGACCAGTTTCCTTTAGTAATATGGCAAACGGGTTCAGGAACTCAAAGCAATATGAACTGCAATGAAGTCATTGCCAATCGTGCGCATGAAATTGCAGGGAAAAAAATTGGTGAGGGTGAAAAAACAATCCAGCCAAATGATGATGTCAATAAATCACAATCATCCAATGATACTTTTCCAACAGGAATGCACATTGCTTGTTATAAGATGATTGCTGAAAATACCATCCCAGGAGTGGAAAAGCTGAAAGCTACTTTGCAAGAAAAATCAACTGCTTTTATGAACGTGGTTAAAATTGGTAGAACACATTTGATGGATGCCACTCCCTTAACTTTAGGACAAGAATTTTCGGGTTATGTTTCCCAATTAGACCATGGTTTAAAAGCATTAAAGAACACATTGCCCCATCTTTCTGAATTAGCATTAGGAGGAACTGCTGTTGGAACAGGACTTAATACTCCTGCAGGATATGATGTGTTAGTTGCTAAAAAAATAGCTGAATTTTCAGGGCTACCTTTTATTACTGCCGAAAATAAATTTGAAGCACTTGCCGCTCATGATGCGATTGTAGAAACTCATGGCGCATTAAAACAATTAGCTGTTTCCTTAAATAAAATTGCTAACGACATCAGAATGATGGCTTCAGGCCCCCGATCAGGTATTGGAGAGCTAATTATTCCAGCTAATGAACCAGGGTCTTCTATTATGCCTGGAAAAGTAAATCCAACACAATGTGAAGCACTAACTATGGTTTGCGCTCAAGTAATGGGAAATGATGTTGCTATTACCGTTGGTGGCACACAAGGGCATTATGAACTGAATGTTTTTAAACCAATGATGGCCTACAACCTTTTACAAAGTGCACAACTAATTGGCGATGCTTGTGTTTCATTTAATGATCATTGTGCTGTAGGAATAGAACCTAATCAGCCCATTATTAAGGAATTACTCAACAATTCTTTAATGTTGGTTACCGCACTTAATACTAAAATTGGGTATTACAAAGCCGCTGAAATAGCTAACACCGCCCACACTAATGGAACAACACTAAAAGAAGAAGCTGTTCGTTTGGGTTACGTAACTGAAGCAGAATATGACGAGTGGGTAAAACCCGAAGACATGATAGGTGCTTTAAAGTAAAAGGCAAACAAAAGCGCCACATGAAAATTCATGTGGCGCTTTTTTATTTAGTAAGAAAAAATAATCAATAAAACTTGTAGCGCCTATCTATTACTTCAAACTTCTCTTTTAAAGCCTCAAATGCTATTCCTCCTAAACCGACAAAACCTTGTTCCAATTGTGATTTAATACTGGAATAATCGGTTGTTTCTGGGGCTGGAGTTACTGATTCTACTAACACTACAAAAACTCCTGTTTGTCCTTCTATTGGAATACTCATTTGGCCTTGTTGCAAAGTAGATGTCATTCCAATAATTCTTGGCTCTTGACCCATTCCAGGAATAGCATAAGAAGAAAAAGAAACACTTGGAGCAGTCTCTACAGTACTACCTATCTTTTGCGCTAAATCTTCTAAGCTAGCTGCTCCTGACATCTCTTCAATGAATTGAGCTGCTTTCTTTTTCTTTTTCGCTCCTAATGTTACCTGAATTTCTACTTGTTCCATCGGGGCAATCCCATCTTCTCTTACTTCTGCTAGATGGGCCACTACAAATGTATTGTCAAACTGAAAAGGTGCAGCAATCGTACCTTTTTCATTATTGAATGCCCATCTTACCAACTCACGTACATTTTGTAGGCCTTGTACATCTTTATCCGCAACTTTTACTTCTGCTGCCACCATTTTGATAAATTCACCTCCTTCTGTTGCTTTCTCAAAAGCTTCAGGCGTATTATTATTAGAATAAAATGTACTTGCTTTGGCAAAAACAGCATCAAAAGTTTCATTACTCGGGCTAATTTTTCTTACCACCCTAGCTAATTGTACCTTCTTTACTTTCGCTGATTGTTGTAAAACTTCAATTAAATGAAATCCAAATTGGGATTGAACAATTACTAATTCCCCCACTTTTCCATCAAAACAAGCATCATTAAATTCAGGAACCATTTGTCCTTCTTTAAACCAACCCAAATCACCTCCTTCAATAGCTGAACCTACATCTTCTGACATTTCTTTTGCAATAGTTCCAAAATCAGCACCATTTTCTATCACTGTTTTAATGCTATCTAACTTAGCCTTCAATAAAGTATCTGTTGGTTGTTGAGTAGTTTTCAATAAAATATGACGTGCTTTTACTGAATCTGGAACCATCTTAGTTTTAGACAGCTTGGTTAACACATAAGCTCCATCTTCTTCTATAGGGCCTACTACTGTTCCTATTTCTTGATGAAAAAAGGAAGAATCTAACCCAAATGGCATTTCTTCTTCATTGAGGTAAGAAGCATCAAAAGGTTCTTCAGAATTAAATGTTACGAAAGAAGAATCATTGTCAGTTGTTTTAAATTCTGCTAAAGTTTCCGTAATCCAATTCAATGCTTCTTCTCTATCTTGTTCAGAAGGGTTTACATCAAATCTTACATATTCAATATCTCTTGACTGTTCTTGTTTGTACTCTTGTTTGTGTGCTTCATAATATGCTTTCAATTCCTTAGCAGTAACTTCAACCGTGCTATCATTCACTTCAGTATAACGCTTTACAACAAATTTTAAATTTCGTTTTTCATTTTGTTCTTTATGCGTATTTCTAAGCATACTTGATGTAGCATACATCCCTTTTACCAATAATGTATTGTATTTTTTGGCTATTCTTTCTTTTTGAATACCATCTTCAAATAGCAACCATTGATTCCTATTTTCTGCTGGCATGGTTTCTAAGCTTTTTAGAAATTGTAATACTTGACTAGAGTTAAAAACTCCTGTTGCTGGATCAGTAAAAGCTTGTTGCACTTGAGGATGAGGCTCACTTCCTTGCACCATATCAAACAATTCTTCTGGACTAACAGAAAGTCCTAATTCTGTAAACTGAGATTCCATCACTTGTTCACGAATAATTTCATTCCAAACCTGATCTCTAAATGATGCTCTTAATTCTGAATTTGCTGCTGTTCCATTTTGGGTCTCCCATGCAGTAATGGTTTTTTCTAGTTTTGCATTAAAATCAGCTGCTGATATATCTATACCGTTAATTTCTCCTACACTATTGCTGTCATTCATAAAATACTGCCCCGACATTACTCCCTCTCCAAGAACAAATGCCAACATTGCGACACCTATTACAATCAACAACAACATTGATTTTTCTCTAATTTTTCCTATTACTGCCATTTTTCAACTAATTTTGGGTTGCGAATATACGATAGTCTATTGATATATAAAAGCATCAAAAAAGATTTAGTTTGTCACGTTACCCCTCTTTTTTATTTTTTTTAATGCTGACCATTTCAATCTTGTTATCACTCACTTCATCAACCGTCAATGTATAGTTATCAAGTTGAATAACTTCTCCTTTTTCAGGAATACTTTCATGTATATAAATTAATAGTCCTGCCAAGGTTTCATACTCTTCTCCTTCTGGTAAATCAAGGTTATATTTATCATTTAAATAATCAATTTCTATTCGTGCTGAAAACTGATAGCCTCCTTCTCCTATTTCTTTTTCTATCAATTCTTCTTTATCATGTTCATCCTCAATTTCCCCAAATATTTCTTCTATAATGTCTTCAATAGTTAATATCCCTGATGTTCCTCCAAACTCATCTACGACCACTGCAATACTTCTCTTTTCTTTAATCGATTTTTCCAACATGCTTTGGGCCGACATGGCTTCAGGAATAATAGAAACAGGAAGTAATATCGATTTGATAGATGATGGGTTATTAAACAACTCCTTAGAATGCACATAGCCAATGATATTATCAATCGATTCTCTGTAAATCAAAATTTTAGATAATCCTGTTTCAATAAATTTTTCTCTTAAATCTGACAATTCACTTTCTATATTCATTGCCGTAATTTCCGTCCGAGGAACCATACATTCTCTCACCTTTACATCAGAAAAATCGAGTGCATTTTTAAAAATTTGTATCTCCGAATCAATTTCCTCTCCTTCTTCATATCGTTCCTGAATATCCATTACAAAATGTGCTAAATCTATCCTTGAAAAAGCCAAATCACTTTCTGAAGTATCTACTTTAAATAATTGCAATATAAAATTAGAAATGCTCACCGTAAATGCCGTAAATGGATACAAGATAATGTATATCATCTTTAAAGGAACAGCTGCAAGAACCAGTACGCTATTGGGGTTAATTCGCAATAAAGCTTTTGGTAAAAATTCTGCAAAAACCAACACCAGTAATGTTGAAATAACCGTTTGTAGAAATAAAATAAAGAATTCATTACGACTAACATACTCCACAATGGTCGGTTCTAAAATCTGGGCCATCAACATACTATATATCACCAGGGCGATATTATTTCCCAACAACATGGTGCTAATAAATTTGGCTGGTTGTTTTAAAAAGGAGGAGAGTATCCTGGCAGTATATTTTCCTTGCTTATTGTCTAACTCAATTTTTAACCTATTAGCGGAAACAAATGCTATTTCCATCCCAGAAAATAATGCCGAAAAAAACATGGCAAGCAATAAAAAAATCCAAATAGTGGTCATTTCATTTTTTAATTAACTTTTTAAAAATACGTTTTTTTAGTTGTCTTCCAATTTAGTACGTTGTCGTTTTCTTAAAAAGAATAAAGCTACAGCCACAGCTGAAAAAAAATAAAAAAACAACGCATGATCTAATATTCCAGTTACCAAATGATAGGTAGCTATTACTGCACTAACAATAGCGATAACCAGCCACATTAATTCTAAAAATCGTATTACTTTAAGCATTATTTTATTTTTTATTGGTTAATGAATCCTTTTCTTCCGTTAAGTTGATGATTCCTGTTATTTGATGAATTTTCCATTGCGAAAAATCTTGGTTAGCTTCTAATCCTTCTCCCATTATAATTTCATTTTCAGTGGTAATTTTTACAAACTCATCAGAGTAGATTTTAGCTGAATCTTGCAACCATATCAAATGCTCCGTATTTAATTTTTCGCCTTTATTATTGATAATTTCCACGTCATCTTTAGCCTCCATTTTTTGCTTATCCACCAAGTGAATCGCATATTTAGAAGTAAGTGTTGAGCTCACTTGCATCAACGAATCATAAAAAGTAGCTTTGATCCCTTGTCGCATTTCTATGTAATTTTCTTTTCCCGCGTATTCCTCCATTAAAGGTGCCGTAATTTTAATTTGAACAACTGACTTTTCAGAATAAATCAATTCTACATTTTTACCTTTTCGAATTGCCGATTTAGCTTTTGTTAATGAAGCTACCTCTTCCATATCATTTTCACAAGAAAAAAGAATCCCGCATGCTAAAAGCACCGGGATAATTCTATTTTTTGTCCCCCTAAGTTTATGGAAGGGGACATAAAAATACTTTATTGTAAGATGCTTCGATAAACTCAGCATGACATTTTTTAGTGTTTATTTTGTCCTGATCGTAGTAGATTCATTTATCCAACAACCAACAGTATAAGGGTCTCCACTTTTTTTGCTGTAAAAGAATACATCTTTTGTTTCTGGATATTGAATAGATGCTCTTGCTATTTTCGTATTAGCCGTTTCAGCTACTGACCCATCAATTGATTTTGCTTTTTGGTATTTATCTACTGCAGCCCAATACACACCAAACCTACCTAATTCTCCATCATCACAAGACTTATAACTTTGTGCATAACAGTCACCTATTAAAATGTATGGTGCTCCCCATCCACTTTTCATTCCTGCCGCTTTTAAAGCATAAGTTCTTGCTTGAGCATAACTACTTTTATATAAGTAAGCTTTAGCTATACTCATTATATACTCGGCTTTTTCATCATTCGTTTCTGCCATATCTACTGCTTTATTAAAAAATTCAATGGCTTTATCGTATTCTTTTTTACTCAAGAAAATTTTACCCATTCCATCTGCCCCAGAAGCCGAGGGTTCCATTTCAAAATAAGCTCCTGCTACCTTTGCAAAAATATCAGCTCCCGCATCGGTCTCATAACAATCTTTTCTTTTTAATAAAGTAACGGTTGTTCTTAACCAGGATAACTCTGTTTTATTGGCTTCAAAATTCTTTTTAGCCATTGGCACCAATACTTCACAATCTAAATAAGGAGAGGTTACACTTTGTATTTTTTCCTCTGCGGCATCATATCTATCGCCACCTTTATTATCTTTATTAGCGGCACATATACCTACTGTTTTTTCAAATACAGCAATCACTTCTTCTTTCGTCATTTTCCCTGCTTTCTCCATATTAATGGCTGCAAACATTAAAGCTACTAATGTTCCTGCCTGCGTTTTGTTTTTCGTGATTTCTACTGCCTGACTTAAAATCTCAAATGTTTTTTCTTTTTCGCTTGGTCTGTTCACCAACATTGCTTGCCCTTTGTAACCCAACACATATCCTTTTTGCCCAAACATTTCAATTCGCTGATCGTAAATAGAAAACATCGTATCTAAATACGCTTCCTTTTTTACTGCATCTGTTTCTTTATCTGCTAAATCTTTGTATAAATCAACTCCATTGGTGTATAATGTTTTTTGTGATTGAGGACACACCTTATACGCTTTTCTCCATAACTCTAATGCCAATTTAGGTTCAGCTTTCAGGTAATCTTTATAAATTAAACTTTCTATACAAGTTATACTGTCTTGTGGTGTTGCTCCATATTTACTTTGTGCAAAGGCACTTACACTTAAAACTATTCCTACAATTATTGATACTACTTTTTTCATCTTTATCTTAATTTTTATTCTACTTTTTATGTTACCCCACTTAACAGAAGGGATATTAAATGTTAATTTTTAGATCTCTCTTAATCATATTTCCGTTTTATAAACCACCTATCATTAATTGTCAACCCTACACTAAAATTAAAAAACGTTTCTTCTATTAACCCATTTTTCGACTGGCCTCTTTTTCCGTATTCAAACCCAAAATTAAGGCTGGGAATAGCCGATTCTTGTCTTCTAATGGGTAATCCCATCCCAAAAGTTATGCCATACTCTGTTAAATCTTCATCGTTAATCATGATGTACGATGTATTGTATCGAGCCCCAAAACGATAAGCTACTCGTTTTAAGTAATTACTAAAAGCATCGTATTTCGGAATCCATTCTGCACCTGCCGCTAAAGAATAATTCGAATTGTATTTGAAAACACCACTATTTGATGCTATTGCACCCCAATTAGATGAACGATAATCAATTCCTATCGTCCATTTATTATTTTTCTGTAGTGAAATCCCTACTCCATATTGACCTGGAAGTTGAGTAATTGCCCTCACATCATCAATCAATGAAATCGTATCTGCATACTCTCCAGTTGAAGAATGGTAAGAAGAAATAAATTCAGAATACCTTGATTTTAATTTTCTGTCCATCCCATAAGTAACCCCCAGTATTAATTTAAATTGTTCATTCTTCTCATTTTTAAAACTTTTTTGGTATTGAGAGCCTATTTCAGCTCCAAAATCAGCTACTGAGAATTCTTGGACGCTTAACACATTATAACCATTTTGTAAATCGCCAAAAGCTGTATTTGTTACATGTTCTGAATTACCAAAATAGAAGAACCCATTTACTCCAACAGCTATTAACGAGTTGGAATCCAGATTAAATTGAACCGCATTGGTCAAATAAGCCTTATTTACACCTCCTTTACCTTCTCTTCTATGAGTAACAGCTCCTGCATAAGGGTCGTCAAATACATCTTCAAACTTATACCCAATACTAGAGTAAGGTAATACCCCAAACCCCATCCCCCATTTGTTCATAATAATAGGAATTCCAAAAGAAAGATGATCGATATATGTGTTGTTTTTAAACTGTGTTTCTGTTCCATCAGTTAATGATAAAGCATTATTGGTAACACCTACCTCAAAAGTGGTAATGGTTAAGGCAGCGTGTGCTGCTGGATTAATAATATTAATGTCTTTATAAGAGCGTAACCCTACACCTATACCTCCCATAGCACGACTTTGCGTAAACCCATCCGGACGAAGAATACCTATACCATATTTAGAATAAGGGGAGTTAGTGGTATTCTGAGCTTCTATGGCTACTACAGAAAATAGCACCACCATTAATACTACTACCCTATTTAATTTTATCATTATCATTTAAAATTTTATTCAAGCCCTTCAGCACAATAAATTCGTCTGCAAAGATGCGATTTTTTGGCGCTATATCAAATAGATTTCCATCCCCTCCGGTAATAATTATTTGCAGGTCTTTATATTGTTGTATGTATTTTTGTATCATCCCATTTACTTCGGCTTCTATTCCATAATACCCTCCTGCCATAATTGCACTTTCTGTAGTGTCTCCTACCAACTTTACCCCTTCTTTTTTGAACGAAACTAAAGGCAGTTGATCTGTATAATGCTCCATTGCCTTAAAACGTATTTGCAATCCAGGAGAAATAGCTCCTCCCCAATAAACTCCTTCTTGATCTAAAAAATCATACGTAATACAAGTTCCCATATCAACTACCAACACATTGGTGTTGGGGTATTGTTGTTGAGCCCCTACAACTGCAGCGATTCTATCTAAACCCAATGTTGTTGGTGTTTTATAATTAAGGGTTAAAGGTAAGGGTGTAACACTAGAGAATTGTAATAAATTATACTTTTTTAACAATTGTGTTGGTTTCTCTTTTTTTACGGAGGAAAGTATTCCTTTTTTGATGGCATAGTTTGCAATAAATGCACTGATGAGTGTTTCATTCATCTCCGTTAAAACCTGATGAGCAAGCAGTTTGTCTTGCTCAAAAACAGCAAGTTTTACATGGGTATTTCCTTGATCTATAATAAGGTTCATGGTAAAAGCAAAGTTCGAAAATACAAAATGTAAGTAAATGTTTTTAGAGATTAAAATAATTTTCTACATTTGCCGACCATTTGAATGGTGCCTTAGCTCAGTTGGTAGAGCAATGGACTGAAAATCCATGTGTCCCTGGTTCGATTCCTGGAGGCACCACTTACCGAAAGCCTTGAACAGTAAATGTTTGAGGCTTTTTTGGTTTTTAACCACAAAATTAAAAGTGGACTAATTTTGAAAACAAAGTGGACTTTTTGACCATGAGTCCAGCCTACACCCCTTTATTTTCGGATAGATTTTATTAGAAAAGATATACCACCAATCCATGTGTCCTATCATTAATGAGGCATTGTCCTGAACATTAGTTTAACGATTGTAAATTATAACCTATCTAAGATAAGTAAAAAATAAGTTGCAGAACAAAATTTGTGGACAGACACGAATAAAATTATAAAAGGTGGAAATGGAATACCAATTTATTTTCACGGTAAATTTCCTACGCGAAACGACAAAAAACAAAACAATAGCACTTGAAACCCTTGACAAGAAAGAGGTCATAGTCGAAATCAGGAATTTTAAAAAGTGGGTGTTTGTACTATATTTGAACATTTACAGAATAAAAATTTGAATTACTATGTAAGATTAATACCCTTACCGTTTCTCTAAATATAACTCTCTAACACTATTCCCAAAAGTCTATTCAAATTAATTTCAATGGCTTTTAACGAAAATTGTAATTGCATCAAATTTAGCTCACTATTTAATAAACTTAATTGTGTTAATCTAAAGTCATAACCATTTATTGCTCCTTTTTTTAATTGTTCTTCGGCGGTATTGTAAACTTTAGCCATTTCTTTAACATTACTTTTAGCTAATAAAATTTGGCTAGTAATAGAGTTGTATTCATTATAAAAGTTAAGTACAGTTGTATTAATTTGTTGATTAACTTGTTGTTTGGTTAATTGAGTATTTTCAGCATAAAGCTTAATGTTTTTAATTTCACGATTAGTTGCGCCACCATTGTATAAATTAAAGCTTACGCTTACACCAACAGTTGGTCCGTAATTTTGATTAGAATTTGAAAAACCTACTGCTGCAGTAGTTTTTGAATATTGGTAACCAGCAAATAAATCTATTTTAGGGTAACGATTGGCTTTTGCCATGCGTAAATCTGTTTCAGCAATTAATTCTTGTAAACGCTGTTGTGCCAACTGGATATTTGCTTCATCAACTTTTTTTAATAAAGTATCTTTTGTAGGAATTACTAGCACTTTAAATTCTTCATTACTCACCATAATTTCTTTTTCTAATTGATTATTTAATATATAGTTAAGTTCAATTTTTAAAGCTTGTATGGCGTTTTGTTGTGACAACAATCGAATACTGTCAGTTTGGTAATCAACCAATGCTTGTCCGTAATCCATTGCTTTTCCTGCTCCAACTTCTTTTCTTTTTTTCTCTAGGGTTAACCTAAATAAAGAAATAGATAACGATTGCTGATAATTTTTTAAGAGTTGTTGCTCATACATTAATTGGTGATAAGCTGTAACAATATCCGAAACAGTTTGTTCAATATAAAACTTAGAGTTGAGCTGACCTAATTCTTCTAAATATGCCAATTGATCCCGTTTAGCATAAACGTTAAATCCATTAAAAATGGTCCAATTGGCTAATGCCGAAAGGTTAAGGTTTGTGTTTTTAGCATTGCTACCTTCACGAATGGTTCCATCAGCAAACTCTTGTTTTGTATTGTTAAATGAGTTGGAATAAGTTCCGTTTAAATCTACGCTTGGTAGTACTCCAGTATTACCAATTACATTATTGTTGGCAGCAACTTGAGCTTCATTTTTTACAATACTAATTTGGTAATTATTAGTCAAGGCGGTATTTATCATCTCTTGTAGAGATTGAGCTGAGCCTTCACTAATTGTAAAAACCGTTATGATTGCTAATATTTTAATTGTAATCTGCTTCATCTATAATTTTATTCTCTTTGCTGGCGATATAAGTGTATAAAGCCGGAATTACATATAATGTTAAAATCAATGCTAATATTAACCCTCCAATAATGGTTAATCCCATAGGTATTCTACTGGTAGAAGAATCTCCCAATGCTAATGCAATAGGTAATGCTCCTAACATAGTTGATAGGCTTGTCATTAAAATTGGCCTAAATCGTTGTGATGCAGCTTCGTAAGCAGCTTCTTGTAACGACATACCAGCATCTCTTTTTTGATTGGCAAATTCTACAATTAAAATACCGTTTTTAGTAACAATACCTACCAATACAATCATACCAATTTGACTAAAAATATTTAAGGTTTGGTCAAAAATCCATAAGGTAATTAGCGCTCCAGCTAAAGCTAATGGAACGGTTAACATAATTGTTAAAGGATCTCTAAAACTTTCAAATTGAGCAGCTAATGTGAGGTAAACCAATACCAGTGCAAAAATAAAAATGAGTGTTGTACTGTCAGAACTTTCTGCAAAATCAGCAGCATTACCAGTTAAATCAGTACTAAACGATTCGTCTAAAACTTTATCTGCAATGGCTCTCATTTCATCAATTCCATCACCAATGGTATAACCAGGAGCAGGAGCAGCTTCTATAGTCGCAGAAGTGTATCTATTGTACCTTAATAACGATGGTGGTCGACTATTGAATTCAATATCAACTAAATTATCAAGTGTAATCATTTCGCCCCCTTTATTACGAACTGTAATGTTGTTTAGATCTAAAGGTTCATCTTTCTTTTCCTTTTTTGCTTGAGTAATTACATAATATTGTTTTCCATCTTTAATAAAGTAACCTAGACGTTCTTCACTTAAAAATGTTTGAAGTGTTTGAGCAATATCAGTAATACTAACTCCCATTAACAATGCTTTGTTTCTATTAATAGAAACGGTTATTTCGGGTTTATTAAATTTTAAATCTACTTGCGAAATTGAAAACACAGGACTATTCTGAACGCTATCCATAAATATTGGCAGCACGGCTTTTAATCGTTCTAAATCGGGTGCTTGCAATACAAATTGTAATGGTAATTTTCCACCGCCACCACCAGTTTTAATGGTTTCTTCTTGTACTACAAACGATTTTGCAAAAGTCATTCCTCTTAATCGCTGGTTAATTTCATTTGCCAACTGATCTTGAGATTTTTCTCTTTCATTAGGCTGTTTTAGCGGCATAAAAATAAACGCAGAGTTGGCTGCTGTAGATGCTCTAAATGTTGGAGAAGTTACTCCCAATAAAAATGCTTTTTCAGGAACAGTATCCATCATCTGCATTAATTTTACTTGGTAATTGTCCATTGCCTCAAAAGAAGTTCCCTCAGGAGTTGAAGAAATTATCCTCAACTGACTTTTATCTTCCATGGGAGCTAACTCTGATTTTAATTGAGAACCCACTAAAAAGATGCTCCCCAACATCAACAAAAAGATAGGGAAGGCTAACCATCTTTTATTCATGAACTTTTTTAGCGAAGATGAATAGTTAACGGTAGCATTTTTAACCACCCTACCAAATGCACGCATTAACCCATTTTCTTTTTTACTTTTCTTTAGCAATCTAGAACTCATCATCGGAGTTAATGATAAAGTAACAAATGTTGAAATAACAATTGCTCCAACTACAACCATCGCAAACTCTCTAAATAATTCTCCAGTTAATCCATGCATAAAAAATATGGGTAAGAAAACGCAAACAAGTGTAACAGAAGTTGCTATTACAGCAAAAAATACTTCACGTGAGCCTTCAAAAGCTGCTTTCATGGGGTGCATACCAGCTTCAATTTTAGTATAGATGTTTTCCATTACCACAATGGCATCATCTACTACCAAACCTGTTGCTAATACCAATCCTAATAAGGATAAAATATTGATAGAAAAACCTGCTGCATATAAAACAGCAAAAGACCCAATTAAAGCGATAGGGATTAGAATAACCGGAATCAAGGTTGTTCTCCAGTTTCTTAAAAAGAAGAAAATAACCATCAATACTAATATAAAGGCTAATAAAATGGTAGATTTTACTTCGCTAATTGCGTTACGGATAGCGATAGTTTTATCCATGGCAACATCCAATACAATGTCAGTGGGCAAATCTTTTTTCATAATTTCTAGCCTTCTAAAAGCTTCGTCAACAATTTCAATATAATTAGCACCTGGTTGAGGTTGTAAGGCAATTCCAACCATTGGAATAACTCCATTTCCACGCAGTAAAGTTCTTTCCGCTTCCGCTCCTAATCGAGCTGAACCAATATCTTTTAATCGGATTAAGGTGTTTCCATCCTGACGGATAATTAAATTGTCAAATTCTTCAGCAGTATATAATCTTCCAATTGTTCTTACTGTTAATTCTGTTTCGCTTCCTTCAATTCTACCAGAAGGTAATTCAACATTTTGAGTAGCTAAAGCAGTTTTAATGTCAATTGGAGTAATGTTTAATTCACGCATTTTGGTTGGATCTAATTCCAAACGCATGGCATATTTTTTTTCTCCCCAAATACGAATACTACTCACTCCTGGAACAGTTTGTAAACGTTCCTTAAAAATATTATTCCCTATTTGAGTCAATTCTAATAAACCTCTTTTCTCACTTTGTACGGTAATAGATAAAATGGTTTCAGCATTTGCATCTGCTTTATTTACCGTTGGCGGATCAGCATCAGGGGGTAAAGTTTTGATTGCTTTAGATACTTTATCTCTTACATCATTAGCAGCATCATTCAAATTTATCTCAGGTAAAAACTCAACAGTAATGGTGCTTCTTCCGTCCGTACTGTTAGAACTTAATGTCTTAATTCCATCAATACTATTAATTTGCTCCTCTAATGGTTCTGTAATTTGCGATTCTATAATTTCAGCATTGGCTCCTGTATAATTTGTTTGAACAGTAACAACAGGAGGGTCAACACTTGGGTATTCTCTAACACCTAACGATAGATAGCCTACCATACCAAGTAAGACAAATATGATAGCAAATACTGTTGCTAATACTGGTCGTTTTATGCTTATTTCTGATAATGTCATGGATTATGATTATTTAACTGATTGTATTTTTAAATCCATACCTTCTTTAATGTTTAATAACCCAGTAGTAATTACGGTGTCTCCAACAGAAAGACCTTCTAACACTAAAACTTTATCTGCATTTCTATTTCCCATTTGTATTACTTTACGAACAGCTTTTCCGCTTTTATAAACATATACCGTTTGTTCATTAATAGATGGAATTACAGCTTGAGTTGGTATTAAAATAGCATCTTCCAAAACATCCGTAGCAATCAATACTTCAGCAAAAGTTCCTGGCTTTATTTTTTTATCTACTTTTTGATTTAATAAGGCTCTTACGTTTAGTGTTCGCGTTTGGGCATCAATAATGGGGTTGATAGCATATACATTAGCTTCAAGTGTATCGTTACCAATTAACACCAATACTGGTTTATTAATTTCAATACTTTTTGTGTGTATTTGAGCAATGGTAAAATCTACTTTTAATTGCTTGTTGGCAGAAAGTGTTGTAATTAAATCGCCTTGTTTTAAAAATGCACCTTCGCTAAAGTCTCTCATTCCCAATTCTCCAGAAAATGGTGCTGAAACATTTGCTAAATCAATATTAACTTGTAATTGTTGTTGTTCTGATTTTAAGATTTCTACCTTAGAAAAAGTATTGTCCACCTCTTCTTGACTACTTCCTTCAATAGTTAATAATTCTATTTTTCTAGCATAATCTTTCTCAGCTGCATCTAATTCAGCTTTTACACCAACTAATTGTGCTTTCCAACTTCTATCATCTAAACGAATTAGTGTTTGTCCTTTATTTACTCGTTCTCCTTCTTTAAAATAAATAGCTAAAACTTGCCCTGCAATTGGAGCCATTAGTTCTACTTGCTCTTCTGCTATTAAATTAGCGGTTGTTATTAGCTCATTGTTAAAAGGTTGTGCAACTATTTTATAAGCTTCAACTTGTAAAGCATTAGCTCCACCTCCTGATTTTTCAGCTTCATCGCTACCACATGAGATAATGACTAATGTTAAACCTACAACAATAATGGATTGTTTTATTTTTTTCA
The DNA here is from genome assembly GCA_024103385.1 of Vicingus serpentipes. Lineage (GTDB taxonomy): Bacteria > Bacteroidota > Bacteroidia > Flavobacteriales_E > Vicingaceae. Next base: position 21,364 of record JAGFIT010000056.1, read on the forward strand.
TCTATTTATTATTTCTTTTAAATGCTTGTACTATAAATTCTGGGTCAGGAAGTGTATTGATAGTAGCAAAAAGCTTACTCATACCTGTTTCAAATCCCTTTTTTTCTTCATCAGAAAAGTTATGAAATAGCAATTTATCTGTTTTAACTATGCCTTCTTTTATTTTAGGGACTAAAGCTTTTGCTTTATCAGTAACCTCTAATAACTGACATCTTCTATCGTTGCAATCTTGCTTACGAACTAGCAACTCTTTATCGCATAAATAATCTACTATTCGCATTGTGTAAACCTTGTCTCTTCGTATAGCTTCAGCTAAATCTTTTTGTGTAAGCTCACCACTATGTTCGCACAAGTAGATTAAAGGAAAGAAATAGCGTTCTAAGCCCTGAGGAGTCATTATTGAGGACAAAGTGCTTAGGTAAACCTCTGAAATTCGAGCCATCTCAAAACCATAAATTTTAACTTTTTCCATTGAATAGATTTAGTTACATTTGAAACCGTTACAAATGTAACTAAATATTGTTTCACTTGAGAGTTCTGTCATACTTAATTCAATAATAACCTATTGTCGATGAGAAATAATACAGAAAAACCATTTGATTACAACATCTAGTCTGCTTTATTATTTTACCTATGGAGTTATTCAACTTAATATCATCAAAATTTCATTCTACTAGTGATAAATGATTTAAACCATTTATATCTGGTTCTTTTATTTCTCTAATTAAAATATTTTAATCACTAAGTATTTATACTTTTTATAAGTATAAATACGTAATTAATTAATATTCAGATATATATGATGGCTTTTAAATACATTTAATTATTTTTGAGAGGCTGCATTTTATTGTATATGAAAAAAATTAAATTAAGTGCTATTATCATAATTGCAGTTATAGTAACTGGAAGTTTATTAGTGTATTTAGTTTTTGACATCAATAACACAAAAAAATACATCGCCAAATCTTTAATTGAAAAATCCATTCAAAATGTTACAGTTTCTCTTAACGGTTTTTTCAATCCCATAAGAAATGCTTTATTGTCAACTAAGGATCAAGCGTCTATGGATTTTTTTGATGATGAATCAAATACTTCGATGAATAATTATTTTGTTCCTATGATAAAATACTACCCTCAATTATCATACATGGGGGTTGGAAACTCAGATGGTTATGAAATAGATGTTATACCTAATAATGGAATTGTAAACAATAGGTGTGTATTTATTAATAGTAGCAGTAAAGAAATATGGACATCATGGAAAGAAGATACTATTTCTAATAAATGGATTTTAACAAAAACATGGGAGGACATTATAAAAAATGATCCTAGAGAAAGACCTTGGTTTACTGGAGCGATAAAAGCAAAAAAAAATCAAGTCAACTGGACTAACCCCTATATCTATAATACAACTTTTGAGCCTGGTATAACTGCTTCTGTAAAGTACTTAAAACCTAATGACAACAAAGCTTATATATTAGCCTTTGATCTCACATTGACAGACATTACATCTTTTACACAGAATATTTCTATGAGTAAAAATGGTAAAGCGTTTGTACTTTCAAAGTCAGGACAATATATAGGCTTACCTAAAGATTCTTCTCTAAATTCATCCTCACAAATAAAAAAAACTATTTTAAGCCATGTAGACTCTATCCAAATACCAGAAGTAACTTCTGCATACAATATTTGGAAATCAAACAAAAATCTTAATGAACCATTCAGATACAAAACACAAAATGAATATTGGCAAGGAAGAATAATTAAATACAAACTGAGTCATAATAACTATTTTTTAATTGGGATAATTATTCCTGAAAAGGATATTTTAGGTAAAATTGAAAAAACCAAAACTGTTGTTATATTCAGCTTCATCTTTATTTTCCTTTTAGCTATTGGTATCCTTTATTTTTATCTAAAACTAAAAAAAACAAACCTTGCATTAAATGATAAAAACGATGCTATTACATTACAAAAATTATTAATTGAAGATAAGAATAAGGAAATCTTAGATTCTATATCTTATGCAAAACGTATTCAATCAGCTATTTTACCATCCAAAGAATTAATTGAAAATTCTTTTTCGGACTCCTTTATAATTTATATTCCGAAAGATATTGTTGCGGGAGATTTTTATTGGTTAGAACAAAAAGACAATAAAATACTATTTGCCGCTGCTGATTGTACTGGACATGGAGTACCTGGAGCAATGGTAAGCGTTATTTGTAATAATGGTTTAAATAAATCTGTGAGAGAACATAGATTAACCGACCCTGGTAAAATTTTAAACAAAACCCGAGAGATAGTACTTAAGCAATTTGAAAAAAGCGAAGATGAAGTAAAAGATGGAATGGATATAGCACTATGTTCATTAGAAGGAAACACTTTAAAATATGCCGGGGCTAATAATCCATTATGGATACTGAGAAAAAACGACACAGTAGTAGAAGAAATTAAAGCTGATAAACAACCTATAGGACAGTTTGATAATCCTAAACCATATACTACTCATACTATAGAATTAGAAAAGGGAGATAATATTTACATATTTTCTGATGGCTTTGCAGACCAATTTGGAGGTGAAAAAGGTAAAAAATTTAAAACCCTTAATTTTAAGAACTTACTTTTATCTATTCAAAATCACACAATGAAAGAACAAGAAACATCAATTAAAAATGCTTTTGAAAAGTGGAAGGGAGATTTAGAACAAGTAGACGACATTTGTATAATAGGTGTCAGAGTTTAATTCAATTTGAAATTTTTCCATGTGACTACAATATCTGGTACCTGGTCTGTTACATTCAATTACCTGTGGAGAGATATTTTTTAATATAAATAGGTGGTATTAGCTACACACATATATGGTAAGTAATAGAATTCCTCATAGTTGACTTATTACATTTGCTAATGAAAACTTACTTAGTTCTGGAATGGCTTCAAGAAACACATTAATTTTCCAATAGGGCTGCTTTAAGTTATTCTGATCAAGAAAAGTGTGTGCCTTTGTCTTTAATAGCATAGTGGATGGAATTAAATATAATGAAGAATCCATATTTTTCATAATCAACACTAATGCTATCCATAAATTATCTTTTGGCATTGCTAGCTCTTCTTTCAATATTTCAACACTACTTTCCTTTTCTAAATTAAGTGATTTCAAATACAGTTCGTGATAACTTCCAGTAGCGGTTCTTATAACAAAATCCACTCCCTCTTTTCCACTTTCATTTTGAAAAACCTCTATATTAACTTTCATTAATTCAAGCTTTGTAAAATGTTGTGCAAATTTTATCTGTTCCATAATTAGGCTTTATTTACAATTCCTGAAATTCGAATGTTGGCGTTCCCTTTATTCCCAATCCATCATAAAAATCAATAAAATGAAGTTTATAATATTTCCCCTCGATGCTTTTTATAATATAGTTTTTATCACTAAAAACAATGTATTTCCCAGTGCTAAAATTGTATTCTTTCCATTCAAAACCTATGTTATTTATATTTGATGAAAAAGAATAATTATTAATATCATTGATGGTAATCATTGAAAAATCCTTGTCAAAGACTTGCGCTATCTCAACTTTATTCCTGTTCCCAACACAACCTGTTACTAGATATGTTGTTTGGTCGTTATGATAAAAATGAGTGTACTGAGTAAAAGCTATATCCCAGTCTTCTTTTGGAGGCTCTATAGCAACCAAATTGCCAGATAATGAAAGAAAAGTGAAGTTATAATTATCATTTTTTGGGATACTCATTGTAATGTCATTAGTCCCATCTAAATTTGAAAAATGAACATTAAAGTCTGTTGTACTCATAGATATAAATTCGATTTTACTAAACCCTTGATGTGCTCCAAGCTCGTTGAACCCCCTATCAATAATATAAACATTACTTGCTGTCCAATTACCAATTGTTGTACTATCTAAACTTCCTGAAGGCATATCAATATTAAAGGTGTAACCTACTGTATCATTAACACTTGTAAAATTTGTTGTGTTAGTATTTGCAGCTTTCATATACTTAGCACTGTTTAAAATTATTTTATTCCCTATAACAGATGTCTCAAAACCCAAATCCCAATCAGTTTTATGATTTTTTTTAACCATTGTATTGGTTTCTAAATCAAAAAATAGCTGAAAACGATAATCTGCTTCCATCGTTACACTATTGGTTATTACATCCCCAGGATCGTGAGCAGGAACTGGCAACTCTTCTTTTTCACAAGAAAAAAGTACTACTGGGAGAGTAATTAGTAGTAGGTATTTAATTGTTTTTATCATAACTAAGATTAAAAGTCATTTTTAAAAAATAGGTTCTACCCATCGCTACTGGGGAGCTACCACTACTACCACTATGTGCCGAACCTTGTACAACAGAATTCACTGCTTTTACATCAAAAAGGTTTTTACTACCTAGGGTAACTTGAATTCTTTTTTTCCAAAATTGTTTACCAATAGATAAATCTGCTGTATGGTAAGCATCAATAGAGGTTTGAATAATTTCATCATTAGCAGCTAATCCAAAACCTGGCAGCTTTCCTGTAAACTTGTAGAAAAAAGCAACAAACAATTGTGGCTTAGGAAATTCATAATTAATGCTACTTTTTAATTCTGGTGTGTAGCTGAATTTTTCAATACTTTTAGTTTCGGACAAGTGATTATATCTTCCTATGTAAGAACCACCAATACCAAATTTGAGATGGTTGAATGAAATATTATTATTTAACTGAACTCCGTGTGTTTGGTAATCTCCTATATTAACGTAAGAATATAATGTGCCATTATTCTGAGCTAATGTAATTAGGTTTTCAATTTGATTGTAAAACGAGCTCAATTCAACTTTTAAGACATAATTTTTTATCACTTTAGTATAATTTATTGAGAGATTAAAATTGTTAGATTGTTCTGCTTTTAAATCTGTATTTCCCACAATGTTGTGGTTGATGTCCACAAAATCGAAGTATAATTCTTTTAAAGATGGAGCCCTAAAACCTCTGGCATAAGAAGCCCTTATGTTGAATTTACCAAGCGTTTGTTTTAAGTTAATAGATGGAGTAACTGGTGCTTGGTAATTGGTGTTATATGCATATCTTACTCCCGGACGGATAATTGTATTGTTAAATGGTCGATACTCAATACTGGCATAGGCAGCATAATCACCCATTTGTTGCGTTTTGTTTTCAATCCTAACACCAAAAGCTTCTTCTATATTAATGTCTGTACCAACTTCGTAATTAACCTTTACACTATCTTTTGAGGTAGAAAAACTACTACGAATTACCCATTGATTAAATTTGGTGGTATCTTGATCTCCAGCGTTTTCTGTTTGAGTCTCTTCTAAGGTGGTTAAATCTTTAAAAAACGTATTCTTTATTCGTTGATAATCGTTGTAAGCAATAGTTGCTTTTATGTTTTTATCATTCTTAAATTTTTTATTAATGATTAATGAATTATCTAATCTTGTCGTATAATAGTAATCATCAAAAGCAGTTTCTCCATAAGGGTTTCGAGGTAAGCCTCTGTTACTAATTTTTTCATCAAAATAACCTAAGGTATATTTAATATTTCCACCTATTAATTGATAATTGTAGCTTGCTTTTCCAAAAAATTGTTCTTTAGGCTTCCAGCTTTTATAACGCGTACTATCAGCTATCCTTTGCTTTTCTCCGAAAACTGCATCTCCATCTTTCCAACCATCAAAATAATTTCTACCACCTGAAAACGAAAGCATATGATTCCTATTAGAAATTGAAACACTACCATCTAAGTTATATTGACCAATGTTTTCATTGTAAGAATTAGCAATTACGTTTAACTTTTTACTCTTGTTGGTTTTTGTAATTAAATTAATTACTCCTGCCAAAGCATTGGTTCCGTAATTAACTGACATTGGCCCTTCAATAACCTCTATATGTTCTATATCGTTTAAGTTAATTTGACTTAAATCTACATTACCATTTAGCCGACCAACTACAGGGACACCATCGATCAATATTTTTACATTTTCACCACTCATGCCTTGTAAACTCATTCCTGAACCTAAAATATTGTCTTGGGTTAAACGCACATTCATTTCGTTTGTCAACACATCTTTTAAATTGACAGCAGCCATTTTTTCTATTTTCTTGTGATCGATAATGGTAATTTTTTGAACTGCTTTTTCAGGACTGTTCTCTGCATATTGTCCTGTTACCACAAATGAATTAAGGGTAACAATATCTTCTTGTAATTCTATTTTTAAGTTATCATTAGGTTTTATGGGTTGTGTTTTTTTTATGAAACCTAAAAAAGAAATTTCTAGGGTAAGTTGTGTCTGGTTCTCAAAGGGTATGGTAGCAATTCCATTTGCATCAGAAACAATTAACTTTTGAGTTTCTTTTATTAAAATATGAACACTCGGTATAGCTTGTTTGGTTTCATCTAATACTTGTATGGTAGCTATTTGCGAAAAAACCGTAGCTGTATAAAATAACAAAATGGTAATAAAAATAAACCTCATTTTCGTTTCCTTTTATAATTCATTAAATCACTAATCCCATCCAACACCGAACCTGTTGGACATAGTAACCTGCACCAAATCATAGGATAAACCATTGTAGTTAACACAGTAATTACAGCCACCACAAACCACACACTTATTACACTTAAACCAAATAAATCGGGAAACAATTCATAATTACTCCAGTTTCTTAATCCTAATAATATCCCTGTAAGCAGGATAACTGTTAAAGCGGCTCTAATTCTTTTTATCCATTTACTAGACAAGAAGAATTTACGACTGGTTTTCAATGGGTTTACTTGAATTATTAAGCGTTGGATATTGCCAAACGGACAAACATATTTGCAGTAAGTATTTTTACCCCAAATAGCTCCAAGCAATACCATTAAGGAGTACAAACCCATTAAAGACGATACAGACGTACCTAAAAATGGATGGATAAATGAAATATAGGTAAATGAATTATTAAGGAAAAAACCAATATAAATAACTGAGAGTATGCTTAATGCTATGATTGATTTTTTAGATTTCTTAATCCATTTTTGAAGTGCAAAAACAAACATTAATAAGATAACGACAATGTGCAAAATCCAACTGTTAGTTAACATTGCTGAAAGACTAAAAAAATTAACTTCATCTACATCTGCATAGTTTGAAACAGGATAAGGAATGCCTTCTTCTATTAATGCTGATACTGTACTTGCTATGGCTTCGGAGGTAAGTGTAGCCCCTGAAACAGCATCTATTTGCTGAGATCCCTTAGTAATAGAAATGTTCTTAAACTGCTCGTAATAACCCGAATTTTTAATGTCCGATAAATAGCTTTGTGTTTCTTTTGATGCTATATGTTCTACTTGTTTGATAAATCCATCTTCGCCAATAATAACACCTACATTTATTTCACCGGCATAACCTCTTATATTTTTAATGATTTGGGTGCTTTCTAAATAAATATTGGTTTTATGTTTATTGGTATCTGAAATGGTTGAGTAATACATTTCCATTGAAGGATGCACCTCTACTTGGTGTGCTTCAGTTGAAAATTGCTTCGCGTGTTCCAAAATATCAGCTTCCAACTCTTCTGATAATCCTGGATTGTTTTTTACGTCAGCAATAAAGCCCCAGTTATTATTAGGGGTCTTTTTTTCTATGATTAATCCGTAGCCAAACGTCTCTTCTTCTTCAAATTCCAAGGTATGAAATGATGTAAGTTTTCCTTTCTTATCTACACCATCTTTTCCAACCATTACTGGTGCAGAGTATTTAGTTTCGATAGATTCTAAACTCAATACTTCTATAGTCTGCATCAACGGACCATTAATCCAGAAATAAAGAAAAACTATTGCAACAAGAGCTGTCGCAATAATCTTTCTTATTTCCTTCATAAAAATAAACCTACTATCACTAACTAAACTAAAACTCATTTTATAGTCCTTCGGCAGTTTCTTTGGAAATATCTATTACCCATTTATTCAAATTGGCATCAGGTAATATGGCATCTTGAACGTATAGAACATTTCCTTTTACCATATCACAAGCTTTTTGAATAATATCCTTTTGAAAATATGGATCGTTAGCAACTAATATTGGAATAACAATTACATTATCTTCTAACTCCATTAATTGCTCGATACCTTTTACTGTAGGTTCAGTTGAATAACCAACTAAATGTCCACACCAGGAGTAAGCAATGCTCTCGTGACCTGTTTTAATTTTCAAATACTTACCGATTTCATCAACCATTTCTTCCCATTGTTGATTGTATTCTGCATCTCCATAGGCTACCAATAAAACACCTTCGTTTTCGGCATCTTTACTCAAGGCTTTTACTCTACGTTCTACATTCTTTTTTAAGATGGTTGAATAATCTAATGGTGGGGTAATACTCACTCTAGCTTTTGCTTTGTAAACTTCCATTTTTTCTTTCCCAATCATATATTCTTTTGATTTTGGATCAGCACTTACTCCAAGAATCACTGGTATATCATGACTATAATGAGAACTTACTGTTAAGAAAATTGGAACTACTATTACTTCATCAAAACCTTCTGCATCAAACTCCTTCATTCTTGTAGCAATGGATGGTTCAGTATACTCCATAAAAGCAGTGGTCACTTTACTGATTTTGGGATTGGATAATATTTCCTCTTTTACTTGTGTTTCAACATCTAGTAGCATATTTCTCCACGATTCTGCTACTGATCCGTGATTAACCAATAAAACACCAATTTTCTTTTCAGATGTTGTGTTACTTTCTTCTTTTTTTTCTGATTGACCACACGAAAACAATGTTACTGTGGCAACAATTAATAATGAGTTGATAATTTTTTTCATAATTCCCTAGTTTAAATTTTTAAATTCCCTAGCCCTCCGAAAAGGACATAGGGAATTTGACATTGAAATGATTTTTATTTAATGATTATTTTTTGAGTTGATTTACTATTAGCTGTCGTCAAGGTGATAAAGTAAATACCCTGTTTAAAATTGCTTACATCTATTTTTTCTTTATTTAATCCTTTGTTTTGAACCTGCCTAGTAAACATTTCTTTACCCGAAATATCATAGATAGATATTTGTGTATTATCAGTTGTTCCAGCAAAAGTGATATTAATGTTGTCAGTTGCAGGATTAGGATATACATTAAGAATTTTGCTTTCTATCTCATCCTCATCTATCCCTACAGAGAATACTTTTTCTTTAGTAAAAATGTAATCTCCTGTTGAGCTGCCTCCAAAACCAGTAAAAATAATTTTGTAAACATCTCCATTTGGTACGCTTGCGAAATACACTAAACTATCTTCAATATCATATTGAAAAGTTGACATATTGAATGATTTCCAGTCATAACCTATAACATTGATCTTAGAACTGTCATAAACTTGACTTAGGTAGGAAATGTTATTTACATCAGGCACATTATTCGCTTGTGCCACAGAAACACCTTTATTGGCTAACACTCCTGTTACAGCATAATAAGTTCCTCCTCCTAAATCTGTAATGTATTTAGTAAAAAGTAAATCCCAAGAAGCACTTAAAGGTTCTCTATCTACGGTTTGGTTATTTTGGATAGAGTAATAACCAAAGTTTTTACCTGAATAGTTTGATTTGGTAATAGTTGTATTCATGTAACCAGAACCATCTAAATTGGCATACCTAAAGGAAAACACTCCGCTTATCAAACTAGTAATCACTAATTTTTTATAATCTCCATTTGCTAATTTTAGGATGAAGATTCTATCTCCATTAACTGCATGGGTAATCATATTGTAAGTTCCCCAACCTAAATCGAATCCATTTACAGGCACTTTATTTTCAAAAGCTCCAACTGTCCACGAAGTATCAGCATTAACTAATTGATTAGTAGTCCAAGCAAAAGCTGTTGTATCTAATGTACTCCATTGAGTTGTGTCGTTGCTGTACACCCAACATTCCGTTCCCATACCTCCATTAATTCGGATAGTAGAACTCGAGCCACCAAGCCCATCAGAAGCAAATGCTAAATCCCAATCACTTCTAATAATTGGAACCTCATTGCCATTATCTAAGGTGTAATAATTTTCGTTCGCATATCCTATCCCCGTAGATACAGTGTCTACAACCTGAGCAGATATGCAGCCAACACTAAAAAGTGTAGCTATAAGTAGTAATTTTCTTTTCATAATAGTGTCTTTTAGATGTTATTTAGATTCATTCTAAATAACAAAGCAAATGTATCCATAGAAAACACTACTAACCAATACCGCATTTAAGGTATAACGGATTATCATTTTGATTTACAGATATTTAAAAGCAATAAAAAATGAAAAATACCACATTTAAGGTATCAAAAAATCATTGAGATTTACAAAGTAAAAATGGTGATCTGATTAAAATATATTAATACGAAGACGTAAAAAAGTGTGCTTCCATGCGAGTTGATTTTTTAACTTATTGATAATCAGTATTTAATAAATTCATTTAACTATGTGGTTGGAAAATCCACTCAAACAGACCACCCGATAACAGTTTAAGTTGACCACCTATAGCAGTCCAAATAGACCACCCTATAGCATTTTAAACTGACCACCCTCAGCGGT
>JAGFIT010000057.1 GCA_024103385.1 Vicingus serpentipes
CTATGATGCCAACTTATCTGGCCTAAGGGCTGCTAGTAGCAGTGTGGGCGGGTTTGAGGTAACTCTAACTTTTATTAATCCTGGTAAATACGTGGCTGGTAAAGGTCATTCTGCTAGGTTTAATTAAGATGGTTATTACTTAAAAGTACTTTCTTCTTTCATCAACGCCTCAATTTCCTCAATTTTTCGAGGAGCTTTAGCAGACAATACTTCTGGTTCTCCATTAGTAATTAGAATATCGTCTTCTATACGTATACCTATATTCCACCATTTAGGATCACATTTTGAACCTTCAGGAATATAAATACCTGGTTCAACAGTAATCACATTGCCTACTTCCAAAGGAGTGTACAATCCTTGATCATGAACATCTAACCCCAAATAATGAGAAGTACCATGCATAAAATAATCTCTCACCTTATACTCTTTGTCTATAATACCCAATGCTAATAGTTTTTTAGCTATCACATGGGTAGCTGCTGTATGCGGATCCCAAAATTTGTTTCCTGCTTTACAAACATCAATCCCCGCTTGTTGTGCTTCTAAAACTATATTGTAAATCGTCTTTTCTTCTTTTGAAAAATGTCCGTCTGTTGGTAGCGTTCGAGTAACGTCTGCCGTGTACCCATGATATTCTGCACCAATATCACTCACCAACAAATCTTCTTCTTTTAAAGGTTTGCGATTAGAGGTATAATGTAACACACAGGAATTTTCTCCTCCCCCTAAAATAGAAGGAAACCCAGGGTATTCTGCCCCATTTTTCTTGAACACATATTCAATTATTGCTTCTGATTCGTATTCTTTCATTCCTGGTTTTAATGCTTTCATTAGTTCTATCTGAGCCTCACAAGTCATATCAATCGCTTTTCTCATCAATACTAGTTCTTCTTCCGATTTTATTTGCCTTAATGAGGCCATAATAACTCCTAATTTTTGATGTTTGACTTTATTTTTTGCCTTTTTCATTTTTAAATCAAACAGCTTCATCAAATCATACAAATCATCATTTTCTTTTGTATTTTTAACATCCCCCTTTTCTTCCATAACAAAAATATGATCGAAGCTTTCTAACTCCATTTCAAATCCAGAAAAATCTTGTCCTTCCATGGCTGCTTTAAACGCTAAGTATTGAATAGCTCCTTCCGTTCCCAATCTTTTCCCCGTCCAAATTTCGTTAGCAGCATCTCGCTTTTGTAAAAACAAAAGCTCGTCCGTTTTTAATCCATTAGCAAATTGCTGTTCTTCTTTAAAAATAAAAACAACCGCATGGGGTTCTCTCAAACCCGTTAAATAATAAAAATTGGGATCTTGATGATACTCATAATCTACATCGTTAGAACGATTTCTTACAGGGTTAGCAAAAAATACAGCTAAAGAGTTTGATGGCATAGAATCTCTTAAAGCTTGTCTTTTTTCAGCATGGAATTTAGGAGACAATAAATCATAATCATACTCGTAATTATTCCCTTTCTTATCTTCAATGATAAATTGTTCATCTTGAGCAAACATCTCAACCACAAAGAATAAAAAAACAATAAAGTATAAATTTTTCATCGTATTTTATTTAACAAAAAAAACGTTGCTACTAAAGTAACAACGTTTGTACCAATAATAAAATTATTGTAATTTTATAAGAACCCTTTTACTTTTGCTTCTTTTAAACAAGCTGAAATACCATTTTTATCGATATTTCTAATTCCTGAGGCAGAAACTTTTAAAGTAATCCATTTATCTTCTTCTGGAACAAAGAATTTTTTCACAAATAAATTTGGGTAAAACTTTCTCTTTGTCCTTCTTTTTGAATGCGAAACATTGTTTCCTGTAATTACTTTCTTTCCTGTTATTTGACAAACTCTAGACATCTCTTTTCTCTTTAAAAAATTTGAGGACTGCAAAATAAATCATTTTTATTCATATATTCAAACAATTAAAACGAATAATTGTGTTTATCTTTTTTGTTGTTGTTTTTTACTATAATTCAACAAATATTTATATAGGACAGCATTTGAAAATACCCCTTAAAATAACTACTTTCGCTGCTCAATAAATTAAGGTATTCAACACTCTTTATAATAGTAAAAAATGGCAAAAATTATATACACCATCACAGATGAGGCTCCAATGTTAGCTACTTATTCTTTTCTACCTATCGTAAAAGCATTTACATCAACATCAAAAATTAATGTAGAAACAAAAGATATTTCATTAGCCGGGAGAATTCTAGCCACCTTCCCTGAATACCTAAAAGAAGATCAAAAAATTGGAGATGCCTTATCAGAACTAGGTCAATTAGCCCAAACACCTGAAGCAAACATCATTAAGCTACCTAATATTTCTGCATCAATTCCACAACTACAAAGTGCAATTAAAGAATTACAAAATCAAGGATATAATATTCCTGATTTCCCTGCCAACCCTACTAATGATACTGAAAAAGAAATTAAAAGCAAATATGCCAAAGTATTAGGTTCTGCCGTAAACCCTGTACTGAGAGAAGGGAATTCTGATCGGAGAGCACCAAAAGCGGTGAAAAATTTTGCAAAGAAACATCCTCACAGCATGGGAGCTTGGAGCGAAAACTCCAAAACACATGTCGCCAGCATGTCAGAAGGAGATTTTTATGGCAGTGAAAAATCAGTCACTATAAAAGAAGCAACAGTCGTTAAAATACAATTTTTAGGGAACGATGGAACAACTAAAACACTAAAAGAGTCTACCCCTTTATTAGCTGGAGAAATTATTGATGCCTCAGTTATTAGTATTAGCACCTTAAAAAATTTCTTCCAAAAAGAGATTGAGGATGCTAAATCTCAAAACGTATTATTTTCATTACACCTAAAAGCAACCATGATGAAGGTCTCTGACCCTATTATTTTTGGCGCTGCTGTAAATGTGTTTTATCAACCAGTATTTGAAAAATACGCTGATATATTTAGAGAATTAGGAATAACTCCCAACAATGGAATTGGAGACGTTTACAACAAAATTGCAAATCACCCTCAAGAAGATAACATAAAAAAGGATATTGAAGCCGTTTACGCTAGTCGTCCTGCTGTAGCGATGGTCAACTCTGACAAAGGAATAACAAACCTACATGTACCAAGTGATGTTATCATTGATGCCTCTATGCCAGCTATGATTCGTACTTCTGGTCAAATGTGGAATGCAGATGGACAACAACAAGATACTAAAGCAGTTATTCCAGATCGTTGTTACGCAGGAATTTATCAAGCAACAATTGATTTCTGCAAAAAAAATGGTGCTTTTGATCCAACAACAATGGGGACTGTTCCTAATGTTGGACTAATGGCTCAAAAAGCGGAAGAATATGGTTCTCACGATAAAACATTTCAATTAGATGCTTCTGGTAAAGTTCAAGTTGTGGATGATAATGGAAACATCCTTATAGAACAAAATGTTGAACCTGGTGATATTTTTAGAATGTGTCAAGTCAAAGATGCCCCCATCCAAGACTGGGTTAAATTAGCTGTAAACAGAGCAAAGGCAACTAATATGCCTGCTGTATTTTGGTTAGATGAAAACAGAGCTCACGACAATGAAGTGATTAAAAAAGTAAATCAATATTTACCTAAGCATGATATCTCAGGACTTGAAATATTAATCCTATCTCCAGAAAAAGCAACCCATTTTACTTTAGAAAGAGTTAAAGCTGGAAAGGATACCATATCTGTTACAGGGAATGTACTTCGAGATTATTTAACTGATTTATTCCCAATTTTAGAGTTAGGAACATCCGCAAAAATGCTTTCGATTGTTCCTTTAATGAATGGCGGAGGTTTATTTGAAACTGGTGCTGGAGGGTCTGCCCCAAAACACATTCAACAATTTATAGAGGAAGGCTATTTGAGATGGGATTCTTTAGGCGAATTTTTAGCGTTAGGTGTTTCTCTAGAACACGTTGCCATTACGACTGACAATCCAAAAGCTCAGGTTTTAGCCGACACATTAGACCAGGCAACTGGGAAATTTTTAGATAATGATAAATCTCCTGCTCGTAAAATTGGGCAGATAGACAACAGAGGTTCTCATTTTTATTTAGCCTTATACTGGGCACAGGCATTAGCGGAACAAAATACCAATAGCGAGTTGAAAGAAAAATTTACTACGATAGCTCAAAAATTAACCGAAAACGAAACGCAAATTGTTAATGAACTAAATGGTGCTCAAGGAAAACCTCAAAATATTGGTGGATACTACAAACCTAATGAAAAGTTAACTTCACAAGCAATGCGCCCAAGCCCAACATTAAACTCTATAATAGAACATATTTAATTGATTGATGATTATTTATAACGTTACTATAAATATTGAAGAAGACATTCATGCTGATTGGATTAGATGGATGAAGAGTTCTCATATTCCTGATGTAATGAGCACTGGCTATTTCTTAGAACATAAAATATGTAAGGTAATATCTACACAAGAGGATGAAACTGGTCACACTTATGCTATTCAATATACCTGCAACTCTATGAATGATTTAGAGAAATACCAAGAAAAACATGCTGCAAGACTACAAGAAGAACACGTGAATCGGTATCAAGGAAAATTTGTGGCTTTTAGAACTTTACTAGAAGTGGTATAGATTAAGTAGATTCTTTTACGACTCTAAACACCCTATCCCCAGAATCATTAAAAGGTCCTTCTATTAATTTTCCTTCTTTGTCAAGTAATTTTATTCGGATGGTATTTTCCGATTTTGTTAACCCTTCAATTTTATATGCTGCCCATTTGTCAAACATAAATTCTATTCCATTAATAGTAACCTTTAATTGATTGCCTCCTTTTTTAATGGTGGTATTCACCAAACAAAAATCTAATATCGGAGTTATCGTTTGTTCTTTAGGAAGATAATAAAATAAATGAGGTTGATTCATATTAAATAAACTTTCATCGTCAATCAATACATTTTTTAATACTAACGCCTTATTTGTTTTTACCCCTACTCCATTAGAATGAGTTAAAAACGCTAAAAAAACATTGTTGCCATACATGAATTCTTTAGGTATGATATTTTTTTGATAATGGTTAACCGTATAATTGTTTTCTATAACAGCGATAGAATAATCTTCCATTCCTTTTACAGTAAACATCAATTCATTCTCTCCTTCTTTAAAAGAATTCGTTACGAGTTCCAAAGAAATTTCCTCTTCGTTGTTTGATTTGATTTCTGTTAAAGTAATTCCTTCATTTTCTAAAACTACAATCTCTTCATCTTGTATAGGCTCAAAAATTTTTGCTTGACCAACACTAAGTTGATTGACTTGTAGAGAATCACTTTTAGGAATTTTTTGGTCGGACACCTCTCCTCCACAAGATAAAAATACGAACAGCAACAGGCTATATATAATTAGAGACCTCATTTACCTATTCAAAGTTTAAAATCAGTTGATTTTTTTCCACCGCTTCACCTTTTTTAATGGAGATTTTTTTAACTACTCCATCAGTAGGCGATTTGATTACATTTTCCATTTTCATGGCTTCTAAGATCAACAACGTGTCTCCTTTTTTCACTTCTTCACCTTCCAAAACAGAAACATCAAGAACTAAACCTGGCATCGGTGCTTTTAAATCTCCCACTTTTTGGCTTATCAAATTATCCATTCCTAAGCTATGCAACAACTCATCATATTTATCTTTTATATTGAGCTTATATTTTAATCCATTCACTTTAATGAAAAAGCGCTTTTCATCCTTATTCACACTCAACAACTCTACATTGTATGACTTATTATCTTTAATTACACTAAAAGAATTGTCTTTTATTTGAAGCACATCCCAATCAAATCCTTTCTCATTAATAACCCCCGAATTTAGGTCTTTTTCTAGCTCCACATCATAAGTGTTATTATCACTATATACTTTTAAATTATTCATCCTTTCAATTTATTTCCTCAAAGATAAGGATTTGAATTACATCAAAAAATACGATTTTTGTTTTATGAAATTGAATTACAAACATCTTGGAAGTGGACAACCGTTAATTATCCTTCATGGGTTATTCGGATCATTAGACAATTGGATGACGCTTGCCAAAAAGTTAAGTACTTCTTACGAAGTTTTCATTGTTGACGCTAGGAATCACGGACAATCTCCTAAATCTGATATCTTTAATTATGATGTAATGGCTGATGATTTATATGCTTTCTTATTAGAACATCAAATTGTTGATCCTGTCATTTTGGGCCATTCTATGGGAGGAAAAACGGCTATGCAGTTTGCCATGAATTATCCCAATAAAATTGACAAATTAGTTGTGGTTGATATCGCACCGAAATCTTACCCCGTACATCACAAAGAAATTATTGATGGTATGTTATCTTTGAATTTTGATAACATCAAAACCCGCAATGAAGCAGATGAACAGCTCAGTCAATATATTCCTGAGCCAGCTGTTCGTCAATTTTTATTAAAAAATCTTTATTGGTCGACAAAAAATAAATTAGATTGGAGATTTAACCTTTCCGTAATTAATCAAAATATAAATGAAGTAGGAAAGGAATTGAGCAATATAACTCCTTTCAACAAACCTACTCTTTTTGTAAGAGGAGAAAAATCAAATTACATTACTGCTGAAGATTATGATAACATATTGAATCTATTTCCAAAAGCAGCAATTAAATCCTTAAACTGCGGACACTGGATTCATGCTGAAAAACCTCTAGAATTTGAACAATTATTAGTTACTTTTTTAGGTTCTTCAGTACAAAACAGCAGCAAATAACCCTATAAGCAAACTATTCCTTGCAACTATCTAATGCCCCTAATCGTCTTACTAATATATTAATGAAGAATATATTGTCTTTTTTCGCAACTTATTTTGTATTATTGCCGTAAACTTACCATTAATTTAATTTTGAATATTTTGTCGATAAATATCAGAAAATCACTTGTAATTACTTTCCTTTTAAGTTTTGTTACATTTAATAATATCACCTATGCTAATGATTATTATTGGGTAGGTAATAGTGGCAATTGGAACGACCCAACTCATTGGTCTAACAGATCTGGTGGGCCTGGAGGTATTGGCGTTCCTTCTCTAAGTGATAATGTCTATATTGATCAAAACTCTTTTACAACTAAATCAATTGTAACAATAACCTCTAGTATTTTTTTACATAATTTAACTATAGCAGAAAACATTAAAAATAGTGCTATACAATCAAATACAAACATTCATATTTCAGGCAGCATCGATGTTCCTCGTGTTTTTAATAATAAAATAGCGGGTAATATTTATTTAGAATCAACAGCTTCAACAACCCATTTAAACCTTGGGTTCGGAAACTGGGAAGCCAATTTTTATTTCAAAGGAAATGGAACATATATTCTAAATAGCCCTATACAAAACCCCGAAAAAAGCATTGTATTAGAGAAAGGAACCCTCGATTTAAACAAAAATGACCTTGTTTGTAAATCGTTTATTTCTAACTCTAATAAAAAAAGAAACATTAAATCTGCTGGTTCCTCAATCATAGTATATGATAAATGGATAACCAGTCCATCAAAATTTACACATGATTTTACTTTAAGCTCAATTATTATGGCTAACCCTAGCAAAGATGCTATTAGTAAAGATGGGGATTCTTTTAATATACAACAGGCAAAAAAACCTAATGACAAAACAATAAATGTAGTGTCCATGCTTGCTGACACAGTTTCCTGCGGTGATGTTTGTGATGGAATGATTATCGTCAACTTTACAACAACTTGCCCTAATGCATTTGTTTCCTGGACACCTGGAGATCCTCTCGGAGATGACAATGGGACAAACCCCATTACTACTGGTAGTGACACCATTTTTAATATATGTCCAGGTATAGAGTATAGAGCTACCATTACGAATGATTGTGATGGCGATATTAAATTCCCAAAAGCGACCGTTGAAGGTCATGGTAGAATTGAAGAAATAGGCCCTGCTTTAATAACCCAACCCACTTGTAAATCAGATTGTGATGGAGCTATAACTACCTTTATTGATGGAGCTTCTTTTGCTACTTTATCATACCAATGGACTCCTGGTGCAGTTGGAGATACACTAAGTTTTATTTCTAGTTTATGTGCTGGAAACTACTCTGTGCAAGTTTTAGATGGTTTTGGCTGTGACACTACCTTTGTTTATTTTGTTGGTGAACCTGACAGTGTTAGAGCTAATTTAACTGTTACTGATGTTACTTGTTTTGGTACTTGTTCTGGTAGTATTACCTCTAACCCTATTGGAGGTAATGGCCCTTATACTTTTCAATGGTTTCCTAGTGGAGCAACAACTCCTAGCATAAACAATTTATGTAACGGATCCATAGATTCTGTAGTAGTTACAGATGCTCAAGGATGCACAGGAGACACTGTTGTTACTATATCTACTGTTCCCCAGTTACAAGTAGATACTATCTTACAACATGTTAGTTGTGGAGGTGTCTGCGATGGAGAAATTACCGCAACTGTATTGAGTGGAGGAACAGCCCCTTTTACGCATAACTGGAGTACAAGCCAAGTGGACGTGGGAAACGTATCAACTATTACCGCTCTTTGTGCTGGAGTTTACACGGATTCTATTGTTGATGCCAATGGTTGTGATACAGTAATTACATTTACTATTACTGAACCTGTAACACTTATTACTACAAGTACAACAACCAACGTAACCTGTTTTAATGCTTGTGACGGAACAGCCAAAACAGTTCCTTCTGGAGGAACAGCTCCTTATTTATATAACTGGGTATCCATACCTCCAGGAGGAGTAAGTACTGGACAAGGTACTGATTCTATTTCGGACCTATGCCCTGCACAATACATTGTAAATATTACTGATTTTCAGGGCTGTACAAGAGCAGATACTGTAACCATTACTGAACCTGCTTTATTGATAGCCAACCCTGATTCAACTAACACTTCTTGTGCTTCCGTTTGTGATGGCTCTGTGACGGCTAACCCTACAGGTGGAACAGCACCATACACTTATTTATGGACTGGTCCAGGAGGTCCGTACAATGCACAGTCACCAAACAGTTTATGCGCTGGAACTTATATTATTACCGTTAGCGATTCTGCTGGGAGATGTACTGTAATAGATAGTACAACAGTTATTGAACCTTCATTATTAGTATTAAATATGTCTTCCACTGATATGTCGTGTAATGGTGTATGTGATGGAACTGCAGATGTAATAGTAAGTGGCGGAACACTCCCTTATAATTATAATTGGGTTTCTGTTCCTGGAGGGTTGGTTGGTCCTGGACAGGGAACAAGTAACATTACCAGTTTATGCGCTGGAACATTTACTGTAAATATTACAGATGGACAAGGATGTACTGCAAATAATAGTGCTATCGTTAACGAACCAGTTTCTATTTCTGCTAATTTAACTTCCTCTGATGTAAATTGTTTTGGTAATTGCACTGGTACTGCTACTGTAACACCTGCTGGAGGTAATCCTCCGTATAGGGTGAGTTGGAATGGCGGTGGATTTATCCCTGTTGTCGGTTCTGAAACAATTACAGGGTTATGTGCAGGACCGCAAACAGCAATTGTTGAGGACAACAACAATTGCCAGACAGTAGTTAATTTTAACATCTCTGAACCCCCGTTACTAACAACTAGCACTAATGGAACCCCTCTTACATGTAATAATGTTTGTAGTGGTACAGCTACAACCTCTCCAGCAGGAGGAACTGCTCCTTACTCATACCTTTGGAGTACAGGTGGAATAAGTAATTCAGTAAACAGTCTCTGTGCTGGTACTTATGGCGTTACTATTACTGATGACTCATCATGTGTTGTCATAGATAGTGTTACCATTACTGAACCGGTTGCTATAGACCCTAATGCTCAATCTTCTAATATTACTTGTAATGGTGATAATAATGGTACAGCTATAGCACTACCAATCGGTGGAACCCCCCCTTATATTTCAATTGTTTGGACAACCATAGGTGGAGCCCCAGTTTTACCTGCGGGAAACCCTGTAAGTGGATTAAGTGCAGGACAATATGTAGTTGCTGTTACTGATATTAATGGATGCCAAGGGCTAGATACCGTAACGATTACTGAACCGCTACCTTTAACTGTTAATGCTAATTCTACCAATGCAAGTTGTGGAACTATTTGTGATGGAGAAATTACTGCTGTACCTGCAGGCGGAGCTCTCTCCTACACTTATCAATGGGATGATCCAGCTGCACAAACAACCGCGATAGCAAGCAATTTATGTGCTGGGATATATACTGTTACTGTTACTGATACTAACGGATGTGTTGCTACAGATTCTGATACGGTGAATAATTTAGTTACTATAGTGATTAATACAGGAGCCGTAAATAATGGCTGTAACAGCATTTGTGATGGTTTAGCAGTAGCTACTCCTGGTGGAGGAGCTGTTCCTTATACTTTTTTATGGGATGATCCAGCAACACAAACTACTGATACTGCTTTTAACCTCTGTCAAGGATGGGTTCGCGTAACTGTTACAGATAACAATGGGTGTGCATCTCAAGATTCTACACTGGTACCCGCAGCTCCAAATGTATTTCAGTTGCAATCTACCTTTACAGACGTTACATGTAATGCTCAATGTACTGGTACAGCGACAATTAATCCCACAGGAGGAATTCCTCCTTATCGTTTCTTGTGGTCGAATGGAGATACAACTAACACAACAATAAACAACTTATGTGCAGGAGTCTATTGGGTTACTGGAACTGATAGTATTAATTGTCAAGTTACTGATACTATTGTGATATCAGAACCTGATACAATAAGTCCAAATCCTACAATAATAAATGCAGATTGTAACGGTAACAGCACTGGAAGTGTATGTCTTGCTCCAACTGGGGGAACACCAGGTTATACTTATTTATGGGGAGGAGGCTTAGGCACCAACTCATGCATTAATAATCAACCTGCTGGAACATATACGGTTGCTATAAGTGATACCAACAACTGCACTCGAAATGAAATTTACACCATTTCTGAACCTGTCCTTTTTTCATCTAATCCTATATCTAGAGACATTAGTTGCTTTGGTTTTAATGATGGAATGGCTGGCATTATTCGGGCTGGAGGAACTGCCCCTTTTACCTGCTCATGGAATACTGGAGCAACTACTGATACTATATTCAATTTAGCTCCGGGACCTTATTCGGTAATTTGTGTAGACAATAATGGCTGTACCACTACCCAGAATATCACCATTAACGAACCTCCTTTATTAGATGCAAATGTTTCAGGAACATCTATAGCTTGTGGTGGAAGCACATGTACAGGAACTGCTCTATCTAATCCAACAGGAGGAACCCCTGGGTTTACTTATCAATGGTCAACAAGTGCCGGTCCATTTGCCACAACCTCAAGTATTTCAAATTTATGTGAAGATACCTTTAATATTGTTGTTACTGACACTAATGGTTGTACTGCAAATGGTACTTATATTGTTACTACCCCGACTGTTTTAGCAGTAACTTTAGACAGTACAAATATAACTTGTAACAATGCAAATAACGGTACTGCTACAGCTACTCCTATTGGAGGAACTCCTCCATACTCTTATTCATGGGTTGGTGGTTGTTTAGCTACTCCAGACACTAGTGCAAACATAGTAGGGCTCTGTTCAGGAACGTATACTGTAACAGTAACGGATTCTTTTGGTTGCTTCTTTATTGGTTCTGTTAATATTATAAACCCTCCTTTAATAAATGATAACGAAACGATAACCATGGCTAATTGTGGTGTTTGCGATGGAGTAATCGCAATGGCTCCAACAGGAGGAACTCCTCCTTATTCCCATTCGTGGTCTAATGGAGCTTCTACCCCAACAATAACTGCTTTATGTGCTGGATTTTATACCGATACTATTACCGATTTCAATAACTGTGTTGGTGTTTTCACTATAGCAGTTAGTAATCCAACTGGACCTTCTGGTGTAACAACAACTGTAAATAGTGCAAAATGTTATAACGGTTGTGATGGAGGATTAAATGTAATTCCTATTGGAGGAACATCCCCATACACCTATTCTTGGTCAGGGCCAAATGGACCACATCCAAATGATAGTACATTAACTGGATTGTGCCAAGGCACCTATAATCTTACTTTAGAAGATTTCGCAAATTGTATTTTTGCTACTAGTATTATCGTTAATCAAAACGATAGTATTACAGAAAATGCATCCTCAAAAAATACTTCTTGTAGTGGAATTTGTAATGGAACCGCAAGTGTCGCTCCATCAGGAGGAACCGCTCCTTACAGTTACTTATGGTCTGATGGGTCAACAGGTTCTTCTGTTTCTGGATTATGTATTGGATTAACCAGCGTAACTATTACCGATTTTAACGGTTGTACAAAAGTAGTTGATTTTAATATCACAAGTCCTAATGTTTTAACTTTATCTTCATCAACTACTGATGCGCTTTGTAATGGTGGTTGTAGTGGAACGGCAACTGTTACTCCTCTAGGAGGGACTGCTCCTTACAATTACCAATGGAATGATCCTCTAGCACAAACAACACAAACAGCAAATGGCTTATGTGTAGGCACTTATATTGTTACTGTTAACGATTTTAATGGTTGTTCCGCTAATGATACCGTAACCATCAATGAGCCTTCTTCTATTACTCCTAATGAAACAACAACTCTTGCTAGTTGCGGCAACAATGATGGAACAGCAGCATTAGCACCTAGCGGTGGGACTCCAGGATATACTTACAACTGGCCTACTCTTGGTGTAACTATTCCTAATCCAACTGGACTAGCAGCTGGAAGTTATCCTGTTGAAATTACTGACAATAATGGATGCATGCAATCTTTCTTAATCGTAATAAATAATACTAGTGGTCCTACAGTTACAACAACATCCAACAATGCCAATTGCAATGGGGTATGTGATGGTGACGCTTCTGTAACTGTAACCTCAGGAGCTCCAAGTTATTCATATTTATGGAGTAATGGGCAAACTACAAGTGCTGTTTCCGGTTTATGTGCAGGAAATTATACTGTTCAAGTAACAGATGGCAATGGGTGTGTTACAGTTACGCCTATTACAATAAGCGATAATACATCCATTACAGCATCTATAAATACTATCGATGCTACTTGTAACGGATTTTGTGATGGATCAGCATTAGTAGTCCCTTCAGGAGGAGTTCCTCCTTATTCTTACAGCTGGAGCACTGGTCATACCATTAACGCTGTTGCTGGATTATGTGCAGGCAACCATACCGTAACTATAACTGATGCTGTTGGTTGCTCAAGTATTGAAAATGTTACTATTGGAGAATCAGGAACTCTAACAATCAATGTAACAGGAAATAATGCTCGTTGTAATGGCGGAAATGATGGGTCTGCTACTGTAACTCCATCTGGAGGAGCATCACCTTACGCTTATTTATGGTCAAATAATTTAACTACCAAAACTATTGTAGGATTAACCGCTGGAACCTATTCTGTAGTAGTTACTGATGTTAATGGTTGTTCTGCAAATGGAAGTGTAATAATAGGTGAAGGAAGTATTATAAATACCACTATTGCTGTGACAGATGCTACTTGTGGGATATGTGATGGCGATGCTACTGCTGCTGCACCAACTGGTGGGTCTGGTGGTGCTTACACTTATTCATGGCTACCAGGAGGACAAACTACTCCAAACATCAGTAATTTGTGTCCAGGAGCATATAGTCTTGATGTTACAGACAATGCTGGTTGCTCCCAAACATTTAATGTTTTAATCAGTAATCCTAATGGCCCAACTGTTACTACACTTTCAGATAGCGTAACTTGTTATGGCTCATGTGATGGATTAGCATGGACGATGGTTAATGCAGGAAACCCTCCTTATTCTTACCAATGGGATGATCCTTTATTAACTACAAATGATTCTGCGTCATCACTTTGTGGCGGATTTTATAATGTTGTTATCCAAGATAGTTTAGGGTGTATTACCGTAGATTCTACTACTGTATTAGAACCTCAAGAAATTTTAGCAAATATTACTTTCACCAATCCAACATGTACGGGTGTTTGTGATGGTACTGCCACTGTAAACCCAACTGGCGGAATTGGAGCATTAACTTTCTTATGGGGAGATGGACAGACAACACCTACTGCTAGTGGACTTTGTGCAGGAACACATACTGTAACTGTAACTGATGGAAACGGTTGTTCTATTATCGATAGTGTTGTATTGACAGACCCTAATTCAATAACTATAACTATAAGCGCGACATCTCCTACTTGTAATGGTGATTGTGACGCAACAGCTTTAGCAACAGCTTCTGGAGGAACACCAGGATATACTTATTCGTGGAACACTGCCCCCTCTCAAACTAATTCTTTAGCTACTGGTCTATGTGCGGGAACATATATAGTTACTGTAACCGACAATAATCTTTGTTCTGATACTGCTAGCGTTATTATAGTAAATCCTGCTGTATTATCAACTTCTTCTATTGTTACAGATGCAAGTTGTAATGCAGTGTGTGATGGACAAATAACAACTACTCCTGCTGGAGGCGTTGCTCCTTATAGTTATATTTGGAGTACTTCTCCGATACAAACAACCGCAACAGCAACTGGCTTATGTACTGGCTCTTACTATGTAACTGTTATTGATGCTAACAACTGTAGTGTCAATGATACGGTAATTGTAAATGAACCAACCATCTTAAATGATTCTACAACGGTTTCTGGACCAACTTGTGGAGTATGTGATGGAAGTGCAACATCTACTCCTGTTGGTGGAGTTGGTCCATTCGATTTTACTTGGACTGATCCTTTAGGTGCTAACCCTTCATTACCTTTCACTACTTTAGGGCAACCTAGTTCAACCGTAGTTGGTTTATGTGCTGGAACAGTCAATTTACAGATTACTGATTTAGGAGCAGGTTGTATTTCTAACTATACCATAATTGTGAATAGTGCTACAGGACCTAGTATTTCAATTACCTCAACTAATGAGACGTGTATTGGGTCGTGTGATGGAACTGCTAATGCTAGTGCTAGTGGTGGATTTCCTCCTTATTTATTTGCATGGAGTCCAACGGCTCCTCTAATTACTGATTCTACTGCTACTGGTTTGTGTGCTAATTTTTACACTGTTACTGTTTTAGATTCGTTAGGGTGTGTTTCATCTGATACAGTTACCATTACTACACAGGGATTAAATTTAAGTATTGCAGGAATTATTCCCGAAAGTTGTTTTGGTGATTGTGATGGTAGTGCTACTGTTGTTAACTCATCAGGAACAGCTCCTTTTACTTATTCATGGTCTCCAACTAACCCTATACAAACAACAGCTACTGCTGCCGGTCTCTGTGTCGGTTTATATGTTGCCACAGTAACTGATGCTTTATCATGTAGTGATTCTATTAGTACAAACATTACAGGTCCTTCTCTATTAACTGTATCTGCCAATCTCAATAACCCTATCAGTTGTAACGGGGTTTGTGATGGAGCTGCAATTGCAACACCAGTGGGCGGTACAGCTCCTTATACGTATTCTTGGGATGACCCATTAGGACAAACTACTCAAATAGCAACAGGTTTATGTGCAGGAACATACATCGTTACCGTAACCGATAACAATTCTTGTACAGCATACGACACCATTGTAATTACACAACCTGCAGCAGTATTAGCCAACGAAGTACTTACATTGCCTGCTTGTAATGTTTGTAATGGGATTATTACTCTAAACCCAACAGGGGGAGTTGGTCCTTTTACTTTCTTGTGGACTACTCCTTCAAGCCCACCTAATCCAGTAACCAGTAGTATAAATAATTTATGTGCAGGAGCATATTTTGTAGATGTTACTGATGTAGGTACTGGTTGTGTAACTACTTTCAATTTCCCACTCAACAACTCTAATGCTCCTATTCCTACCACAACTGCTACTAACGTAAGTTGTAATGGATTCTGTGATGGAAAAATTACATCAACTATAGCAGGTGGGACACCTCCTCTTACTTATGCATGGAACCCAACAGGGCAAACGGCTGATTCTGCTGTTGCTTTATGTGCTGGATTATACACCCTCACAGTTACAGATAACTTAGGTTGTATTGGTGTTGCTATTGATACTGTATCAGAACCTAATGTGCTTCAAGCTACTATGAATTTTAGTAATATTAGTTGTAACGGATTGAGTGATGGATGGGTAGCCGCCAACCCAATTGGAGGTTCTGCTCCATACCTATATTCTTGGTCTCCAGGGCTACAAACAACTGATTCTATCACCAATCTTATAGCTGGAAAATACATCGTAAATATTACTGATAGTAATAATTGTTCAGTAATAGATAGTGTTACATTAATTGAACCTACTGCTATCGTTTCTTCTATTATTTCTCAAACAGACGTAAGCTGTTCTTCTAATTGTGATGGAGATGCAAGCATTAGTGTTTCTGGAGGTTCAGGAACCTATACTTACCAATGGAATGGAAATACCACCCCTGGACAATTACCTTCATTAAGCAACATGTGTTTTGGACAGAATAGAGTTTTAATAACCGATATGACCGGCTGTAGTATTACAGATACTATAGATATAGGAGCTATTATTACTGTACTTGCTGATGCAGGAAATGACACTACAATATGTGAAGGTACTAGCATAGATTTAACTGGTGTTCCTACTGGAATAATAACAGGAGTAGAATGGTTTCAATTACCAGGAATGATTTCAATTGGAATAACCGACACTATATTATCAGTTTCTCCTCCTGGTGTAGGAACTACATGTTATGTTTATCAAGTAACTGGAGGTTGCGTAGTCAATGACACTATCTGTATTACAACCAATGCATTACCTGTAGCTAATGCTGGAAAAGACGAGACTATTTTTGAAAATAGCAACACCACTCTCAATGGATCTGGAGGAGGACTTTATTCTTGGTCTCCTGGAAGTAGTTTAAATGATTCTACTATTGCTAATCCTATAGCTTCTCCAAAAACAACAACTCAATATATTGTGATGGTAACTTCTGCTACAGGTTGTGTTTCCTACGATACGGTCTTAGTTACTGTTCTTCCAAAAATTAAATTTCCTGATGGAATTACTCCTAACGGAGATGGAAAAAATGATGTATGGGTAATTGACTTTATAGAAGAATTCCCTGGAAATGTTGTAGAGATTTATAACCGATGGGGTGAATTATTATTCCACGCTGATGGATATTTACAAAATTGGGATGGAACATACAATGGAAAAGAGTTACCTATTGGAACGTATTATTATATAATTGATTTAAACAGCGATTTAGTAAAACCATTTACAGGTCCAATAACTATTTTAAGATAATTGCATATATGAAAAAATTATTAGTCATAGGCTTTTTTATATTGGGCGGGGGGTTATTATTTGCTCAACAATTACCTCATTTTAGTCAATACTACTTAAATGATTATTTGATTAACCCTGCTGTTGCGGGTAGCAGAAATTATTTCGAAGGTAAATCTGCCCATCGTTATCAATGGGAAGGAATTACGGATGCCCCTAGAACATATACATTAAGCGTTAATGGTCCTACAAAAAATTTAAAAATGGGACTAGGAGGATATTTATTTACGGATATTGTTGGTCCTACGAGGAGGACAGGCTTTAACCTTTCTTATGCTTATCATCTTAAATTAAACGAATCATTGAAGCTCTCACTAGGATTATCTGCAGGTCTACTGCAATTTACGATTGATGCATCAAAAATTACTTTACGTGATCAGGATGATGCTATTTTAACCGGAGGTGTACAGTCAGAACTAAAACCTGATGCTGGGTTTGGATTATATCTTTACCATAAAAAGTATTATTTTGGTTTTTCTGCTCCACAACTCTTAAATAGTAGAGTGAAATTTTTTAAAGAAGGTGAAAATCCTGTAGGAACCTTACCAGCTCATTTTTTCCTTACAGCTGGATATAAGTTTCAGGTTGCTGATGATGTTGTTATTGAACCTTCCACTTTTGTAAAGTATGTTAGCCCCGCGCCTCTTCAAATTGAAGGGACATTACGAGCAATATACAAAGAAAAAGTATGGATATCTGGAACCTATAGGACATTAGACGCAATTACTGTTTCAGCAGGTTATTTAATCAACAATAATTTTACAATAGCATATGCTTATGACTTTACTACTACTAATTTGAAAAATTATAGTACTGGAACTCATGAGTTTCTTGTAGGAATTCGTTTTTATAAATCTACAAGCAAAGAAAAAGATGCTCCTAAAATAGATTAGAAGAAGGCTCTTACTTGTACTCCTCCTGTATGAATAATGGGAGTTTCATCTGATTTTCTTCCCGTATAGTTTATACTCATTTGCATGTGTTGAGATAAGTTTTGCTGATAGGTAGCTTCCCATGTTAAGTTTACTCCCTCTTGTAATCCTTCAAGCATTTCATAAGCTAATGAAGCATTGTTGGTTACTGAAAATTGATTTTCTATATAATTAAAATTAGTTCTAAAACTACCTTTAGAAGCTATATTGTATCGTATTTCAACTCCCACATTTTTACTAATTACTTCTTCTCCCCCTAGAAGTTCTTCATTCTTTTTTTCTTTATAATTAAACCATACACTTGTCCTAAATTTTGAATTAGGCTGTAAAGTTAATTTTGGTTCAAGCTCATGAATAATTAAATTAAAATTTCGATTGGTAAAAAATTGAGAGTTTACCCTCTTTACACCATTTGCTGCTAACACATTAACAGTATAAACTCGAGTAATATTCCATCTTGTTTTTAAAATTCTATTTAACATTTTACGCGATTCTATACCGCTAGTAATTAATGAGCGGTCTCGATTATCTTGAAATGTAAAATCTGCTCCAAATTTTGTTCCCGTTCTGTTAAAATAAAACGTATTTAAGAAGCCTAAATTTAACGTTACCAAATTACTATCTGCAATATTTCCTATAAAGGGATTATAGTAGTCTAATTTTTGAGCCACTTTTCTACTCACTCTATAATTTATTCTATTAGAAAATCGAGAGACTAATTTTTTAACTCCTTTTTTACTTCCCCAAGCAGCTTCTGGTCGTAAAAACAATCCTTGATTAAATTGGTTAGTATAGGTTCTCACAAAATCATTAGTAGGAGTAAATATTTTGATGAAATTTGCTTGATCTTGAAATGCTGCTATCTCAAACTCATTCAAATCTTTTACTCCATTTCCATTTAGGTCTCCTATATACGCGTGAGTCCCCTGGCTGGATTGTACCTCCACAAAAGAAAATTCTTTTTTCACTTCTAGTCCAGATCCTATTTCATAATATGTGTTGGTAGAAATAGTACTTTTTAAAATTTTACCTACATATTCAACTCTTGATAAAATATTTTCCTCTGGTTGTATGGCTGTTAATGTTGGCGTAATTATTTTTAGCTTCCTATAAGTCATCTTGCTTCTAAACTTATGGTTCTTACTTTTTAATAATCCTAATGAAAACTCAATATCATCTGCGATAGTAGTAGAAATAAAATCATTGTTCAAAGGCAATTCATCTTCTCTTTGACGATAAGTTAGCATAAACTTGTTAATGGTGGTATCCGCGTTATGAATAAATGCTTGTAAAACCGTATACTTAAAACTATTTGCTAATAAGGAATCTGTCTTATTAAAAAAAAACTTGCTTTGTTCTAGCTCCTCTCCTATCCCTAAAACTATAACGCTTATTGGTTTAGAAAGTGTTGCCTTATGACGTAAAAAGGTAGTTGTGTTAATTCCTTCCGAAGTAAGGTAACTCGCTTTTCCGTCAAGTAAAAATCCTTTTAAATTGTAAAGAGCCGATAGAGAATTTTTAAACCCTTTATACTCTTTTTCATTATTAAGTATAGCAACGTCATAATTAATATTTGCTTTTCTTCTTTTCTCTATTCCTGTGTATGCCGTTATAATGTGCTGATCAGTAGTAAAATTAATATTACTAATATTCCAATCACGATTAAACTCAGCAGTTCTAAACCATTCAATAGGCCTAAAATAATAGTCAACAAATTCATATCCCGCTCCAAGATTTAATTGCCAAGGATTTTTTTGAGTAGCGTTTAATTTAATTTTATTATCTGAGTTTACTTTAAATGCATAACCTACATCATCCTTACTATCTCTACTCGAAAAAGTATTGATATCATTATTGGATACTGCTCCCTCCCAACTAATTCTTAAGCCATCAGATATTTTATAAACTCCTCCTAAGGTGGCCATTTGTTTAATTTTAGGTGTTACTAACAAAACAACTGGAGCATACTCCCCCTGTGGAACACCTGCTACTGGCTCCTGCCACTGATATACTTTCCCATTAGCTGTACTTTGTATCTGTGTGTAATCTCCTTTATTTGGTCCTACATAAGAAAACCCCAACTGATATCTTGCACTATCAGGATTAGTAGAATAAACAAAAACAGAATCATAACCAAGAGTATCTACCATTTTATATAACACTAAGTTCTCAGAAAAAGAAACGAAATTAACACGTGGAACTATTGCTTTTTGTAAACTATCTCCTACGTTAGACAATATTAATTTTTCAGTATCTGTTAAATCTTGTTGTAATGGTTGGTTTTTAGAATCTTGTTCCGAATACACGTTAACGTTTAATTCCCATTTTTCATTTTTAAATTCGTTCCCGAAATGGATTAATGAACGTGCATAGTTTTTATCTGAATATTGAAATTCTATAATAATTCTTTTGTCTTTTGTAATCAGCTGGTTGGTGGTAAACGTAACTTCTGCCGTATTGTAATCAATAATATAGTCAAATTCATTCCCTCTTTTCAACAATTTACCATCCACATAAACTTTCTCTGTTCCAGACAACACAATAATAAACAATTCATTTTCTGCACCTTTCAAACGATATGGACCTTGATTTCCTTCTATTCCTGTAATTCTATTTCGAGCAAATTTACCTTTAGAAACTGCAGCACTAACTGTAGGCTTCATTACACCAGCTTTTTCCTTTTTACTTGTTTTAAATTGCATTTCAAAGCTGCCTCCCTGTGCCTTTTTATTGAAATTCATAAAGTAACTATCTGGTCTTTCTAAATAAAAATCACCTGCGGTAAGTCTCCATTGATCACTAAATAGTTGAATAAAAACCTTATCAAACTCCTGCAATTGCTGAGTATTTCCTTCTGCTTGTATTGGAATGTTATCATCAGAAATAGAAGCTAAAATACTAACCGTATTACTAACTTTACCTGACAGTTGTAAATTCAAACTCGAGTTCACTGACAAGTCTTGGTTATTACCAAAAGCTACACCCCTTGAAATACTTCCACTTTTATTTAATCCGTTTAAATAAAAAATATCCTCACTAACGGCAGTATACTCATAAGAAAAAGGATTTTTAGTACTTGCTCCTTGTTTTTCAATAGTGTTTATCTTTTTGTGTTCAAAAGATTGAGTAAAAGAAAAGGGAAACACTTTATAAATAAAAACTACTTCTTTCCCTAACAAACGATTATCTTTTATAAAAATAGTGGATGAACTATAATTAATAAGGTATTCATTTTTAGAGACTGTTGTATTTTCGTAAATTAACACTTCAGAACCTGGAACGATACTGAGGCTATCTATTAAAAGAGTATCATTGGTAATAAATATTGATTTTTTCTTTAGATTATTGAAATCCTGAGCTTTATACTGTTGCAGTAGAATAAAAAAGACAACTGATAATATGTAAAATACTTTTCTCAAAAATAATTACCTAAAAATCTTTTATTGCTTTTTTAATGATTTAACGTTACGTACAACACTTGATGTCTAACAAAGATACAATTTGTTAAACAGGTACTATTATAACTATCAAAAGAAGCATTTATTTAAGATAAACAATCATATATTTATATTATTCATTCAAAAATGAGTAATTTTCGTTTAATGAGTATTATCTTAATATATATTAAAACAGTGTATAGCGTATTTTAACCAACTTTAATTAGGATATTCTTAGGTAATATTTATATTTGTATTTAGAAAAAACTTTTTTAAAAAGAATATGAAAAGATTAATTTATTTAATAATTGGCGCTGTAGTAACCTTATCAAGCTGTGGCGGTGATCAAAACGATCAAAATAAAAATTCTAATCTTGCCAAAGGTGGTGTACAATATGGTGGTGTTTTTAAAATAAATGAAACTTCAGATTTCAAGAGTTTATATCCTTTAGATGCTACAACTGTTATTGAATCAGGTATTATTAATCAAATTTATCAAGGATTAGTAAAACTAAATCAAGAAGATTTAAGTATCCTCCCTGCCCTAGCTGAAAAATGGGAAATGAACGAAGATGCTACTTCTTTTACTTTTCACCTTAGAAAAGGTGTAATGTTCCACGATAACAAATGCTTTGACGGAGGAAAAGGGAGAGAAGTAAAAGCCACTGATTTTAAATTTATTTTCAATAAATTGTGTGAAAGCAATCCGAATAATCAAATGTTTTGGTTGTTCAAAGATAAAGTTAAGGGAGCTAATGCTTATTATGAATCTACACAAAATAAACAACCTTTAGAAGGTGGTGTGGAAGGAATTAAAGTAATTGATGACTACACGTTACAAATTGATTTGAACTATTCTTTTGCTGGTTTTTTGAATATTGTTAGTCATCCTGCTTGTTATCTTTACCCTAAAGAAGCTCTTGATACTTATGGAGATGACATGAGAATTAACTGTGTAGGAACAGGTCCTTTCAGACTTAAAAAAATTAAAGAATCTGAGACAGTAATTTTAGACAGAAACCCGAGTTATTGGGAAACAGATGCATATGGAAATGAACTGCCTTATTTAGACGGAATTAAATTTTCTTTCAACAAGGAGAAAAAAGCTGAATTACTTGAGTTTAAAAAAGGAAATTTAGATATGGTTTTCCGTTTACCTGTTGAAATGATTAGTTTGGTGGTAGGAGAATTAAGAGATGCTAAAAAAGGTGGAAATGCTTCTTATGTGATGCAAGTTGTTCCTGCTCTAAGTGTTTACTACTTAGGATTTCAACATAAATTACCTCCTTTTAACAATATAGATGTAAGAAAAGCTTTTAACTATGCTATTGACAGAAAATCAATTGTAACCTATACTTTACAAGGAGAAGGAAGACCCGCAATGAACGGAATTATTCCTCCATTTAAAGGTTATGATAGTGAAGGTGTAAAAGGATATGAATTCTCTCCTGAAAAAGCAAAAGAGCACTTAGCAAAAGCGGGGTTCAAAAATGGAGTAGGGTTTCCTGAGGTTGCTTTACAAATTAATCCAGGTGGTGGAGATAGAAATGTTCAAATTGCAGAAGTGGTACAGAAAATGCTAAATGAAAACTTAGGAATTTCAGTAAAAATTGAACAAATGCAATTTGGTCAACACTTAGAAGCTTTGGAAACAGGAAAGTCTTTGTTCTGGAGAGCAGGATGGATTGCTGATTACCCTGAACCAGAAAACTTCCTGAATTTATTATATGGACAAAATGTTCCAGAAGAATTATCTACTAAGTCTTTCATCAACTCAATGAGATATCAAAGTGCTGAATTTGATTCTGTATTTAACTTAGCTCTTAGAGAAGTTGATCAAGCAAAACGTTATGAATTATTCAGGCAAGCAGACCAAATACAGGTAAACGATGCCGCAATTATGCCTATACTTTATGATGAGAATACTAGATTATTACAAGTTTATGTGAAAAATTTCCCATCTAATGCTATGGAGTATCGAGATTTAACAAGAGTCTATTTCGATCACGAAGACGATAAATAAAAAAGAATTCAATCAATACAAAAAAGCATCCTTATTTTATTTGGATGCTTTTTTTTGAAAAAAAATCTCTATGCATTAATGAGCACTTACGAGACAAGAATAAAAAACTCCTTGTTTTATGAGACGATAAAGAAATATCTTTTCTTTTTTCTCTTAACTAGTTTTATAATCTCTTTTTATGCTCCCTCTAATGCTCAATTATTAGCCATTAATAAACCTTTATTTAGTGATGACCCTTTTTTCAACACCCTTTTTATTAAAGAAAATAAAATAAAATCCATCAAAGGTTCAAGATCATCAAAAAAGATACAAGATATTATTAGAAGTAAAGGTCTTGATTTTTATTATGAATTTGATAATAAAGGCAACCTATCCAAACAAATTGCTACTTTCATAATAGGCAAGGTAGGTAAAGACACTAATATTATTACCTATGAATATAATGATAATAACCATTTAATATTACAACGAAAAAGCGACAACTATGGATTCTACTCACATAGCTATCAATTGGATTCATTGAATCGTATTATAAAACAAACCTATAACAGAGAAGAAAACACTTATGCTTGCAAAGGATCTTTTATGCTCTGTCAACGTTACCCAATAGCTAGTGATAGCTTTTCTTATCAGCAAATTGACAGCTCTCAAATCAAAAAAATATTTTATAACAATTACGGAAAACCTTATAAACAACAAATTAATTATTATGATGAGTTTGGTTACCTAACAGAAGAATATACCAAATTTATAATTGGCAATAAAAAATCAAAAAAAACATTTGAGTATGATGAAAATGGCAGATTAACTAATGAACATTATACTTCTTACCTCTCACAAGAAAAAAAAATAACGCAAACATTTGAGTATGATAATTTAGGGAATGTTTTATCCATTAAAATATTTCATGACGATAAACACATTACCACCAAGCAGTTTATTTATGATCAAAAAACAATGTTACTCACAGCACAATTAATACAGGATATCCCCACCGAGTTTATTCAAATAGTACAATACCAGTACACTTTTTTTGACAACATAAATAGCGTACACTAAAATTATTAAGAAGCATAATAAGGAGAAATCATTAGGTAAACAACTACTCCTGAAACAGCCACATATAACCATAAAGGAAAAGTAATTCTAGCTATTTTTCGGTGTCGTTCAAATTGAACTGTTAGTGCTCTAACATAAGTAATTAGCACCAAAGGAATGATTACTACAGAGAGTACAATGTGAGAAATTAGTATAAAATAGTATAATCCTTTCATATAACCTTCACCTCCATAAGGGGTAGGATTTGAAGTCATATGGTAAGCAATATACATTATTAAAAAAAGGATAGAGCATAACAAGCTGGTTTTCATTAAACGTTCATGTAGTGTTCTATTGCCTTTCTTAATAGCAAAAACAGCAATAACTAATAAAACAGCCGTTAGACCATTTATTGATGCATAAATGGGAGGCAAAAAGCTCAACGATTGAACATTAGGAATTCTTACTCTAAAAAGTACGGCTACTGCTACGGGTAATAAAATAGAAATAATAGTAATTAAAAATTTATACTGACGAGGGGATGTCATGAAAAAGAAATCAATTTATCAATCAGTAAGATAGCCAAAGAGCCTATTAAATACAAATAAGACATTAGCATAATTCGTAGTGCAAATTTATCATCGTTCGTTTGTACCAATTTAATAGCAGGATATACCATTAAAGCAGAGAAAAAGAGCAGCCCTACTGTTGTTATTCGAGTAGCAATAGCAAAAAATTCAGGGATAAAACTAGTAAATAATAAAGCTAATGAGCTCAACCCTAAAATAAACGAAGACACTTTGTTTTTTCTATTGAACGGCAACATTTTAAATCCTGCCTTTTGATAATCACCATTTAAGCGCCAAGCTATTGCCCAAAAATGAGGAAATTGCCAAACAAACTGTATAAAAAATAAAATTCCAGCACCTAAACTAAAACTTCCTGTAGCAGCTACCCACCCTAACATTGGAGGAATTGCACCTGGAAAAGCTCCAACAAAAACTGAAAAGGGAGTAATTCTTTTTAATGGGGTATAAATTGCCGCATACATAAAAATAGCAAGTGCTCCCAAAACTCCACTTAAAGGATTCAAAAACAACCATAAAATTGAAACTCCCAACAAGCCAATAATAGAAGCTACCCAGGTTGTTTCTGTAAGACTTAATTTATTAGAAGGTAAAGGACGGTTCTTTGTCCTGTCCATTAACTTATCATAATTTTTTTCTATGATTTGATTAAACGCATTTGATGCTCCTGTTACCAAAAAGCCTCCAATAATTAGAAAAAATAATTCTCCAACATTGTAAGTAGCTGCCCCAATAAAATAACCAAAAACTGCAGAAATAACTACAAAGGAAGTCAACCTTAACTTAAACAACTGCGCATAACACTTTAGCTTTTCGCTAAAATTAACAACAGATATTTCACTTGCTTTTGCTACAGACATGAATATGTTTTATGACATATTCCAGCAAATATAAATAATCGACACTACATTTTAAAATTTGCACGAGTAACATCCTATATTTTTTAATCATTATCCTTGAATTTTTTATTTATTGAGCCCCTACATACATATTAAATAGCTAAATTTGGCGGTTGTTAAGTCAATTTGACAGAAATACGCTATTGGTTACATTTTTGACTAAAGCGAGTAACTCAATTATATAAGCATGTCAGTAGAAGGATTATTAGGTAAAGTTTTAAAAACATTTTTAGGCAATAAAACAGATAGAGATTATAAAGAATTGTCTCCAATTATTGATAATGTCGCTGAAGTATACACAACATTATCGGCATTAAGCAATGATGAATTAAGAGCAAAAACCAACGAATTTAAAAAGCAAATAGCCGATAAAACAAAAACCAATAATGATGAAGTTATTGCTCTCAAAGAAAAAATAGAAACAAGTACTAGCTTATCCATAGGTGAGAAAGAGAACATTTATAACCAAATTGATGCATTAGAAAAAGATACACTTAACCTCATAGAGGAAGTCCTTAATGAAATACAGCCTAAGGCCTTTGCTGTTATTAAAGAAACTGCTAGAAGATTTACAGAAAATGAAACTATTGAGGTAACTGCTACCCAAATGGACAAAGACATCGCTGCAGAAAGAGAAAGTGTTGTAATTAATGGAGAAAAAGCAATCTATTCGAATAAATGGTTAGCAGCGGGTAGTGAAGTATCTTGGGAAATGATACATTATGATGTTCAACTGATAGGTGGTTCTGTGCTTCATCAAGGGAAAGTAGCAGAAATGATGACCGGTGAAGGGAAAACCCTAGTAGCTACTTTACCTGTTTACCTTAATGCTTTAGCAGGAAGAGGTGTTCATTTGGTAACTGTGAATGATTACCTAGCAAAAAGAGATTCTGAATGGATGGCTCCAATATTCGAATTTCATGGACTAACTGTTGATTGCATCGATAAACATCAGCCTAATTCTCCCGAAAGAAGAGCAGCTTATCTAGCAGATATTACTTATGGAACTAACAATGAGTTTGGATTTGATTACTTGAGGGATAACATGGCTAGGTCTCCTGAAGATTTAGTGCAACGTAAACACCATTATGCCATTGTTGATGAGGTGGACTCTGTATTAATTGATGATGCTCGAACGCCTTTAATTATTTCTGGACCCACTCCTAAAGGAGACATCCACGAGTTCCACGAATTAAAACCACGAGTAGAAAAATTGTTTGCTGCACAAAAAAAATATGTAACTACTGCCTTAACGGACGCTAAGAAAATGTTGTCTCCAATTATTGATGGTGAAAAAATTGACAAAGAAACCCAAGAAAAAGGCGGGTTAGCTTTATTAAGGTCGCATAGAGGTTTACCCAAAAATAAAGCGCATATTAAATTCTTAAGTGAACAGGGGATTAAAGCCGTTCTTCAAAAAACCGAGAACTATTATATGCAAGACCAAAATAAAGAAATGCCAAAGGCAGATGAAGAGCTTTATTTTGTGATTGATGAAAAAACAAACTCTGTTGAGCTAACTGATAAAGGAGTAGATTTAATTACTGGATCTGGAGATGATCCTAACTTTTTTGTGATGCCTGATATTGGTAATGAAGTTGCCGAAATAGAAAAATCAACACTTTCTGAAAAAGAAAAATTAATCCAAAAAGAAAAAATGATTCAGAATTATTCTGTAAAAGCAGAAAGAATTCACACCATCAATCAATTACTAAAGGCCTATACCATGTTTGAAAAAGATGTGGAATATGTCGTTATGGACAACAAAGTTAAAATTGTTGATGAACAAACAGGTCGTATCATGGATGGCCGAAGATATTCTGATGGGCTTCACCAAGCCATTGAAGCAAAAGAAAATGTTACTGTTGAAGCCGCTACTCAAACTTATGCTACAGTAACCTTGCAAAATTACTTTAGGATGTACCATAAGTTAGCTGGTATGACTGGTACGGCAGAAACAGAATCCCAAGAACTATGGGACATCTACAAATTAGATGTGGTGATTATTCCTACTAATAAACCTATACAAAGAGATGACCGTGAAGATTTAGTTTATAAAACTACTCGTGAAAAATACACTGCTGTAATTGATGAAATTGTAAAATTAGTAGGCGAAAATAGACCTGTTTTAGTAGGTACAACTTCTGTTGAAATTTCAGAGCTACTGAGTAGAATGTT
Organism: Vicingus serpentipes; assembly: GCA_024103385.1. GTDB lineage: Bacteria > Bacteroidota > Bacteroidia > Flavobacteriales_E > Vicingaceae. Next base: position 28,445 of record JAGFIT010000057.1, read on the forward strand.
GAAAATGAAAGGTATTCAACACAATGTATTGAATGCAAAATTACACCAACGAGAAGCTGAAATTGTAGCTGGTGCTGGTAATCCAGGAGCCGTTACTATTGCAACTAACATGGCAGGTAGAGGTACAGATATAAAGCTTAAGAAGGGTGTAAAAGAAGCAGGTGGACTAGCGATTATTGGTACTGAAAGACATGACTCAAGGCGTGTTGATAGACAATTAAGAGGACGTGCTGGTCGTCAAGGAGACCCGGGTTCATCTCAATTTTTTGTATCTCTAGAAGACAATTTAATGCGATTGTTCAATTCGGAAAGAATAATCAAATTAATGGATAGAATGGGATTAGAAGAAGGTGAAGTCATCCAACATTCCATGGTTACTAAATCTATTGAACGTGCACAGAAAAAAGTGGAAGAAAATAACTTTGGGGTAAGAAAAAGATTATTAGAGTATGATGATATCATGAACTCGCAAAGAGAAGTAGTATACACCAAAAGAAGAAATGCGCTATTTGGTGAAAGGATGGGTGTAGAAGTTTCTAATATGATTTATGATATCTGTGAATCGTTAGTAGAAGAATACCAAGGTTATGGTGATTTTGATGGGTTTAAATTGGAGCTAATTCGTTTACTCTCTATAGAAAGTCCGGTTAATGAAAAAGCATTTTTAGAAGGAAATTCCATTCAATTAATTGAAGATTTACACGAAAAAGCTGTACAACATTACACTGAAAAATCTCAATTAATGAGTCAAATAGCTTACCCTGTAATTAAAGATGTTTATGAAAATCAGGGCGCTCAATATGAAAATATCTTGGTTCCAATTACTGATGGAATTAAAACTATAAACGTATCTACCCCTCTGGAAAAAACTTATCAAACAGAAGGCAAAGAATTGGTTAAATCCGTAGAGAAAAATGTTATTTTGGCCATGATTGATGAAGACTGGAAAGAGCACTTAAGAGAGATGGATGAATTGAAACAATCTGTACAAAATGCGGTGCACGAACAAAAAGACCCGTTACTGATTTATAAATTTGAAGCGTTTAAATTATTTAATGGTGTATTATTAAAAATAAATAAAGAGGCTGGTAGCTTTTTAATGAAATGTGGTTTACCTCAACAACAAAATGGAACAATAGCAACCCAACAAGAACAAGTTCGACAAAGAGCAGACATGAGTCAATTGCAAACAAGTAGACCAGAAACATTAAGAGCTCAACAAGCTATTGGAGAAAATGGCAACGCAGCTCCTCCCCCACAAAAAACACAGCCTGTACGAGTAGAGAAAAAAGTAGGAAGAAACGAAATGTGCCCTTGTGGAAGTGGAAAAAAATATAAACAATGCCACGGAAAATTGAGTTAATTTAACCCTAAAATTTTCTGACTATTAACCATTTAAGATACATATTTTTTGGATTAGCATTTGCATTTATTGCAAATGGTTATGCTCAAAATCACCAGCGAAAAGCATTTATAGAACCCGAATACAGCATTGGAAAAATTATTCCTAGCTATGGAGACACTTTTCCAAAAACTTCTTTCCAACAAGGAATTGCTGTAAATATTGGTTCCATTAATACAGACACCAACAGCTGGGCAAAGTATTACAATTTCTCTGAAGCAGGAATAATGTTACTCTATTCCAATTTCAGTAACAATAGAGTTTTCGGGCATCAATTTGGGGTTGTTCCTTACGTGGCATTTCCTGTTTTTAACCGAGCTAAAGCCAATTACAAATTAAAACTGGGGTTAGGTTTAGCCTACTTTACTAATTCTTTTGACAGCATGGACAACACAGCCAACCAATTAGTTGGCGCTCCTTTTTCATGGGATTTTAAATTGTTCCTTTACCGAAATATGTACTCCTCTTCTAATTTCAATTTGTTTTTGGGTGCTGGTTTATCACATGAATCCAATGGACATGTGAAAATGCCTAATATGGGAATTAATTCTATTTTACTAAGTTTAACTGGACAATTTTATACGAATAACAACCCTTACTTTGTTCCCAATCGTGTAAAAGGGAAGAATCATGCTCCAAAAAAAATGTTCATTTATCTGCGAGAGGGAATTGGAATACATGAACAAAGTGTTTCTGAAGGGCCACTAACAGGGAGAAAAAAACCTGTTTACGCAACTTCAATTGCTCTTGGCTATACCTACAACAATCATTTAAAGCTAAGAAGTGGATTTACCTATAAATACTATGAACAATACCATACCCATTTAACAGAAAACAATATAAATGGATTAAGCAATCAGCCTAAGCTGAATGCCTCTGCTTTGGTCTTTTATGTAGGAAATGAATTTTTAATGAGTCATTTTAGCATGGATACGGAAGTAGGCATCAATTTATATAAACCTTTTTACAATCAATTCCACCCAAGCAATAAAATTGGACCAACCTTATTGAAAATTTTTGCCACTCGTTTAGGATTACATACCTATTTGTTTGACACGAATAAACTCCCCCCACATAACATTTCTTTAGGGATTAACTTAAATGCTAACCTAGCTAAAGCCGATTTCACAGAATTAAGTATTAGTTACACCTACAACTTCCAATAAAAATGTTTTGTAAATTGTTAATTTTACACCTATTCGAAAATTAATCCATACGTGAATTACAAAGTCCCCCATAGATATAAATTACTCGTTGTTTTTGCATCTGTATTCTTAATACTCTCTACAGTAACAAGAGTTGCTTTTTATATCTGGTCTTTTGAAGAAATTGATTTCTCTCTGATTAGCCTTTTAAGAATAATTTTTACTGGATTATTTTTTGACGTAGGTACCATCTCCTATTTCTTGTTACCTTACATTTTGTACTTACTGTTTTTACCCAACAAGTATTGTGGCAGCCTATTCGACAAAATAATTACTCACTTTGCCTACTTCGTTGGGTTAATCACATTTGTATTTACCACATTTGCTGAATTTACTTTTTGGGAAGAGTTTCAAAATCGGTTCAATTTTATATCTGTAGATTATCTGATATACACCAGTGAGGTTATTCAAAACATTAACCAATCGTATAATGTCCCTATTTCATTAAGTGTTATCTTAGGGATTGTTTTTCTAATCATCTATTTATCGCACAAAAAGCAGTATTTCTATAAAACTTTTTACACGCAAATTTCCTTGAAAGAAAAAATTCCTTTTGCATTACTTATTATTTTCATTTTTACTTTTTTTAGCTTATTCATTAAAAATGAAAGTGCTGAATGGTCTGATAATCGTTACGAAAATGAATTGAGTAAAGCTGGTATTTATTCTTTTTTTGCCGCGTTTAAAAATAATGAATTGAGCTATCCTAATTTCTACTTAACTAAAAATGTGGATGATTCATTTAAAAAAGTGAAACAATACGTTATTGCTGAAAACATGCAATTAGCTACACCCAACAAGTATAGTTTTAAACGAAAAGTAATTAACGAAGGTGAGGAACTAAAACCTAACGTTATTTTTATTTGCATAGAAAGTTTTAGTGCTGAATTCCTAAAACGTTATGGAAGCCGTTACAATATGGCTCCTCATATAGACAGTTTAATTCCAAAATGCATTTCGTTTACTAATTTATACGCTACAGGAACAAGAACTGTTCGTGGAATGGAAGCCATTACTTTATCTATTCCTCCTTCTCCTGGCAGAAGTGTAGTAAAAAGAAATAACAATACAGGGCTATTTAATATTGGCACCATATTTAAAGAAAAAGGATACAAAAATGTTTTCTTTTACGGAGGAGATGGATATTTCGATAACATGAATAATTTTTTTGGAGGAAATGGTTTTGATATTGTAGATAGAGGAAGAGGATATCTAATGGGAGATGAATTTACCTCAAAAAGAACCAATATTGAGGATGATGAAGTGACTTTTGAAAATGCTTGGGGCGTGTGTGATGAAGACATCTATCGAAAAGTATTAAAGGAGGCTGATGAAAACTTTAAGAATAATCAATTGTTTTTTAACTTCATCATGACTACATCTAACCATCGCCCTTATACGTATCCTGAAAATAAAATAGCTATTCCGTCAGGTCACGGTAGAGATGGTGCTGTTGAATATACAGACTTTGCCATCCATGATTTTTTAGAAAAAGCAAAAACAAAACCATGGTTTAGCAACACTGTTTTTATAATCATGGCTGATCACTGTGCTTCTAGTGCTGGAAAACAAGCTCTCGATATTTCTAAATACCACATTCCTGCTTTAATCTATAACTTAAAAACAAAAGCTCCTCAGGAAATAAGTACCCTTTGCTCTCAAATAGATTTTTTTCCTACCCTATTTGGTTATTTTAATTGGGATTATACTTCTCAATTATTAGGCAGAGACATCTCGAAAATAAAATCGGAAGACGAATTTACTTTTATTGCTAATTACAGAAAAATGGGATTCCTAAAAAATGGTTACCTAACTGTGCTTAACGAACAAAAATCTGCCAACTTTTACCAATGGAATAAAGAAAATAATCAATTACACGATGTTCCAATGGATTCTACACTACTTCATCAAACTATTTCTTATTACCAAGTTTCAGACTACCTTTATCAAAATGGATTACTAAAGATTGAAGAGTAATTTGTAGCCCCGCTAGGAATCGAACCTAGATCTACAGTTTAGGAAACTACTATTCTATCCATTGAACTACGGGGCCAAATACATTCTAACTCTTACTTTTATAGCAGCACGAACAAAAAAAAGCACATTCAAGCAGCATTGAACTACAGAGCCAAAATTTATACAAAAATATAAATTAACCTAGTTTTAGCTTATAATTCAAGTAGTTCTTTTTATCTTTACTCATTCAAAATTAAGTTCAGCTTCATGTCAAAAACCTTATTAACGTTAGATGATGATTATGATTTTGGCTTAATAGGAATAAGTTGTCATGCTAAAGATTATCGGATTTGTTGGGAAATTAACAAAACGCTTAAAACCGATTTGGTAAGAGGTAACGATTATGAAATCAAAAGAAAAAACGAAATTAGCACACATTCTTTTTATGATTTTTATGACGAAACCAACCAAACTGAGTTGTATCTAATTGCTAATAAAGGAGAAAAAGGATTTTTAATCCCCGAACAAAAAACAACCGACTTCTTTTTATTATTAAAAGGAAATATTACTAATCACCTAATTGACGATTTACTAACTAAACTAAATGGATTAAACCTGGTTATTGCAGCCTTTAACATTAACCCAGAGAATTTAAAATCCAAACAAAATTTATTATTCTAACTATGCGTAAAACAAAAATAGTAGCTACCATTGGTCCTGCAACAGCATCAAAAGAAATGCTTAAAAAAATAATTAAAGCAGGAGTCAATGTTTGCCGTATCAATTTTTCACATGGCTCTTATCAAGATCATGAGCAAGTTATTAAAAACATTAGAGAAATTAACCAAGAAGAAGGTCTTTTTACTGCCATTTTAGGCGACTTACAAGGTCCAAAAATTAGAGTAGGGGAAATTGAAAATAATGGTGTTGAAGTGATTACTGGTCAAGAAATTACCATATCTTCATTGCCATGTGTTGGGAATAAAGATAAAATCTACATCAGTTATCAGAACTTTCCTAAAGATGTTTCTCCTGGAGAAAGAATATTATTAGATGACGGAAAATTAAACTTTGAAATTAAAAGTAGTAATGGAGTTGATGAAGTTATAGCGATTGTTAGACACGGAGGAGTTTTATCTTCTAACAAAGGAGTTAATCTACCCAACACTAAAATTTCTTTACCTTGTTTAACACCAAAAGACCTTGCTGACCTAGAGTTTGCATTGAACATGAATATTTCATGGATAGGTCTTTCTTTTGTGAGGAATGCACAAGATATTATTGAATTAAAAAAGATAATTACTAAAGCGAAGAGCACAGCTAAAGTCATTGCTAAAATAGAGAAACCAGAGGCCATTAACGATATTGACGGTATTATTAAAGCAACAGATGCGCTAATGGTAGCAAGAGGGGATTTAGGTGTTGAAATTCCTTTTCAAGAAGTTCCTCGAATCCAAAAAATGATTGTAAAGAAAAGCATGAAGGCAGCTAAACCTGTTATTATTGCTACACAAATGATGGAAAGTATGATTACCAATTTAACTCCATCAAGAGCGGAGGTAAATGATGTAGCTAACGCTGTTTTAGATGGAGCTGATGCTGTAATGCTGAGTGGGGAAACCTCTGTAGGAAATTTTCCTGTTCAAGTAATTGAAGCAATGAACAAAATAATTGTAGACGTTGAAAAAGAAAGCACATTATACCATTCTGAATATGCTCCAGAAGAAGACAAGTACAATCGATTTATAACAGACTCTATTTGTTTTAACGCTTGTCGTTTAGCTCAACGAGTTCATGCGGCTACAATTGTTACCATGACTTTTTCTGGTTACACTGGTTTTAAAATTGCTAGTTTCAGACCTAAAGCCGACATTTTTGTATGCACAGGAAACAAAGACATTTTAAATATGTTAAGTCTTGTTTGGGGAGTAGATGTATTTTATTATGATAAATTTGTAAGTACAGACGACACTATTTCTGATATTAAACAAATTCTTAAAAAAGAAGGTAGAGTTGGAGAAAAAGATTTAGTGATTAATTTAGCCAGTATGCCTATTTCTGAAAAGGGAGAAACCAACATGATGAAATTAAGTTATGTGGAATAAAGTTTAATTATTTATTAAAAAGATACACAAATGCCAATCAACGTAAATTTATTAAGAGAAATAACTGAAGTTGCTGGAGCTCCAGGACACGAACAAAGAATTAGGGAAATAGTAGTAAGAGAAATTACCCCCCTAGTTGATGAAATTAAAATTGACAATATGGGAAATGTTGCTGCCATCAAAAAAGGGAAGGCAGACAAAAAAGTAATGATTGGTGCTCACATGGACGAAATAGGGTTTATTGTTACTCATATTGATGATAAAGGGTTTGTGCATTTTCATACCCTAGGAGGTTTTGACCCTAAAACGTTAACTGCTCAACGTGTAATTATTCACGGAACGAGAGATGTGATAGGAGTGATGGGCTCTAAACCCATTCACGTAATGACTGCTGAAGAAAAAACAAAACTCCCAAAAACAACTGATTACTTTATCGATTTAGGATTATCGAAAGAAGAAGTAGATAAAATTGTGAGCATTGGCAATCCTATTACACGAGAAAGAGGCTTAATTGAAATGGGAGACTGTGTGAATTGTAAATCATTAGATAACAGATTGGCCGTATTTATTTTAATAGAAGCCTTACGTGAATTAAAAGACAAAGAAGTGCCTTACGATGTGTATGGTGTATTCACTGTGCAAGAAGAAGTAGGAATTAGAGGTGCCAATGTTTCTGCATTAGAAATTCAACCTGACTTTGGATTTGGTTTAGACACCACTATTGCGTATGATGTTCCTGGAGCAAAACCTGAAGAAATGATTACAAAATTAGGAGAAGGTACCGCTATTAAAATAATGGACAGTTCCACTATTTGTGATTATAGAATGGTCAAGTTCATGGAGAACATTGCCAAAAAGCATAATATTAAAACACAAAAAGAAATTTTAACTGCTGGAGGAACTGATACTGCTGGAATTCAACGAATGAACCCTGGTGGAGCAATTGCGGGAGCAATTTCTATTCCTACTCGTCATATTCACCAATCTATTGAGATGGCAAACAAATATGATATTAGAGGAAGTATAGACATGTTAACCAACTGTTTATTAGAAATTGACCAACACGATTGGAGTTTTTAATTAGATTAGCATTCTGTTTATATAATTCAAAAAGGCTTACCGCATATGCAGTAAGCCTTTTTTAACTAACCAACTATATATTTAACCCGAACTTACTTATTGAATAACTACTTTTTTTGATATAAAATAGTTGTTTTCACCTAAAACCTGAACAATATAAATACCTCTGGAATAACTATTGACATCAATTTTTATTGAGTCTACTTCATTTACAACTTTCTCTTCAAAAACTACAGTTCCTTGCACATTAATTACTCTCACAGATTGATTTTTTTTAATTGAAAGAACATTTAAGTAACTTACTGTTGGGTTTGGATAAATAAAAAAATCCAAATCATTCAAATTTCTTTTTTCAATATTAGCAATTATAGGTTGTTGCAACGCTTGGTAAGCATTAATCCTACCATATCCCATATAATCATCAAATCCGGCAACATCTTCATTAAATTTACCTACCTGATCTTCAGCCGTACCCCTAAGTGTATTTCTGATATCATCAGGAGTCATTGCAGGATATTTTGCCAACAACAAAGCACTAACACCTGATACCATTGGTGCTGCTTGTGATGTTCCTCCCCAATATGTGTTATAATTGGTATTTGATTGATAATCCAATCCATAAATATAGCTACCTGGAGCTACCACATCAATATGACTACCATAACTACTGCCTCCACCCCAAAAGAAAGGGGAAGATCTCCAATCTCTAGCATTAGTCGATCCAATAGCTATAGCATTTGTATAGCCTGCCGGATATTGAACCGTACTGTTATTCGCATTTCCCATACTAGCTACTACTACCACTCCATTATTATAAGCATAGTCAACTGCATTTTTTAAGGTTGTCGAATAAGAAGTTCCTGCTAAAGACATATTAATCACATCTGCTCCGTTATCTACAGCGTAATATATCGCACTCGACCACCAAGAATAAAGCCCTGAACCATTCTGATCTATCACTTTACAAATCATTAATTTACAATTCCAATCTATTCCCGCATAGCCTATATTATTATTTCCATTTGCTCCTATTATTCCCGCAACGTTTGTTCCATGCCCCCAATCATCAACAGGATTGTTGTCATCATAAGCAAAATCCCACCCCTTAGTATCATCAACATAGCCATTTCCATCACTATCAGAACCATCCGCAATCTCGTTTGTATTTGTCCAGATTCTTCCACTAAATTCAGGATGGTCTAGTTTTGCTCCTCCATCTAAAACCGCAACAATAATAGAAGTATCCCCTTGTTCAATATCCCATGCTAAATCCATATCTATATCTGCATCTACTATAGCTGTAGATAATGAAAAAGATCCATCATTAAGAAGAGCATACTGTCTAGAAAAATAAGTATCATTCGGTAATGTCGATTTATTGCTACCTTTTTTCCCTGTAGCATAACCGATATAGTTAGGTTCAACATATTCAAAAAGACCTGTATTCATATAATCTTCAATTAATTTTGAAATATCATAATCTCCTTTAAATTCGATTACATAAGTACTTGTCAGCTTTTGATTACCAATTTCTTTAATTTTTTTTACTGGATATTTTTTATTGATACTGTTTAAAGCAGAATTTGAAAATTTAGACTGGTCAACAAAGTGCTTTACCTCCATTTTTGAATCAGCATGAAATTTCACAATTACTGTTGTTGTTGAGTAATTAAACTCTACTTGAGAATAACCTTCTAAACTAAATGACAAAACCAATGATAAGAGTAAAAGAAAATGTTTCATACCTATAATTTTTAGTGCGTTAACAAATACTTTCCATATTTCAATTCAAATATATCTAGTATAATTATTAGAACAAAAATAAAACCACAGATTAATTAGCAATTGATTTGATTAATAAATACAAAATATATATTTATATTAGGCATTTAATTGTATTATTAATTATATGGGAAATAAACAAACTCAATATATTTTCGATTTGATAAAATCAATGAACCGATCTGAAAAAGGATACTTTAAAAAATATTCTGCTCTACACACAATAGGAGAAAAAAACAATTACATTAATTTATTTGAAGCTATAGATAAACAAAAAGAGTATAATGAAGATAAGTTGCTAGAGAAATTTCATAATGAGAAATTTATAACTCAATTCCCCGTTGCAAAAAATTATCTCACCTCTATGGTGTTAAAAAGCTTGCGTGCTTTCTACTCTGGAAAATCAATTGAAACCAAACTGGATGAAAAGCTTTTAGAAATAGATATTTTATACAAAAAGGGGTTACTAGAGTTTTGTAAAAATGAGCTTAAAAAAACAAAACGCTTAGCCAAAGGTTACGAAAAGCACACTCACTATTTACGCATCCTAAATTGGGAGCGGAGAATACAAGACATTCAATCGTTTTCTAAATCAGAAGAAAAAAAATAATCTAATAGATGAACTACACAGAGAAGAGAAGGATATTTTAAATAAAATGAAAAATGAAAGTGAATATTCACAATTATCTTACCTTCTTTTCTCTAAAATATTCGAAGCAGGAGCACTGCGCACAAAAAAAGATTTCGAAGCTTATGATAAAATAGTTCAACACCCTTTATTACAAAGCGAAGATAGGGCCATCTCCATAATATCAAAATGCCATTTTAACAACATTATGGCAAAATACTATGAAATTACAGAATCTACCGAAAACAACCTAAAAGCCAACCAACGCTTGGTTGAAATCCAAGAACAAAATCCACTTCAAATAAAAGAAAACATAAGAAGGTACATCTCCTCACTGTATAATCTAACAATTGCCTGTGGAAAAAGAAAAGATTACAATGGTTTTTATGAATGCCTCCATAAACTGAGAGCAATCCCAAAAGATTATGGGAAAATTCTAACTAAAGAATTAGAAGAAGTAATTTGGTTGTACTCTTTTAGTGTGGAATTGTATACTAACATTCAACTCAACCACTTTGAAGAAGCAAAAATAGTTGCTAACAAAATCATTGACTCTCTAACACATTACAAAGGGAGAATCAACCAAATAGTATACATAGAACTTTACTATTACATTGCTTACACTTTTTTTATTTTTGGCGAATATAAAAAATCCATAAAATGGCTCAACGAAATAATCAATAACAGCCCTATAAATCTTCATAAAGAAATTCAATGCAATGCTCGTTTACTTAACTTAATCAGCCATTATGAATTAGGAAATGATGAGCTCGTTGAATACATGGTAAAATCTGTTTACCGATTCTTAGCAAAGATGGATCATATTTACCAATTTGAGCAAATTATGTTTGACTTCATTAAACTAACACTTAAAAGTAAAAACAAAACAGAACCCATAGAGAATTTCAAATTATTAAAAAATCAATTAGAAGAGATTAACCAAATTTCCTACGAAAGAAGAGCCTTAGATTACTTTGATTTTATTAGCTGGCTAGAAAGTAAAATTAGCAATCGTTCATTTGTTGATGTAAAGAAAAAATAATCCCCAACTCATATGAGTTGGGGATTCACTAAATAAAAATATTGGAATTCTATTTATTGTTCTGTGCCTTAATTAAATTCAATGCAGATCCTGCTCTGTACCAATCTATTTGCTGATTGTTATAGGTGTGATTTAATAAAATATTATCTGAAGTACTATCTGCATGAACAACTTCTAGCATTAACTGTTTACCTGGAGCAAATTCGGCTAAATCAGTAAAATTGAATGTATCATCTTCTTTAATTTTATCGTAATCCGATTCATTAGCAAACGTTAATCCTAACATACCTTGTTTCTTTAAGTTGGTTTCATGAATACGGGCAAATGATTTAACAATTACTGCAACCACTCCTAAATGACGAGGTTCCATTGCTGCATGCTCTCTAGAAGAACCTTCTCCATAATTGTGGTCTCCAACAACAATACTTGGAACTCCAGCAGCTTTATAAGCTCTTGCCGTAGCAGGAACTTCTCCTTTATTTCCTGTTAATTGATTCACTACTTCATTAGTAGCTCCACCAAAAGCGTTAACAGCTCCTATCAAACAATTGTTAGAAATGTTATCTAAATGACCTCTGTATCTTAACCAAGGACCAGCCATTGAAATATGGTCAGTAGTACATTTACCTTGTGCTTTGATGAGCAATTTAGCTCCTGCAATGTTACGCCCATCCCAAGCTGGAAAAGGAGATAACAATTGAAGTCTGTCAGAATCTGGTTTCACTATCACTTCTATCCCACTTCCATCTTCAGCTGGAGCTTGATAACCATTATCCTCAACAGCAAATCCTCCACTTGGCAACTCATCCCCCACAGGTGGATCTAACTTTACTTCTTCTCCATTTTTGTTAATTAAGGTATCCGTTATGGGATTAAAATCTAACCTCCCTGAAATAGCTATTGCGGCTACCATTTCTGGTGAAGCAACAAATGCGTGTGTGTTTGGATTTCCATCTGCACGTTTAGCAAAGTTTCTGTTAAATGAATGAACTATGCTATTTTTTGGAGCATTTTTTGGATCTGAGTATCTTGCCCACTGACCAATACAAGGTCCACAAGCATTTGTAAATATTGTAGCATCTAAATCTTCAAAAGCTTTTAATAATCCATCTCTTTTTGCAGTATATCTAACTTGTTCGGAGCCTGGATTAATCCCAAATTGAGCTTTGGTCGTCAACCCTTTTTCTACAGCTTGTTTGGCTATTGAAGCTGCTCTTGCTAAATCCTCGTATGAAGAATTGGTACAAGAACCTATCAAGCCCCATTCTACATCCAGTGGCCAATCATTTTTGGTAGCTTTTTCATTCATTTTACCTACCTCTGTAGCTAAATCTGGAGTAAATGGTCCATTTAAATGCGGCATTAAGGTATTGAGATCTATTTCTATTACCTGGTCAAAATATTTTTCTGGATTAGCATACACCTCATCATCACCTGTTAAATGCTCTGCAACAGTATCCGCTAATTCAACAACATCTGCTCTATCGGTAGCTTTTAGATATCTTCTCATCGAATCATCATAACCAAATGTAGAAGTGGTAGCTCCTATTTCCGCCCCCATATTACAAATAGTTCCTTTTCCTGTACAAGACATAGATAAAGCTCCTTCTCCAAAATATTCTACTATAGCTCCGGTACCCCCTTTTACCGTAAGTATTTCAGCCACTTTTAAAATCACATCTTTAGGAGCAGTCCAACCATTTAATTTTCCTGATAATTTAACACCAATCAACTTTGGCATTTTTAATTCCCATGCCATACCGGCCATTACATCTACTGCGTCAGCTCCACCAACACCAATAGCTACCATTCCCAATCCTCCGGCATTTACCGTATGAGAATCTGTACCTATCATCATTCCTCCAGGAAAAGCATAATTTTCTAATACTACTTGGTGAATAATTCCAGCCCCTGGTTTCCAAAAACCAATCCCATATTTATCACAAACAGAACTTAAAAAATTGAATACTTCATTGTTCTTATTAATTCCTTCTTGTAAATCTTTATCTGCTCCCAATCTAGCTTGAATCAAATGATCAGCATGAGCGGTAGAAGGAACTGCAACTTTCTTTTTACCAGCTTGCATAAATTGCAACAAAGCCATTTGTGCTGTTGCATCTTGCATAGCTACTCTATCAGGAGCAAAATCTACGTAAGAATTTCCTCTTTCATGAGCGACAGTTGCTTCTCCATCCCATAAATGAGTATAAAGAATTTTTTCGGCCAATGTTAAAGGTTTACCGACTACCTTTCTAGCTGCTGCTACCCTTACTGGGTATTTTGCATAAACAGCTTTAATCATTTCAATGTCAAATGCCATCTTTTTAGTTGTTTAGTATTTAGTGACTAGCATTTAGTTTATAGCCTTTAACACCATAAAACAAAAACAATACACCAATAAATTAAATAAAACACAGCTTATTATGGATAAATACTCTTACCAACTTCACATTATCCCAGATAGGATATCCCAACTTGCTGTAATGAAATGCGAATTTAATCTTTTTAAAATAGCTCTCCAAAATTTACAGGAAATTTTACACCTTTCAAATCTCAAAAATGTAACTGATAATAAAACCAACTATTTCTTTTTCAGATTATATCAATTATCTTTGACCCAATTACAAATAACCAACCATGAAAAAAATACTTCTTACGTTATTTATCTGTTTATCCCTATTATTGTTTTCTTGTAGTAAGAAAGACCCTATTGAAACCCCCTCGACAACTACTGGAGGAGGAGCACCTAATGAACCTAGTATCGTATTTAAAATTAAATTTGATTCTACTCTTGCTCGCTTGGATAATTTTGGAAACCCAGCAACAATTCCCGCAGGAAACTCAGCACAATCACCTGTTATGCACCAAATGAGTGCACACTACATCGAATTGGCAGCCGATAGCCATACTCAAATAGGACAAGGAGCAATTTTGTACCATGGTGACGAAACAACTGTGGGAGGCACAAATGCTGTTGATTTTGATAAAGCCGTAATAGTAGGTCAAAATGGAACAATTTGTACCGTTCCTATTTCGAATGTTACCCCTGGAACCTATAAATGGATAAGGGTATCTTTAACTTACCAAAACTATGACATTGATTTTATCGCTAAAACTAATGGTAATCAATATACTGGAAGGTTAGCTTCTTTTGTTGGTTTCAATAACTACATTACCAACTACACTATCAAAACAGCAACTATTCCTATTTTTAATAATAAATTACAAGGTTTTTGGGGGTTCGAGACTACCATTCCTGGTGCACCTAGCAATCCATACGTTTATGAAGGACAAGCTCCTGGAACAACAGTTCCCAACCCTATTTCCAGCACCTCACCAGTACCTGCAGGAAGCTGTGTAGTAACTGGAGGTTTTCCAACTCCTTTAACTATTACGGGAACCGAAACACAAAATATCACGGTGTATATTAATCTCTCTACCAATAAAAGTTTTGAATGGAGAGATTTAAATGGTGATGGATTTTTCGAGCCAACGGATGGAGTTAACGCTGGAGATACCGTTGTTGACATGGGTTTAAGAGGGTTATTTCCTACTTATATTAAATAAAAAATGTTTTTATCCATTGCTAAAAATAAAAACGAAAACCAATTAATCACTAATCGAGAATTAATAAAAGAAGAAATTATTCTTAATTTTAAAGGTGATATTACTTCTCAACCATCTAAATACTCTATTCAAATTGGAAAAAATGAACACTTAGATGTTCCCGAAAGGAAAATGGGAACCCCTGATTATTACTGGGCTTTTCTTAACCATTCATGCGCTCCAAATACTTACATCAAGAACAAACGATTAATTGCTCTCACCGATATTCCAGCAGGAACAGAATTAACCTTTAACTATAACACTACTGAATATGATATGGCTACTCCTTTTACCTGTAATTGCCAAGATCAAAACTGCCTGAAAGAAATAAAAGGGTATAAATATTTAACTAATTCCGAAAAAGAAGCCATTAAAAACTATACCGCTTCTTATTTAAAAGCATTTATTTCACAATAGGTTAGTTATCTTCTCTTTTGAATTACTAATTTTATCCCTTCAAAAATTAGAACAACCATGTATAGATCTCACACCAACGGAGAATTAAGAATTGAAAATGTAGGTCAAGAAGTTACCTTGTGCGGTTGGGTACAAAAATCAAGAGAATTAGGTGCCATGACATTTGTAGACTTGAGAGATCGATATGGAATTACCCAATTGGTATTTGGAGAAGAACACATTAAAACAGCCAAAAATTTAGGAAGAGAAGATGTTATTCAGATTACAGGGAATGTAATTGAACGCGAAAGCAAAAACAAAAATATCCCTACTGGTGAAATTGAAATTACAGTTACTGAATTAACGGTTTTAAATAAAAGTAAAACCCCTCCTTTTACGATTGAAAATGAAACTGACGGTGGTGAAGAATTACGTATGCAATATCGTTATTTAGATTTGAGAAGAAAACCTCTTCAAAACAATTTAAAGTTAAGGCATCGACTTTCTATCGAAATCAGAAAATATTTAGACAACATTAATTTTTTGGAAATTGAAACTCCTTATTTAATAAAATCAACCCCTGAAGGAGCTAGAGACTTCGTAGTTCCTAGTAGAATGAATCCTAATGAATTTTACGCTTTACCACAATCGCCACAAACTTTTAAGCAATTATTAATGGTAAGTGGTTACGACCGATATTACCAAATTGTAAGGTGTTTTAGAGACGAAGATTTAAGAGCTGATCGGCAACCCGAATTTACTCAGATTGATTGTGAAATGGCTTTTGTAGATCAAGAAGATATATTTAACACGTTTGAAGGAATGATCACCCATTTATTTAAAACAGTTAAAAACATTGATCTAAAAGGATTTCCTAGAATAGACTATGCTACTGCGATGAAACAGTATGGTTCTGACAAGCCAGACATCCGGTTTGGAATGACCTTTAACTACATCACCGAAGAAACGCAAAACAAAGGGTTTAACGTTTTTGATCAATCAGAAGTAGTAATCGCTCTAGTTGCTAAAGATTGTTCTTCTTTTACAAGAAAGCAATTAGATGCTTTAACCGATTTTGTAAAACGTCCTCAAATAGGTGCTAAAGGAATGGTATATGTGAAGTACAATGAAGATGGAAGTTTTAAATCATCAGTAGATAAATTTTATTCCCAAGAAGATTTAAAAGCTTGGGCAGATAAATGTGATGCTAAAGCTGGAGATTTAATTTTAGTGCTTTCTGGAGATAAAACAAGCACTCAAAAACAAATGAATGAGTTGCGTTTACACTTAGGAAATGAATTGGGACTAAGAAATCCAAACGAATATGCTCCCCTATGGGTATATGATTTTCCGCTGCTAGAGTGGGATGAAGATAATAACCGTTATCATGCAATGCACCATCCATTTACTTCTCCTAAAAAAGAAGACTTACATCTATTAGAAACCGATCCTGGAAAAGTAAGAGCCAATGCTTACGATATGGTACTAAATGGTGTTGAAGTTGGTGGAGGCTCAATACGTATACACGATAAGGCTGTTCAATCAAGAATGTTTGATTTATTAGGCTTTAGTAAAGAAGATGCCCAAGCTCAATTTGGCTTCTTAATGAATGCTTTTGAGTATGGCGCTCCACCACACGGTGGTATCGCTTTAGGTTTTGATCGACTTTGTGCTTTATTTGGCGGGCAAGAAACCATCAGAGATTTTATTGCTTTCCCTAAAAATAATAATGGCAGAGATGTGATGATTGATTCTCCTTCTCCAATCAGTACAGAGCAATTGGATGAATTAAATATCGATATAAAAATAAAAGAGGAGCTTTAAAGCCCACCTAATTCTTCTTCAGGTATCAAAAACCAACGTTATCTATCCCCTTTTTAGCAAAAGATGTGCTATTTTCTAGTAAGTTTGTAGCTTATTAAGAATGATTATGAATAAGAAAAGTGTTGAAATAATGGCTCCTGCTGGATCTTTTGAATCATTAACAGCTGCTATTCAAGGAGGGGCAGATTCCGTTTATTTTGGGATTGAGCAGTTAAATATGCGTGCTCGTGCTGCTAATAACTTTGTTTTTGATGATTTAGAAAAAATTGCAGAGTTAGGAGAAAAACATAATGTTCGAACTTACTTAACTTTAAATACAATTATTTACGACCACGATTTGTCGTTAATGAAACGTATTGTAGATAAAGCAAAAAATACTGGAATTACTGCAATCATTGCTTCAGATCAAGCGGTAATTAATTATGCTAATTCTATCGGATTAGAAGTACATATATCTACTCAAACCAATGTTACTAATCTTGAAACCATTAAATTCTTTTCTCATTTTGCGGATGTAATGGTATTGGCAAGAGAGTTAAGTTTAAAGCAAGTTAAAGACATAACTGACGGTATAAAAAAAGATGATGTACGAGGCCCATCAGGAGAATTAATAGAAATAGAAATATTTGCTCATGGGGCACTATGCATGGCTGTTTCAGGTAAATGTTATTTAAGTTTACATACCAATAATTCTTCAGCTAACAGAGGGGCATGTGTGCAAAATTGCAGAAGAACTTACGAGGTAAAAGATGAAGATGGAAACGAATTATTGATAGACAATGAATACATCATGTCTCCAAAAGATTTATGTACCATCGGCTTCATTGATGACATTATAAAGTCTGGTGTTAAAGTATTAAAAATAGAAGGAAGAGGAAGAGCTCCCGAGTATGTTAAAACAGTAACTCAATGTTATCGAGAAGCTGCAGATGCTTACTTAGAAGGAACTTACACCAAAGAAAAAATTGCTGAATGGGATAAGAAGCTAGCTTCTGTCTATAACCGAGGGTTTTGGGATGGCTATTATTTAGGACAAGAAATGGGCGAATGGTCTGATGTTCATGGATCAAAAGCTACTACTCGTAAAAAATATTTAGGTAAAGGGGTTCATTATTATCCAAAAGCAGGTATTGCTGAATTTAAATTAGAAACCCATTCCTTAAAAGTTGGTGATAAAATTTTAGTTACTGGTCCTACTACAGGAGTAGTAGAATCAGAAATAAAAGAGTTGATGGTAGATGAGGTGATGTATACCGAAATAAAAAAAGGCGTAACATTCACAACCCCTCTAAACACTATTATTCGGAATTCTGACAAGCTATATGTAGTGGAAGAAGTTGATGGCCCAACTCAATAAATCATGATTAGAATTACCCATCAAAGAGAAAAGTGCATTGGTTGTAATTATTGCGTAGAATTAGCATACGAAAGATGGCGTATGTCTAAAAAAGATGGAAAAGTTACTTTGATAGAAGGTAAAAATAAAAAAGGCTTTTACACCGCTTTAGCAGGAGACGATGAGTATGAGTCTAACATCAATGCAGCTAAAGCTTGTCCTGTTAAAATTATAAGAGTAGAGCAAGTTAAATAATTTAAAAATCTCTTTCTAATCAAAATTTTATTTGGTATTTTCTCAATAACTTAATCTAAGGTATCAAATTTTGTTTTTTACATAGCCCAACACAAAATATTATTTGTAAATAATTAACTTCACCAAATATTCATTAATATGTTTTAATATGAGTGATCGAATTTTGGTGATCGGATCTTCTGGTCAAATTGGAACTGAATTAGTTCAAGAACTTAGAACCATTTATGGTGTTGAAAATGTAGTAGCATCAGACATAAAAGAACCACATAATGAACAAAATGGTCCTTTCGAGGTCTTAGATATACTCAATAAAGAACAATTAGAAAACATTATAAAAAAATATCAGGTTACCGATGTTTATCTATTAGCTGCCTTATTATCTGCAACAGCTGAAAAAAATCCAGAATTTGCGTGGAATTTAAACATGAATAGTCTTTTTAATGTGCTTAATTTAGCGAAAGAAGGAGTAATTAAAAAAATATTTTGGCCAAGTTCAATTGCTGTTTTCGGTCCTAGTACTCCAAGTATTAATACTCCTCAGTACACCATAATGGAACCAAGTACCGTTTATGGAATTAGCAAGCAAGCAGGGGAAAGATGGTGTGAATATTACTTTAATCAATATGGTGTTGATGTTAGAAGTATCAGGTACCCAGGGCTAATTGGTTATAAATCAAAGCCAGGGGGAGGTACTACCGATTATGCTGTAGATATTTTTCATAAAGCAATTGAAGAAGAATCTTTTGAATGCTTTCTTTCCGAAAACACTACTTTACCTATGATGTATATGCCTGATGCTATTAAAGCTACTGTACAAATTATGCAAGCCCCAAAAGAAAATATCAAAATTCGTTCAAGCTATAACCTTGCTGGAATCAGTTTTTCTCCTAAAGAAATTGCCGAAGAAATAAAAAGTCATATTCCTAATTTTAGTATTTCTTATCAACCTGACTATCGACAAAAAATTGCTAATAGCTGGCCACAGTCCATCGATGATTCTTCTGCAAAAAATGATTGGCATTGGAACCCAACATACTCCTTAGAAAAAATGACCGCTGACATGATTTTAAATCTTAATCTTTCCTTAAAAAAGAAGGTTATCTAAAAAAAAATGATTTTTTTTGCAACTAATTAAAAGAATCCTCGTACTACAGGATAGTATGGAAAAAAATGCCTCTTTTCATCGAAGCATTTCTTCCTTTAAGCTAAAAAAAGAGAAACTGAATGTATTTTGATTTAAATTTAACCATGCAAACCAAGGGGAAAAGAAAAATGAAAAAAATATTTTACATCATCATTCCTATTTTTATTTGTAGCATTAGTTCAGCACAAAGTTTACCTTCATTCAAAATTATTGACGGAGATACCATTAACCTTATTGACGAAAATAATTTAAAACAAGGTTTTTGGAAAATATTCGGTCGCACCAAAAATCTTCCTGAATATGACCCTGATCAAGTAGTAGAGCAAGGTGGTTATGAGAACAGCCGGAAACAAGGTTTATGGACTATGTTTTTTCCTTCAGGCAAAACAAAAAGTGAAATTGAATACCAAAATAGCCGTCCAAACGGTTATTATAAAACTTATTTTGAAAACGGACAAGTAGAAGAAGAAGGAAATTGGAAAAGCAACCGTAATACTGGTGAATTTAAACGTTATTATGAAAACGGACAAGTTGCACAACAATTTGCTTTTAATCCATCTGGGAAACGAGACGGAAAACAGATTTATTTTTATGAAAATGGTCAAGTGATGATTGAGGCAGATATTGAAGCAGGAAAAGAAAAATTTGTTAAAGAATTTTATGAAGATGGTTCTTTAAAAGCTGAAAAAGTATTTATCGATGGTAAAATAGATGTTGCTAATACCAAAGTCTATGAGTCGAAAACTCCTGTGAAAGATAGAGAAGAAGACGAATTAGAAAAAGCTCCTGTTAAGATTGTTAAAGTAAGTGAAGACGAGACAACAAATATGGGTGTTTTTAACGGTAATGGTTATAAAAAAATGTACAATAGTGATAAACAACTATCTAAAGACGGTGAATTTAAAAATTATCGATTAATGGATGGTAAGTGGTATAAATACGATGATAATGGAATATTGATAAGTATTGAATTGTATAAAAAAGGAAGATATATTGGAGATGCTCCTTTACCAAAAGAATAAGATAAAAAACATTGAAAAAAAACCCAATCAAGAAAATTCTTGATTGGGTTTTTTTATTTCTTTTAATTAATAAACTACTTTTACATCCTCAATTCAACAAAACACATATGTCGAAAGACCATCCATTACATATTTATAACAGCTTAACTAGAACCAAGGAAGTCTTTTCCCCTATTAATCCTCCATTTGTTGGCTTATATACATGCGGACCTACAGTTTACAGTGAAGTTCATCTTGGCAACATTAGGACATTCCTAACTTTTGACATCGTTTACCGCTACCTTACACACCTCAACTATAAAGTAAGATATGTAAGAAACATTACTGATGTAGGCCATCTTCTTGATGATGGGGATATTGGAGAGGATAAAATTGAACAACGCGCCCGATTAGAAAAAATTGAACCAATGGAAATTGTCCAAAAATATACCAATGGTTTTCATGCAACAACTCAACTATTTAATTTAATTGAACCTAACATTGAACCTACCGCAACTGGACATATTGTTGAACAAATTGAAATGATTGAGCGCATTCTTAAAAATGGATATGCATATGAAGTAAACGGTTCAGTTTATTTTGATGTGAAAAAATATGCCAAAGAATATAATTACGGAGAACTATCTGGCAGAAAAATTGATGAGTTATTAGAACAAACTCGTGAAAATTTAGAAGGGGGAAATGAAAAAAGATTTTTTGCCGATTTTGCCATTTGGAAAAAAGCTTCCAAAGAGACGATAATGAAATGGAATTCTCCCTGGGGAATAGGCGTTCCTGGTTGGCACTTAGAATGTTCTGTAATGAGTACCAAGTATTTAGGAAAAGAATTTGATATCCATGGAGGAGGAATGGATTTAAAATTTCCACACCATGAATGTGAAATTGCACAATCTGTTGGTGCTGATGGCACGAACCCTGTTAAATATTGGATGCATGGAAATATGCTTACTGTAAACGGAACAAAAATGAGTAAATCCTTAGGAAATTCTTTTCTGCCAATGGAATTAATAACAGGAAATCATCCACTTTTAGAGCAGGCTTATTCTCCTATGACAGTACGTTTTTTCTTTTTACAAGCCAATTATCGAAGTACGGTAGATTTTTCTAATGAAGCCTTAAAAGCAGCAGAAAAAGGATTAAAGAGATTATTAGAAGCAATCCATACCCTAGAAAAAATAGTACCTAGTAATACATCTAGTGTTGATGTTGATACACTAATAAATAAATGTGAAGCAAGTATGAAAGATGATTTTAATACACCTATTACCATCGCTCATTTATTTGACGGGGTAAAAATGATTAACACTATTAATGATGGAAAAGAAACCATCTCCAATAGGGATTTAGAAAAATTGAAGCAACACTACCATACATTTACTTTTGATATTTTAGGGTTAAAAAATGAGGGGGATACATCTACTTCTAATAATCAACCTATTAATGAGCTAATGGGCTTAATTATTGACATTAGAAATCAATCCAAAGAGAAAAAGGATTGGGCTACTGCCGACTTAATAAGAGATGAATTAAAAAAATTAAACATTACCATTCAAGACAGCAAAGAATCATCTACTTGGAAATATGAAAAATAAGTTACCATACCTATTTATCCTTACGCTATTTGTTATTGGATGTGAAGACGATGCTCCACAAAAAAAAACTACAACTAAAATCACTCCTGCTGTTCAACTGAAGATCGTACCCCCTGATTTTAACGCTGATTCTGCATACACCTATATTCAACAACAAGTTGATTTTGGACCTCGTTTCCCTAACAACAAAGCTCACGATGAATGTGCGAAATACTTAGAAAATAAATTAAAATCTTTTGGACTCAACACAATTGTACAAATTGGGAAAGGGAAAACTTTTAACCATAAAGAAATCACAATAAAAAACATCATTGGAGAATACAATCCAACTGCTGAAGATAGAATATTGCTTTTTGCCCATTGGGACAGTCGTCCTTTTGCTGACCAAGACGCAAAAAACTTAACTCACCCTATACTTGGAGCAAATGATGGAGCAAGTGGAGTAGGTATCTTAATTGAAGTTGCCAGGCAATTAACCATTACACAACCTAATATTGGTGTTGATATCATTTTTTTTGATGCGGAGGATTATGGTCAACCTTCTTCTGGAATGTCTTTAGAACATAATTCTGAATCTTGGTGTTTAGGTTCTCAGTATTGGGCTAAAAATCTCCACAAAGAAAATTATCAAGCAAAATATGGTATCCTTTTAGATATGGTTGGTTCCGCTAATGCTTACTTTACTAAAGAGAGTATTTCCATGAATTATGCTCCTGATGTGATGAATAAAGTTTGGAATTATGCGCAACAATTAGGTTATGGAAACCATTTCGTCAACACAAAGACCTTTTTCGTGGGAACTGACGATCATCAATATGTTAATCAATTAGCCAATATTCCAAGTATTGACATCATTCATTATGAACGAAGCACAGGAAATTTTCATCCAAGCTGGCATACGCATAACGACAATATGGATATAATAGATAAAGGTACAATTACTGCTGTTGGACACGTATTACTACACACTATTTATAACGAAAAATAATTTTTTTTACGAAGTTACCCCTTCAATGTTGTGATTTTTAATATAATGTGCTATATTTGTGAGCCTAACTTAACTTAAACGAAAAGAAAAGATGAAAAAAATATTCAGAATGTTAATGGTAGCAAGCATTTTTAGTTTAATCGCTTGTGGTCCATCTGGAGATGATCACGCTGCTGAAGAGGCAGCAGAAGCAGTAGAAGCTACTACTGAGGAAGTAGTGGAAGAAATTATTGAAACTACTACTGAAGCTGTTGAACTTGCTGATCATGTATGCAATGATAAATGTACTGCAGATGCTTGTCATTTTACGTGCGGAGAAAAAGGTCATGAATGTACCGAAGCTTGTCATGCTGCTAAAGAAGGTGCTGAACACACGGACGCTGACGGACATAATCATACAGAAGGAGAGGAAACTGCTGAATAAAATAGTAAATACGTAATATAATCAATAACCTATAAATTAATCAAAATGAAAAAATTACTAGTAATGTTAATGGTTGCAGGTATCTTTAGTTTAGTTGCTTGTGGACCATCAGAAGAAGAAAAAGCAGCTGCTGAAGCTGAAGCTACTGAAATGGTAGAAGAAATGTTTGAAGAAGAAGCTCCTGCTGCTGAAGAAGTTGCTGCTGAAGAAGCTCCTATGGAAGAAGCTGTTGCTACTGAAGAAGAGGCTCCTGTTGAAGAAGCTACTGAAGAAGCACACTAAGAAAGATTTTTCTTAAATAAAAAAGGCTCAGATAAATTATCTGAGCCTTTTTTATTTATCATCAATTATATTATACTACTTCTGCAACAACAAAAGTACTTCCTCCCACAAAAATAAGATCATCCATCAGCGCAGTATTTTTTGCTGCAACTAAAGCCTCTTGAACACTAGAATATAGGTTCCCTTTTAACCCTTTTTGACTCGCCTGCTGATACAAATCTTTTACATCTAACGACCTAGGAATATTTGCCTGACAAAAATAATATCGAGCAGACGAAGGTAATAAATTCAATACCCCATCAATTGATTTATCATTGACCACTCCAAACACAATATGTAAATTCTTGTAAGAAATACTTTTCAGCTGATTCACTATTTCTTTTATTCCTGCTTCATTATGACCCGTATCACAAATTACCAATGGCTTTTCTTGTAAAGTTTGCCATCTTCCTAATAACCCTGTATTTTTAACCACCGATAACAATCCTTGTTTTATGTTTTCTTCCGAAATCTCCCAGCCTTTTTCTTGAAGACGATGAATAGCAGTTAAAACGGTTTTGGTGTTTTTTCGTTGATAACTCCCTTGTAAATCTGTCTTCATTAATACATCTATTTCTTTATCTGCAAAATAAATAGGAGCATTCTCTTCCTTGGCTTTTTCTCTAAAAATATCCTCCGCTTCTTCTTGTGATTCTCCAATAACAATGGGAACATTTTTTTTAATTATCCCTGCTTTTTCTTTAGCTATGGCTGACAATGTGTTCCCTAAGAACTGTACATGATCCATTCCTATATTCGTAATCACTGCTACTTCTGGTTCAATAACATTGGTAGAATCTAATCTACCACCTAACCCTGTTTCTATTATTGCAATATCTACTTTTTGTTGTTCAAAATAGGTAAAAGCCAACCCTACTGTCCACTCAAAAAAAGAAAGGTTTATCTTCTCAAATTCATTTCTATATTGCTCAACAAAATCAACAACTTGTTCCTGCGCAATCATTTCTCCATTAATCTTAATGCGCTCTCTAAAATCTTTTAAATGAGGTGAAGTATATAGTCCCACTTTATAACCTGCTTCTTGTAATATACTGGCCAACATATGCGAGGTAGAACCTTTTCCATTAGTCCCTGCCACATGAACTGATTTAAACTTTCTTTCAGGATGATTCAATAATTCACACAATAGAAGTGTGTTGGATAAGTCTGCTTTATATGCAGCCTGACCTACCCTTTGATACATAGGTAATTGAGTAAACAAGTAATCTAGTGTTTCTTGATAGCTTTTCATTAATTCAAAATGAAAACAAAAGTCATCGTTCCCTTTTGGTCTGTAGGAGCATCCATCTTTGGGGTAAATCTTGCTTTTAAAGCTGCCTCTTTTGCCATTTTATAAAGTATGGGGTTAGTGGTTGTAGAACCTCTTGCTCCTGGTGTTGCTTTTATGACTTTCCCGTATTTATCTACCACTATATCTACCACTACATTACCATCTTCTTGAGTTGGGTTCTCTGGTTTTTTAAAACTTACTTTTCCTCTTCCACCTAAATCATAGCCTATTCCTTCTCCATTATTCCCTCCTGTACGATTATTACTATTAGGGTCTCCATCAGGATCTCCCTGATCTCCTGCTTTCCCTGTTTCCCCCTCATTATTATCTGGGGCATTATTTAATGCATCCAGGGCTCTCGATAAATCATCACTTACCGTGGGTTTTTCTTCAACAACTGTTGTAGGGATCTCTGATGCATTTACATTAATCGTTTCTGTATTATCTTGAGAAATTATTTGCTCTTCAGCAGCACTTGGGGAAGAAGATGAAGAAGCCGGTTCTGTTGGTTGTTCTTCTCCCGAACCATCATCACTTGTCCCAAAGTTAATAATCATTCCTCCTTGATTTTCTTCAGGAGGATCTTGGTAAGGCATACCAAACTGAAGAAATAACAATAATAACAACAAGTGGATTAGGATAGTTCCTATAAGTCCTGATCTGCTATTTTTATCTTGAATAATTTCCATTTGATAAATTAGATGACTTTTCAATACAATTCCATAAATTTATTTAGGAGCTGTAGCCAATACTAATTTTAATTTGTTTCGATTGGCTATATCCATAACAATCACTACATTCTCAATCGGAACCGATTTTTCAGCCCTTAAAATAATCCCTGGCTCCTCCTCTCCTTCTACTAACGTCAATAATTTAGCTTCCATTTCTTTCTCAGAAACTTCATCTTTATTGACATAATACTTTAAATCTTGAGTAATACTCACATTGACCGTTTGCGCTCTTGGTGCTGTATGACTGGCTTTCGGCAAAACAACATCTAAAGCATTAGGACTGATTAATGTTGACGCAATGATAAAAAACACTAACAATAAAAATACTATGTCGGTCATACTCGACATATTAAAGTTAACGTTTACCTTATTTTTTGATCGAATCGCCATTATACTGCAGGTTCATGTAAAATATCCAAAAACTCTGTTGTTCTTGCTTCCATTACAAAAACTATTTTTTCTACTCTCGCTACAAGCGTGTTATATCCAACATAAGCAACAATTCCAACAATTAGCCCCGCTACGGTAGTTGTCATAGCTGTAAATATTCCTTCTGATAAGGTATTTAAATCAACACCACCACCACCTGTTGACATTTCATGAAAAACTAAAATCATTCCTATTACGGTTCCTAAAAATCCGATCATTGGTGCTGCACCAGATATTGTTGCTAAAGTTGATAGGTTCTTTTCTAATTTGTTTAATTCTAGCTTCCCTGTTGTTTCTACAGCCGTACCTATATCACTTAAAGGCTTTCCTATTCTAGTAATTCCTTTTTCAATCATTCTTGCAATTGGTGAAGGATTTACTCGACATAGACTCTTTGCAGCATCAATTTTACCATCCAAAATATTATCTTTTATTTGGTTCATAAAATTAGCATCTTCTTTACTGGCTTTCTTGATAGCTAAAAACCGTTCAATAATAATGTAAAAAGCAATGAGGGAAAGAATGAGTAGAGTGACCATAATAATTCCACCACCAATACCTCCCGAACTAACTAATTGCCATACGGTTAGTGTTTTTTCTTCAGGAACAATTGCTTCTGCAACCTCCGTTACAGGCGTATTTCCAACAGTTACTTGTAATAAAATAGTATTTAACATTATTCTAGATTTTTATCAATACCTAGCTAAGGTACAACTATCGCTAATTGAGAAG
Source organism: Vicingus serpentipes (assembly GCA_024103385.1). Classification (GTDB taxonomy): domain Bacteria; phylum Bacteroidota; class Bacteroidia; order Flavobacteriales_E; family Vicingaceae. Next base: position 55,736 of record JAGFIT010000057.1, read on the forward strand.
TAAAATAACAGCCTTAATTGTAAACAGTGAAATGTTAGTTTTATTGTGTAACTACCTTTTCTAAAATACCGCTGGAGATAAAAAATAGATAGCTTTATCGGTTGTTAAAATAGTTATCGAAACAAATACATCTTACCAAAACCTTTCTTAAAATAAGAATCCATACTGGTTGATCTTAATTCAATATCATCATTATCAATTTTGGTAATCACCCGATATAAATATAGCCCATTTGCTAAACGATCCCCATATGTATCTGTCCCATCCCAAGCAAATTCCGAAATATTTTTTCCTATATGAATCATTCCTATTTCATCTTTATTAATCTCTCTCACCACTCTTCCTGTAATCGTCATGATTTGTATTTTAAAAATATCAGGCACTGTACGACCTGTTAACGTAAATACAAACCGAGTAGAAGTACTAAAAGGATTAGGATAATTAATAATATTGGTAATGGTAGATTTATTGATAACTTCAAAACCAATAAGATAATCATAGGTTCCTGACATATTTTTAGATCTATCTGAGGCCTGTACTCTCAACTTATATCTTCCGTCCTCTATGAAATTGGCTTTGTATATAATTCGAGAGCTATTTTTAGGTAAAGATGCAGGAATAAATTGCATGGTTTCTGCTCCTGTGGATGAATAGAAATAAATTCTTTTTTCTTGCCCATTAGGATGAGTGATGTAAACCGTATAATCAGCAGTATCATTTAACGCTAAAAACAAGTTTTCATCTGTTAATTCAATCACTATTTCTGATACTGGAGAAACAATATCTCCATCCAAAATATGTCTTCCATCAAAAGTTACATCAAGAATAGGATTTATTTTATCTTCATGTACATAGAAAGAAATTTCAGCTAAATTATTAAAATGATATTTTTCCAATTGATCTTTGTTAGGATTAACCTCAACCAACAGGCTATTTAATCCTCCCATTCCTGCCGTAGAAAACTGAATAGTTGCGATCAAAACACTATCTGCAAGTAATGGTTTCTGTCTTGGATAAAATAACGACTGCAACCCTTGATTTTGAGTCAATACAGAAAAAGCAATCAACAAACTATCCATATCGTATCGGCTAATGTTTTTAACAGCAATAGACAATGTAATCGTTTCTCCTTCTTGAACGGTATCATTACTTAAATAAAAATAGATTTTGGGATCTAATGCTGCTTCTGGAATTCCTTCATAGGTAATTTGCCACCTGTCCAATTGTGGTGCCGTAAACAAAGAATCATCACTTAAAAATGCATTTAGTTTTAAGTAAGGGTAAATGGCCGCATCTACGCGCCCTGTGATACGAATATCCCCAGAATCTGTTGGCAAGTTATTAATCAATAACGTTTCATTTCCACTCTCATCTACTCCATATACATTAAGCACCGTACTATCTTTTGTAGTAGGGTATTCTAATGGATTAACCCTCCAAGATAAAGAATCCCAGCCTTTCGCTGGACCTAGTATTTCTGAATAAATATTGGCATAATTGGCATTGGTAGAAATAGTAGTAGAAAGTAATAAATTTTTGTGTTGAATAGAATCCCCTATTACTTCTATTGCTGAAGAAGATATTCCTTTCTTTGCGTAAAATAAAAATGGAACACTATCTGCTACCGTTGGTAATGATACTGCTCCCAAGTTTGATAAAGAAGTCCTTAACCCCACAGGCATTGGAACATATCCTGGAAAAGTTTGAAAATACCATGTCCAAATTAAAATGTGGTTACCATTTGGAATACTATCATTTAACATGTTTTCTAAAGCAGTCATTTGTGCAGGACTATTCTTTCTAAACATAAAGAAATGCTCTGTTGCTGCATTATTGTATATCGGTAAGTTATTGGCATGCCCCATATTGGGGTAATCGTTAGCCGACCAAGGTTTTAACGTTAATGAATCTAATACTGCCACATGTAAAGAACTAGTAGTCCCCCAGCCATTTTTTCCTTGTCTATCAGCATCTATATAATAAGCTATCTTATTTAATTCACTCCATCCTGCAGCACCATAAGTAATTCCTTTTAATTGTTTTACGTTAGGTACAAAATTAAATTTCCTTGTTGGTCTATTGTGTTGAATAAATTGAAATTCATCATTTTCAAATTGAAAAAAATGATCTTGTTGCCAACCCTCCTTCCCATTAATATATTGAAAAGATCGCTGTCTCCATCTAAAGCCAGTCGCATCCACAGAGTCTTTACTCACTCTCCAAAAAAACACTGTACTATCTGGTATGGATTGAAGTAAATTAGGAGTCCATGTGACTATTCCTCCAGAAGAGCTCACCGTAGTTGCTTCCTTTGATGGACTATTAAAATAGTCTGTAGTATCTATTTCGAATACATAATTCTTAGAAGGTTCAAATGGAAATGCTGTAGAAGCAGTTAATGTTATTCCTTGGTTAGGAACTATTTCAAACTCATAAGGATAAATAGGAATAATTTCTCCTGATTGTATACTCAATGTTTTAAGTACTGTATTGTTATTTTCCCATAATTCATCCACTTGATTAATTGCATCAACTGTAATTGAGAATGTGTTCAACCCTAATCCTCTTATAACATCAACAGGCAAGGTAAAAGAAATCACTTCTTGGTAATTCGTTGCTTTAAATTCTTTGATGTATGTCGTGTCGGGAAATAGATTATCTGGAAAACCTCTATTTAATTCCATTATAATAGAATCATTAACTGCATAACCAAAATTGGTTACTAAAATATTAACATCAAATGAATCGATATCCGATGTAATTACTGGTGGGGAAAAAGTAACAGTAGGACTTTCTATCATAAAATCAGGTTTATCAAAAGTATTAAAGGCTAAAGAAGGGTCTCCATGAAAAGTCATAGAAAGAGCTGTACTATTGATGTATTCATTTGATCCTCCTCCCTGAATGCTAATGATCGTTTTTCTCATATGTTCACCTATGCTTCCTTTATAATTCAATGCCGCTAAATTTTCATAAAACCTCTTCGCATAAGTCACCAAATAAGCTTCTATACCCAAATCTACTGAAGCTAAGAAACCTATTACCCCTTTATCATTTAATAAAACATGTTCTTCACTTGTACTATTGGCTGACGATAAATGAATATCTCCCGCAAAACAAGCCAACCCCATAATCACTGGATATTTGCCATTCTGATTAGGCCAAATGGATGGGTCATCAATATTTTGGTCAAAACCACCAGTTGCAGAAGCATGCCCTAAAAACGTCATTAAAGCAACTCCATCTGCTATATATTGTTTTATCGAATCTGATAAAACACTCTGAATAGGCGCTGAAGAATTCTTCTGGAATGAATGAACGTTTCCTCCAAAAAGTGTATCCTCTACTATATTTTCTAACTGCTTTAAACTATTTACAAACTGTTGCGATTGCTGTGCATCTGTCCCTCCTGCAAAATGAAGAACTTGTTTCATCCAATCATTTATTCCTGTTCCTGTTGAAAATGATGGATTCTCGTGTTGAATGATTTTATTCAAATACCAATCTACTTCGGCACCATGTAATGCTGCTATTCTTCCTGTGGGGACAATTGGTTCATTAATAGTTCCATTTAAGCCTGCTGTTAACATATTATCTGATGCAGGAATTCCATAAGACGGAACTAAATTGTTTGCAAAATTGGAAACATCTTTTCTTGACTCATTGGCTTTAATTGATTTTCCCAGTAAAAACAAATACTTTGGTGAAGTAGGCCATGTATCCACAATATAATCCATAAATCCTCTTATCGCGTGAGGATGTTTCTCTATTCCATAAGCAAATTGATCATATAGCTCATTTATATTAAAAACAATAGCATTTTGAGGATTATTCCCTGCCACAGGATTTAATCGATAAGCAGCATAAGCATTTGCTTCTACCATTAAACTTGGATGAGTAACAATAATAAAAGCGGTATCCAAAAAAGCAGCCGAATAATCCATAAACGTTCCCGTTCCGTTTACAGGAACTATAGTGTTCACATTTTTAACTTGCCCTTCAGACGTAATAAAACACTCTTTTGTAGCACCTGTGTTAGGTATTAAACAATTGTAATTGGATCCGGCATCAATAACCTGTATTCTTCTTCCTGAAGTCAACTCATAAAACAAAACACTCCCTGAAGCATTAAAATTAGTAAAGCTCAGATATGATTTAGCTTCACTTGGGTGATCATTTAAAAACATCTGGCTAAAGGCTGTCTTGTTCTCTAAATCTGTTGTATGTGGATAATTAATTTTTAAGTGAGCTATTGTTTGTCGGTCAGCTCCAGTGCCTAAATCATTCACAATTTGAAAAGTAACATCAGTTGTATTTGTTCCTATATCCAATATTGGAATATCCAGTTGAATATCAATTTTTTTATACCCTTCAAAAATAGTGTCTAGCACATTAGAGGCAACATTAACTTGCAAATGATGGTCTCCAGATGTCAATATCGCATAATTAGATTCTCCCAACACTGTTGCACTTAGTGTAGCATTTCCTGCTAATAAATAAGCATTTTTTGTATTCAAACTCTTTGTTTTGAATGTTGGAAACCATGGGCTACTTACATCAAAATAATTGTCAAACCATCCTTCAGTTGGGTCGTAACCAAAATTAACACCTCCTACTGAGTTAATTTTTCCATCATAGTAATTAGAAAAAAAGTATTGCAACTCCTCTTTATAAAAATAGTCTATAGGAGTATATAACGAAAAATTAGTATCGTTCTCAATAGTTAATCGTTGATTAGCAATAGATGAATTCCATGTTAAATAATAATAAATAGTATCATTAATTAAGCTGTAATAAGGGTTGGGTTGGTTAGCAACCCCGCCATAAAACTGACTTTCAAACCATCCATCATTCTTTTCCCCATAGAATTCTATAAAATCACTACCATCAAATACCCCATCTCCTTCTCCTTCAACACGAATAGGAATTTCAACTCCTCTAGCAAATAATTGAAAGTTTTGAGGATCAATAGTAGACAAAGGAATACCTGCATTGGATAAAGTGGCAGAATCTATTCTATAGACACCCGTTTCTGAAATTTGAAATTTATAATATTGTTGAGAATAATTTATCCAACTGTTATTATAAGGTTGAGCAAAAGTAAACAACCCCATCCCTACAAAAAAAGTGAACAAAAATTGCCTCTTAATTATTCTTATTATTTTATTAAAATTTATCACTTTAACCTATGCTCTTCCTTGATATATCAATTACGTATATAAACTTGAATAGTTGCAACATAAAAATACACTAATAAATCATGATTTGGTATAAATTAAGGGTCATTGTAACTTAGGCTGCGAATGAACCTGTTTGTTTATATCAAATCTCAAAGAAAATATATTAGAATATAGTGCTTCTGATTGATCTCCAATGTCAGAAAGCGCATAATCTATTGCTATTCCTCTAAACTGAATACCTATCCCAAAATTGGGTTGATAAGTAATTTTATCATTATCTAATATATCTGTCGTTTTTTGAATATTACCCACTCCCAATCTTAAAAAAATCATTTGATCGTATCCTATTTCCGCTCCAATATGTGGGTCAATACTCACAGGATCTCCAGTAACTAAAACATTTCGTTTTCCATCGGTAGATAAATCAAAATTAATTTCCGTAACTACCTTAAATTTGTTGCTGATTTTGATGTCTTTATTAACTCCCAGAATAACCTTAGGCAGAGTTATTTCTAAAGAATTATTCGGTATTTCGTTCCCTGTTGCGTTAAATACATCTATTGTCTCTTGGTCAAGAGAGAAGCTCCAGGCATTAAATGTAGAGGTAACATCTCTTGCCATCAATCCAAATTTCCATGTCTTATGTTGATACTGAGCTCCTAAATCTATTCCAAACCCCCAAGCTTTTGCGAAATCACCTACTTGCCGATAAACTATTTTGACATTAGCACCATAATTTAATCCTTCTATTTTAGCCTTTCTTGCATAGGAAAACAAAAAAGCATAATCCGCAACAGAAAAGGAAGAAATTCGATCAAAATCAATATTCCCATCTGCATCAATCAATTGCGTTGTGTTGGGAATATCGTCCACTCCAAATCGTATCAATGAAAATCCAAAAGCACTAGCAGTATCTATTTTTGCTGCAAAAGCCCCATAATCATACTTAGCTATTCCTGCAAAATATTCTGCATGCATCAAACCTACCTGAAAATCTTTTTTAATACCCATAAGTCCCGAAGGGTTCCAATACCCTGATGTGACATCATTCACAGAAGTAACATAAGCATTAGACATGCCCAAAGCTCTTGCTCCCACACCAATTGATAAAAATTCATTACTAAATTTAGGTGCCGATTGGGCAAATAATTCAACTGAACCTATAACCAATATTAAAAAAAAGAATTTTTTCATTTGCTTGACTATGCAGGAGTGAAAATTAACAATTTATAACGAATTCCTTCATTTTCCATTTAGGTTAAACATAAAAATAAATCTTTTATTGCAAAACCAATTTAAGTTAGCCATTTTAGTTAAATAGTTTATTTTTGACAAATTAAGTTGTTGCTTCATGAAAAACCAAATTCCAAATTCTATTACCATTTTAAGTTTAATCTTAGCTTGTGGGGCTATTGTTTTAACTTTTGAAGGGAAGTTAGCTATTGCCGCTTATTTATTAATTGGCTCTTGTATTTGTGATTTTTTGGATGGTTTTTCTGCTCGTATGTTGAAAGTAAACAACCCTATTGGTAAAGAAATTGATTCTTTAGTAGACATGGTTGCGTTTGGTGTTGCTCCTGCTATGCTCCTTTATCAGATTACAAAATTAGCACAAACAGAAAACCCTATTCAACTGTTAACAGATTACCCATGGCTGCACTATATCATTTTTATTATTCCTATTTTTTCTGCTATCCGATTAGCGAAGTTTAATATCGATACGCGACAAACCAGTTCTTTTATTGGATTGGCAGTTCCTGCTCATGCTTCTTTTTACATTTTTTGTACTTTACTTTACTTATATCCAGAACTTCCTATGATTATAGATGTTAGTGCTTTTGTTACTCCTCTTGTATCTAATCCGCTAATCCTATTAATTTTTGCAGTTTTATTATCTCTAATGCTTGTCGCTGAAGTTCCGATGTTTTCCTTAAAATTCAAAAACATGAAGTGGAAAGACAATCAACTTCCTTTCTCTTTTATCTTGTTATGGTTTTTGTTATTAGCCTTTACCAATATTGTTGCCATGCCAACAATTATTCTGATTTATGTGGTTTGGTCAATTATCTCAAATTTTAAAAATAACCCCAATACCGTTACCAAATAAAATGCTCTCCGTTTTTTCTGATGAACATTTCATGAAAGAAGCCTTTAAAGAAGCTCAAAAAGCTTACCAAGAAGATGAAGTTCCCGTTGGTGCTGTAATTGTTTGTGAAAATAAAATTATTGCCCGAGCACATAATATGACTGAACGATTAAATGATGTTACCGCTCATGCAGAAATGCTAGCATTTACCTCTGCTACCGATTTTTTAGGAGGTAAATATCTAAACGAATGCACACTCTATGTAACACTAGAACCCTGTGTGATGTGTGCCGGAGCCAGTTACTGGACTCAACTCAAAAAAGTAGTTTATGGAGCCAATGATGAAAAAAGAGGTTTTGCTAAATACCAAGAAAATTTATTGCACCCAAAAACAGAAATAATAAAAGGCGTGATGCAAAAAGAATGTGGCGAATTGATAAAAACATTTTTTAGTGCCAAACGAAACTAATAAATTGTAATTTTGAGATTATTCAATTTAATCATTAAAAAATATTAAAAGTATGTATCCACCAGAATTAGTTGCCCCAATGAAAGAAGAATTAACTTCTTCAGGGTTTGAAGATTTAACAACACCCGAACAAGTTGATAATGCAATTACTGCAAAAGGAACAACGCTAGTTGTTATTAATTCTGTATGCGGTTGTGCTGCAGCTAACGCAAGACCTGCTGCCAGAATTGCTGTTTCTAACGAAAAAAAACCCAATAGAATAACTACTGTTTTTGCAGGTGTTGATGGTGACGCTGTAGCTCAAGCAAGAAAATACATGTTGCCTTATCCTCCATCTTCTCCATCAATGGGATTATTTAAAGATGGTAAACTGGTTCACTTTATTGAAAGACACCATATTGAAGGAAGACCCGCAGAAATGATTGCCGAAAATTTAGCTGAAGCTTTTAATGAGTATTGTTAAAAACAAATTCAATTACACAAAAAGCCCCTTGTAAAAATACAAGGGGCTTATTTTTTATGAAATTTTCACTAAACTATAACTAGAGTATCTTATCCCCCTGTTGGTAGGAGTTTTAACATAGTGCAATTCGTACCTTTTTTTTTAGAACAATACCTACTTTACCTAATAAAATCTACGTGTTTTAACCTACCGTGTGTACACATCTTTTCTTTTTAGTTTTGCAGAAAAAAAGGAGAATGAATTTTAAAGGATGTTTTGGCGATAAGCGATTAGAGAAAAGAGCAGTAAAAATAGTTCAATCGCTC
>JAGFIT010000088.1 GCA_024103385.1 Vicingus serpentipes
AACTCGGTAACCAGTTCTTTAAGATAGATTTACCTTCAGTACTCATATAGTACCTGATAGCTCGGGCATCATATCGTTCTAATTTGTGAATAGCATTTTCCCGGATATCAACAGTCCAATATTCAAAAGTGCTTCCACCTTTAAGACCAAACAAGAAATCATGAATATTATTCCAATTAGTAATAGTTTCATGCGGATCTATGCCTTCCAAAAAGTATTTGTTTATAGCTTCAGGGATGATAAGACCTGAAGGATTTTTATCCCATGCTCCTATATAATCGTCGTATATACAAAAAAACCCTTTACGTTTAACTTTACCATTTACAAATTTACCAATATAAGTGTTAACATCACGAATCCACAAGGTATCATATTCGTCATGTTCTAATTCGATTCCTGTTAGTTTACACCATTCTTCACATATCTTGTTGTATTCCTCCTCTTTTTCCCGGGGAATAATGATTTCAGAACCATCAGTATTCCATATAAGAAACTCCCCAATCTTTGCCAGCCTTTCCCCTAATAGGGATAAAGCTAATTGTCCATTAATTGTTGTTTGTAGAGTATACCGGGGATCTTTGAGATAACTACCATTTTTAGAATTACTTTTCCCATATACAGAATTGGCAGCTTCTTTATATGCCAAGTTAAGTTCCGTACCTTTAGGATATTGTCGTCTCTCGATTAAAATATTACCGTAAACATCACAGAATACATCACCTAAATGTTCGGGAAAAAATCTGTTAGAGATGGCAATATTAGGGTACATAGAAGTAACATCATAGGTCTTAATAACATGGGTATCTGTAGATTGGTATATTCCGGGATCAACACACCCATGAATCCCCCCAAGACCATATTTTACTTTCATTTTTTGAAATTCGATTTCTTTTTCATATACTTTTTTTAAAGATATGACACCATCTTTATTAGCTATTAACACAAGCTGTTTAAAATCTTCCTTAACCTCTTTAAATATTGGTTCTTCAAAATTTAAATAAGGCAGAATAATGTCTTTTACTTTTATACGTTTTCTCTCAACAGGTTTAATAGACTTAATTTTATAAGGGGATAAACCCACAGTGTCCGCATATGAATACAGTACAATTTTTTCTCCGATAGACGAATTAGGTTGATTGTGTATCATTTCGTCTCTATACTTTTCAACTAGAACATTTCTCATCTCTATTCCTTTCTTACATAGATTATAAAAATGTTCAGTCATCAATACGTCATCTAGGTTGTATCGTAACAAATCATCAAAATGACGCTCATCTAATTCAGTAGAGTGGTGATGTGGCATATCTCGGATGGTTTGTCTCCGGGTAGTAAACTCTAACCATTTTAAGGATGTCGGTTTCCCATAAATGGTATAATTACTCATTGCTTGGAGATCCAAATGTTTAAATGACAAATGCCAAGGTTTATATATGGCCTCTTTACTTTCAATCACATCTGTGGCAAAATCATAAATTTCCCGGGGATCAAACATTTCCTCTAACCATATTTTTTCAATAACCTGACCATCAAATCCTAGATTATTATAACCTATTAATAAAGGTTTTTCATATAACCAAAGATATAGATCTTCAGCTTGGTTTAAGGTATCGTCCTCATGAATGAGATATTTAACTATCTGTCCAGTATCAACGTTTTTTGCAACAAGTGAGAACGTATTTATAAATGTTTCAATATCGAACACCCATTTATTATTCATGTTTTCTTCTGTTTATTTCTTTTTGGCAAGCATTTACAAACTCTCGATTATTAGGTTTAGTAGTACTATAATTTTTACATGTCCATTCTAATTGACCTAGAGGGACTTCAGATAAGTCTCTACCTTTATAAGGTCCCCACAACATTTTGTTATCATAACCTAAAGCATTCAAATCCACATCATGATATGTGAGTTTTATTTTTTTTCCTTTGTTATTGGTATTAAACATCCCCCATCTATCATATATATCTTTTTCAAAGGTTATGTTTTCTATGGTTCCAAATCTATCTATATTTTTAGATAGATCTGTAACTAATAGGTTTTTCTTAGTTTCGTGTTTTCTTACTCCTCTACCTAATTGTTGATAATATACGGCAAAAGAATTTGTAGGTCTAGCCATAATGACATGATCTAATTCAGGATAATTAAAACCTAAAGATAATATATTACAATTAATTATTGTTTTTATAGACCCCTCTTTAAATTTATTTATAATGTCAAACCTTTGTTTTTTTGGTAACTCACTATATAATGCTTCTGTATGATCTAATTTTTCAGCTATACTAATAGCATTATCAACTCCGGGTACGAATA
>JAGFIT010000003.1 GCA_024103385.1 Vicingus serpentipes
TATTTTGGACCAGGATATGGTAAGCCTTGTGCGAGAAAAATATTTTACATTTGGATTTCGTGCTTGACTTTTTCGTTCTTTGGAGTTTATACTGAGCTAAGTCGAAGTATCAAGAAAAAAGAACACAAAATATTTTGGTACCCCTTCGACATTTCAATCCCGATAACTATCGGGATCGAAATCTAACAAACAATAATTGATACATTTGCAATAACAATAAGCATTAACCCGTTAAATCATCATGAAAAAAATCATTCCATTCCTCATTGTAATACTTATCGCATTAGTGGCAGTATCCTGTTCCAACACCAGAAAATGTGGTGGTAAAAAGGGAATAAGAACCCCTATGGGCATTATGTAACTCGCCTAAAAAAAGAAAGATAGCATTAACCCCGATGAAGGTGATGCTCCAATTTTTTTCTGAGTAACCCCTCTTTTTCCACTTTCAAAAGTTGAAACTTGGGATCCACTCACAGGAGTAATAACTTGGCTATAACTGTAATCTCCTCCTACTTTTGTGTAAGTAAAAGCATAACCAAACTCAACTCCTAAACTCAATTTTTTAGAGAAGAAGAAATTAAACCCTGCACCAATTCCCAGTCCAAAATAATGTCCTCCATCCTCTCGGGAAATAACTTGTTCTTTATACGTTCCGGTAACATCTGTAATTTCTGTGTTAAAATCTGTGTTAACGCTTCCTACTCTACCAATAAGTAAGTCTCCCAAAATATAAGGATCTAGTCGTTTAGAACTTCCTAAGTGTTTCTCTAAACCGATATTAATAGTGTACGTTAATTGAGAAACCGTAGAATCTATTTTCTGCAAAGCTCTATTTCCACTAGCTATATTAACACTATCTTCACTAAAAAAGTTTTGATTATCGTAATCTAAAGCCAAGCCTAAACGCAACGCCATATCATTTTTAATATAGTATCGTCCAAAAAGCATAAAATTCCCTTTAGGGTCTCCGAGGCTTTGAACCGCTACATTATTAATTAATCCAGAAATACCTAAACTAAGTCCAATATCTCCTTTAACAGGTTTTAACGTATCTGGTTGTTGGGCAAATAAAATCGTAGAAAATAAGATGAATGCAATAGACGTGAATATTTTTTTCATTATCAAAGTTTTAAAATTTTCCTTTATAACTAATTTAATTTCTTTTTATTTTCTAAGTGTGCAATTTAATTAAAATCTTTTAAGCCTTAAGTAAATAAATCGGGTTAATCTTTACCTTTGTCATGAATTGACAAGGATAGGACTAATATCAGATACCCACGGTTACTTAGACCCAAAAGTAGAGAAATACTTTGCAGCTTGTGATGAAATATGGCACATTGGTGATGTAGGCAACATTGACGTTATAAAACAACTCACCAAAATTAAGCCTGTAAGAGGGGTTTATGGCAATATTGATGGACAAGACATCAGAAAATTATTCCCAAAAGATTTAAAGTTTACCTGCGAAGAAGTAAAAGTATGGATAACACATATTGGCGGATATCCAAACAGGTACGCCAAAGATGTAAAAGATCGAATTAAAATAAGTCCCCCTAACTTATTTATTAGTGGACATTCACATATTCTTAAGGTAATGTTTGACAAAAAATTAAATTTACTACACATCAACCCTGGTGCTGCTGGTAAAAGTGGATTTCATAAAGTAAAAACCTTAGTTCGGTTTACTATTGATAAAAAAGACATTAAAGATTTAGAGGTAATTGAATTAGGTCCTAAATAGATTATCTGAGAATTAAATCTTTTTCCATTCTTAAAGTAGGCTATCTTTTCGTTTAGATAACTTAGTGTAAAATAATAAAGTGTTCAATATAAAATTGTAGAAGTAAAATTAAACACTCTCTAACTATAACAAGAATAGAATAAATTACATTTAAGTTCCGTTAGAAACCTCAATTTTAAATGTTTTTTGTTTTTTTTAAAGGAAGATTCCATAATACCTTTGTCTTTAAAGAAAAAAACAAGGTAAATGAATCCATTATTAGAAGCGTTTAATACTCCATATCAAACTACACCTTTCTCTAAGATAAAAAATGAACATTATCAACCTGCTTTTGAAAAAGCAATTGAAATCGCCAAGAAAGAGATTGATTTAATTGTAGCTAATACAGATGAACCCACATTTGAAAATACAGTTGCAGCATTAGACTATAGTGGTGAATTATTAAATCGTATTTCAAGAATTTTCTTTAACCTTAATTCTGCAGAAACTTCTGATGAAATTCAACAAATAGCAAAAGAAGTAACTCCTCTTCTATCTGAATTCAGTAATGATGTGAACTTGAATGAAGAATTGTTTCAACGTATTAAAGTTGTTTATGAAAACAAAAGCAACTTTAGCCTTACAACAGAAGAGAATACCTTATTAGAAAAGAATTACAAAAGTTTTGTTAGGAATGGAGCAAACCTTAATGAAACGGATAAAGAAACACTAAGGACTATTGACAAAGAATTATCACAAGCTTCGTTAAATTTTGGAGAAAATGTTTTAGCCGCTACCAACAAATATGAATTACACATAACAAATGCGGATGATTTAGAAGGACTACCTGATGGCGAAATCGAAGCTGCTTCAATTACTGCTCAACAAAGAGGAAAAAAAGGCTGGGTTTTTACATTAGATCACCCGAGCTACATCCCTTTTATGACTTATGCCAACAATAGAGAACTAAGAAAAGAGTTAGCTTTTGCCTCAGGTTCTAAAACATTTAAAGGAGATGAATTAGACAATCAAAACAATATTTTAAAAATTGTCAAATTACGCTATCAAAGAGCTAACTTATTAGGCTATAAAAACCATGCTCAATTTATACTAGAGGAACAAATGGCTAGTTCTCCTGAAAAAGTAAATGCGTTTTTAAATAGTTTAATTGAAAAATCAAAATCTGTTGCTTTGAGAGAAAATAAGCAATTAAATGATTTTGCTCAAGAATTAAATGGACCTACATCTCTTCAATCCTGGGATGTTGCCTATTATACTGAAAAATTAAAACATAAATTATTTGATTTAGATGATGAGAAGCTAAAACCTTATTTCAAATTAGACAATGTAATTAAGGGAGTATTTTCTATTGCCAACAAATTGTATGGTTTAAATTTTAAGGAAATTACAAACATAGATAAGTACCACGAAGATGTAATTACTTATAAAGTGACTGATGAAAATAATGAATATGTTTCCATTTTTTATGCTGATTATCACCCTCGACCAGGAAAACAAAATGGTGCATGGATGACCTCTTTTAATGATCAATACATTAAAGATGGAGTTAACAACAGGCCTCACATTGTGAATGTTTGTAACTTCACTAAACCAACACCTACCAAACCATCTTTGCTAACTTTTAATGAAGTAATTACCTTATTTCACGAGTTTGGACATGCTCTTCACGGAATGTTAGCCAATACTCACTTTCCAGGATTATCAGGAACAAGTGTTTACAGGGATTTTGTAGAATTACCATCTCAAGTATTAGAAAATTGGTGTTATGAAAAAGAAGCATTAGAGTTATTCGCTTTTCATTATGAAACTGGTGAAGTTATTCCTATTGAGTTAATTGAAAAAATAAAAGCTTCTTCTACATTTATGGAAGCCACAAAAATGATGCGCCAGTTAAGTTTTGGAATAACGGATATGGCATGGCATACAATAACCCCTGACAAAATTAATAGTGTTGAACAATTTGAAATCAAAGCAATGCAACCTACTCAAATACTTCCTCACATAAAAGGTACTTGTTTTAGTACTTCTTTTTCTCATATTTTTCAGGGAGGATATTCTTCTGGATATTACTCTTACAAATGGGCTGAAGTGTTAGATGCTGATGCTTTTGAATATTTTTCGGAGAAAGGAATATTTAATAAAGAGGTTGGACAAAAATTTAAAGAGCATATTTTATCTAAAGGAGGGGCTGAACACCCAATGGAGTTGTACAAGAAATTTAGAGGTCAAGAACCAGATGATGACGCTTTATTAAGAAGAGCTGGATTGCTAGAACTTAGTGCATAGCGTAACCATACACTATAAACCATATACCAAAAACTAATTAGCTACCTCAATCTATCCGCAGCTCTTACCAATTCATCATCTTTTTTAATAAAACGAATGGTTAAATAGGTAAGAATTAATGATAACACTGGAATGATTGCCCCTAATTTAAAACTCACTTCTGTAGTTGCTGTATGGATAGCTGTTTTAGCAACATCACTATACATAACAACTGCTGCAATCTGAAATGCAATTAATAAAATATTGAACTTAGCTAACTTTAATTGTAATTGTCTATTCTTATAGATAAAGATAATTACCAAGGCTAATAAAAGTACTATCCCTTGTAAAACCCCAACACCCATGTTTTTAGCAATAACAATTGTTGCATCATTAATCGCAACCGTTTTATAGGCGTTCATTACATAAATTGCATCCGCACTAGTAAATGCTAGTATAGGAACAAAAAAGAAAACTACTCCTAATATAACTACTAATGCTAAAAAAACAGTTTGTATTCGTTGTATCATAATCTAACTTTTTTAACAAAGATAACTACTTTAACTCAAAACTGTATGAAGATTGATTATTAAAGAGATTACCTCGTTCCCTTCGGTAACTCATCAAAAAAAAGTACAGATCCCGATATCTGCTTCGCAATCGGGATTAGTTCAACTAACTATTTTGATCTCGTTCCCTTCGGTAACTCATCAAAATAGAGTTTCACTAACAATAAAGTGTTAATTAGTTGACTTTAAAAAATGAAAATTGACTTAATCTTAAATCTATTTTTGATTTTATGATGAGTAAAATTCCCCATTGGTTAAAAAATAGGTACTCCATTACCTTATTGTTTTTTCTACTTTGGGTATTATTTATCGACCAAAATAACATCATCACACAGTATGAATACAAAAAACAACTCAATGAGTTGGAACAAGAAAAAATATATTTTAGTGATGAAATAACCAAAACAAAGAAAGAATTAGAAGAATTAACCAGCAATCCTAAGTCATTAGAAAAATTTGCTAGGGAAAAATATTATATGAAAAAAGACAATGAAGAAGTTTTTGTTTTTACCACCCAACAATAGCTCCCTCTTGTTTTCCCTTTAATTTAATCTTTTTATCTTATTAAGTTTTTTATCTTTGTTTCTTAATCCAAGATGTGATGTAAGAATGAAATTGTTTGAAGAATTTAATCCGGTTAGTTATCAAGAATGGATAGATAAAATAAACCTTGACCTGAAAGGCAAAGATTATCAACAGACTTTAGTATGGAACTCACCTGAAGGAATTGCTGTTCAGCCTTTTTACAATAGTAGTTCATTAGCTGACAACTTAACGAAGACAGTCCCTCTAAAAAAAAACACTGATTGGAAAATCACAGAGAGAATTAACATTCAATCTATTGAAGAAGCCAACAAAAAAGCTTTATTAGCCTTAAAAGGAGGTGCAAATGCTTTACTTTTTATCGGCAACATTAAAGATAAAAATGAAATGAATATACTTTTAAAAGATATTCAGACCGATATTATTAACGTTCATTTTTATAACTCCAACCCTAATCACATTTTCAATATCACCTCCTTAACCAATGGCTCTATAGGTTATGATTACTTAGGGGAGATGTTTAAAACAGGTAATTGGAATACATCTAAAGAGGAAGATATCAACCAATTAACAATTCTTACTAAACAAGATAGCTCTATTAAAAACATTATTATTGATGGAGCTCAATATGGCAATAATGGGTCGAGTATTGTGCAAGAGCTAGCCTTTTCGATTAGTCAAGGTGTTGAGTACATGAATTTACTAACTGACAAAGGAATTAATCCAAATTTAATTGCTCAAAAAATGCAGTTTAATTTTAGTATCAATAGCAATTATTTCTTTGAAATTGCTAAAATTAGAGCTGCTCGTACCTTATGGAAGTTAGTTTTAGAGCAGTTTCAGGTTAGTGACACTGAATCCATGTACATTCATTCAGAAACAACTCCCTCTAATTTTTCTAGTGAAGATGTACACACTAACATTCTTAGAACTACCACAGAAGCTATGTCCGCAATACTAGGAGGATGTGATAGTTTGATGATATTGCCTTTTGATGATACCATCCACTTCTCCAATCGAATTGCAAGAAATATACAGCACATACTAAAAGAAGAATCTTTCCTCGATAAAGTTAACAACCCTGCAGATGGTGCATACTACATTGAACAATTAACAGATGAAATTGCTCAAAAATCATGGAGTTTATTTCAGAAAATAGAAAAAGAAGGAGGCTTTTTAGGTGTCCTAGAAAATAATTTTCTGAAAAAGGAATTAAAAAAATCACTTGATTCAACACTCCATGAAAAATGAAAACATCCATATTATCCGAGAAGAGAAATGCAGTACAGGTACTATCTCTTTGAGAAGTGATAAAATATTAATGTATCAACCATTTGAGCATATTAATACTGTTAATGTTGATGAGTTGAACGAGATGTACGCCATCTTTATGGATATAACAGGTGGTGTGCCTCATCTTTATTATACAGATAATACGAATACCAAAAGCTTTGGTGCTGAAGAAAGAATTTTGGTTAGCAATACCTTTCATCATTTTGCATCAGCATGTGGAATAAAAGAAAATTCCGCAATAACAAGATTCATTACCCATTCTATCGTTTACCTCAACAAGCCAAAAATTCCCCTAAAAATGTTTAAAACAGAAGAAGCGGCCATTAATTGGCTCAAATCATTGAATTAATATTATGAAACCAGATTTTTCAACTATTCAATATAAAGATGCCGGTAAAGCTAAAATGGAACAATTAACCAATAATGATAGTTGGTTAACTGCTGAACAAATTTTAGTTAAAAACAAATATACATCCAAAGATATTGAAGAGTGTGAGCATTTGAATTTTGCTGCTGGAATCGCTCCAAACCTAAGGGGTCCATACTCTACTATGTATGTAATTCGCCCATGGACTATCAGACAATATGCTGGTTTTAGTACTGCTGAAGACTCTAATGCATTTTATAGAAGAAATTTAGCTGCGGGACAAAAAGGATTATCCGTTGCTTTTGATTTGGCAACACACAGAGGGTATGATTCTGACCACGAACGTGTAGTAGGTGATGTAGGAAAAGCAGGAGTTGCTATTGATTCTGTAGAGGACATGAAAATATTGTTCGATCAAATTCCATTAGATCAAATGTCTGTTTCTATGACTATGAACGGAGCCGTAATTCCAATTTTAGCTTTTTACATTGTGGCTGCAGAAGAACAAGGTGTAAAACCAGAACAATTGGCAGGAACTATTCAAAATGACATTTTGAAAGAATTTATGGTAAGAAATACCTACATCTATCCTCCTCAACCTTCCATGCGTATTATTGCTGACATTTTTAAATATACTTCTCAGCACATGCCTAAATACAATTCTATAAGTATTTCTGGCTACCACATACAAGAAGCTGGAGGTACTAATGATATTGAGTTAGCTTATACACTCGCTGACGGTTTAGAATATCTTAGAACAGGTATTGCTTCAGGGATGGACATTGATAGTTTTGCTCCTCGCTTATCTTTTTTCTGGGGAATTGGAATGAACCATTTTATGGAAATTGCTAAAATGCGTGCCGCACGAATGCTTTGGGCTAAAATAGTGAAACAATTTAACCCAAAAAACCCAAAATCATTAGCACTCAGAACACACTCTCAAACTTCAGGCTGGAGTTTAACTGAGCAAGATCCATACAATAATATTGCTAGAACATGTATTGAAGCAATGGCTGCTGCTATGGGAGGAACTCAATCTTTACATACCAATGCTTTAGATGAAGCTATTGCATTACCTACCGATTTTTCAGCTCAAATTGCACGAAACACACAAATTTATCTTCAAAAAGAAACTCAAATCTGTAGAACAGTTGATCCATGGGGAGGCTCTTATTATGTAGAATATTTGACCCATGAGATTGCCAAAAGAGCGTGGAAACTAATTGAAGAAGTAGAAGAATTAGGTGGAATGGCAAAGGCAATTGAAAAAGGGATTCCTAAATTAAGAATTGAAGAAGCTGCAGCTAAAAAACAAGCAAAAATAGATGCTGGAAAAGAAATTATTGTAGGCGTAAATGAATATCAGTTAGAAGAAGAAGACCCAATAGAAACCTTAGAAGTAGATAATACCAAAGTAAGAAACAGCCAAATCGAACGTTTAAAACAAATTAAAGCCAAACGAAATTCAGAAAAAGTTACTGCTGCTTTAAATAAAATTACCGAAATTGCTAAAAATGGAAATGGAAATTTATTAGCTGCTGCTATTGAAGCTGCTAGAGAAAGAGCTACATTGGGTGAGATTTCTGATGCAATGGAAAAGGTTTTTGGAAGGTATCAAGCTCAAATACGTTCAATAAGTGGTATTTATAGTAACGAAGCAATGGATGATAAAGATTTTATAAAAGCACAAAAAATGACCGACCAATTTGCGGAATTGGAAGGAAGAAGACCTCGTATAATGGTTACTAAGATGGGGCAAGATGGTCATGATAGAGGAGCTAAAATTATTGCTACCTCATTTGCTGATATTGGTTTTGATGTAGATATTGGCCCTTTATTTCAGACTCCTGCTGAAGCCGCAAAACAAGCCGTAGAAAATGATGTTCATATCTTAGGTGTTTCTTCTTTGGCTGCAGGACACAAAACCTTGGTTCCTCAAGTAATTGAAGAACTCAAAAAACTAGGTCGAGAAGATATTATGGTAATTGTTGGTGGAGTTATTCCTCAACAAGATTATCAATACCTTTTTGAAGCTGGTGCAGTTGGTGTGTTTGGACCAGGAACAAAAATTAGTAGTGCTGCTCAAGAAATTCTAGAAATTTTAATTGAGCGTACTCCATAAAGTTTAATCTTTTCTTGCTAAAAGAATAATCCCCTTCAAGCTTACTTGTAAAAAATAATTACCTTCTCTATTCTTAATCATCATCTGATAATAAGGCTGCTCTTTTTGTTTTTCTATTTTGTTTATCGTATAAATTGTTAATCCAGGGTAATGTACTTCTAAACTATCTCTCACGTTACTTTGCAAATTAATTGGTTTTATTTTAGTCCTCGTTTCCAATAATTTTTTACTCGCATCATAAACTTTAATTATATCTATATCATCCTCTGTATATTCTACCACAAAAATATCTTCATGACCCGTAGCGGTTGAAATTTCATCCACTTCCCATTGAACATCTGTAGCTTTTGAATGTTTTTCAACAAAGTGTTTTTTTACTATTTCTGGTACTTCATGTGCATGCTGAGCTAACAAAGTAGACCCTATAAAACCTAAAAGGAACATAAATGTAAGTGATATCTTTTTCATGGCTAATTTATTTTTATCTAAGTTACTATTAACTATTTATTTATAGCAAAAATATTATCTTATAAAGATACAACGATATAACATATCTTAGTTGAGCAAACATAAAAAAATTTTACTTATCGAAACAATATCATTAAACTTGTAGCAAATCTATTTAGAAGAGTAAAAATAGTACCCATGAAAAAAGCATTAAAAATATCTGGAATTGTTCTATCAATAATCATCATAATTGCTATTATTGGTGCTGTTTATATTAATTCTAAAGGTATTCCATCCTACCCTGTAGAGAAAATTGAATACAAAATTTACAGTACTCCAAGTGGTATAGAAAGGGGTAAGAAATTAGCCATGATGCTGTGTGTGAATTGTCATAGTGACCCTAAAACAGGAAAATTAACTGGAACACAGATGTTGGATGCTCCAACAGAATTTGGGAAAATATTTTCCGCTAATATTACTCAAGATAAAACGTACGGTATTGGTGATTGGACGGATGCGGAATTGATGTATCTACTTCGTACTGGAATTAAAAGAGATGGAAAATATGCTCCTCCTTATATGGCAAAATTACCGAATATGGCTGATGAAGATATTGAAGCCATCATTGCTTTTTTAAGATCTGATGATCCTATAGTTGCTGCAGATGCAACAGAAGATTTTCCAACAGAACCCTCTCTTTTAACTAAATTTTTATGTATGGTAGCTTTTAAACCGCTACCTATGCCTACTCAAGAGATTATATTACCCGATACAACTGATAAAATTGCTTTGGGAAAGTATTTATCTCACAACTTAGAATGTTTTTCATGCCATTCTTCCGATTTTAAAACCAACAACTTTTTAACTCCTGAACTAAGTGAAGGATATTTTGGGGGAGGAAATAAACCACTGAATAGAAAAGGAGAAGTAATGCTGACAGCTAACTTAACTCCTGATATGGAAACAGGTATTGGTTCATGGTCGGAAGCAAAATTTATAAAAGCACTGAAATATGGAATTAAAGAAGGAGAAGAAGCTTTAAGATATCCTATGGTTCCTTACCCTATGTTAAGTGATGCTGAAGCTAGAGCAATCTATGAATATTTAAAAACCATTCCACCTATTAACAATAAAGTGGAACGATCTGGAATGGAATAAGAAGTATAATGAACGTGCTTACACTTAAGAAAATTCCTCTCTAATAAGTATTGTTTTATTTCCCTTTTTTAGAAGGTGTTGCTGTCTTAGCACCTCCTTTTGCTCCTGAAGTTTTTGGTGCTGCTTTTTTTGCTGTTGGTTTTTTAGCAACTGCTTTTTTTGCTGCAACAGGTTTTTTTGCTGTTTCTTTTTTATCTGCAGCTTTCTCTTTCTCTTTTTTAGGTTCCAATAATTTCGCCTTAATTAAAATATTAAACCACTGGAACAATTTCTTTAAATCAGAGTTATATACTCGTTCTTGATCAAAATTCTTAACTATTTCCTGTAAAAATTTTCTTAACTCTTCTGGAGTTGATTTATGGTCAATAGCCGATTTTCCATCCGTTTTAGCATAAATTTTTTCATACACCTCTACCAATGGCAAATCTCCATCTAAAGTGTAAATGCTTATATCACTTAAAGCACTTACTTTTTCTGAAGAATAAACAGGTAATCTTTTTCCATCAGTAACAGTTTCTACAATTAAACCATTTTTAGTTTGTGAAACTACCTTATATAAACCAGGCTTTCCGGTAATTGAAATAATTGATTCTAAATTCATATTTTATTTTTATGAGGAACAAATGTAACAAAAATGTATAGGAAATCTACAGATTTTAATGCTTCTTCAAAATTAGTTTTTTAACCATCCAAAAGCCATAGGCAAGTAATGAAGTATATCTCCAGCTATCATAGCATTTTCATCTAAATTTTCTTTTGCAATATCTCCAGCTACACCATGTAAATAAACACCCATCAAAGCAGCATCTTTAGGTTGATATCCTTGAGCTAATAATCCAGTAATAACTCCAGTTAAGACATCTCCACTTCCTCCAGTTGCCATTCCTGCATTCCCTGATGAATTAAAATAAATCATTTGGTCAGGACAAGCAATAGAAGTATTTGCACCTTTCAGTATCACATAAATCTTATTCACAAAAGCAAATTCTTGTTGTAACTCCAAGCGCTCTTCATCATTACTCCATTTCCCCACTAAACGCTCAAATTCTTTTGGGTGAGGAGTTAAAATACTCCCTTCTGGCAAAAATGCCAACCAAGTTTTATTTTCTGATAAAATATTCAACGCATCTGCATCTATCACCAAAGGTTTCGTTGAACTTTGTATTAATAGTTTTAAAACATTTTGAGTAGCTTGTTCTTTTCCTATTCCAGGTCCTATACCAATTGCAGAAAATTGCTCAACAGCACCTAAAGAACATAGAAAATCAACCCCATCATCCTCAATACACATAGCCTCTGGAACCGAAGTTTGTATAATTTCTACACCACTTTTAGGAACATGAGTAGTTAATAACCCTACTCCGCTTCTTAAACAGGCTTTTGCTGATAGTACTGCTGCTCCCATTTTACCTTTACTCCCTGCAATTATCAATGCATGCCCATAGGTCCCTTTATGAGAAAATTTTTGTCGATGATGCAAAATAGATTGTGCTATCTCTTTGGTAAAATATATTTTTTTACTCTCTACTTCTTTTAAAAATTGAGGGTGTAAACCTATATCCAAAACCTCAAAATCACCCACATAGATGTAGTTTTCTGGAAACAGCATTGTCAATTTAGGTTGCTGAAAGGTTAAGGTATAATTCGCTTTAACAATATTCTTCTTATCATTATTTATATTAGATTCTGCAAATAAGCCAGAAGGCATATCTATGGCGACAACATCATTATTACTCTTATTAATTTGATCGACTACACCAGTAATAAATCCTCCTATTGGTTTTGATAATCCTGATCCGAAAATAGCATCAATAATAACAGATTGATCAACAATGTTAAATTCATTTTTAGATTCGGTAAGGTAAAGAGGTCTAATATTATCTTCTTTCAATCGTGTTAAATTAATTCGAAAATCAGCTGAATAATTCTTAGAAAACTCCACAATTAACACCTCCACCTTATAGCCTTCACTTTTTAACAAACGCGCAATCACCAAGCCATCTCCTCCATTATTACCCACTCCACAAAATATAGAAAAAGGGATCCCTTTATCATATTGTTTAATTAACCATTGTGCACACTGAGTAGCTGCTCGCTCCATCAAGTTAATTGAACTGATTGGCTCATGTTCAATCGTATAAGCATCAGCCGCTCTAGTTTGTTCAGTAGTTAATATTTTCATGGTTTGGTTTTGATCAATTGTCATACCGACCAACGTGGAGGTATCTTCTAACTTTATTACATTCAACTCTAAAGATTCCTCTGTTTCGTTCCTTCGTCACTTCAATCGGAATGACAAGTTTAATACAGCAACTTCACAACAAAGTTAATGACTACTATAGCAATTACAAAAAGGAATTGGTATTTCAACCAAACAGCACCTTTTTTAAACTTAAATATAAGATGTGCTATCAAAAAGAAAAACATGAGCAACATAGGCAACAATGCTGGATAATAAGATAAACTTTCTATGATATTCCCTTTTAATAAAGCAATAAAGGAGCGTTGCATTCCACAACCTAAACAAGCTATATCAAAATATTTTTGATAAGGGCAGGCTAACATGTTTTCCTCTAGCCAATTGACAAAATTCATTAGTTGGTTTTAAATTTCAAAACATCATCATCTGTTTTAATAATCTTAACCCCTTTTTCTAACTCTCTATAGCGTTTTCTAGCATCTACCACATAAATACTACTTTGGTAATCAAACATGATTTTCTTATAATATGCTGCTGCTTTTTCTTTGTCATTGAAATGATTATCATAAATCAATGCTAAGTTATACAAAGCATCATCTGCTAAAATATCCGTTGGATAAGAACTGGTTATTTCCTTTAAATAAGTTATCGCCTCATCATATTTCTGTTGTTTATAATAAATTTCAAACCGTTTAAATAAAATATCATCTGCAATAGTATGGTAAGGGTAACCTTTTTTTAATGAATCTAATAAATGTAATGCTTCTACGTTTTTATTTTGAAACGCCAACAAATCTGCTTGTGCAAATAACATCAAAGGTGCTTTAGTGGTATCTATACCAATATTGTCAGTAATCAATATAGAAAGTTGCATGGCATCATTAGCAATTAATTTAGAGGTAGATGCTTTCAATACATCCAATTGCGCTTTAGCCCAACCAAAATCACCTGTATAAAATGAAATCTTAGCATTCTTAAATTTGGCTATCTCACCTAATTGATCGTATTTAAATTCCTTTTCTACTTGAGAATATAACAAAGACGCATCCCATATCTTTTCTGTAAATAAATAAATATCTGCTAATTCTATTTTGTTTTTTGCTGCATCATGTGGTTTTAATCTCGGAATAGCTAACACCTCATTAAGTAATGCTATCGCTACTTCTGGTTGACCAATATAAAACGCTTGTAAATGTGCCAATTGATTAATAAGAGATGCCGTTTCGGGAGTCTTCCCCAATTCATCAATAGTAGATAAATAAGTTTTTTCTAGTTGTAATAAATCTTCTTGAGTGTAATTTTTAGATGAGGTAATCTTCTCGTTGTAAACATTTACTAAATCTATTTTACTACTGATGTAATAATAATTGTCTGCCCCCTTACCAATAACATATTGATAGCACTGAATAGCCACATCATAATTTTTACTGGCCAAAGCCAATTGAGCTAAAGCTATTATTCTATTACCGAACTCCTTGTTTCTTTTATCCAATGCTTTTGCTTGGATAAATGCACCATCATAATTTTCTTCCTGAATATAAACCCAAATTAACATCTCTGCATACACCTTTTTATCAGGATGTTTTTGAATATTTTTTATCAAAAGCGACTTCAATAAAGCCTTCTTCTCTCCATTTTCATCGGGAGATAAAGCTGTTTGTAAGGCATTTTGAACGCTTTGTAAATACGACTCTTGATAGGCAAGAATGTCTAAATACTCCATCAACATTTCTTCCGTTTTTCCTTGCAAATTATACACCTGAGCCAATTCAAAATTAAAGGGATAAGACCCTTTTAATAATTTCCTACCTTTTAAATAAGTTTGAATGGCATAATCGTTTTGTTGATATTTTAAATATCCATTAGCCAATTCTATAATTTGGGTTTGAATAGGTGAAAGTAATTTTAATGCCTTTGAATAAGTTTGTTCTGATTTTGAGAGCTGATTATCCAACTGGTATAAATTCCCTAAATCAGGGTAATAGCCTAACTCAAAGGGGAAATGTTTGATTTGCTTTTTTATGAGTTTCTCCGCATTTTTAAACTCTTTTAATTCGATAAAGCAGGTGAGTAGATTGTTATAATAAGTTACATTATTAGAATGGTTAAATAGTTTCTCATAATAAATAACCGCTTTATCATACTCTTGATTATTAAAATATTGGGTAGCTAAACGTTCATCTGTCTGATTTTGCGCATTTATCAATGAAATTGAAAACACGTAGATCAATAAAAATAATATGCCCTTCAAAGCAAGTTTCATCATTCATTAGCTACAGCAGTATCTTTTCTATATTTATCCAACAAGGATAAAATTGCTGGTTTTTCTTCTATCAATTTATCAACGGAAACATCTATTCCATTAACTGCATTATTAATTTTATCGTTAAGTGCTACTATTATTTCTTGTTCAGTTTTATAATACTCTAGAAACTTTTCTTTAGTAATAGCTCCATTATGTAAATCCTGTTTTAGAGCGCTTAATTGCGTTCGTGCAAGTGCAATTTCATTTTTAAACGTAAGGTAATTCTTGTGTAAAAAATATAAAGATTTTTTATTGGTATAGTAATCTGCTACCTTAAAAGCCGCTTCTTTATCCAAGGTATCATATTTGTTGCCAAAGTCCCACAACTCTTTTTTAATATCTCTCACTACTGTAAACACTTTAGCTGTATCTATTGAGAGTAAAACCTCTTCAGCACCATCAACTAATTCTAATAAACTATCAACTTCTTTCTCTTCTTTTTCGAATGAATTAATACAAGCATTAAAGAGTAAACTTATTGCTACTATAATTGTCAACTGTTTTTTCATTTTATCCATTCAAATTTAGTGTAAGGAACTAGTACTTTAGGAATTTTTATTCCTTCTGAAGTTTGATTGTTTTCCAATAATGCTGCCATAATCCTTGGTAATGCTAATGCACTCCCATTTAGTGTATGCACCAATTGTGTTTTTCCTTCTCCATCTTTATATCTGCATTTTAAACGATTGGCTTGGAAAGATTCAAAATTAGAAACAGAACTTACTTCTAACCATTTTGTTTGAGCTGCAGAGTACACCTCTAAATCGTACGTTAAAGCGGATGTAAAACCTAAATCTCCCCCACATAATCTTAATACACGGTAAGGTAATTCTAAATCATTTAGTAGCCCCTTTACATGTTTCACCATATGATCTAACGTTTCATACGATTTTTCAGGATGTTGTATTTGTACAATCTCCACTTTATCAAATTGATGTAAACGATTTAACCCCCTTACATCTTTACCGTAAGAACCGGCTTCCCTTCTAAAACAAGGCGTATAACCTACATTTTTAATGGGAAAATCATTTTCTTTTAAGATGACATCTCGGTATATATTGGTAATAGGTACTTCTGCTGTAGGTATCATGTACAAATCATCCACCGTCATGTGGTACATTTGCCCTTCTTTATCTGGCAACTGACCTGTACCATAACCTGATGCTTCGTTCACCATTAATGGCGGAATTACTTCTTCATAACCATTCTCAATTGCTTTATCTAAAAAGAAACTAATTAATGCTCGTTGCAGTTTTGCTCCTTGTCCTCTATAAACAGGAAAACCTGCTCCTGTAATTTTCACTCCTAATTCGAAATCTATTAAATTATACTTTTTAGCTAATTCCCAATGAGGTAAAGCTTCTTTCCCCATATCAGGAAGAGCTCCTTCTTCGATAACTACTTCATTGTCTTCATCAGATTTCCCTGAAGGAACCATTTCATTGGGTACATTAGGAATTTGATACAATAACTCTTGCAATTGTTGAGCTATTTCATTTTGTTGTTCTTTTAAAGAACTAACAGCCTCTTTTAATGTGCTTGCTACTTCCTTTGCTTTATTTGCTTCTTCAGTTTTACCCAACTTAAAAAACTCACCAACTTGCTTTGCCAATTGGTTGCTTTCTGTTAGTTGAGCATCTAATTTTTGCTGTGTTGATTTTCTCTTATCATCTAACTCAATTATTTGATCAATAATTGATACTCCTTCAAAATTTCTTTTTTTTAATCGCTCTATAATTAGCGCTTTATTTTCTCTGATAAATGTTGTTTGTAACATTCTATAAAATATTTTTTATAAATATCGGAACAAATTCCCGAATAGCGATTCATATAAACAAGAACTCCTGTACCTAAAGCTTAGATACAGGAGTTATTAATTTGAAAAAATTATGAGTTTAAGCCGTTATTGGTTCAACAGATACGTAAGATCTATTGTTTCTCTTTTTTCTGAATGAAACGACTCCGTCCACTAATGCAAACAACGTATGATCTTTACCCATACCTACATTTTCACCAGGATTGTGAACAGTTCCTCTTTGGCGAACAATAATATTTCCAGCAATAGCTGCCTGACCACCAAAAATTTTAACTCCTAATCGTTTACTTTCTGATTCTCTTCCGTTTTTAGAACTACCTGCTCCTTTTTTATGTGCCATTTTTGTAAGTTTACAAGTTGAAAAGTTGAAAGTTAAAAAGTTTGAAAAAACATCAAACTATAAACATTGAACTTTAAAAACTAATTTGTTATTACTTTTTATCTTTATTATCTGTTTTTTTAGCTGCTGCTTTTGGTGCTGCTTTTTTAGTTGCTGCCTTTGGTGCCGCCTTCTTAACTGCTGCTTTTGGAGCTGCCTTTTTAGCTGCTGCCGGTTTTGCTTCAGCTTTTGGAGCTGCTGCTTTTATTTCTTCTTTTTTAGCGACTGGCTTAGCTCCTCCTTTTTCAGAAATTGCTTCAATTTGGATTTTAGTTAAATACTGACGGTGTCCGTTTTTAACTTTATATCCTTTTCTTCTTTTCTTTTTAAACACGATTACTTTATCGCCTTTAAGGTGTTCTAATATCTTTGCAGATACGTTTGCACCTGTGATAGCTGGGGCGCCTACATTTACTTTTCCTTTATCATCAATTAAAAGTACATTATCAAAAGTTACTTTCGCACCTTCTTTTCCTTCTAAACGATGTACAAAAAGCTGTTGGTCTTTTTCAACTTTAAGCTGTTGCCCTGCTATTTCAACTATTGCGTACATATGTTTTATTTAAATTTTTAAACGGCTGCAAATTTATTATTTTTTTTTATATAATTTGCTTTATTTCCTGATTAATTCTAAAATGTTAAACTCATCCCAAAGCTTGGCATCAATGGCAATTGATAAACTTTAGCTGCTGTTACTCTATCTACAAAGAAAATATTGTTTCTGTTATAGGCATTCGTAACGCTTAAATTAGTCTCTAAAATAGAATTTTTTCCTAGCACAAATTTTCGTTTGATGGAAACATCTAAACGATGATAATAAGGCAATCTACCCTTATTCAATTCTGCAAATTCTAAGTTAAGTGTTCCATTGCCCGAAGTATAGGATTGGTCAATTGTAGAAAATGGAATTCCTTCATAAAATCCTTGGGTTTGAGTAAACGGAAAGCCTGATCCTAAGTTCCAACGTGTATTAAATTCCCAATTCAAGTCTTTTCCAAATATATAAGAAACAACTAAATTCACATTGTGTCTTCTATCAAATACTGGTGCATAAGTTTGAATACCATCCCATCTCGTTACTTTTCCTAATGAGTATATTGCCCACACACTTAAATGAGTTGCTGCATATTTTAAAGAAAAATCAACCCCATAAGCATCGCCTGTTTCGATAATGTATTC
Source organism: Vicingus serpentipes (assembly GCA_024103385.1). GTDB lineage: Bacteria > Bacteroidota > Bacteroidia > Flavobacteriales_E > Vicingaceae. The sequence goes on from JAGFIT010000003.1 coordinate 18,385, forward strand.
TTTTTTTAAGACTTCTGGTTTGTCTATCGCTTCAACATCTTTCTCATCAAATATTTGGTTTCTATTTGTATTCGTCAATTGCGTAAATCGTTTGTAGTAACCTTCCACATTTAAACCTATTGAACGACTAATATCCAATTCAAAACCTACTATAGCATGATTCGCTTTTTGTAATTTGTGAGTAATCTCTCTTACATTCCCATCTTCATCTGTAAATTTTTCTTGAAGGTTATCTGGTCCCGATAAAAACCCATAAAATAAATTAACAATATCTCTATCTGAATTCGCACTAATCAAATTTTGCGAATACATTCCTGTAGCTAATTTTACTCTAAATTTATTGGTTACATTGTATTTATAAGCAAATCGAGGTTCTATAGACAAATTCCCTAAAGAAGCATAATACTGCACTCTCAAACTAGGCTCTATCACCATTTTTCCTGCATTGATTCGATACATCATAAAACCTGACATTTCTGTGGTGTTATTCTCTTGTTTAATGCTGGTTCCTATAGAATTAAAAAATTCAAAATTGGTTCTAAATCCTAATACTTCAAATCCATATTTAAATTGATTATCTCCCGAAAAAGTAGTAAAATCCATTCCCGCATTAAACCCTGTAACCTCGCTTGATCGAGGTAAAGCATCCTCTTCAGTTAATTCAATAGAATAATTAGAATAGGCCGCAACCCCTTCTATTAAAGTTTTTGATGTACTAGGTATCAACACAAAATTAGCACCTCCACCAGCAGAATTCCAATTTAAATTTGAAACAGTAGAATAATTCACATTGTCTCTAAAATTAAACCCGAAGAAACTTACTTTATTTCCATTATCACCATTCAAAGATATTTTACCATAAACATCCGTAAAGCCATATGGCAAACCTAAAGTATCAACACCTCTAGCATTTTCAGAGTTCAATCCTTGAAAATAAGGCTTGTACATCCCTGAAGCTTGTTCTAAATATGAATGCTTGGCTGACAAAACAAAAGTCATGCTTCCTTTACCCTCTTTTGATTTTTTTATTGGCCCTTCTACTAAAAACTTAGAACTAAATGAGCTTGCAGACACTTTTCCTCTTATTCTTTTGGCATCACCATCTCTTGTTGTGATATCCATAATAGAAGAAATTCTTCCTCCATATTCTGCATTAAAACCTCCTGTATAAACATCTGCACTACGCATAATATCTGTATCAAAAACCGAAAACAACCCTATAGAGTGAAAAGGGTTATAAATAATCATCCCATCTAACAATACTTTATTTTGAACTGGAGAACCTCCTCTAATATACAACTGTCCTCCTTGATCCCCTGTAAATGTTACACCTGGAAGCACCTGTAAATATTGTGCTAAATCAGGCTCTCCTCCTATTGCTGGAATGGATTTTATTTCTTTTGGAGTTACTTTTTCTACAGACATTTTAACCTGTGTTTTAGCTTCTTGTTTATCTGCAGAAACAGTAAAAGTTTCCATCATTTTAACTTCTTCTTTAATAATCATTTTTTGAGTAACTATCTGATTATCAGATATGTTAATCTTTACCTTCGCAGTATCAAAACCTACAGATGTTACCATTAAGGTGTAACTCCCTGCAGGAACTCTTGTTATAGAATAAAATCCGTTAACGTCTGTGGCTGTACCCATTGTTGTTCCTTTCAAAAAAACCGTAGCACCAATCTCTACCTCTCCTGATTTTTCATTGTAAACAAAACCTCTCACCACACCTTTCTGCGCAAATACGCATGTATGGATAAAAATTATCAATACTAAAATTAACCCTCTATTTTCTTTAATTTTTACCATCATTAATTGATTTTAAGGAAAATTCCATTATAAATAGCAGCTGACAAATATAGTTAATCTCCTTTTTAATCAATTACCGTTCATCATTTTATATCGATGTTACTCATGCAAAAGCATCCGTTAGCATTGCAAGTACACTCCTATTTTGTTTTCTCATTAAAGTTTTGAAACAACTTTCCAAAAAACTCAGAAACAGAATCAAACTCTTTTTTATAAAACAACCCTATTCCTTGGGTATAGGGACTATTTGTATTTTGCAAAGAAAACTGATTTGAGGTATTGAATGCCTTTATCCTTAGCTTACCATCCTTAGTAATTTTATATTCTATAGACACATCACCTATCAAACTATTTGTTTGTTGAGCTTCTTCAGAAACGTTCTTTCTATCTGATACTCCCAAATTACCATCAACCACTAAACGATCATTGAAAAACTGTGTTGAAAGTGCTAACTCCAACTCTTGATTAGATAGTTCATCTCCTGGACGGTAATTTACTCCTATATCAAAATCGTTACTTATTTTTGATAACCAATTACTTAACTGATTAGAAAGCAATTCACTAGAAGTAGTTGCTCCAACATTAGCGTTCCCTGAAGTTGCATCTGCTCCAATTGCAGGTAAAAACCGATTTAACACTAATAAAGAAAAAACTTGTCTGTTTAACTCTTGAATATTTTCTTGTTGATTATTTACATATAAAATACTTTTTAATTTACTCTTCGTATCCTCATCAGCGGTTGGTAAATTAATGTCAAAATTGATGTCTGGGGTTAACATCAAGTCAGTCATTTTTAGTTTTAAATCAACAGGAATTCTTTTTTTGTAAACATTAGCCGTATCTCCTACGCTTGCCAACACATCATACAATCTAGCTCTTAAACGATAAACAGCCGTAATATTTAATTGGGCCTCATAAGGACTCCCATTCCAAGAAATAGTTCCTCCCTCTTCCAAATCAAAACGCTTATTAATTACATTTTGCAGCGTAAATAAATAGTTCCCATCCTTAATCGTGTAATCACCAAACATATTTAACTCTCCATTGGTATTAATATTAAGTTTAATATTTCCCTGTCCTCTACTTTTCATCACATCACCTATCTGTTCATCAAAAATTAATCGTATCTCAGCATCTGGGGTAAGCTCTAAATCAAAATTCATATCAATATTAGATAAGTCTATTTCCTCCTGAACTCTTACACGAGTAGTATCTCTTGAAACAAATTCAATAAAATTATTCTCTTCCACATTTTCATTATCGTCTAATGGAATATTTAAGGTGGTTCCTTTTTCTGACTTAACCTTCACATCTATATTCATTTGTTTTCCATATCCACCAACGTTAACCAATCCAGTAACATACGCCTTACCATAATACAAAGAATTGTCTTCCTCGGTAGTATTTAATGCCAAGAAATTATGAACATCCAAACCTAAATCTAAACTCCAATTGGTAAACCATTCATGGTATATAGTTCCGTTTGCATAGCCTTTATGTTGATACTCATCTATCAACTCCACATTGTCAAAACTTATCATATCTGGAGTTACATTCACTTTAAAAAGATTCGCAGTGTATGTAGTGTTTAAATAGTTGACATGAAAAACAGGTTTTTGTAAAGTAATCACTCCGTTTAATTGAGGTTGTTTTACATTACCTGTTATTGATAGTTTGGCACTCACTTTCCCATCCACATCACTTACATGCTCCTTTATATAAGTATCAAATATGTTTAACTCTGTTTGATACAGTTCAAAATTTAAATCCAAACTTTCTTCTTCTTTTTTAGGATAATAATTTCCTCCAAACAGAATGGTTGGTATATGGTCTCTATAAAATTTTCCGTCAATATTCAATGTTTCGGTAGCTGTATTCCAAACAGATTTTGCTTCTCCTTTTCCAATTAGATATTCGTTAATCTTAAATTGATTAAAATTTAAATTAGATGAAAATAAAAGTTCTTTATTTAAACTGCTAATTGACGCCACTCCATTAACAATTCCTTCTACTTTGATTACTTCCTTAGGTATAAAATCTTTAATAGTCAATAAATCAAATTCTTTCAACACAATATCGAGTTGATGACTAGTACTATCAGCAATAATGCCATCAATTAATATACTTTGAGGATTCGAAGAAAAACTTAAATTTCTCACCACAATAGCACTGGTATCTACCTCAATCATATTATCATTATTAAACTCCCACAACTTATTGGCAACAAAAACTGTTGAGTTAGTTATTTTGGTTAAAAAATAATCCTGCCCCTTAAAAAAAGTATTGAAAGATACATCTGCATACGATGCTAGTATACCTTCATCATTTTTCCAGTTAATATTTGCCAATATTGAATCGTTGATAATGTTAGTTGAAAAGTGAAAATTATTTACATAAATACTATCACTTTTATAAATTTTATCTACTCCAAAATTGATATGTAAATCCGCTTTATTAGACTTAATTCCTAATGATGCATTATTGAAATTGATTCCTACAACATCTGCCGTAGGTATATTTCCATTAATAGATAAGGTTTGGTCCATTGAATTATAAAATCCAGCAAAAGAAGTGTGGGAAGAAAGATTTATTCCTTTTAAAAATAATTTAGAAATGATATCACTATTGTGTAATTCTAAATTAAATCTAAAATCATTTTCGATGTAACGTTGCTCTTTAGTCGTTTTCATCGAAGGAATGTATTGAGTAATAAAATTTTGAGCGACATCTACCAAATTAGAAAATTGATATTTCCCTTCGACATCAAAATCTAAAACATCTGATTTTATCTTAAACTGCTTATTCCCATTTTCATTTCTAGCGGTTATAATAGTTTGGGGCATGTATATAGAATCCAGCTTATCATGATACAGCGCATTTAAAATTTCTACATCACCAACTATATTGTCAATATGATTACCTACTAAATTCACCTTTAAAACAGTAGAAAATCGTGTTTTCAATTGCCTTTCGCTACTCACCAAATGAAGCTTTGCTAACTTCGCATTCTTTATGTTGGAAATAAAGTTAAACGCAGGCATCTTGTTTCTAAAATCAATACTTCCATCAAAATCAAACGAAATATTTTCATCTTTTACTTCTAAAAATCCATTAAACACCTGATTACTAAAATCTCCTTTTACCACTACATTATTATATTCATAATCCTTAATCACTACCTGATTAATTTGGCCCTCTAAATTGGCCATCATATCTTCTTTCGAAAAACCTCTCCCTTTAAGATTTACATTCATCGTAATGGCACCTATGTCTTTCTGCATTTCAAAAAAACTTCCCATATCAAAACGGTCTGTAATTAATTGACCATTATACGTGGTGTAATTATCATGAAGCTTAACAGCAACATCTGTTGTTAAATCTCCCAAAGCTGTTTTAAACTTTCCGTAAGCGACAAAATCGTGATAGAACCCAGTAAAATTTCCTTTAAAATGAATGGTTTTTAAATGTTTAAAATTATCAGGCAATTGCAGGTAAGTTTCTTTAACAAAAGGGTATAATGGAAATTGTTCCAGTTTTTGTTTGGAAGTAATTAGTTCCTTTACATTGATGTGCATAAATATATCTTCAGGATTAGGGATTCCAGAAATATTTGCAGAACCTCTAAAAATTGTTCCATCATCCAAAAGAATATCTAATTTTTTCCCTTTTAAATTGGCAATACTTCCTTTTATCTCTCCATCTAATGTCAACGATTTATTTAAACAATCTAACGTTGGAGCGAAAAAGCAGATGTCTTTAAAGCTAATTAATGAAGTATCAAAATTTGATTTAATAGTAACATCAGTAATAAAATTGGCCATATCGGCATAGGTTTCTGTTAAAAAATGAATATCTCCCTGAATAGCAGAGTAAGGAGTTTCAATAGTTAATTCATCCGTTACTATTCCTTGAGGGGAAATAGCAAACAGAGCTTTTAGTTGATCCATCTGAAAACCACTTTGCTCAAAAAAATTCATTTTGTCTATATTACATTTTACTCCCCCAGTAATAAAATCAATTTCACTTAGTTCAGTATTTAAATAGGTGATGGATACATGATCGTAATCCACTCCCGCTAACTCTTTCGTATAATCCGCGTTATCATAATTAAATTTTCCCTTAACAATAGATGTCTTATTTAAACGAAATTGCCAATCATTCTCTATAGTTGAAGTATCTTTAGGAGTAAAGTAATCCACAATGAATTGCATATTGTTAGTAGTGTCCGTAGCGTATTTTTTCAGGTTAAAATACATCCCATTCAAAGTCGTTTTTTCTAAAAAGATCTTTTTTTCTTTAATAGAAAACTCATCAATAACTACTTTCAATTCCTTAACAAACAACAAGGTATCTTGGTGTTGATCCTCTACATACAAATCATTAATGGTTACTCGGTTAAAAAAATTGACGGCCACTTTTCCCACCGTTATTTTGGTGTTTAATTTTTTAGCCAATACTTTTAAATATTGCTGAGCTACTAACGTTTGAGAAGAGGAGTGATATACAGTCAAAGAAACCGCTCCTGCTAAAAACAAAAGCAAGACCAACAATAACAATCCTATTTTCTTTGTTTTTTTAATAATTTCGTAATCTGTTAATTAACCCGTAAAGTTACATTTAATGCAACAATCTTCAACTATTATTTTAGGCATAGAATCATCTTGTGATGATACTGCTGCGGCAATTATCCGAGATGGCAAAATCCTTGCCAACGTAGTTGCTAACCAAGATGTGCATAAAGCGTATGGCGGGGTTGTTCCTGAGTTAGCATCTAGGGCTCATCAACAAAACATTGTGCCTGTAGTTGATGCTGCTTTAAAAAAAGCCAACATCGATAAATCGGAAATTACTGCAATAGCTTTTACCAATGGTCCAGGTTTGTTGGGGTCTTTGTTAGTTGGTAGTTCTTTTGCCAAAGCTTTTTCCTTGGCGATGAATATTCCACTCATTGAAGTGAACCACATGCAAGGACATATTTTAGCACACTTTATTCGTGAGGAAGAAAAATCTAATTTAAAAGACCCCGTAATGAATACGGGGACTGCGGGAATTCCTGAGTTTCCTTTTATCTGTTTAACTGTTAGTGGTGGACACACCCAAATTGTAAAAGTGACTGATTATTTTAAAATGGAAGTATTGGGTGAAACCATTGATGATGCAGCTGGTGAAGCTTTTGATAAAGTAGCTAAGATGTTAAACATTCCTTACCCAGGAGGCCCTTTGTTGGATAAACATGCACAACAAGGTAATCCGAATACATTTAGTTTTCCTCATCCTAAGGTACCCGACTTAAATTATAGTTTTAGTGGTCTAAAAACTTCTGTGTTGTATTTCTTAAAAAAAGAATTAAACAACAACCCTGATTTTATAACTGAAAACCTCAACGATATTTGTGCTGCTGTACAAAAAACCATTGTAGATATATTATTAATTGAGCTAAAAAAAGCCATTGAACAAACAGGCATTACTACCATTGCTTTAGCTGGTGGTGTATCTGCTAATTCTGAACTGCGCAAACAATTTAACGAGCTGCAAAAAGAAGGCATAACTACTTACATCCCAAAATTTGAATACTGCACTGATAATGCGGCTATGATTGCTATTACTGGTTATTACCATTTTTTAAGTCAACAGTTTACTAAACAAAGTACTACTCCCAACGCAAGAATGAAAATATAACAACCTATTGTTTTTGTGACAAAAAAGAACTAGCTTCGTTTGGTAATTTTATTCCATGGAAAACAAAAGTTTCTTTGATAAGGTTCTCAACTGGTTCTCGTTGTTTGAGAAAATTATTACGGTATTCCTATCTATTATTATTGCTTTAATCATCTTAATCGCCTTAATAAGAATATCTGAAAGTTTTTATCACTTATTTGTTCAAGATTTTTATCAGCCCCAAGAAATTACATTTAATGATTATCAACTATTATTCGGTAAAATAATGACTTTACTTATCAGTATTGAGTTTATGAGTTCTATTTTAAAAGTTTTAAAAACACATGAAATAAAAAACCTGATACAAGATGTAGTTCTGATTACTGCTTTAGCAATAGCTAGAAAATTAATTATTTATGATTACGAGCATCACGATCCTCTATCAACAATAGTATTAGGTGGTCTTTTAATTTCAATTGGATTGTTTTATTTTTTAATTAAGAAAAAAGATTAAGAGGAGTATATCCTACCCCATTCCCCCTCCATCAAAATCTTCGTAATCTCTATCTCCACCTCGTTTTTTCTTTTGATTAATACGATAAGTAAAACTTACTCTAAAATAACGAGAACGCCATTGCATTTCTTGCTCTGAAACAAAGTTATCCCCATAAGAAGTACTTCTTCTTTTTCTGGTGTTAAACATATCTTTCACATTAAAACTTATTGTTCCATTTCCTTTTAACAAGTCAAAAGAAAATCCTGCATCTAAGGAGTAACGTGCTTTATTACTTCCTTGTGGGGATTGTTGTGGTGCATTGTAATTGAATGAACTTTGTAAGTTTACTTTCTTTTTAATCGTCCACTTAGAGTTTAATCGGGTAGACCATGCCCATGTATCACTTCCGTACCGAACTCCGTCAAAGCTTCCTTCTATAATTTCTCTGTAAAAATTAAAACTCCCTCTTAAATCCCACCACTTTTTTAACTCATATGAACCCGAGAACTCTATACCAAAAGCATTTGTTATTCCTAAATTCACAGGCATTCTTTGGGTAACACCGTCTCCATCAGAAAAAGTTATCCAATCCATCGTCCCAGTGGTATAACGATAATAAACGCTAGAAAGCAAAGAGGCTTTTCCCCAATACTTTAAATGTCCTACTTCAAAAGCATCCGTAAATTCAGGCAACAAATTAGGATTTCCTGAAAAAGTACTTCGTGAATCACTAAAACTAAAAAATGGCAACAACCACCAATGTCTTGGTCGTTGAATTCTTCTACTATAACTCATCTGTAAAGAGTTTTCTTTTTTTAATTCATACGATAAATGGGCGCTTGGGAAAAAACTTAAATAAGTTCTATTATTGACTTCGTTAGTTGTTCTTAAGTTAGTTTTCATTTCGGTATATTCTGACCGTACTCCCAACTGGTAAGAGAATTTCTTTACTTTTTTTCCTAACATCAAATAAGCTGCTGATACATTTTCATTGTATAACATGTCGTTCCTAAATCCAGGAATATATTCCCACGATCCTAATGAATCATCGAGCTCTTCTACTGCATAATCATCAGTCACTTCCCTTAAGTTGGCTTTTAATCCTGCTTCTATTTTTCCATCTTTTATAGGATGAACATAATCCGTTTGAAATAACCAATTGATAGATCCTTCATTATTATATGCACGCTGTTCAATATTATCTTCTAATACATGGTTATTGGTTTGAGAAATAGTAGAGCTTTCATTGTCTTTATTAGCAGATTGTTGCACATCAAAAGTGAGCAAACGATCTTTCTTTTTAAATGTTTTTCGATAGTTCAATGAAACGTCATGCGACCCCAAATCCTTATCTTCTATTTCTTGTCTCTTCAACTCTTGAATCAACTCTCCGGTACCATCAAAATCAGTATAGGAAACATTGTTTTCATTGTCTCCATCGCCAACATTATAGTTTCCTGAAATCGTGAAAGAATTATATTGATTAAGAAACACTTCTGTCCCTAATCTTAGATTATGATTTTTTTCCACCCGATCCATCGTTGTTTTACTGTCGTATCTAAAACTGGTATCAGGGTATGTAAATTGCTGATTCGATATTCTTGAACCTGGGGATTCTCTATAATTGGTAGCATAACCTGTAAATACGCTAAAGTTTTTTCTTTTTATGGTGAGGTTAAAACCTCCTCCATAATTACTAGGGTAACCAAAATCAACATTTACAGAACCATTAATGCCTTCTCGTTTATCTTGTTTTAAAATAATATTGATAATACCTACTTCTCCTTCTGCATCATAACGGGAGGAAGGGTTGGTAATCACTTCTATCTTTTCTATCTGACTGCCTTGTAACTGTTTTAATGCTTCGGAAGTACTAATTCCTGTCATCCCAGAAGGTTTTCCATTAATTAGGATTCGTACATTTTGACTTCCTCTTAAGCTTACATTTCCATCCACATCCACAGCAACTGAAGGTACATTGTCCAATATTTCTGTGGCATTAGCACCTTGGTTCGTTATATCTTTATCTACATTAAAAACACGCTTATCTAGATCTAATTCCATGAGTTTTCTCTCTTCCACAACTTCAAATTCTTCCAAATTTTTAATGGAAGGCACCATCTTAATTTTATTTAAATCAACATCTTTATCCGTTATTACAATATTTGAAACTATTTTTTCTTCAAAACTTAAAAAAGAAATTTTTGCATAATAAGTTCCAGATGGTACTTGCATTGAAAATTTTCCATTCATTTCGGTAGCCACTCCTTTGGCATAAGAAGAATCTTTCGCATTAAAAACCCCTACGGAAACATAGGGCAATCCTGTTCCTTGATCATCTAACACCTGACCAAAAAGCGTATATGTTTTTTTTGAGCCTTGTGAAAAAGCATCCAAAAAACATCCTAATAGCACTATAATTAACCAACTATAACTCTTCATATCTTTTCTTTCATATCGTACACGAAAATAAACATCTTCTTAAAATAGAAAACCTTTATTTTTCAGTATATGACTATTTAAAGTATGAAAGGTTTAATTACGTGATTATTGGTTTTAATAATGTGAATTGAATATATTATTTTCTCTGTTTTACACACCCCTTAATCCCCTCTTTTTAGAGGGGAAACAAATTCCATATTAATTCCCTCCTAAAAAGGAGGGTTAGGGAGGTGTATAGATAGTCTTAAAATATAAGCACTTTCTCATTCAAAAAAGAATATCTTATATCAAATCACATTAACCAAAAAACAACTAACTTCGTTTAACAACCTAAACAAGAACAGTTGAAAACCTTAGCAATAAAAATACAACTCCACAAAAAATGTATTGAAATTATCAATCAACGAATTATTGATTTAAAAAATATTATACAAGAAGCACAAAACGCTGCAAACAACGAAACTAAAAGTAGTGCTGGCGACAAACACGAAACAGGAAGAACAATGGCGCAACTAGAAACTGAAAAACTGACCAGCCAACTTTCTGAAGCACTAAAATTAGAACAACATATTACTCAAATCAACCCTAAAGTTCAACACCAAAAAGTAGCATTAGGAAGTTTAGTGATTACAAACAATGGCAATTTTTACATTGCAGTAAGTTTAGGAAAAATAGAAATTGATGGAATATCTTATTTTGCTATTTCTACTGTTTCGCCAATTGGGAAACTACTAATTGGATTAAAAGCGAATGATGCTTTTTCTTTTAATGGAAAAAATTATGTGATTGAAAGAATTAAATAATCTCATATAAAAAACTACATCATTTTTTCTACTATTTATTTTCCCTATTATTGTATCAAAATGATGCGAGTTTATTCCAATATTATTCTGAGCTGCATACTTTTCATCAGTTGCTCTATTTCAGCACAACATGAAAAAACTGATTACCCTACCTATGCAGAGCAAGCTTTTGTTATCACTCAATTGGCTGAAAAACACCATATAGCTCCTAGAAAAGTTGATGATGAATTCTCTAAAAAAATATACATTTCCATTATCAATAACCTCGACCCTTACAAATTATATTTTACCCAAACAGATATTAATAAATTAAATGATTTCGAAGATAAAATTGATGATGAAATAAAGTCAAAATCTACCCTTTTTCTGCAACAAGTGATTACTCTATACCAAAAAAGATTAAAATATGGAGATAGTTTAGTCAACTCCATACTTTCCCATCCTTTAAATTTTTCTGTTTCATCAGCTATTGTCTTTGATAAAAAATCAACTTCAAAATACGCTAACAACCTAACTGAAATAAATAAACGATGGACAAGATGGCTAAAGTACCTCACTTTAGAAACCATGTCAAAAAATCACGCCACAAAAGAAGAAAAAAACTTATTAAGTAAAGCCAGTTTATTGAAATATGAAGAAGAAAGCAGAACTAAAATTAATGCAAAATACAACAACTTCCATTCTTCTCTCATAGAGGATTACAATACGTATGAAAATTATATTGCTGAAATGTATTTAAATTCTATTGCAACGGAGTTTGATCCTCACAGCATGTATTTTTCTGCAGAAACAAAAAATTATTTTTTAGGTCATCTTTCTAGAGAGGATAAATCTTTTGGTTTTGAATTTGAAGAAAATATACTTGGGGAATTATTAGTCGTAAGGCTTGTGCCTGGAGGGCCTGCTTGGAAATCTAATCAATTAAATAAAGGAGATATCTTATTAGGTATCAAATGGGATGAAGCAGAATGGATGGATCTCTCATTCGTAAATACTGATGAACTGGAAAATTTAATTTCATTTAACCCTGATGAGGCTCTTCTTAAAGTAAGAAAAATTAATGGAGAAACGATAATTATCCCTTTAGTAAAAGAAATCATTAGGGCTGATGAAAACATTATTAAAAGCTTTGTCTTAAAAAATGAAAAAGCTATTGGATATATTTCCTTACCTGGTTTTTATACTGAATTTGAAAGTGAAAATCAGCTTGGTTGTGCTAATGATATTGCTAAAGCTATCGTTAAAATGAAAAAAGAAAATATTGACGGATTGATTATTGATCTTCGAGGTAATGGAGGAGGTTCACTTAAAGAAGCTATAGAATTAGCAGGCATATTTATCGATTTTGGTCCACTAACAATTATGAAATCTAAAAATAGTGAGCCTATAACTATTAAAGATTTTAATCGTGGATCAATATACAACGATCCTTTGCTAATACTTGTAAATAGCCAAAGTGCCTCTGCTTCAGAATTATTTTCAGCTACTATGCAAGACTACCAAAGAGCTTTAATTGTAGGTTCTCCTACTTTTGGTAAATCTACTGGGCAAGATATTTTGCCCTTAACATTATCTACTACCAATGATAATAAAAACAACCCCTCCTCAGGATATCTTAAATTAACTTTAAGTATGTTCTATCGATTGAACTGTATAAGTTATCAAAAAATAGGGGTTATTCCCGATATATTTTTACCTTATTTATTTCATAATGAAGGCGACCGAGAAAAGGATTACCCTTCTGCACTTTCTTCCGATAGTATTTCAAAAAAAATTTATATGCCTGAAATAAAACAACTTCCTTATCGAGAGCTAGAAATAGCTAGTGAAAATAGGATAAATACTGATTCTATTTTTACCAAAATAAAAGCAATAAATCAGTCAGAAAAAATAAATAATAAAGATAGCTTGAAGATATCATTAAAAATAGATGAATTTATTGCATACAAAAATCAGTTGTCTTCGAATACTTCTGATATTCTCAAGGACATTGACAGCAGAGTAACTTCCCGCTACACTATTGATGAAGTCACTTATGATAATGATCTGTTAAAAACGGATAAGTACACTAAAGAGATTAATAAAATTACCATTGAACAATTAAATAAAGATATTTACTTAGAAGAAGCTTATAATATTTTATTAGATTTAATAAAAATTAAAAATAATTAACCTAAACATATGAAAACAACATTTTTAACATTAACTACATTATTTATTTCAACAACATTATTCTGTCAATCATTTAACTCTCCTGTAGAATATATGAATTATATGAGTGATAAATATAAAATCATCAATAAGGATACTTGGGACTATACTTCAGCAGTTGCTCATGGGAAGAGTGCTAGAAAAGTAGAAAAAAGAAGAAATGAATTACTCAAAACAATAGATCAATCCAAAAAATCTATTCAAAAAATTAAAGGATATAATGGAGAAAATGAGTTAAGAGATTCTGTTGTATCCTTTCTTGAGATTAATTACAACGTCATTAATTATGATTACGAAAAAATTGTCGACATGGAAGCTATTGCAGAACAATCATATGATGCCATGGAAGCATACATTATGGCTCAAGATAAAGCGGGTGAAAAATTAAGAATGGCTAATGATATGCTCCAACTTCAGCAAAATCAATATGCAACAAGCCATAATATTTTAATTGATGGTGAATTAGATAAAATTTCTAAAAATTTAAAAGCCGCTAATGAAGTATTTGATTATTACCATGAAGTGTATTTGATTTTCTTTAAATCTTACAAACAAGAAGCTTATCTACTAGATGCTATTCAACGTGCTGATGTTAATAGTATGGAACAAAATAGCAATGCACTTTTAAGCGCTTCCGAAGAAGGTATTGAAAAATTAAAAGAAATTAAAAGCTTTAGAGGTGATGCATCCATTAAAACGAGTGCCTTGGATATGCTCAATTTTTACAAGAAAGAATCTGAAGAAGATATGAATACTATTACTGATTTCTATCTAAAAACTGAAAATTTCAACAAAGTTAAAGCTGCTTTTGAAGCTAAAAAAGAATCTAATAGAACACAACAAGATGTTGATGAATTTAACAAAGCTGTTAATGACATTAATAGTGCTTCTGAAAGCTATAACAAGAAAAACAACACATTATTTCAGAAAAGAAGTGAGTTATTGAATAAATGGAACAACTCTGTAAGTTCGTTCTTAGATAGACATGTTGCTAAAAAATAAATCACAAAAAAGGAGGATTAAATCCTCCTTTTTTGTGATTTATCTAGAAACCATTTCTTTACTCCCCTTCATCCATGGTGTGATACACATTTTGTACATCATCATCTTCTTCAATTTTTTCTAATAATTTATCAACATCGGCACGTTGCTCTTCATTTAACACTTTTGTTACTTGTGGTATTCGCTCAAATCCTGAAGAAATAATTTCAATACCAGCATCTTCAAAATATTTTTGGATAGCTCCAAAACTTTCGAAAGGGGCATAAACGATAATTCCGTCATCATCAACAAACACTTCTTCCGCACCAAAGTCAATTAATTCTAATTCTAACTCTTCCACATCTCTACCATCATTTGTAATTTTAAAATTACAAGTGTGATCAAACATAAATTCTACCGATCCTGCTGTTCCTAAATTTCCGTCACATTTATTAAAGTAACTTCTAATATTAGCTACTGTTCTGTTATTATTGTCAGTAGCTGTTTCTACCAAAATAGCTATTCCATGCGGAGCATACCCTTCAAAAATTACTTCCTTATAGTTACTAGTATCTTTATCTTTTGCTTTCTTTATGGCACGCTCTACATTGTCTTTAGGCATATTTACCGCCTTTGCATTTTGCATTACAGCACGTAACCTTGAATTACTTTCTGGATCTGGACCACCTTCTTTAATGGCCATTACAATGTCTTTACCGATTCTGGTAAACGTTTTAGACATTTTACCCCAACGCTTTAATTTTCTAGCTTTTCTAAATTCAAATGCTCTTCCCATTCTATTTTATAATTTCTTATTTAATAAATTTTCTTGATTTACCAATTGGTGTAGATGCTTCAACTTTAAATTATCCTCAAATTGTAATAAATGTTCTATCCGATGACAATCAGTTCCTATTCCATCAATTAAATTAGCCTCCACCATCTTTTCTGCTACTTTTTTTGTTTCAGGAGAATAGTGTCCTGTTAATGAAAGTAAATTCAATTGCAATAAAACTCCTCTTGTTTTTAGTTCTTCATACTTCTCAAAGTCGCGATACCAATAGCTGTATCTTTCTGGATGAGCCAAAATAGGCTTATATCCCGCCATTTGAAGATCAAAAATAATTTCTTGTAAATTAGGTGGCTCACTCATAAAGGGCAATTCAAACAATACATAATTGTCTCCAAACGTCAGTATCTTCTTATCCTTTATTAACTTAGATAATCCATCATCTAAATTGTATTCTGCAGCTGCAAAAAACTCAATATTGATATTTTGTTTTACTAACTCCTCTCTTACCTCATCCAATCCTTTTAATATTTTATCAGGCGTATTTTGATAATAATCACACATCATGTGAGGGGTAGTAATAATTTTTTGATAGCCCATCTCTTTAAACTTCTGTATCATAACAATGGTGCTCTCCATATCTGGGGATCCATCATCAATTCCAGGTATTAAATGAGAATGAAAGTCTACTCCTACCATAGATAAATCAGCAGGAGGCATGTTTGGTTCTCTTTTAAATATGCTACTAAAGAAACTCAATGTTCGAGGTTTGAAGTTTGAGGTTAACTTTTGAAGTTCAAACCTCAAATTATTTAACTAATCGCTAATTTACAAATTCTTTTTTGAACCAATCTATGGTAACTTTCAGTCCCTCATTAATTCCAATTTCAGGATTGTAATGAATTAGTTCTTGCGCTAAAGAAATATCCGCTAAAGAATCTCTTACATCCCCTGCTCGTTCTTCCCGATAAATAGGTTGAACATCATTACCCACTACATTTTTGATGGCATTAAACAACTCATTAATGGTAATTCTACCTCCACAAGCTATATTGATTATTTTTCCTTTTACTTCTTTTTCTGAAAATAAGGCTTTAATGTTTGCTTGTACGGCATTCTCTACAAAAGTAAAATCCCTACTTTGTTCTCCATCGCCATTAATAAAAGGAGATTTATTTTTTAATACTGCATCCATAAACAACGGAATAGCAGCTGCATAAGGACCAGAAGGGTTTTGTTTAGGTCCAAAAATATTAAAATACCTCAATCCTATCACATCTAAACCATACACATCAGCAAACACTTGTGCATATAATTCTTTAGTCCGTTTACTTACCGCATAAGGAGATAGTGGGTTTCCTATCCTGCTTTCCACCTTTGGCAACTCTTTACTATCTCCAAATACCGAAGATGAACTTGCAAATACAATTCGTTTTACATTAGAGTCTTTAGCTGCTGTAAGCACATTTAAAAATCCTGTAGCATTTGCTAAATGAGTAGCTAATGGGTTTTCTATAGAACGAGGGACAGAACCCAATGCTGCTTGATGCGAAATATAATCCACTCCTTCAATTGCTCTTTTGCACGTTTCAAAATCTGTAATGTCGCCTTCTATAAATTCAAAGTTCGGTTGATCAAAAAAACGAACTATATTTTTTTTGTATCCATTAGATAAATTATCTAGAACAATCACTTTCCCTGCGTTATACCTCATTAGATATTCCACAATGTTAGAGCCTATAAAACCAGCTCCACCTGTAATCAGAAAAGTACTTTTTGAAATATCTATCGTGTGAAAAGGATTATTGTACATCTATCTATCTGCATATTGCTGTTCATAGTAATTCTGATAAGCTCCAGAAGTCACATTATTCAGCCATTCTTCGTTATTTAAATACCAATCAATGGTATTTCGAATTCCTTCTTCAAATTGTAAAGAAGGTATCCAACCTAATTCTTCTTTTAATTTGGTAGCATCAATGGCATAACGCATATCATGTCCCGCTCTATCTGTAACATAAGTAATCAATTGTTCAGATTCTCCTTTAGCTCTTCCCAATTTTTCATCCATCACTTGACAAATCACTTTTATCAAATCAATATTTGTCCACTCATTATGCCCCCCGATGTTATAAGTTTCTGCATTTTTTCCTTGATGAAAAATGACATCAATTGCTCTTGCATGATCTTCCACCCATAACCAATCTCTAATATTTTCTCCTTTACCATAAACAGGTAATGGCTTATTGTTCTTAATATTATTAATAAACAAAGGAATCAATTTTTCAGGAAATTGATGAGAACCATAGTTATTAGAACAATTAGATATGACAATTGGCAACCCGTATGTGTGATGATAAGCCCTCACTAAGTGATCAGAACTCGCTTTGGATGCTGAATAAGGACTACGAGGGTCATAAGGAGTTGTTTCAAGAAACATCCCTTCCTCTCCTAAAGAGCCATACACTTCATCTGTAGAAACATGATAAAATAACTTATTTGTATAATCCCCTTGCCATAAACTCTTTGCTGCATTTAATAAATTTGCCGTTCCGACTATATTGGTCATTACAAAATCCATGGGGCCTTCAATAGATCTATCTACATGCGATTCTGCTGCTAAATGTATAACTGCATCAAATTGATGTTTTCTAAATAATCCATTTATAAAGTCCGCATCAACAATATCTCCTTTTACAAATTCATAATTGATAGCATTTTCAATATCACTAAGGTTAGCTAAGTTTCCAGCATAGGTCAATTTATCTAAATTCACTACTTTGTAGTTAGGATATTTATTTACAAATAACCTTACCAAATGAGAACCTATAAATCCAGCTCCTCCTGTTATTAAAATTGTTTTATCCATTATAAACTCCAGTAGGTCAACTCTTTTATCTTTCCTCTATAAATTCCTTTTAAATCAACTATCACGGGATTTTTTGATGTAATAGATTTGAAATAATTTTCGTCCAATTGAAGGTAATCTTCATGGTTCACAGCAACAAGCACGGCATCATAATCATTAGCTATTTGTGTAACCAATCCAAAACCGTATTCTTTCTCTAATGAGGCTGAATCTGCATGAGGATCAACAACCTCGACCTTTGCACCAAAAGATTTAAATTCATTAATTACATCACAGACTTTTGAATTTCTGATATCACTCACATCTTCTTTAAATGTAGCTCCCATCACTAACACCTTGGATTCACTAATGTGTTTACCTGCTGCAATAATTTTTTTAACGGTTTGCTTAGCGGTATATGCTCCCATAGAATCGTTTACAAAACGACCGGCATTAATAATTTGAGCGTGGTAACCTAGCTCTTTTGCTTTATAAGTTAAATAATAAGGATCCACACCTATACAATGTCCTCCCACTAAACCGGGAGAAAATTTTAAGAAATTCCATTTTGTTCCTGCAGCATCTAACACATCATAAGTATTAATTCCCATCTTATTAAAAATGATAGAAAGCTCATTCACTAATGCAATATTTAAATCTCTTTGGGTATTCTCAATTATTTTGGCTGCTTCTGCAACTCTAATTGTTGTTGCCCTATGCACTCCTGCTTGAACAACTTCTTCATACACTTTTGCTATTTGATCCAAAGATTCAGTACAACAACCCGAAACCACCTTTACCACATTCGTTAATGTATGAGTGGTATCTCCAGGATTAATTCTTTCTGGAGAATAACCAACTTTGAAATCATCCCTAAATTTCAATCCTGACACTTCTTCTAAAATTGGAATGCAATCTTCCTCTGTACATCCAGGATAAACTGTAGATTCATAAACCACATAATCTCCTTTTTTTAACACTTGCCCAACTGTTTTTGAGGCTCCTATTAAAGGTGATAAGTCTGGTAAATTATGGTTATCAATAGGAGTTGGTACTGCAACTACAAAAAAAGTGGCTCCTTTTAAATCTTCTAAATTGGATGTAAAATAAATATCACACCCTTCAAAAGCAGAAGCATCTAACTCCTCACTAGGATCTTGACTATTTCGCATCATTTCAACACGCTGTTCATTGATATCAAAACCAACAACAGACATCGTTTTTGCAAATTCTAACGCAATTGGTAAACCGACATAACCTAGCCCTATGACTGCAATCTTTGTTTCCTTGTTTTTTAATTTATCGTAAATACCCATCTTTTTAAATCTCTTTTATCGCTATGTTTCTATTCCTTGTTAATAATTTACTATCTCTTAATTGATAGATTCGTTCTATAATTTCAACTACCTTGAGTCCTTCTAAAGCATTCGTAGTAGCAGTGGTTCTCCCTTTTAATGTGTCTATTACATTTTCAATAATATAGTGATGATTGGCTGCTGAGCCTTTATATGGCCCATAATCATTCGGAGGATTGGCTGCTGGAAGTTCAGGCATTTCATACCCTTTAATGTTGCACACCTCCACTTCATTCATGTACTGCCCTCCTATTTTAACACTTCCTTTTTCTCCAATTATGGTAATGCTGCTTTCTAAATTTTGATCGGCTACCGCTGTTGAATAATTTAAACATCCCATTCCTCCATCAACAAAATCAAACGAAACAAAACCTGAATCTTCAAAATCTGTTAAATCAGTATGTGTAAAATCTCCAAATTTTGCCTGTATGTTATCAATATCCCCAAACAACCAATACATAATATCTATAAAATGAGAAAACTGTGTATACAAAGTCCCTCCATCCAATTCTTGTGTTCCTTTCCATCCCCCTGCTTTATAGTATCTACTATCTCTATTCCAATAACAGTTTAACTGCACCATATAAATATCACCTAAGGTTTTGTTTTCTATCAATTCTTTAATCCATACCGAAGGAGGTGAATACCTGTTTTGCATCACAGCAAAAACCTGCTTATTATTGGTTAATGCTTTATGAATCACTTTTTCACATTTAGCCCTGGATAAACCGATTGGTTTTTCCACCACCACATGCATATTTTTATCTAACACTAATGAAGCCTGATCTGAATGTAGTCCATTAGGTGTGCATATATTGACTACATCAATTTCAATGTCTGCTGCTATTAATTCTTCTAGCGAGTTAAAAAAAGGCACGTTGTATTTTTCTATACCTAAATCTTCTTTTGAACCAGTATCACACAAAGCTACTAACTCTCCCTCTTCATTACCTATAATCATCTCTGCATGGCGTTTACCAATGTGTCCGCAACCTACCACAGCAAATTTTACTTTTTTATCTTCCGCTATCATACTATTATTTTTTGAACTTTACCTGCTTCAAATTTATACTTTTCTTTGCTTTCGGGACAAATTGCTATTCCTTTTTCATCAAAATCCAACCGGTGTCCATATTCACTCATCCAACCCATCTGTTTAGCAGGATTGCCAACAACCAAAGCATAAGCAGGAACTGTTTTGGTTACTACTGCTCCTGCTCCAATAAATGCATATTCTCCAATATCGTGTCCGCAAACAATAGTAGCATTAGCACCAATAGATGCTCCTTTTTTAACTACTGTCTTAGCATATTCACCTCTTCTATTGACTGCGCTTCGTGGGTTAGTTACATTGGTAAATACCATTGATGGCCCCAAAAACACATCATCCTCACAAGTAACCCCTGAATAAATAGATACATTGTTTTGAATTTTTACATTTTTTCCTAAAACCACGTCTGGGGAAACGACTACATTTTGACCAATATTACAGTTTTCTCCTATGATACAGTTAGGCATAATATGCGAAAAATGCCAAATCTTGGTCCCTTCTCCTATTTTACAATTATCATCAATAATTGCCGTTTCGTGTGCAAAATAATCACCCATTTAGTTAACTTTTTATATATCCTTCAAATGTATTGTGCTCCTTTTTGTATAACTCTTCTTTACTCAGGTTTTTAAAGTAGGCATAAGTAATTTTTAGTCCTTCGGCTCTACTCACTTTTGGTTCCCAACCTAATATCTCTTTTGCTTTGGTAATATCTGGTTGCCGCTGCATAGGGTCATTTACTGGTAAACCTTTGTAAACAATTTTTTGATTAGTTCCTGTTAATTTGATAATCTCTTTAGCAAAATCTAAAATAGTAATCTCGTCAGGATTTCCTATGTTAACTGGATAAACATAATCACTGTGCAACAATCGATAAATTCCTTCTATCAAGTCATCTACATAACAAAATGAACGCGTTTGATTTCCCTCTCCAAAAACAGTTAAATCTTCTCCTCTTAATGCTTGCCCTATAAATGCAGGTAAAACTCTTCCATCATTTAATCGCATACGTGGTCCATAAGTATTAAATATCCGAACAATTCTTGTTTCAACACCATGATAGGTATGATAAGCCATTGTTATCGCCTCTTGGAAACGTTTTGCTTCATCATAAACTCCTCTCGGACCAATAGGGTTTACATTTCCATAATATTCTTCTGTTTGAGGATGAACCTCAGGATCTCCATACACCTCTGAAGTAGATGCAATTAACATTCTAGCACCTTTAGCTTTTGCTAGCCCCAACAAATTATGTGTTCCTAAAGAACCTACTTTAAGTGTTTGGATAGGAATTTTTAAATAATCAATAGGGCTTGCTGGTGAAGCAAAATGAAGAATATAATCTAATCTTCCTTCTATTTCGATATACTCAGAAACGTCATGGTTAATAAACTTAAAATTCTCATGAGATTGAAGGTGTGCTATGTTTTTTAGATCACCTGTTATCAAATTATCCATCGCAATCACAGCATAACCTTCTTTGATAAAACGGTCACATAAATGAGACCCTAAAAACCCTGCTGCACCAGTTATTAATACTTTTTTCATAACTAGCCCCTTCCTATACTACTATAAAAATAACCTAACTCTCTCATTTCTTGAACATCATATAAGTTTCTTCCATCAAAAATTACTTTTTGTTTCATTTTTGTTGCCAATTTATTAAAATCAGGGTTTCTAAACACCTGCCATTCTGTAGCTATAACTAACGCATCTGCATCTATAACTGCCTCATCTCTACTCAAGGCAAATTTTATTTTATCTCCCAATAGCTCCTTTACATTAGCCATTGCTTCAGGGTCATATGCTGTAATATCAGCTCCTTCCTTTAATAACTCATCAATAATATATAATGCTGGAGCTTCCCTAATGTCATCTGTATCAGGTTTAAAAGCCAAACCCCATAAACCTATTTTTTTTCCTTTTAAATCTCCTTTAAAGTAATCTTTAATTTTAGGAACAATAATTGTTTTTTGTTTCTCATTGATAGACATTACTGAATTTAGAATCCCAAATTCATAACCATATTCTTTTCCTGATTTAGCTAACGCTTGAACATCTTTCGGGAAACAACTTCCTCCGTATCCTATTCCTGGAAATAAAAACCGTTTACCAATACGTTCATCTGATCCAATTCCAATTCTCACCATATCTACATCAGCACCTACCTTCTCGCAAAAGTTAGCTATTTCATTCATAAACGTAATCTTAGTAGCCAAAAACGAATTAGCAGCATATTTTGTTAGTTCAGCCGATTTTTCATCCATAAAAATAATTGGATTTCCTTGTCGAACATATGGTTTATATAAATGTTCTAATATTTTTCTAGCTTTTACTGAAGAAGTTCCGATAACTACTCTATCTGGTTTCAAAAAATCATCTACCGCATAACCCTCTCTTAAAAACTCAGGATTAGAAACCACATCAAAATCAACTGTAGCGTTTTTAGCAATAGCAGCAGTTACCTTCTCTGCAGTACCAACAGGAACAGTACTTTTGTCAATAATTATTTTGTAATCTTTTATTATTTTCCCCAAATGATCTGCAACACCTAAAATATAAGATAAATCTGCTGAGCCATCTTCTCCAGGAGGTGTTGGTAATGCCAAAAATATAATTTGGGCATCGTTTACAGCTTCTTCAATTTTGGTAGTGAACAATAATCGTCCTTGCTTGATGTTTCTTTCAAACAAAACATCCAAATGAGGTTCATAAATAGGAACCTCCCCATTTTTCATTTTTTCTACCTTATTGGCATCAATGTCCACGCAAATTACATCATTCCCAGTTTCTGCAAAGCAAGTTCCTGTTACTAAACCTACATAACCCGTTCCTATTACTGCTATTTTCATTTAAAAAATTCTTTTACTGATTCGGTAATGTATTTTAATTGTTCATCATCTAGTTCTGTATGCATCGGCAATGAGATAACACTTTTACAGAGTTCCATGGTTATTGGGTAATTCTCATCTTTAAATTCTGGTCGAACATATGCTTTTTGCTGATGCAACGGTACAGGATAATAAACCATAGCTGGAATTCCTTTTTCTTGTAAAAAAAGAACCAATTCATCACGATCAACTCCATTTAACTTCAATGTATATTGATGAAATACATGTGTTGACTGTTGATCAATAACTGGAGTTTCTATCTGGTCAATGTCTGCAAAAGCATTATTATAGTATGTTGCTGCTTTTTTTCTTGCAGCACTATAGCTATCCAAATGCGGCAACTTAACTCGTAATATGGCAGCTTGAATAGAATCTAATCGTGAGTTCACCCCTATTTCATCGTGATAATAACGCTGATACATCCCATGATTTACAATAGCTTCTAATCTTTTTCCTAACTCATCATCATTGGTAAACAAGGCACCACCATCTCCATAACAACCTAAATTCTTAGATGGGAAAAAAGAAGTTGTCCCAATATCTCCTATTGTTCCCGCTTTTTTAATATCTCCATTCGAAAAGGTATAGTCTGCTCCTATTGCTTGAGCAGTATCTTCTATTACAAAAAGATGATGCTTTTTAGCTATATTCATCACTGCTTCCATATTGGCACACTGACCAAACAAGTGAACAGGAATAATGGCTTTTGTTTTTGGGGTAATTGCTTTTTCTAACGCTTCAACATTAATATTAAAAGTAGCTTTATCTACATCAACAAAAACAGGGGTCAGATTTAATAATCCAATAACTTCAACTGTAGCTGCAAAAGTAAAATTGGCAGTAATTACTTCATCTCCAGATTTTAACCCCAAAGCCATTAATGCTATCTGTAAAGCATCCGTACCATTCCCACAGGGAATTACATACTTTACTTTTAAATAGTTCTCCAACTCTTCTTTAAAAGCTTTTACTTCTGGACCTTTAATAAATGCTGTTGAATCAATAACACTAAAAATAGCCTTGTCCACCTGCTCTTTAATCTTAGTATATTGACCTTTTAGGTCAACCATTTGAATATTATATTCAGGCATTATTTTCTGTTTACAAGATAAGGTTGCTAAATTAACAAAATCTCCATTATTTAAAGGGATTTTTGTTCCAATAACGATTAAGTAATAATATATAGTTGATTTATTCGTTAATTTGCGTCTTTAAGCAATAAAATGAAACGCTACTTTTTTATTTTCTTAACCTGCTACAGCTTTATTGCAAAAGCTCAATTTTTTATCCCTCAAGAAGAAATTCAAGATTCTGCTTTTACCATACCAATGATTACTGTTTCTTATGCCAGACAATGGACTAGCGCTGATTTAGCCAATAGATTTGGCTTTAATAATAATATTGGAGGAAGCTTTGCTATTAAAACTAAAAAACAGTGGTACTTTGGCTTCAAAGGTAATTTTATTTGGGGTGGAAACGTAAAACAAGATGAAATCCTAAACGATATCACTACTAAAAAATATATCCTAGATGATAACGGTAAATTTATAGATCAAGAAATATTAGCAATTAGTGATGATGGAAGCGTGGTAGAAATATTTTTAGATGAAAGAGGGTCCTCTTTTTTCTTTATTGCTGGGAAACTGTTTAATGTAATTAGCCCAAATAAAAACTCAGGGATATTGGCGTATGGAGGAGTAGGAACTCTACACCATAAAATTAGTATTAAATACAGGGGAAATGTACCTGCCTTGCAAGATGAATTAAAAGAAGGTTATGACCGTTTATCTTTTGGCTATGCCGTTAACGGTTTTGTTGGTTATTTATTTATGAGTAAAAACAGGCTACTTAACTTTTATGGTGGTTTTGACTATACCCAAGGTTGGACCAAAAACATGCGAAAATACAATTACGATACTCAAAGTTTTGACAACAAAACTAACACTGATATCCTCTATGGTGTTCGTTTAGGTTGGATTATTCGATTAAATAAAAGAAAAGCGCAAGAGTTTTATTACAACTAACTTTTAGCAAAAAAATGTCTTTATTTTTTTACCAAATATTCATTCGATTTTATCTTGCTACTGTGTATATCTCATCACTATTTAACCCCAAAGCAAAAAAATGGGTTAATGGTAGAAGAAATATTTTTGAACAATTAAAAAATACTATCCCCTCTAATGAAAAAATTTATTGGTTCCATTGTGCTAGCTTAGGAGAATTTGAACAAGGAAAACCCATCATCGATTATTTAAAAATAAAAAACGACCGAAATAAAATACTCATCACCTTCTTTTCTCCATCTGGTTATGAATTACGTAAAGATTATGAAAATGCCGATTATGTCTTTTACCTTCCTATGGATACTAAAAAAAATGCGCAAAAATTTATTGAAATCACAAAACCTACAAAAGCATTTTTTATTAAATATGAATTTTGGTATAATTACCTTTTTGAGTTGAACCAGCATCATGTTCCTACTTATTTAATTTCTGGTGTTTTCAGAAAACAACAACCCTTTTTCAAATGGTATGGCGGGACTCATCGGAAAATGTTAACTTATTTTGAACATTTTTTTGTCCAAAACATTCGTTCAGAAAACCTGTTAAAAAAATTAGGGCATAATAATGTAAGTACAGCAGGAGACACTAGAATTGATCGTGTTTATGAAAATTCCACTCAACCTACTTCAATTCCTTTAATTAAAACATTTAAAGGCAATAAAAAAATAATTATAGTTGGAAGTTCTTGGCAAAAAGAAGAGGAAATAATTGCAGAATTCATCCATTCTTCTAAAAAAGACTATAAATTTATTATTGCTCCACATGATGTTAGTGATTCACGAATACAAGAAATCAAAAAATTACTACAAGGCAACTACATTAAATATTCCGATGCAAATAGCAACAACATCAAGCAATTTAAAGTCTTAATTATTGATAATATTGGTTTATTATCCAACATTTATCAATATACCGATATTGCTTTTATAGGTGGCGGATTTACAGGTTCCTTACACAATATTTTAGAGCCTGCTAGCTTTGGAAACACCTTACTTTTTGGACCAAAACACCATCAATTTCACGAAGCCGAAGAGTTAATTCAGTTAGCTGCTGCATACGAAATTAAAGATGCTGATGATTTATTGGCGGTTCTTAATCATTTAGAACTTGATAATCAATTAATCACTTCTCAAGCATCTTCTATCAAGTATATACAACAAGGTGTTGGAGCAACAAAAATGATTATAAATAAATTAAAATTGTAAATCAGCTCTACTTACTTAACAAATAACGTTCACAACTTTTATTATTTATTGTGCCGACCCTACAACTTTTAGAGTTATCTTTGTATAAAGTTCTAAACTTTTCCAATTTGAAAGTTGTTAAATTCAATATCAAAAATCAACCTGAATTTTTTAAGGAATTAAGAAAAAGAGTAAACACTCATTTTAAAGAAAAAAACATTTCTAAATACGCCAACTTTAATATGAAGTTTAAAACAGGCTTTATGCTTTGTTTGTACTTTCTTCCATTAATATTGATGTTAACTGGCGTGATAACCTCTCTATGGTTGGTTATTTTAATGTGGGTATTGATGGGATTTGGTATGGCTGGGATTGGTTTGTCGATTATGCATGACGCTAATCATGGATCTTATTCTAAAAATCAAAAAGTAAATAACGCTTTAGGTTATTTAATTCATTTTATTGGCGGATTTCGTGAAAACTGGAAAATTCAGCACAACATTCTACACCATTCTTTTACTAATATAGAAGGATTTGATGAAGATATTAAATTTAACATGATGCGGTTTTCTCCTACTCAAAAAAGAAGAGGTGTTCATCGCTTTCAAGTTTTTTATGCGCCTGTTTTTTATGGGTTTATGACTATGTATTGGTTAACGAGTAAAGATTTTCAACAGCTGATTAATTACAACAAACAAAACTTATTAGCAGGACAAGGATTAACACTAAAGAAAGGAATAGCTATTTTAATATTCCATAAAACATGGTACCTATTGTTTACGTTAATTTTACCTATGATATTGATTCCTTTAGCATGGTGGCAAGTATTAATAGGTTTTTTAATTATGCATTATATCTGCGGATTAATTCTAGCGTTTGTTTTTCAATCTGCCCACATTATAGAAGCAACGGACTTTTATGAGGCAGACAAAAATGGAAGTGTAGAAAATAACTGGGCAATACACCAAATGAAAACTACCTCCAATTTTGCGGGAAAAAGTATTTTCTTCTCATGGTTTATTGGAGGGTTAAACTATCAAATTGAACACCACTTATTCCCTAATATTTGCCACATTCATTATTCTAAAATTGCTAAAATTGTAAAACAAACCGCTAAAGAATTCAATGTTCCCTACTATCAGCATAAAACATTTTTCGGAGCACTAAAAAGTCATTTTACTTTACTCCACCAATTGGGTACTGGAAAATACGATAAGGCATTGCTGAAATAAATACTCTAATTATTAGCGTAATTACTCATGCTTTGCATCTTTTAGTATTCTAAACACATGTAATAATGCTGGAAATAAAGCGTCCATAGTTTCTGCAGCACCTTTAGTAGAACCCGGTACTCCCATCAATAATGTTTCTCCTTTCACTCCCGCTACACTCCTGCTTAACATCGAGTAAGGTGTTCTATCTTGTCCATAATTACGAGCAGCTTCCATAATCCCTGGTATTTCTCTATCAATTAAAGGTTTTAATGCTTCCGGTGTTACATCTCTACTCGATAAGCCTGTTCCGCCCGTAAAAATAATCATATTCGCTCCTTGAGCTTGGTATTCGTTAACCTTGTCTTGTATGGCTTCCACCTCATCCGGTATAACTGTATAATCCAATATGGCTACTTCACATTCTTCTAATTTTTTAATAATGGCTTTTCCTGCTTTATCCTCTTTCTGCCCAGCCGAAATGGTATCTGAACAAACTACTACAGCTGCTTTTAAATCTTTTCTAAAACGATCTTTAAAATCAGATTTTCCACCCTTCTTTTCTATTAATTTGATGTGATGAATTTCTACTCCTTTATCAATAGGCTTGAGCATGTCGTACATGTTTAATGCGACTACACTTGCTCCATGCATGGCTTCTACTTCTACTCCTGTTTTGTAAATCGTTTTTACCGTCATGGTCACCTTAATTTCCAATCCATCAATTTCATAATCAATACCAGTATATTCTATTGGCATTGGATGACAATCAGCTAATATTAAAGCAGTTTGTTTTACCCCTAATAATCCTACTGCTCTGCTCATCGCAAAAACATCTCCTTTAGGAACTGTTCCGTTTTGTATTGCTTCTATCGTTTCTTGTTTGCTCACTTTAACAATTGCTTGTGCTGTTGCAATTCTTAATGTACTTGATTTATGTGTTATGTCGACCATTTTTGTTTAGTTATTTAGTTGCTAGTAATCAGTTACTAGTATTTAATGATTTTATGAATCCTGCTGTAATCTTAGAAATCTCAATACAATTTTCTCGTAATAATTCTGCTTTTTCTTTATCAAGATAGTTTAATCTTTCAGCTAAATACAACATTGATCTTACTTCACTACATGATGCTAAGGAAATAAATAAAAATCGTTTAAAATCTGCATTACTACTCCTATCAAATCCTTCTGCAATATTGTTTGATATGGAAACAGTAGCTCTGCATATTTGATCTCTAAAACCAAAGTCTTTTGATTCTTTGAAAACCCCATAAACTTCAACTGCTAAATCTTGCGCTTTTTTCCAGGCTATTATATCTTCAAATTTTACTATTTGCATTTTTTTCTATTTTCTTATTAAAAGTAACTACTAATTACTGAACACTGAATACTGAACACTGAATACTGAACACTGAATACTGAATACTGAATACTGTTCACTAGTTACTGATTACTCTTCCACTGAAAACTACTATTCTCAAAAACTTCTTTTCCGAATACTGGTGCTTTCGCTTTAATCTCTTCTGTGATATATCGACAAGCGTCAAAAGCCATAGCTCTATGTTTAGAAGACGTAAAAACAAATAAACACAACTCCCCTACTTTTACGACACCTATACTATGATAAATGTGCGCACATGTTAAATCATATTTATCAAAAGCAGCTTCACGAATTTCATCAAACACTTTATTTGCCATTTCCGCATAAGCTGAATAATCAATGGCTATTACTTCTTTTCCTTCAATTTGATCGGCTCTTACCTGACCTAAAAATATATCGTGGGCACCAATATTTGTTTTCACCTGATGATGCGCAATTGATGTTGCTATTTTTTCAGGTGTTATTGGTCCTTCTACTAAGAAGTTTTTTATTTTCTTTTCGCTCATATTATTTTTTATATTTAATGTCATTGTTTTTAAACACACCCCTTAGAATTTCTAAGCAACAAGTTGCAAAGAACTTCTTGTCCCCTCTCAAGAGGGGAATTTACCAATTTACTATGCCCCCTTCGAGGTTAATTAAGTTATTATAATTGTATTCGTTTTCTAATTGTTCGATAGCCATCCTACTTCTTATCCCTTTCTGGCAAACTACTACTACTTGCTTATCTTTTGCTATTTGACTTACAAACTCATCCAGTTCATCTAGTGGGGCGATTAGTACATTCCCTTTTTCTATTCTTGGTTGTTCCCATTCCCCCCTCACATCTACTACTTGAAAATCTATTCCTTTTTCATACAACTCTTTCAAGCCATCAACAGCTATCTCTTTTGAAATCGTATTTTGTTGTTTTACGCCACAAAAGAAGTCATAATCAAAGGTCTCAAAATTAGCTGATTCGTTGATTATTTTATTGATTTGCTCTTCTGATCGTTTAACGTTTAACATCATAAATGCATTATTTAACGCATTGTAGGTTTGTAACTTACCTGATAAAGGTACTCCTATTTCTAGAATAATTTTTATCGCTTCATTTGCTTGTTGTGTTCCTATTAATCCTGGTAATACCCCAATAACACCCACATCAGAACAACTCGGAACACTTCCTGCTTTTGGCGGTTCAGGAAACAAACACCGGTAAGAAGGCCCTCCTTTGTGATTAAATACGGAAACCTGTCCTTCAAATTTATAAATGGCTCCATAAACCAATGGTTTACCTGTAATTACGCAAGCATCGTTCACTAAATAGCGAGTAGAGAAATTGTCTGTCCCGTCTATAACAATGTCATACTTAGAGAATATACTCAAAGCATTGCTTGTCGTTAATTTCTCAGGATAAACATCAAATTGAACCAATGGATTTTGTTGGCTTAATTTTTCTTTTGCTGCTTCCACTTTCAATTTCCCAACGTCTGCTGTGGTAAATAAAATTTGACGTTGTAAATTACTTTCATCCACCACATCAAAATCAATTAAACCAATAGTCCCTACCCCTGCGGCCGTTAAATACTGTAACACAGGACACCCCAAACCTCCAGCACCAATTACCAACACCTTAGCGGCTTTCAGTTTTTCTTGTCCTTCTAATCCTACTTTATCTAGCAGAATATGACGATTATATCTATTTTTTTCTTTGTCTGTTAAATTCATTTTTTACGTTCTTATTCTTTGTCTGCACTTCGACAAGCTCAGTGTGACAAAGAATTATCAGATTTTCAAATTAATTACCCTCCAGCAAAAGGGGGTAATAATGCTATTTCATCTCCATCTTTTATGATTTCATCCATTCCTGCTAATGTTTGATTTAAAGCAAATTGATACTCCAAAGTTACTAATTGAGGGTATTTCCTTTTTAGTAATCCATCTAAATCAGCTATAGTTCTATGCTGTATCTCTACATTTTCTTCTTCCTTAGCAATAGCTTCTGCTATCATACCAAAATATTTAAGCCGTAATATCATCTTTAGAGTTTATATTGTTAAACACTTTTTTATTGATGTAATTCGCATCCACTATCTTACAATTCATTTGCTCAATAGCCAATTTTATTTTTCGATTTCCTTTAGTTAGTTCCTCATGAAACAAATCCAAACAAGAACGATCATAAACACCTATTAATTGGTGTGTTTTTCCTTCTTTTTCAGGAATAACAACATCTACACCTTCCGAATTTTTAATTAACAAGCTTAATAACTCTTCATTAACATATGGCACATCACAACTTACAACTAAATTCTTCTGCGTTTTAGAAAATTTTAATCCGGTACAAATACCCGCTAAAGGTCCTTGTTCTTTTATGATGTCCTCATAAACAATATACCCAAAAGCAGCATATTCTTCTTGATTAGAAATAATGATAATCTCATCCACCAAAGGTTGTATTGCATCAATAACGTATTGAATCATCGGTTTCCCATCCAACAACATTAATCCTTTATCCTGTCCCATTCTAGAACTTTTCCCTCCTGCTAATATGATGCCTGTTAACGCCATTTATGCAAAAAATAATTTAATGGAAGCAGTCGCCAATACAAACGCCAACATATACCTCAACCCTTTATTATTAAGTTTTTTACTTCCTAAATACCCTCCTAAAAATCCTCCAACTACAGCAATGCCCACTAAAATAAAAGCTTGAAAATCAATTTTAACCCCACTACTCAATTGTCCGCCCATACCTGCTGCTGAATTTACCCATATAAATAAAGCCGAAACTGCTGCTGCTTCTTTCATCTTTCCCCATTTCATTAATAAAATTATAGGACTCAAAATAATTCCTCCACCAATGCCAATCAATCCAGAAAAAAAACCAATTCCTCCTCCCACGGCTAAACCTTGCCAAATTTTTACTTCTTTTATTTCATTCATCTCTTTACCATAAACATTTAATAATCTTAAAATGGCAAACACTAACAGAACTGCCAAGATTTTTTTATACAAAGAGGCATCCACTTCTATCATCCCTCCTATAAAAGCGAAAGGGATAGATGCTATTGCAAAAGTGAAAAATAGCTTCTTATTAAAATGACCTGTTTTTGCATAATGAATAAATGAAATAGCAGCTACAAATAAGTTTAATAATAAAGCTGTTGGTTTCATAGTTTCTGGCACAAAACCAAACAAGGCCATCATTGCTAAATAACCACTAGCTCCTCCATGTCCTACTGCTGCATACATAAACGCAACGATAGGTAAAATCACTAAAAAAATCCAGATATTTTCAATTTCAAATAGATTCATAAATCCAATTCTAACATTACCTTATCCATGTATTTTTGGCATTTTGTATTGAGTTTTTCGTACAACTTAATTGCTCTTTCTCCTGCTGGTGTCACCTGTGTTCCTCCTCCTCCTTTACCTCCAGAAACTCTAATTACCAAAGGTTTTTTAGCCTCTTTGTTCATTCCATCAATAATCTCCCATGCTTTTTTATAGCTCATTTTCATCGATTTTGCTGCAGCACTAATCGATCCCGATTCAATAATTTGTTTTAACAATTCTATTCTTCCTTCGGCTAAGAAAGTCCCATTCTTCCCTTCTATCCATATTCTACTTTTTACTTTATAAGGCATAGCTATCTTCGTTATATCTACAAATATACAACGAAAGTAATCTCGTTTAAGGTTAAAAAATATGATTTATATCAGATTAAGGTAAAAGATGTACTTCTACCAATTCTCCCTCCTTAATTGTGGCGGTCTCTTCTGAAGTAAAAATTAAACAATTGGCTAAAGAAAAAGATTGCAAGGCATCTGAAGATTGTCCTTCTAATGGTGTAACTGTTTTAAAATCAGTTAACCCTTTTAGAAAATTAGCTCTGCCCGCTTTTTTATTATATGTTCTATCGATTGGCAGTGTTAATTTTGATAATTCTGGTTGTAAAGACCCTAACATCAGTTTGATTGCAATACTAACATACTCATAAAAACAACTTAATGCTGCTGCAGGATTACCTGGCAATGCAAAAACAGTTACCTTATCTGTTTTTCCAAAATACAGTGGCTTCCCTGGTTTCTGTTTGATTTTATAAAAAATTGGCTTTACTCCATTTTTTTCTAAAGCTCCTTCAACAAAATCATAGTCTCCCACAGAAATACCTCCAGATAACAATACGAGATCATTATTTCGTAACCCCTCACTAATTACTCTTTCTGTTTCTGCTTTATCATCTTTCACCACCACTATTGCGGGTTGAATACCCATATCTTTTAATGCTGCTTCCAACATAAAAGTATTCGATTCGTATATCTGCCCATCTAGTAGTTCGTTTCCAGGTTTTATCAACTCACTACCTGTTGCAATAATAATCACTTTAGGTTGCTCATGAACTTTAACTTGGGTTAACCCCAGAGCAGATAAAAACCCCACTCCACCGGCATTAATTTTTGTTCCTTTTTTTAGTGCAATCGACCCTTCCTGTATTTGATTTCCTTTTAACCTAATATTCCCTCCTAACTTTAACCCTTCATCTTTTACCAGCAATTTTCCATTAACAATCTCCGTTAATTCCTGCATTACTACCGTATTACAAGTATCAGGAACTCTAGAACCTGTAAATATTCTCACTGCTTCTCCTTTAACAACCGACACTTCTCTTGTATCTCCTGCAGGAACCTCTTCTACAACAGCTAATGGTTGCTCAATATCCTCAAAATTAAAAGCATAACCATCCATTGCAGATTGATTGAACAATGGTATTGAAACTGGAGCTACGACATCTTCTGCCAAATAATAATTTAATGCTTCTGATGCATTAACCGATATTATCCTAGAAAGATTTGTATTTTCAATTACTTTGTTTTTAGCCTCCTGAACCGAAATCATTTTATTGTTTTAGCAAAATTAAACTGCAATTTAAATTGAAAATCTGATTTATGTCAGTTTTTGTTCCAATTATTTGAATGAATTTTGATTACCCCTAATTTATTTAGTATGACCAATAATAAAAACATTCCCACTTCATGTCCTCAATGCGAACATAAAATATCAGGAAATTCGCTTTTTTGTTGCCTCAACATAGATGAAATTAATGAGGTAAGTGACTCCAAGCGAAACATGCTTTTTAAAAAAGGTCAAACCATTTTTAATGAAGGCAACCATCCGCATGGAATATATTGTATTCATAAAGGAAAAGTTAAAATTCATAAGCTAGGTGAAGAAGGTAAAGATCAAATTGTACGTTTGGCTAAGGATAATAATTTTATTGGGTATAGAGCAATATTAGGTGGTGACACCTATATGGCTTCTGCAACTGCAATAGAAGATACTCAAGTATGTTTTATTCCAAAAGAAGCCATTACCAATTTGATTAAATCCAATTCCTCTTTTTCTTTTTCTCTGTTAGGATTATTATCTGACGATTTAAAGAGAGCTGAAAATAAAATTACCAATATGGCTCAAAAACATGTAAGAGAACGTATAGCCGAAGCTATATTATTATTAAAGGAAGCATATGGTTTTAAGGAAGATGGGGTAAGTATAGATTCATCATTAACTAGAAAAGAGCTAGCTAATATTGCAGGAACAACAACCGAAACGTCTATAAGAATTTTGTCAGAGTTTCAAAAAGATAAAATGGTAGAATTAGATGGAAAAAATATTAAAATAACTAACCTAAACTCCTTAATTAAAACAGCAAATATTTTCGATTAAAATATAAACCTATTTATTATCATACAGTTACATGATTCAAATCATTGTTTTCGATTCCAAAGACTAATTATATTTACTACAAATTTAAATTGAACAACATCAAGTCTAAATTAAATAAAAGCATTCTAAAGGATTTAATCGAAGAGATTAAATCCAGTTCAAGAGTATTTACTATTGAAAAAGGAGATTACCTATTTACGGAAAACTCTCCATTAGAGTTTGTTTATTTAATAGATGAAGGAGAGGTGGCTTTATTAAAATTAAATAAAAATAATGATTCCATTGAATTGATGAATCAACAAGGTGGTGACATCGTTGGTGTAGACATTTTATTTAAGAATTCTCTTTGCGATTATTCTGCTGTAGCTAAAAAGTCGTGCAAATTATACCGAACATCTCTAGAAAAATTTCAACACATTTTAAGTCATCAAAAAGAAACCTCCATGGAACTAATGAGGTATCTTTGCTCTCTTCTCAACCAACTAGAAAGTAAAATATAACTCTGCTCATAAAACTTATAAAAAAATAAAGGAATAAAACCGTTCATCCTCATCTAATACCTTCTAACAAATAATTTGGTTATTTGATTAAATGTTCAAGTTATTATATTCTTTTTAATCCAAAATTTATATATTTTTAGTCTTTCAACTAAAAAAAATCTACAATCATGGTAATTAAAACGAATATCAAAAAACTTCTATATACTGGGATTTTCATTTTCTCCATAATTACACAAAGTGTTGTTTTTGCTCAAGGCTTTGAAGGGTACTACCGTTTTCCAGCTATACATGGTAATAAAATAGTATTTGCTGCTGAAGGAGATTTATGGACTGTTCCTCTCACTGGTGGCTTAGCTCAACGTTTAACAACTCATACTGAAGAAGAAACTTATCCTGTTATCTCTCCAGATGGAAAAACCATTGCTTTTTCTGCAAGTTATGAAGGACCAACAGAAATTTATACCATGCCCATAGATGGAGGATTAACTACTAGATGGACCTATGAGGGAGATGCTTCTATAGCCAACTGTTGGACTCCTGATGGAAAAATTGCTTACGCTACTCGAGCTTTTTCTACTTTGCCTGATTATCAAATAGTAACTATTGATACTAAAACAAAACAAAAAACAAGAATTCCTTTAAGTCAGGCAAGTGAAGCTTCTTTTAGTGGCGATGGAAAAACGATTTTCTTTGTTCGTCCTGCTTTCCATAGAAATGTTACAAAACGATACGAAGGTGGTACTGCTCGTCAAATATGGAAATTTACTGAGGGAGAAGCGGAAGCTATTCAATTGAGTAAAGGACATAAAGGAGAAAGTCATCATCCTATATGGGCTAATGGCAGAGTTTATTTTATCACAGGTAGAGACGGAACCATGAACATCTGGTCGATGGATGAAAATGGAGAAAACCTAACTCAACACACCAAACATGAGGGTTTTGATGTTCGGTATGCTAAAATTTCTGGAAATAATATTGTCTATCAATTAGGTGCCGATATCTGGCACTACGATATTGCAAAAAATACACAACAAAAAATTGACATTCGTTTAGCTTCCGATTTAGACCAATTAAGAGAAAAATGGGAAACCAATCCATCAAAATATATTACCTCTGCATTTCCTGATAAAAAAGGGGAGCGTGTTGTTATTACCGCTAGAGGCAGAATTTTTGTTGCTCCTATAAAAACAGGAAGGTTTGTAGAGTTTACGGATAAAAGTAATGTTCGTTACCGTGATGCCATTTTCTCTCCAGATGGAAAGAACATCTATACGTTGTCTGATGAAAGCGAAGAATTTGAGTTTATAAGTCTGCCATCTAATGGTATTGGAAAAAGTAAACCAATCACCAAAGACGGAAAAATATTAAGGTATGCCGGAATTCCTTCTCCTGATGGAAAATGGATAGCATATGATGATTTAGCTAATAATATGTATTTATTAAATCTTGCAACTGGAGAAAGTAAAAAAATCTCCACCAATGAAGAAGGAATCTATTCTTTTTCATGGTCGCCAGACAGTAAATATATTGCTTTTGTGCAAGTAGCAGAAAACACCATGGCTCAAGTGATGGTTTATGATATTTCTACTAACGAAACATTTCCTATTACTAGTGATAGAGCAAACAGTAGACAACCTAAATGGAGTCCTGATGGGGAGTTTATCTACTTTTTATCTGATAGAAGTTTTACCACTATAGTAGGAAGTCCTTGGGGAACTAGACAACCTGAACCTTACTTTGATGCAAGTGAAAAAGTATACCATATTGCGCTCCAAAAAGGAACAAAATCCCCATTTCGTAAAGAGGATGAATTAAGTAATAATGATAAACCTGCTGACAAGAAAGAAGATAATAAATCAGACGGTGTTCAAGTGATTATTGATAAAGAAGGAATCATAGAACGAATTACTGAAGTTCCTGTTAAGCCGGGAAATTACAGAGGTTTAGCTGTGAATGACAAAGCCATCTATGTAATGTCAAGTAGCACTGGAGTAGATGCATCTACAGATTTATGTGTAATTAAGATTACTAATGAAGAAGAGGTAAAACTAACAACTATGGTAGATGGTGTAGATAACTTTACGCTTACCGAAGATGGCAAAAAAATATTAGTGAAAAAAGGAAGCAATTATTACATGGTTGGTGCTGGAACTGGTAAAGTTGGAAGCCTAAATGATGACAAAATTGACTTAAACGGATGGAAATTTTCCATTAACCCAAGAGAAGAATGGAAACAATTATTTACTGATGCATGGAGAATGGAACGTGATTATTTTTACGACAAAAACATGCACGGAGTTAATTGGAAAGCAATGCACGATAAATATTTTCCGTTAACAGATCGTGTGACCACCAGACTTGAATTATCAGATTTAATAGGACGATTTGTTGGCGAATTGGCCGCTTTACACACCAGTGTTAGAGGAGGAGATATTAGAAGCGATAATGAGAATATTAGTGTTGCTGATCTTGGTGCACAATTTACTAGAGATGAAAAAAGTGGTGGTTTTAAAATTGAATACATCTATCAAGCTGATCCTGATTATCCTGATGAAAGATCTCCATTAGATGATCCTTATTTAGATTTTCAAATTGGAGATGTTATTACCAATATAAATGGGAAAGAAGCATTAGGTGCTATTGATATAGGAGAACTGATTAGAAATCAAGCTGGAAAACAAGTTAGAGTTACTTATAAACGTGGCTCAACCACTAAAGAAGCTGTTGTGGTACCGATAAGCAGTTCATTTAATCTACGCTATGATGATTGGGAGTACACTAGACGATTAGCAGTGGAAAAAAAGAGCAACAATAAAATTGGCTATGTACACCTCCAAGCAATGGGAACTAACGACATCAATCAATGGTATAGAGAGTTTTATCCTGTATTTAATAAACAAGGATTAATTGTAGATGTAAGACACAATAATGGTGGGAATATTGATAGTTTTATATTGGAAAAATTATTAAGAAAAGCATGGATGTACTGGAAATCAAGAGAAGGAAACCCTAGTTGGAATATGCCTTATGCTTTTAGAGGGCATATTGTTGTTTTAGTAGATGGAAATACGGCTTCTGATGGAGAAGCTTTTGCAGAAGGGTTTAAAGAATTAGATTTAGGTACCTCTATTGGTATGCGAACTTGGGGTGGAGAAATATGGCTAAATAGCTCCAACCGTTTAAGCGATGATGGTTATGCAAGAGCTCCAATGCATGGAGTATATAACGATAAGGGAGAATGGGTAATTGAAGGTCATGGATTTGTGCCAGATATTGAAGTGGATAATTTACCACACAGAACATTTAAAGGTGAGGATGCACAACTAGAGAAAGCTTTAGAAGTGCTAGAAAAACTAATCAAAGAAGACCCTAGAGATGTTCCTCCTGTGCCAGCCTATCCTGATAAATCTTTTAAAAACAAATAAATAAGGAACTATTAAAGAGGTTGGACTTAGTTCAACCTCTTGCTTTTTAATCGGATAGAGTTTCCAATTACAATTACATCAGAAAAAGCCATTGTTAAAGCTGCTACCATAGGATTTAAAAACCCAAACGCAGCTATAGGTATAGCAACGATATTATAAAAGAAAGCCCAAAACAGGTTTTGTTTAATTGTTTTTAAAGTATGCTTACTAATTAAATAAGCTTCATACACCTGTGTTAAATCTTTATCATTTAGTAAAACTACTTGAGCACTCTGTACTGCTATTTGTGTACCCTTACTTAAAGAAACACCCACTGAAGCTTTCACTAAAGCTGGAGCGTCATTAATTCCATCACCAACCATTACTGTTGGATGAGTCAACTCCAATTCTTCTATTTTCTTAATTTTATCTTGAGGCAGCTGTTCGCTATAAATAGTAGTTATTCCTATTTTATTCGCTAAATCATTGCATTTTTCAGCTCTATCTCCACTTAGTAAAATGGTATTTAACCCTTGTTGATTTAATAGAGAAATGGTTTCGGATACGTTTTCTTTCAACTCATCTTCTATATCCACTCCTGCTACTAAAACCTTATTTTTAAACACAAATAGATTGTGATTTTTTCCTTGTGTTTGTTCTAAATCAATTCGATAAGAACCTACTTGATAATGATTTCCTGCACTATCTTTCGCTTCTATCCCCTTCCCTTTTATTTCATTTACTTCCTCTAACACTATTTTATGCGCTTCGTCTTTTAAACAATTAACCATTGATTTGGCTATAGGATGAGAAGAGTGCTCTTCAATACTTAACAAAATATTTTTTAAATCTTGCTCTTCTATTAATTCGTAAAACTGCATTTTTTTGATAATAAAATTACCTGTCGTTAATGTTCCTGTCTTATCAAAAACCACGTTTTTACTATTTGCAAACAACTCTAACGTACTACCTCCTTTAATCAAAATTCCTTTTTTAGCTGCCCTACCTATTCCTACCATTACAGCTGTAGGGGTTGCCAATCCCATAGCACAAGGACAAGAAATAACTAACACCGCAATACTTTGCATCATTGCTTGCTTGAAACCTGCATCAACCACCCAAAACACCATAATGAAAGTAAAAACCGAAATCCCGATAACTATAGGAACAAAAATGGCACTCACTTTGTCTCCCAATCGTTGAATAGAAGGTTGATCTTGTTGTGCATTTTTCACTAATTCGATGATTTTCGATAACATCGTTTCTCCCCCTACTTTTTCTGCCCTCATTTTTATTGAACCATCCTCTATAATTGTCCCCCCTATCACTTTAGCTCCTATTGTTTTTTCCAAAGGAATACTCTCTCCTGATATCATTGATTCATTAATGGTTGCTTCTCCCCAAACAATTTCTCCATCTACAGCAATTTTATCTCCTGTATTCACTTGCAATACATCTCCTACCTGAATTGCATCATAATTTACACTTTCAGTTGTTCCATCAGGTAAAACCCGCCTAGCAATAGTTGTTTGTAGCTGGTTCAGCTCTTTAACAGCAGTAGTTGTTTGTTTTACCGACCGATGTTCAAACACGTTACCCAACAACACTAAAGTCGTAATAGTAGCTGCTGTTTCGTAAAATAAATAGTTGTGGACTTCATGCGTACCATAGTACATTATTGTACCTGTTAAGCTATAAAAAAATGAAGCTGTAATACCAGTAATTATCAGCACATCCATATTAGGAACCCCTGTTTTTAAAGAGCCCCATGCACTTTTACCAAATTGTAAAACTCCCACAATAAATACAGGAATGCACAAACCAAACTGTACCCACGCATCATTTAAAATAAATGTAGATGGCACAAACATGTGTAAAAACAAAGGAATAGTAAAAGGTAAGGTGAAATAAAACTTTTTTTCAATACCTAACAAGCCTTCATTTTCTTTGTTTTGAGGTATAATTACCTTATATCCCAACCCATTAATACTTGCTTTTATGTCATCTATCAATATGGTTTTATTGTCCTTGTACACCACCTCTCCTGTAGAAAAATCAACATTCACACCCTCTAATCCCTTTTTTTCTAATTGTTTTTTTATACCTAAAGCACAGTTAGAGCAGGTCATTCCTTCTACATTTAATGTTACTTTTTTTGAGTTAGACATCCAACAAAATTACACATTATCTAGAAGCAAAAATTCTTACCTAAATTTATAAAACATTGCTTTTGTTTTGAAAAAAGATTTATATTTGCAGCCGTAAATGGTGGTTGTAGCTCAGTTGGTTAGAGCACTGGTTTGTGGTGCCGGGTGTCGTGGGTTCGAGTCCCATCTTCCACCCATCAAAAAAGGAAAGCTTCGAGAGTCTCGGAGCTTTTTTTGTTGAGGAAATTTTAGACAAGCTCTTTTGAGATAAAATAAACGAAAACAAAAAAACAGTCGTATCACGTCTTTCGTTTTTTTAATGCAGGTTACATGAAGATAAAAGGGACCAACAGAGTTAGTCTCATCTTCCACCCTTAAAAATGAAAATCCTTAGCACAAGCTAGTTTTTTTTATTTTATCAATCTTCTATGATAAGAAATTTGCCCTAAATGGTAATTGATGTGTCCAGATATGTGAATCAAAAAGTGCCCTGTAGTCATTTCATAACCTAACACTTCAATAGGAAAAACTGAATTCAAATCTTCTTGTGATAATGTAGTAAGTACACTCTCAACTACTTCAATGGTATCATCAATTTGTTTTAACAGTTCAGTAACGGGTACATTTTTAGCACTAAACTCCTTTTCTCGATCCCTGACGTAATCGGTATTTCCAAGGGTATGTCCAATATAATGATTCAAATTACCTACAAGGTGTAAACACAAATTACCTCCGCTATTTTTGATGTCTTTTTCTATTTTCCACAACAACGACTCATCAGCATAAGCGTTCACTTCTTTTTTTAACCTTCCTAAATCACGAATAATTAATTGCGTTATCGAATCGATCATTGTGTTAGTTTTTAGAAAACTGATTTAGTTGTAAATCCATTTTTATTATCACATTTTTAACGGATCTTTCTATAGGTAATTCTTTAAATTCCCTTACGTAGTAAGGAAAAGGTTTTCTTAATTGTTTGAATTTTTTATCTTTTATGACTAAGGCAGTTAATGTTATTCCTGAGCTTCCACCATTGATGGATTCTTTTTCATTTTCAGCAAGGTAATCACTCTTAGCATAATTTTTAGAACCAGGCTCAATAGAGGTAAATTCTGCCACATAAAACACATCATTTGAAACTTTTATGGACGAATCTGCTTCCAAATTGTCATTCAGAAAAACAATTTTATCCAATTGATTCTTAGTTACGTAGCTAGAATATTCACTATAAAAAAAATAAACTGGACAAAAATCAAAGTACCCCCTAAAAGCAGCAACTATTTCTTTGTTTCTTAACCAATTCTCATGAACTAATTTATCAGCTAATTCCGTTTTACCTGCTTTTCTCATTGCATTAATTGAATTATTTTTTTGGCTAAGCCTAACCAACAGAACACCTTTTTTCAATTGAGTAATATGGTTCACTGCATCTATTTTATCTTTCTTCTTATAGTTAATTTTTTTTTCTTCCTGAGAGAAAGATATTAAAGGGAACATTAGGAATATAAAAATTATCCTTTTCATAATTTATTGATTTGATTAATCTTAGCTTCTAAGTTATTCATTTTTTCACTTAATTCTACTAATTTTTTTAAAATTAAAATGTGTGTCTTTTTTGCATCTATTCCAACAGGACTAGCATCACTATGGATGATTGCTGCAATTTCATTGTATTCTTTCTCTGCAATTTCAAAATTCATAAGGCTTTTATTTTAATTAATAGTTGTATTTATCTTTCCACTTATCTTTTAAGAAGTTTCTTAATCCTGCTTCTTTTGAGTTGTTCCCTGGATCATAAATCTTAGTCCCTTTAATCTCATCTGGTAAATATTCTTGAACTTCAAAATTACCTTCATAGCCATGCGAATATTTGTAATTGGCTCCGTAACCGATATCCTTCATCAGTTTAGTGGGTGCATTTCTAATGTGTAAAGGAACAGGAAGATTACCTGTTTCTTTCACGATTCCTTGAGCGACATTAATGGCCTCATAAGAAGCGTTACTTTTAGCAGAAGTTGCTAAGTAAATCGTTGTTTGTGATAAAATGATGCGTGCTTCAGGCATACCAATGACATTTACTGCCTGAAAACAATTATTGGCAATTACCAAAGCCGTTGGATTGGCATTACCCACATCTTCAGATGCTGAAATTAGTAATCTTCGAGCAATAAACTTTGGATCTTCTCCTCCTTCTATCATCCTAGCCAACCAATAAACTGCTCCATTAGGGTCACTGCCTCTAATGGATTTGATAAAAGCTGAAATGATGTCATAATGTTGATCTCCCGCTTTATCATAACGCACCATATTCTGTTGCACAATATCCACAACAATATCGTTGGTGATTTCAATCTTCTCCTTTTCAAAACTATTGACTACAATTTCTAATGTGTTCAACAACTTTCGAGCATCTCCACCAGAAAGTTGCAATAAGGATTCATGCTCTTTAATAACAATTTTTTTCTTCTTTAATTCCTCATCAGTAGTGATTGCTATATCTACTAGCTTCAGTAAATCTTCTTTGGTTTGCTCTTTTAAAACATATACTTGGCAGCGTGATAGTAATGCTGATATCACTTCAAAAGAAGGATTTTCGGTAGTAGCACCAATTAAGGTAATAACTCCCTTTTCTACAGCTCCTAACAATGAGTCTTGTTGGGATTTACTAAATCGGTGTATTTCATCAATAAAAAGTACTGGGTTATTCGTTCCAAAAAATTGTTGTGATTTGGCTTTTTCAATCACCTCTCTCACATCCTTAACTCCAGAATTAACTGCACTTAAGGTATAAAAAGGCCGTTTTAAATAATTAGCTATAATATTGGCTAAAGTGGTTTTTCCAACTCCTGGTGGACCCCAAAATATCATGGAAGGGATTACTCCTTTTTCTATAAAATTACGCAATGTACACCCTTCGCCAACAAGGTGTTGTTGCCCAATATAATTTTCAAAGGTATTGGGACGTAAACGTTCTGCTAATGGAGTTAGGTTGTTAATTGTTATTCGTTTTTGGTTGATTGTTTCGAAAGTTAAATATA
Organism: Vicingus serpentipes; assembly: GCA_024103385.1. Classification (GTDB taxonomy): domain Bacteria; phylum Bacteroidota; class Bacteroidia; order Flavobacteriales_E; family Vicingaceae. The sequence goes on from JAGFIT010000003.1 coordinate 62,360, forward strand.
ATCATAAATTTTCTTCATTCCTGAAGAAGTAATAACGAATATCATGAATCTAGATTAATAAAAACCAAAACTCAAAACTCTCCTTCAACACCCCGATAGCTATCGGGGTCAGGATGACAAAGATTAAAATTGAGTGCTGACTATTTCCGACAATTTTTTAACGGTGTTTAAATTTCGAGTAGTTGCAACAACTTTCAATTGTTGCTCAAAAAAATTGTTATTCATTTTAGCTCTTCCATAACCATCAGGGCAATGAAAATAAATTACTTTTTTGTTGATTTCATAAAACTCATTACTAAAATTAAAGGTGACTAATTTTTGAACGTCTTCTTGTTCAGGTAATTCCGCTAGAAAAGTGAAATACATTTTTTCAATATCCTTAAACGGATTATTATTGAGTGCTTCTTTAATTTCTTGGGGAGTAAGGATCAAATTAGGCACATCAAATCCATAATGCTCCTGAATTTTATCAAAAATTAGTTGTTGCAATGCTGATGCTGACATTATCTGATAATCAAAAACCACATTGCCACTTTGAATGTATGTTTTTATATTTTTAAAGCCCAACTCTTCATATAACAGTTTCAAGTCGGCCATCTTTATTTTTTTCTGACCACTAACGTTAATTCCTCGCAGTATGGAAATGTAGGTTTTCATATTTTTCCTCCCTTGAGGGAGGATTAAGGTGGGTGTAATTAAGCCAAAACACCCCTATAATCCCCTCAAGGGGATATTAATACTAATAATATTTTCCCTTCAGCAAATAATTCTGCACATAATCGGCTACTCCTTCCTCTAACGTAGAAAAAGGTTTATCGTAACCAATAGATTTCAATTTAGCCATATTGGCTTCTGTGTAATATTGATACTTATCTCTAATGTCTTCTGGAGTGGGTATAAAACTAATATTTGGTTCTTTGTCTAAAGCTTTGAACGTATTTTTTACCAAATCTAAAAAGGTACGTGCTTTACCTGAACCTAAGTTGTATAATCCAGAGTCTTTTCTATGATTCAATAAAAATAGACAAACCTCTACTACATCTTTCACATAAACAAAATCACGCAATTGCTCTCCATCTTTATAATCTGAGTTGTGAGATGCAAACAACTTCATCCCACCAGTTTCATTTATTTGATTAAACGCATGAAAAATTACCGATGCCATTCTTCCTTTATGATATTCATTAGGCCCATATACATTAAAGAATTTTAATCCTGCCCAGAAATAAGGTTTCTTTTCTTGAGCCAATGCCCATTTATCAAAATCGTTTTTAGAATCTCCGTAAGGATTTAATGGTTTTAATTGGTTGACTATTTCATGGTTATCGTCATAGCCCAACTCACCTAACCCGTAGGTTGCTGCTGAAGACGCGTAAACTAATGGTATTCCAAACTCTACACAAATATTCCAAATGTCTTTTGTGTAGTTGAGATTTAATTTATCAAAAATAGCTTTATCAAATTCCGTAGTGTCTGTTCTCGCTCCAATATGAAAAATAAATTGTACAAAATGCTCATTTTCTCTTAACCAAGGAATAAATTCCTCTCTATCTACTTTTTGTGAGTAAGTTTTCCCTTCAAAATTTTTGTTTTTTTCTTCATTAGAAAAATCATCTACCAAGACAATGTCCTTGAACCCTTCTTGATTGAGTTTACTTACTAAACAACTTGCTATAAATCCTGCAGCTCCTGTTACTACTATCATTTTTTTTCAATTATGTCATGCTGAGCTTGTCGAAGCATCTTTTTAGATTCATCACTTCATTTTGTTTTCCTCTTCGATAAACTCAGAGTGACAAAATTTTGTTCAGAATGACGTTTTATTTTACAAAAATCGAATGCTCGATTTTAGGTATAATTCCTTTTTCTTGTGCTAAATTAAACATTTGAGAAATAGCCTCTCTACCCTCAACACCTAAATCGATTGAATATTTATTCACATAAAGATCAACATGTTGCATCATCACTTCTTTATCCATTTCTTGGGCATTAGTCTGCATATAAGATAATGGTGAGGCTGGATTTTCAAATGCGTACTCTATACTTTTTCGTAATAAACGATTTACTTTTCGAATGGTTTCTTCAGGCAAGTTTCTTTTAATAATAATCCCTCCTAAAGGAATTAATTCTCCTGTAGTTTCCTCCCAATATTCTCCTAAGTCAATAATTTTTTTCAAGCCTTTTTCTTTATAGGTAAACCTGTTTTCATGGATAATTAATCCTGCATCTACTTCATTGTTCAACACCGCATTTTCTATTTCCGAAAAAAGCATTTCTACTTTGTTAGTGGCTTCAGGATGTGCAATGCTCAATAAAAAATTAGCTGTAGTGTATTTTCCTGGAATTGCAATTTTTAACCCAGAAAGATTATCTCCTTCGACAGGCTCAGGATGACAATCTTTAAAACTTTGAACTTTGAACTTTGAACTTTGAACTAAAATTGGTCCACATCCTTTTCCTAAAGCACTCCCTGAATCTAACAATACATAATCATCTGTTAAATACCCATAAGCATGATAACTAATCTTAGTAATGTCTAACTCTCCTTTAAAAGCCTTATTGTTTAAATCTTCAACGTCTCCTAAATACACTTCAAAATCCAACCCTTCCGTGTCAATTTTATGATGCGCTAAGGCATCAAAAATAAAGGTGTCATTCGGGCAAGGTGAAAAACCTAATTTTAATCTCAAAGTTTGTAAAGTTTGTAAAGTTTGTAAAGTTAATAGTTAAATAATAAAAATGGTTTTACCCTTTTAACTTTATCAACTTTAGACTAAAGCGTATTGATAATTTGTAAAGCAGTTGAACAGAGGTTTTTAACCGCTAATGGAATATTCCAATTTTCTTTGTTTCTTTTTTCTACTTTGTTAGAAACAGCTCTGATTTGAGTACACGTAATTCCTTCAAAAAGACATGCATAAAAAAATGCAGCCCCCTCCATACTCTCCACTTGAGGATTAAATAATGTTTTTGATTTCCTGATAGATTCTTCGTCTCCATGAGTAGTATTTACCGTGATTCCTGAAACTTTTGGTAATTGATCGAGATGTTCATTTTCAAGACTTATGCTATTCTCCATTTTACCATGGTTTAAAGTGTAATCTTCATCTTCAATTAAATCCATATCAATTAACGACAAAAAAGACTCTCCATCTTCAGCACCTAACTCCGATATCTGATCGGAGGTTATATGAACTACTTCTCCTATTTTTAAACCCTCATCAAAACTACCTGCTAATCCTAAATTAATAGACAAATCATACAAAGTTGAATTTAATGTTTTTCCCATCCAGTAAGCAGTACATGTCATTCCTACTCCTGGAATTAGCACATCTATTTGATGATTTTTATAAGTATATCTTTTTAACTTTTGATTAATTTCTTTCTCGTATTGAAACAATAATAGCAAGGGCTCAACTTCTATATAGGTAGCAGAAACAAGTAGTATTTTCATTGTTAGTTTATAAAGTTAAAAGTTTATAAAGTTAAAAGTTTACATAACGAAATGATAAACGCTTTGTTGAACTTTTACCTTAGTTAACTAGCTATTAATAAAATGATGGATCCACTTCTTTTTCTATAAAGTTAATCCCGTAATTTTCTAATTCATTTAAAATAGGAGTATATATTTCTTTAGAGATTGGAATATGTACTCCAGGGGTTGAAATGGTCCCGTTTAAAATCATTTTTGTTGCTATTGCAACAGGTAATCCAACTGTTTTTGCCATAGCGGTGTATTTTTGATCATCACCTTTAACTACCATCGAAGAATGAATTTCCTTATCTTCCCCATTTAACTTAAATCGAAAACGGTGCCACATCACAATCATGTCTTTGTCTTCTTTATCAAGTTTCCATTTTTTTTCTAAAATATGTTGTAATATTTGTGCAGGAGTAGCATTTTTTAATCCAATTTTTGTATGCTCAAAAATTCCTAACCATTCAAACTTATTAAACAATTCAGGTTCATCTTGAGGAATATTCAAATAGTGTTTAAACTTTAGTTCTACTGAATCGGTTTGATTATATGCTAAAAAGGAATTAATAAATTGACGGTGGGTCATCTCCTCAGAACCATCCATAATATAACTATCATCTGTAGCTCCTAATTGTACAAAAACGTCCCAAGCTCTACAATAACCTGGTCTTCTTAAGGTTCCTCGATACATGGTTGGGATTCCTTCTAGATCATATATCTTTAAATACGACAATGAATCTCTATTGGCATAACCTTCAAATTTTCCGTAACCATCGATTTCCATCACCTCGGTTCTTCTAAACAGTTTATGATAAGGAATATATTTATATTGACCTTCTTGAATAAATTTAGCCGTTCCTTGTCCAGCCAATACTACATTTCTTGGATTCCAAGTAAACTTGTAATTCCATGGGTTATTATCACTTTCTGGAGCAACTAAGCCTCCTGTGAAAGTTTCAAAAGCATGTAATTCTGCTCCTGAATCTTTAATTTCGTCAATTACCCGCATGGCAGAAAGATGATCAATACCTGGATCAACCCCTATCTCATTCATAATAATAATTCCAGCAGCTTCAGCTTCCTTATTTAATGCTTTCATCTCATTTGAAACATAGGATGCTGTGACCATGTGTTTTTTGTATTTTACACAATCTTTAGCAACAGAAATATGCATATGAGCAGGAAGCATTGAAATGATGATGTCATTTTCGTCAATTAACCGCTTTCTTTCTTCTTCATTATTTACATCAAAAGCAATAGCCTTTGCCTTCGTATGACTATTAATAGCCTCCATTGCTAATTCTTTTGATTGATCAGCAACAGTAATAAACCAATTTTCAATCTCCGCATTAAAAAGTAAATACTGAATTAATGAAGATGTAGATCTTCCTGCTCCTATTACCAATAATTTTTTCATCTTTTAAATTCTATTCCTTCTATATTCGATATAAAATTAAAAATATATTCATAGTAATAATTGATTTTTAAGAACTAAATACTATTCCTAGATTTGTTAAAAAATTGACAATGAAAAATAGTATTATAAAAGCAGGAATATTAGGTGGATTAGCAGTTCTTGGAGGCGCTTTCGGTGCTCATGCACTTAAAGAAGTGTTAAGCATCGAACAATTAGCAAGCTTCAATACAGGCGTACGCTATCAAATAATTCATGCTCTTGTCTTATTGATGTTGTTTATCTTAATAGAAAAATACCAATCAACCCATTTTAAAATTGCTGCTCAATTATTCTTTTGGGGGGTTATTTTATTTTCAGGATCCATCTACTTGCTTGCACTTAAAAACATTATAGGAATTGAAGCCTTAAAATTTATGGGACCTATAACCCCAATAGGAGGATTATTAATTATTACAGGGTGGTTTTTTGTAATTATAGGGGGAATAAAACTGAAACCTTCTAACTAGTATGGTCAATCGTAATTACCCATTTCCCATCGATTTTTTTCCAGTACAAAGCAAAATAGCCATTAGGATTGTCTTTTTCTCGAATTAAACTCCATTTCCCCAATACATAAGCAGTCTCTCCATTTACCTCTAGTTGTATAATATCAAACTCTAATTTGCCCATCGCAGCCTTATTGGGATATGATTTTTTATAGTTCTCTAAAGTGGTATTCCAACCGTATTTAATTCCGTTTTTACCTACAAACATTAAAGAGTCTGATTGCCAATAACCTTTCATAAAATTTTCTATATTTCCATCGCTCCAATCTTTTTCTTGTTGCTCCATCACTTTAACAATGGCCGTCTTCTCATGTTCAATATCTCTACATGAAAATAATATGAGTAATAGTATTGATATAATAATTTGTTTCATTCTTTTATACAAAAAAATCCCGTACTTAAATTAAGTACGGGATTAAGATAATATTTAATAAAATCATCTCACCATTAATTTTTCTGTTACTTTTTGTGTTCCAGAAATTACTGTTACCATATAGAATCCAGGAGATAATTTAGAATCAAATGACAATGAAGTGTTCATACTTTCATTTTCGTTATTTAAATCCTTGTATAAAATTGTTTTTCCAGAAATATCTGTAACATAAACCTTAGTATTTGAGCTTGCTCCTTCTAATACTATATTGAATGACTCACCTTGGTTAGGATTAGGGTAGATATTTACTGACATCTCATCAAAATTTACAACAGATTCATTTGCTGAATAATTGTTATTTGGATGTTGAGCAATTAATGCTGGAGCAGAAGGAGTTGTAATTTGACATGATGAACCATAGGAAGTATAAGAACCATCTACTTTAACTCTTACACGCACATCATAAGTAGTATTATCCAATATTCCTGGCACATTATTAAGGTACACAAACCTGTAATTTGGGTTCAAGCTTACATAAGTTTGGTTAAAACCTAAACCAATATTAACAAACTCATACTCATATTCCGTTGCTCCTGAAACATAATCACATGTAATATAATTATCATAACTAGCCATTATTAAACCGCAATCTGACGGCCTAAGTTGAGTTGTAAGTCCAGCTGGTGTTGTCACTTGGCATATTGACCCATAAGAGGTATAAGAACCATCAACTTTAGCCCTTACACGTACATCATACGTAGTATTGTCCAATATTCCTAGCACATTATGAAGATATACAAACCTGTAATTCGGGTTCAAGCTTACATAAGTTTGGTTAAAACCTAAACCAATATTAACAAACTCATACTCATATTCTGTTGCTCCTGAAACATAATCACACGTAATATAATTATTATAACTAGTCATTGCTATGCCACAATCTGACGACCTAAGTTGGGTTGTAAGTCCAGCTGGTGTTGTCACCTGGCATATTGACCCATAAGGAGCATAAGAACCATTCACTTTAGCTCTTACACGTACATCATACGTGGTATTGTCCAATATTCCTGGCACATTATGAAGATATACAAACCTATACTTCGGATTCAATCTTACATAAGTTTGGCTATAACCTAAACCAATATTAACAAACTCATACTCGTATTCTGTTGCTCCTGAGACATAATCACACTTAATATAATTGTTATAACTGGTCATTATTAATCCACAATCTGATGTTCTAAGTTGCGTTGTAGCACAATTACTTACCGTAATATAACCAGCTTTAATCTCATCATCACTACCATCTGCATTAGTGGCTGTTAACTGTACTTGGTAAGTTCCTGCAGCATCAAACTGAACTTCCGGATTTTGAGAACTAGAAGAAGTTGAATTAATATAAGTTACCGTTGATGGTGTGAAAGTCCATGACCATGAAGTGGGTGTATTGGTTGAAGCGTCCGTAAACACAGTAGAGCTTCCATTGCAAACCGTAGTTGAAGCAGCACTAAATGCAACTACTGGAGGTTGATTAGCTTCTGGCTGAACATAAATAGTGTAATCTTCTGCTTGCCCAAAACTAAGTGAATTATAACAAGAGGAATTAATTATTCCAGGTCCATATCTATCATCAAGGTCAGTAATCAGTCTTACCCTTACATAATCTCCATAAGGAATAGAAGCAGGATAATCGAGAACTACAGGAACAGTGGAACTAGCAGCAATATCTTGTGAAAGATGTTGTTGTTCAGAGTCATCATCAAAATCACCGTCATCATTCCAATCAATCCAAACACCTAACTGTTGAAAATTAACAGTAAACATGCCAACATTAATCGTGTTTGAAACTGACGCATCTATTTCAAAATAGTTAGAACAATTAGCACTGTTATCAATATTACCTCCATCAGAAAGGGATGAAAAAGAAGAAAAAGTAACTCCATTCAGTTCCACACTAATAATACCTGCATTATTTGTTGTAACGGTATTTGTATTACAAACAGCAACTGGCGCTGAATATCCAGGATCTGGTGCTATAGCTCCTTTAGAAGAAACAATAGAGGTATTAAGTAATGCTGCCCTAACCCTTGTTTTTTGATCATCTGTTAATCGATCCGCACAACTAAAATAACTCATGTAATTATTTCTGGTATTAAGTCCGTATGGATTGTTGCTGTTACAATCATTGTTTGTTGGACAAGTACTGGTATGTCTTTTATGCGTTTCTGTATCTGCGCAGCCATCACTACCCACTCCTACTCCAACATTATCCGGACATGTACTACCCGTTCCGTCTCCTTGGAAGGTATGATATAAGTGAAGGTAATGGCCAAATTCATGAACAACAGTTCCTCCATCTCCACCACTATTTAATCCCCATCCATTAGTATTTCCAGGATCATAACCAAAAACGCTAGCCATCATCACTGAACCTTCACGCAGGTTACCATTAAAAAAATTGGCATACCCTTGAATACCTGCTCCTCCATTGTTTCCATCTATTTCAGAGACAACCCAAATATTCAAATAATCCGTTTCTGGCCATCTGCTCAAATCTTTTAAATCATCTTCATCAGCACCAGCACTTTCATAAAATACGCCATTAGCTGAATAGCCAGTCACTCCAGAGGCATTAACTCGGTTAATTCCTGTTGTTGCATTACAATCAGCGTCTCGTTGTGCTAACTGAAATTCGACTTCAAAATCTATAGGACTACTTGGGTCTAAACCTCTGTAAACTTCATTTAATCGATCTATAGCACTTTCTATTTGTTCATCACTGATATTGGTTCCTACCCCTACAGCTTCTCCTTTATGCAATACATGTACAACTGTAGGAATAGTATACACCGTCCCCGACTTACTATTTACTAACCCATTTTTAATATGCTGTTGAATTTTGTTTTCGAAAGCAATTTCATTTTTAACAAACTCAGCATTTTGCTGTAATTTAGCTCGTTGTCCATCAAAACCACATTGGGCAATTGAAAAAGTATAAGTAGTTAGTGTTAATATTAAAAGAGCAGCTAATTTTCTCATAAATAGATTTGTTTTAAATATTTTTCTAAAGATAACTTTTTTGATAATAGCCACCAATAAACTTTATACTGATTCTTGAAAAGCTATTTATATTGAATTACCCGCTAGTTAATACGGAAAAGTCGTTGTAAAGGTTGCTTTTAGTAAGATTTGAAAACCTAAAATGATGATTGAAATAAATTAACCCTTCAGTAAAACGATTAACTCATCAATGGTCAAGCTTTCTTGTTCTCCCGACTCCATATTCTTGACAGTCAGTTTTCCTGATTGCATTTCATCACTCCCCACCAACACCACATATTTAATGTTTTTGTTGTTGGCAAAAGTCATTTGCTTTTTCATTTTAGCTGCTTCGGGGTATATTTCTGAATTAATACCCGCTTCTCTCAATTGAAATAATAATGGCAGACAATAATCTTGTTCTTTTTCCCCAAAGTTGATGAACAGTACTTGGGTCGAGTCTCCTTTAAATTCAGGGTATAAATCGTTATCTAACAACACATCATAAATACGATCTGCACCAAAAGAAATCCCTACTCCAGAAACATCTTTTAAACCAAACTTACCAGTTAAATCATCGTACCTTCCTCCTCCACAAATACTCGGAAAATTATCTACTTTTACTTCTATAATGGTTCCTGTATAATACCCTAAACCACGAGCAAGGGTTGGGTCGAACTTAATATTCTTAGCTCCTAAAGCTTTTAACTTTTCAAAAATGAACTCTAATTCTTTTATCCCTTTTTGACCATTTGGATTACTTCCAATATGTTCCCCAAGGGCTTCTAATAAACCTAATTCAAGTTCAATATTATTGGCATTTGGTAACTCTTCCTTAATAGATGATCTAACTCCAGGTACAACTGTTAATGTTGCTATTTTTTTTGCTTTTTCTGTTGATACCCCTAGTTGACATATTTCTTTTATAACACCTTCTTTACCAATTTTATCTAACTTATCAATCGCTACAACAATCTGCTCAAATTTATCTTGTTCTCCAACAGACTCAACAATCCCTTGTAATATTTTTCGATTATTAATGGATACAGTATAGTTCAATTTTCCTTGAAACAATTCCGAAAAAACATCATCAATGATTTTAATTAAATCTACCTCATTCAATAAAGAATCGGAACCAATAATATCTGCATCACATTGGTAAAATTCTCTGTATCTCCCTTTTTGTGGACGATCTGCTCGCCAAACAGGTTGTATCTGAAACCTACGAAAAGGAAAAGTAATGTCGTTTTGATTTTGCACCACGTAACGTGCAAAAGGAACGGTTAAGTCGTAGCGCAATGCTTGCTCAACATATTTTTTTACTATATGATTAGTAATTAAAGGGTTAAAATTATCAAGAGTAATTTCATCTCCAATCTTATTTGCGCTTTGAAGTGTTGAATTTATTTCGTTAATGAATTTATTTAGAGTTTCACCTCTAGGTAAAACCTTAAAAATGAGGGTATCACTCTCCTCTCCTCCAGTACCTACCAATGTGTCTAGATTTTCCATAGCAGGTGTTTCTATCTGCTGAAACCCATATCTTTTATATACTTTCTTAATGGTATCGAAAATATAATTCCTCCTTACCATCTCGGTAGGAGAAAAATCTCTTGTTCCTTTTGGTATGCTCGGCTTGTTACTCATTCTTTTAATTTCTAGTTGCTAAATTAATAATCTATTGCCTTAAGGCATATTTTATTATAAATAATATTAATTTTAGGGATGAATTTCAAAGAAGCCAAAAAATATATTCTTTCTCGTTTAGAAACAGAATTAAGCCCAAGTTTATACTACCACGGAATTCATCACACCCTAGATGTTTATGAAGCATCTATAAAGTTAGCCGAATTAGAAAATTTATCACAAGAAGAAAAAATTATTATCAATACGGCTACTTTATACCATGATGCTGGCTTTATGTTTCAATATGCAAACAATGAGGATTTAGCAGTAAACCTTGTAAAAGAAGTACTACCTTCTTTTGGATACAATAAAAAAGCCGTTACAACCATTGCTAAAATTATTTTAACTACTAAACTTACAGCACACCCTATCACTTTACTTGAAAAAATAATGAGTGATGCCGATTATGATTATTTGGGCAGAGACGATGTCAAATTAATTGCCGCTTCTTTACACAAAGAATTACACGATTATGGAGCTTCATTTACAGATGAAGAATGGAATACCTTTCAACTGAAATTTCTCAACAAGCACCAATATTACACTCCTTCAGCCATTGCGCTGAGAAGAGAAAAAAAATGGGCGTATATGCGTTATTTAAAAAGTTTGAAACTTTAATTCTTAACCAATTTCTTGTATTTGAATCTTGTCGGTTCAGTTCCTAAGCGTTTTCTTCTGTTTTCTTCGTAATCAGAGTAAGAACCTTCAAAGAATACCACTTCTGAATTTCCTTCAAATGCCAAAATGTGTGTACAAATTCTATCTAAAAACCATCTATCATGAGAAATAACTACCGCACAACCAGCAAAATGTTCTAACCCTTCTTCCAATGCTCTAATGGCATTTACATCCAAATCATTGGTAGGTTCATCCAACAACAACACATTTGCTTCTTGTTTAATCGCCATCGCTAAATGCAATCTATTTCTTTCTCCACCTGATAGTATTCCTACTTTTTTATTTTGATCAGAACCAGCAAAGTTAAATCGCGATAAGTAAGCTCTAGAATTAATTGTTCTTCCTCCAAACTCCATCATTTCTGTTCCTCCAGAAAACACTTCGAAAATGGTTTTATCAGAATCTAAATCTTCATGAGATTGATCTACATACCCTAACTTAACCGTCTCCCCAACTTTAAAACTTCCTGTATCTGGCGTTTCTTCTCCCATTATCATTCTAAACAAAGTAGTCTTTCCAGCTCCATTCGGACCAATTATACCAACAATACCAGCAGGAGGCAATTTAAACGTTAGGTTTTCATACAACAATTTATCTCCATAAGCTTTAGAAATATTGGTTGCATCTAGTACTTCATTTCCTAAACGAGGTCCATTAGGAATAAACAACTCCAATTTTGCTTCTTTTTCATTAGCGCTTTCACTCAAAAGTTTATCGTAATTAGCCAAACGTGCTTTGGATTTGGTTTGTCGTCCTTTTGCATTCATTTTGGTCCACTCCAACTCTCGCTCTAAGATTTTTCTTCTTTTACTTTCTGTTTTTTCTTCTTGAGCCAATCGCTTCGATTTTTGATCTAACCAAGAAGAATAGTTGCCTTTCCAAGGAATACCATGACCTCTATCTAATTCTAATATCCAACCAGCAACATTATCTAAGAAATATCTATCATGCGTAATGGCAATTACAGTCCCTGGGTATTGCTGTAAATGCTGTTCTAACCAATAAACAGATTCGGTATCCAAGTGGTTGGTTGGCTCATCTAACAATAAAATATCAGGTTGTTTTAATAGCAATCGACAAAGCGCAACCCTTCTTAATTCCCCTCCAGATAAATTCTTTACTAAAGCATCTTCTGGTGGACAATTGAGTGCATCCATCGCTCTGGATAGTTTCGTATCTAATTCCCAAGCATCTAAAGCATCTATTTTATCTTGTAATTCTGCCTGACGCTTCATCAATTCATCCATCTTGTCAGGATTTTCATAAACTTCTGGCTCACCAAATTTTAAGTTGATGGCTTCATATTCAGCTAACACATCTATCGTTTCCTGAGCTCCTTCTTGAACAATTTCTTTCACCGTTTTTGAACCATCTAACTTTGGTTCTTGCTCTAAGTAACCAACAGAATAACCTGGTGAAAATGTAACATCTCCTTGATATTGTTCTTCAACACCAGCTATAATTTTCATTACAGTAGACTTACCAGAACCGTTCAATCCAATAATTCCAATTTTTGCTCCATAAAAGAAAGACAAGTATATGTCCTTTAAGATCACTTTTCCATTAGGCAAGGTTTTGCCCACTTTATTCATTGAAAAAATTACTTTTTTGTCGTCACTCATACTTCAGTTAAAAGTTTATAAAGTTTGAAAGTACAAAGTTAATAAAGTAAGTCTCATTTTTAAATTAAATAATTAGTTAGTATTGTTATTTTTGATAGCCCATTTTAGTTGAAAGAATCTTTTTAATACTTCTGCAGACGATATATTAAATTGGTAGATAATATCTAAAAATAAAAAATGAAAAATTACCTATCACTCATCAAATTTAGTCACACCATTTTTGCATTGCCTTTTGCTTTAATTGGCTTCTTTTTGGCAATACAATTGAACACCACATCAATTAATTGGATTACATTGGTTTATGTGATTTTGTGCATGGTGTTTGCCAGAAGTGCTGCCATGGCGTTTAATCGATACATTGATAGAGATATTGACAAGGCGAACCCAAGAACTGCGGAAGTTAGAGAAATTCCTAACGGAACAATTACATCAAAATCAGCTTTAGTATTTGTAATTATTAATTGTATTCTTTTTATATCTACTACCTATTTTATCAACCCGTTGTGCTTTTATTTGTCTCCCGTTGCTTTATTGGTTGTGTTAGGTTATAGTTTAACCAAACGATTTACAGCATTGTGTCATTTAGTTTTAGGTTTAGGTTTGTCGTTAGCTCCTATAGGAGCATATTTAGCTGTAACTGGTCAGTTTGATTGGTTGCCTCTTTTTTTTTCATTCTCCGTTTTATTTTGGGTAAGTGGTTTTGATATTATTTATGCATTACAAGATGAAGAATTTGATAAAACACAACAATTACATTCAATTCCTGTTTTATTAGGAAAAAAAAATGCATTGCTACTATCTAACATTTTACATATCATCACCGCTTTCTTTATACTCTATGCAGGGTATTATGCCACCCTAGGGTTGTTCTATTGGATTGGTTCTGGCATATTTATTGGTTTATTATCGTACCAGCATTTATTGGTAAAACCAAATGATTTAAGCAAAGTCAATTTAGCATTTTTTACCACTAATGGCATTGCTAGCGTTTTGTTTGCTGTATTTGTTTTGTTAGATTTATATGTTGTTATTTAAAAGTACCCTATTTTAATATGAAGTATCAATCATTATTCATCCAGCTCAAGAATCTACTATTTAATAAGTGGGTAATTGGTTTGTTTGTAGCTGTGGTTGTATTTATTGTTGTTTCAAATATTATCATTATCCAATCCACTCAACAAGATATTTACACTACTATTTCCGAAACTCCTTCTGGGAAAAGAGTTGCATTAATTTTAGGTACTAGTAAATATACGACACAAGGTACAGCCAACTTGTTTTTTAAATACAGAATTGCTGCAGCTGCAGATTTATATGATTTAGGAAAAGTAGATCATATTATTGTTAGTGGAGATAATGCTCTGAAAGAATAAAATGAACCTCGACAAATGCTACAAGCTTTAATAAAACTAGGCGTGCCTAAAGAAGCCATTACGCTAGATTATGCAGGGTTTAGAACCTTAGATTCCGTAGTGAGATGTAAAAAAGTATTCGGGCAAAATAAGATTATCATTATCTCTCAGCGATTTCATGTAGAACGAGCTTTATTTATTGCTAAAAAATATGGTATTGAAGCAATTGGTTACGCGGCACTCAGTCCTCCTGAAAGTTATTCTTTAAAAACACATATTAGAGAGTATTTTGCAAAAACCAAGGCAATTATCGACCTTTATATTATCCATAAAAAACCTAAATTCTTAGGTGAAAAAGTTCAAATTAATCACTAAAATGAACAAAAAGGCACTAAAAGTGACCGTTTAACAAAAAAAGGAGTGTTTTATACCCTTATTTTCTTCACTTAGCTATTTTTGCAAATAAAATTAGTATAAGGCGTATAAGAAGTGTTTACCAAAATAGTAATATATATAATTCTACTAGTTGTTCCAATAACAGCAAATTCTCAGACTGAAAATATTAAAGGAACAAATCACAACAATCAACTTCCTAGTGAATTTAATCTAAATATTCCATCTTTAAGAAATTATATATATGATAGACTACCTAGCTATTATAAAAAAGGCAAATACGAAAGAATGACTTATCGATTTGCAGATTACCAATCCAACTCTATATCAAATTTAGTATCAAGTGGGTATATATATAGTGATTGGCTACAGTTTGAAAATTATTTAAATCAAATTTTACAAAAAGTATTACCAAAAGAGCTAGAAAATGACACAATAATACATGCTTATATTGTTGAGAAGGGATCTTACAATGCATCAACGGGAGGCTCTGGTCATATTTTTTTCAATGTTGGATTGTTCGGTTATGTTTATGATGAAGCTACAATTGCAGCAGTTATGGCTCATGAATTAGCCCATTATTACAAATTGCACAGTTTAAAAAGCTTTATCAAACAAGAAAAAGGTCATTTTAATATTGATTTTCTTGATATAGGAAAAAAAAGAAGAGAGCAATTTTCTGTAAAAATGGAAATGGAAGCCGACTCATTAGCAATGGAATGGCTTCAAAATTCTGGATATCATATTAAAGGATTATTGAACTCTTATAGAATTATAGAACGTCTTGAAAAACAACAAATTAGAAGAAGTAAATACAAAACTGAAATAAAAAGTACAACACATCCTGTTTCAAAGGTGCGTTTGCAAAACTTTCAACAATTTTTTGAAAAATTTAAAGATGATCCAGGAGAATTATTTCTAGTTAATGAAAACAAATTTCACTTATTTAAAGAACAATCTAAACCTGAAATTTTAAAATCTCTTTTATATGATTTTAGATATAACGAATGTATTGAAACAGCATTTAAATTTCATCTTCATGACCCTGATAATAGCACATACATTTATTACTTAATGGAAGCTATTAGAAGAAAATGTTATTTAGATGTGGAACAATGGGGTAAACTTTTTTATACTGAAAATTATTATATGAAGTATCCTACAAGCTCCAACGATATTAAAAAAGAAAAGATAAATTATCATTTATTTAAAAAATTTGATTCTGAAATAATGGGTTTTGGTCCCGAAGACATTAACAAAATAAAAGCAAAATTTTACTGGAAAGAACTTCCTAGATTTGAAACTAATGAACAAGCTTACAACTTTTTTTATCTATTAGCTGAAATACTAGACTGTAAAGAATGTATATTTTCTAACGCACTTAGCCAAATAAATAATAAACCAGTCAGAGACTCACTCTTAAATATTTATTTAAAAAAAGATAGCGTACAATATAGAGTGTTTGCCCAAGATTTACTTAATGATAGTGTTAGAAAAAAACTAGGAAACAAAAAACTTTTAGTTTTTAATAATATAAATGGATATATAAGACAAGGGCAAGAAAAAGTTCCAATAAGATTTCGAGATGATAAAGACACCTTAGCTTTATTAGCTTTATATGATAGTGTATCGACAAGTTTCCCAAATAGAATCCCTCTTTACTTAACAGGGCTAAAATTTAATAAGTTAAATACTTATAAATTGTTAAATGAATTGGAGTCTTTTTCTATGTTCCGAACTAAAAGTAAAGGAAATAGAGCAAAAATGCACATCCTAGATCCTAGATTCATAAAACTTTTTTATGAATATGATGTTAATGAGATAGAATTTGTAAATTGTCTCTATGGGGAGTATAGAAAAGGAGAAAATAATCTAGAAGAGTACATCAAAGCTATGGAAATGGATTATTCAACTTTATTTTCTCAAACCAAACGCACAAGATATTTTGAAGTATTTATATCAAGTGTAAGAGAGATTGAAAATAGTGTAATAAAAGCCAGACATTATGGAGGAGAGGTTAGTCTAAAATTTAAAGACCCTTGTTTTGAACAAATAGAATTTGAACTTAAAAACAAAATTCATTTAAAAGAAAAAGCTATTAAGGAAATTGACCTTGACTATAAATAGCGTATTTATACATCACCCATAAAGAATTTAATCTTTTTAGTAAAAAAAATCTAATTAAAAATTATTCTGTTTGATTTTCAGATATTTATAGTTTGTTTTAGTACTATGTATTGCATAATACAATTTAAAACATATATCTTTGTATAAGAAATTAATTTAACCATGAATATAGAAAATACAAAAGCACAAATGCGAAAAGGAGTTTTGGAGTATTGTATTCTATCTATACTTCAAAATGGAGAGGCCTACCCTTCGGAAATTATCGATCAATTGAAAAAATCAAAATTAATTGTAGTAGAAGGAACATTGTATCCATTATTAACCCGATTGAAAAACGCAGAAATTCTAACCTATCGATGGGAAGAGTCTACTTCTGGTCCACCAAGAAAGTACTACCAACTCACCAAAAAAGGAGAAGACTTTCTAAAAGAACTAGAAAATACCTGGAATGAATTAGTAAAAGCAGTTAAAATAACAAGTAAATAAAAGAGAATAAAGAAACAAGACATGAGACTGAAAGATAACGGTTATTAAATCCTTCCATCTTAATGTCTAAAATCTAAATAGAAGATGAACCAAACAGTAACCGCAAATATTGGAGGAATTGTATTTCATATCGAAGTAGACGCCTTTGATAGTTTGACCAATTACTTGAATAAGATTAAAAGTTATTTCAACAACTCTGAGGAACGAGAAGAAATAATGAGAGATATTGAAGGGCGAATTGCAGAAATTTTTTCAAGCAAATTGAATGAACGTAATCAAGTGATTAAAAATGCTGACGTTACGGAGTTAATTGAGGTAATGGGCAAACCCGAACAGTATATTGATGAAGACGAAGTTATTCGAGAAGAAAAATTTTCTTCTGATAACACCTACCGTACAGCAAAGAAATTTTTTAGAGACCCTGATGATAGAATTATAGGTGGTGTTGCTGCCGGTATTGCTAATTATTTTGGGATTGATGCCGTATGGTTAAGACTATTTTTTATAGGTGCTCTATTCTTTGGGTTTGGATTTTTACTGTACATCATTTTATGGATAGTAATACCTGAAGCTAAAACGGCTTCAGATAAGTTACAAATGAAGGGAGAACCTGTAAATATTGATAATATTGGAAAAACATTTAAAGAAGAGGCTCAAAAAGTGAGTGAAAACTTAAAAAATAATGGAAAACAATATGGGAAAAAAGCTGAATCCATTATAGCGTCTTTTTTTGATGTGTTAGGTGTTATCTTAACAAGTGTATTCAAAGTGTTAGGAAAAATAATAGGTGTCGCATTTTTAATTATAGGAACATTTTGGCTAGTTGCTTTAATTGGAATGTTAGTGGGTTCAAACACGATATTTTCTATTACTTCAGATGGTATTTTTTCTGTAGAAGCAATTGATTTTTTCAATCTCATTTTTGTATCTGAAGATCAATTTTATTGGGCCTTAACAGGGGTTCTATTAGCTATCGGAATTCCCATAATTACATTAATTTATGGTGGAATTAAACTATTACTAAAAATAAAAACCCACTATTCTATAGGATTAGGCATGTTTATCATATGGATTATTGGAGTTTCAATTTGTGCAATGGTAGGAATAAGAGTAGCAACAGAATTAACAAATGATGAATCTTATACTAACACTGAAGTTATAAATAATAGCATTAATGAATTTTACATTAGCGCAGCAATTGAAACAAGCCCAGGGAAAGGAATTTTAGAAGACCGTTTTTCTGTTATCTCTTTAGATAAAGATTCTATTTTTTTAAATGATATAAGGCTTTACATCTATGAAAGCAAAACAGATAGCATGGAGTTAAAAGTGGTAAAACATGCTAACGGTCGCTCTAGAAAAGAAGCGATCAATAATGCTAAGATGATAACGTATCATTATGCTATCAATGATAGCTTAATTTACTTAAACAATTATTTATCCACTTTAAAACAAAACAAAATTAGAGGTCAAGAAGTAAAACTAAAACTGTATTTACCTGTAGGAAAAACCATCTTTTTAGATAAGTCTTTAAAACACATTATTCATAATGTAGCCAATGTAACCGATACTTGGGACCATAATATGCTCGGTGAAAAATGGGTAATGCTAGAGGATGGATTGACCTGTTTAGATTGTGATGAGATTGAAGGAATAACCAGTGAACAATTAAATTTATTACGAAGTACCAAAAATCAATAACTAGAAAATTAGACCAATTATCTACCATAATTACCATTAGTGTATTTCTTGTGTTAAATAACTATTGGTTCATATAAATTTGAAAGAAAAATAAGTCCCACCTTTATTACCTACCTGTTTTGTTAGTGCAAAAGAAACCCTCTCCATTCCGAGAGGGTTTTATTTTTTGTACTTCATCAATAAATTCGGGTAATCAGAAATAATTCCATCCACACCTCTTTCAACCAATTTTTCAATGGTCTCGCTATCGTTTACTGTCCAAACATGTAGCTCTTTACCTAATTCATGTACCTTATCTATAATTAATTGAGTAGCATATACATGTTTTACAATAATTTCATCTACAAAATCATATCTTCTCAGAGGTTTGAGGTTCACACCTTTATCAAAAGATAGAGGTAAATTAGCATGCTTTCCTACAAATAATTTTCCTAGCCGTATTTCCTTATCCAACTTATGAATACGAAACAAAGCTCTATCATTAAAAGAGATTACCTTACACCAAGTTTTAGCATTTTTGGTTTTAATAATATTGATTAGATGACGTTCAATATTGGGGTAATACATAAAACTGTATTTTGTTTCAATCAACAATTCAGCTCTACCATTAATCAAATCAATAACTTGTTCTAATGTAGGGACTTTCTCTTTAATGTAATACTTATTAAACTTATAGCCAGCGCTATGTTTTAGTATTTCTTCGTAGGTTTTTTGCTTTACAAAACCCATTCCCGTAGTAGTTCTACGAAGTGTCCTGTCATGCAAAACAATAATCTGATTATCTTTAGTTTGTTGAACGTCAATTTCTATCCGATCTACACCTAAATCCAATGCCAACTGAATTGCTGCCAACGTATTTTCCGGAGCAAGCCCTGCTGCTCCACGGTGTCCCGTGACTGTTATTTTATTGGTAATCGCCAAACTACTTTACAGGAAAGTAAATGTTTGTTCTGCGATTTTCTTCTGCAACTTCTTCGGGATTATCAATGTATTCTTCCCAACTGTGTCCATTTATTTCATACCCTTTATCTTCAATGTATTTCAACATGGCATCGTAAGTTGCTTTTAAGTTCATATAATTACCTGTATGAACCGTTTTTAAAACTTTTCCTGCATAAGATTCCCCTTTTTCTATTCTTCCTGATAATTCTAATTCTTCTGGTATTGCCACAACAGGTATAGCAGGATTAAATTCACAAATCATCTCTTCCATAGCATATTTTGTAGTGATGGCTATCGGAGCAGCAGCCATCTCTAACTTAGCAATCCCTATCAACGCCATTAATTCTCCATAAGCAGCACCCATTTTAGTACTTATTTCATTAGGCATAATGCTAGAACTTTCTTTAATAAACAAGATAGGTTTACTTTCCACAATCTCTTCTGTAATTTCAATAGCAGGTTTTGTTTTCATATCTTCTAAAACTATTTTTAAATTATCTAATCCTTCTTGTAATGATGGCGCTAACATTTCTTCCATATCCATAAAAAGTAACATTAAATTCATAGGATATTTCATTTCTCCATCAAAACCCCATTTCACTTTTGTCTGGTTTTCAGGTAACGATTCAACAACAAAATAAGCATAATCTGTTGCCTCAAAAGGTTTCTTAAATCGTAATTCAAAATCGATACGCTCTCCCTCAATAATTTTAATTATTTCTTGTTCTCCTTTACCAACCTCTTCATCTTCACTGTCCCATGAGGAAAAAGCCCCAACAGTGCCATCTTCTCCTTCAATTCCTTTCTTCATGTTGGGATCTTTTTTAGCCCATACACTAAAACTATCCTGATTTCTCAAATATTTTACATAATCAAAAACAACTGCTTTAGGTTGATTTATTGAAACCTCTCTTTCTACAGCATATTTTCCGTTAATAAATAATGCCAGAATAAAAGGTATTGCTATTAAGACTAATAAAGCTATTAGTACTTTTTTTAATATTTTCATAGTTATGTATTTAAGTTAGAAATCAAATATAGAAATTTTAAACCAATTCGGTTACGGAATAATCTCTCAATTCATTATAAACACTATCACGCTCAATAGGTTGTCTATTTACAGCTGTAATCAAATCAATCATTTGTTCGGTAGTCATTACAGGTTTTTGTTCTTCTGCACCAGCCATGCTATATATTTTGGTAGAATCATCAACTGTCCCATCAATATCGTTGACGCCAAAAGAAAGTAACAACTGAGTGGTTTTTCTTCCTATCATTGGCCAATAGGCTTTGATGTGATTAAAATTATCCATGAAAATTCGAGCTATTGCGAACATTTTTAGATCTTCAATGATACTTACTTCATTAATATTAGACATTTGATTATTGCCGTTTCTAAATTTTAAAGGAATGAATGCATTGAACCCACCTGTTTTATCTTGCAATTCTCTTAATCGATTCATATGGTCAACTAGATGTATCGGTTTTTCAATGTGCCCATATAAAATGGTAGCGTTTGATGGCATCCCTACGTTGTGAGCTGCTTCGTGCATCGCTAACCATTCCTCTGAAGTGCATTTATCTTTACATATTTGCTTTCTAATTTCAGTATCAAATATCTCTGCTCCTCCTCCAGGTAAAGAGCCTTGTCCTGCATCCTTCAATATTTTCAATCCTTCTTCGTAACTTACTTTTGCTTTCTTACACATATAATCCAATTCTACAGCTGTAAATGCTTTTACATGAATATCTGGCCGAATCGCTTTTATGTTTTCAATTAAATTTTTAAAGTAAGCCAAACCCATTTTTGGATGAACACCACCTACAATATGAACTTCAGTAATATCTTGCCCTTCATACGCCTTAATTGCTTCGTAAATTTCTTCTTCACTCATTTCCCAAGCATCGTAATCATCTTTCTCTCTCAAAAACCTAGAGTAGGCACAAAATTTACAATCAAACACACAAATATTAGTAGGTTCTATATGAAAGTTCTTATTAAAATAGGTCTTGTTTCCATGTCTTTTCTCTCTTATGTAATTGGATAAAAGAGCTAAATAACCCAACTCTACATGTTCAAATAAGTAAACCCCTTCATCGGTTGTTATTCTCTCATTTTGAGATACTTTTTGAGCAATAGCCTGTAATTGCTGGTCTTTTACAGATTGATTGATTAACGCTAAAACTGATTCTTTACTCATTGAATAATTGATTTTATACAAATGTACTTATTCCTTAAAAGAAAACTTTAAAAAGTAAATAATCAAAAGAACTTCGATTAAAAGCCTTAAAATAAAAGACAAAAGCAACCTTTTACCGTATTAATACGTATTTGTTACTGGAGATTAGTTTTAAAGTTATTATAGATAGGTAATTGAATAGATTTATCTCCCATAGTAATATATTAAAGCCTCGCTTCCCAGTGGGGCTTTTTTTTAAACAAACATTTTCCCTGGGTTTAATATTCCTTTAGGATCAAAATTGGATTTTATTGCTTTCTGTAGATTAAGTGCAACCTCACTGAAAGCAATATCCATATAGCTCTTTTGAACGTATCCTATACCGTGCTCTCCCGATAAAGTCCCCTTTAGCTGAACACACAATTCAAAGATTTCTCGAATACCTTCAGGCAACTTATTTTCCCAAGCTTCATCACTCATATTATCTTTTATGATATTCACATGCAAATTTCCATCCCCAGCATGTCCGTAGCATACGGATTTAAACCCATATTTTTCACCAATCGATTTTACTCCATTTAAAAGAATGGGCAATTCTGCTCTTGGCACCACCGTATCTTCTTCTTTGTAGATTGATTTTGCTTTTACGGCTTCCCCTACTACTCTTCTTATTTTCCATAACTTATCTTTCTGAGCTGCATCTTCAGCAAATAAAATTTCGTCACACTCAAAATTTTCTAGCACTTGGTAAATGGTCTCACATTCTTTATACAACACTTCTTTATCATTCCCATCTACTTCAATTAACAAGTGGGCTTGAATGTTATCCGGGATACTTATCGAATTATCATTGATGTACTCACTTCCCCAAAGTAGGGCATCTCGTTCCATAAATTCTAAGCCTGAAGGAATAACGCCTGCTTTAAAAATTTCAGAAACTGCTGCACATGCTTCATCAGCAGCATAAAAAGGAACCAACATCAATAAATTATATTTGGGATAAGGCAATAATTTAAATACTGCTTTGGTAATGATTCCTAAAGTTCCTTCACTACCCACTAACAATTGAGTTAGGTTATATCCTGTTGAATTTTTTAAGGTATTTGCTCCTGTCCAGATAATCTCTCCAGTGGGTAATACTACCTCTAAATTGAGCACATAATCGCTCGTTACCCCATATTTTACCGCTTTGGGACCACCAGAATTTTCTGCCAAATTCCCTCCTATAAAACAACTGCCTTTACTCGCTGGATCTGGTGGGTAAAACAACCCTTTTTCTTGAACTGCTTCTTGAAAAATTTGTGTAATTACACCCGGCTCTACCGTTGCTTGTAAATTTCTTTCATCAATTTCTAAAATAGAATTAAATCGCTCCATAGAAAGGAGTATTCCTTTATTAATCGGCAACGCTCCTCCACTCAACCCTGTCCCTGCTCCTCTTGGAGTTAAAGGAATATTTTCTTGGTTACAAATTTTTAAAATTGCTGAAATTTCTTGAGGTGTTCGAGGAAGCACAACTACTTCCGGATAAAAAAGATAATCCTCCGTTTCATCATGTCCATATTTTTTAAAAGCAGCATCATCAAACAAAACATACTGCTCTCCCACTATTTCAACTAATTGATTAATAATTGTTGGAGTAACGATATTAAATGTCATTTGATAATCTTTTTTAGGATTTTTAAAAATAATAAATTAACCATTTAAACCTCAATAAATTTTTATATTTGCACACGTTTTGGCCTCGTAGTTCAACTGAATAGAATACCTGATTACGGCTCAGGCGGTTGCAGGTTTGAATCCTGCCGAGGTCACGAATAAAACAAACGAAAGGTGAAACGAAGCGAGCTCTCTAAAACGAGAGCTCGCTTTTGTTTTAGAGAGCGAGCGAAAGTTTCTTCGGTTGTTTTTCAAAGCGGATCTTTACAGGATAACCGAAGATAATCCTGCCGAGGTCACTAAGAGAGTTAAACTCCTTCAGCATAGCTGAAGGAGTTTTTTTATTGAGTATGGTCAAGCTAAATGAAATTTGAGCGAAGATATACTCAATAAAAAACCAAAATCTTTGATTTTGAGTTTAACTCTGATTTTGAGTTTAACTCTCGGAATTCGGAGCTCAAAGGAATCACAGAGTAATCCTGCTCCTTTTCTGTATTCTGTTAATAATTATCTCTCCTATTTTATTTCTCCTAACCAATAATCGACTAACTTTATCCTAGTGTAAAAAACGTTTTAATGTTTTTTGCACATCAAATAGCACAATTGGTTTTACCTGATTGTCGTAAGTAATTTTAAGAGCTCCAGTGTAATGTATAAAGGAGAACCAACAGAAGGAATGGAATTTTATAATTTGCTTTTAGCATCAGATGAATTCAACTCGGAGCTGGGTAAAGTTACTTTAGCCTCAGGAAAATTAGAAGCAGAACTAATTATGTTTCTAATTAAGAATGGAATAAAAGGAAATTATAAAAGAGCAACTCTGGGGACACTGATTGATTTAACGGAGAAAAATGATTTGCTTGATAAAAATATGATTAGTGTTTTGAGGGATATATCGATTCAAAGAAACTACATAACTCACAATATTTATGCTCTTTTTATAGACTTGATTGACGAAACTATACTAGAAAAAAACGACCTCTTAGATTCTGACGTTCATCTATACATTGAAAGAGCGTGGCAGTTAAAGGAAAATTTGGATAGATTATCAGAAATTATAAAAAAGAAGGAATGAACGGATTTTTGGCTTGGTTGATGACTCGTAGTATTCCGAGATTGGAAAGGTGGAAAAAATAAAAAAGTCCCGAGGTTCTTCGAGACTTTTTATATGTTTTTTTTAGTTTTATTCTCCTCCTTCGACTATAGTTCGACAGGCTCACTATGACAACCAAAGATTTAAGTTAAGCTAAAACTTCACTCACTTTTTGAGCTGCTTCTTTTAACAATACAGCAGAATGAACATCTAATCCAGAATCATCAATTAATTTTTTCGCTTCTTCTGCATTCGTTCCTTGTAAACGAACAATGATAGGCACTGGAATTTCTCCAATATTTTTGTAAGCATCCACCACACCTTGTGCTACTCTGTCACATCTTACAATACCTCCAAAAATGTTAATCAAAATTGCTTTTACATTCGGATCCTTTAAGATCATTCTAAACGCTTTTTCTACTCTTTCTGCATCAGCTGTACCACCAACATCCAAGAAGTTAGCAGGCTCACCACCAGATAATTTAATAATATCCATTGTAGCCATTGCTAATCCAGCTCCATTTACCATACAACCCACATTTCCATCTAAATCCACGTAATTTAATCCAGCTTCTTTGGCTTCCAATTCAATAGGGTTATCTTCTGTAGGATCGTGCATCGCTGCAATATCTTTGTGTCTGTACAATGCGCTATCATCAATATTTACCTTGGCATCTACTGCAATAATTTTACTATCTGATGTTTTTAACACTGGATTAATTTCAAACATAGAAGCATCTGTTCCTTCATAAGCTGCGTACAATGCAAAAACAAATTTGGTCATTTGCTTAAACGCTTCTCCTGATAATCCTAAATTAAATGAAATTCTTCTTGCTTGAAAACCTTGTAAGCCAATTTTAGGGTCAATTTCTTCTTTGAATATCAAGTGAGGTGTTTTTTCAGCAACCGCTTCAATATCCATTCCTCCTTCTGTAGAATACATAATAATGTTCTTCCCTGTTTCTCTATTCAACAAAACAGACATGTAAAACTCTTCTGGTTCAGCATCTCCTGGATAATAAACATCTTGCGCAATTAACACTTTGTTTACTTTTTTTCCAGTAGCATTGGTTTGAGCTGTTACCAAATGACCTCCTAAGATACCTTTGGCGATATCAGCCACTTTATCTAACCCTTTTGCTAAAACAACTCCATGAGAACCTGTTTCAGTCACCGTTCCTTTACCTCTACCACCAGCATGAATTTGTGCTTTAACTACATACCACTCTGTTCCCGTTTCTGCAGTCAACTTTTTTGCAGCTTCAACAGCTTGTTCTGGAGTATCTGCAACAATTCCTTCTTGAATGGCAACGCCAAATCCTTTTAGTAATGATTTTCCTTGATATTCGTGTATATTCATGAATTGATAGTTTTCAAAATTATCAACCAAAAGTAACGGTTTTAATTGGGAATTCAATGTCAATTTTTCAACAAATAATTAATAATTTAGCAATTGTTAATTAACAACAAAAAGAAAACACTCGAACCTCGTCTTTGCGAGGAACGAAGCGGTCTTACTTTAATTAATTACAATATAATAGAATTGCTTCACTATGTTCGAAATAGCATATTGTAAGTTTTCTTTACATCAACAACAATGATTAAAGCCGAAAACATACACAAATCTTATGGGGATTTAGAAGTACTCAAAGGAGTAAACCTAGAGATAAAACAAGGGGAAATTATTTCTATTGTTGGTGCATCAGGAGCAGGAAAATCAACCTTACTTCAAATTATTGGCACATTAGACCAACCTGATGAAGGTGTAATTAAAATAAATGAAGTTGCAACTGCTCAATTAAAAGACAAAGAACTATCACTATTCCGAAACAGAAATATTGGATTTGTTTTTCAGTTTCATCATCTACTTCCCGAGTTTACAGCATTAGAAAATGTGTGTATTCCCGCTCTTATCCAAAAAGTAAACAAAGCTAAAGCAGAAAAAAGAGCATTAGAGTTATTAGACAAATTAGGAGTTGAAAACAGGTCTCATCACAAGCCTTCAGAACTTTCAGGAGGGGAACAACAACGTGTTGCTGTATGCAGAGCATTAATGAACAACCCTGCGGTTATCCTTGCAGATGAACCTTCAGGAAATTTAGATTCTTCCTCTGCTAAAGAATTGCACAACTTGTTTTTTCAATTAAGGGATGAACTGAATCAAACTTTTGTTATTGTTACTCACAACGAAGAATTGGCGAATATGGCCGACAGAAAATTAACCATGAAAGATGGAGTGATAATTAACAATTAAAGTTCTTAAATTAAAAAACACTAAACTTTATAACTTTACGAACTTTCACACTTTTAAACTAAATAAAATGGACAAACCAAAAATAGCTCAAAAATCACCCTATGTAATGGAAATGAAAGCAGGTAAATATGCTTTTTGTACTTGTGGAGAAAGCAGTAAACAACCTTTTTGTGATGGAACACACTCTTCTACTAACTTTAGACCTGAAATTGTGGTTATTGAAGAAGATAGAAAGGTGGCATGGTGCGGTTGTAAACACACTAAAAATGGTGGATTTTGTGATGGCTCTCATGCTAAAGTTTAACTAAAATTATTATGAATAAAATTGTATTACTTTCTCTTCTTAGTCTTTTAATTTTGACTCCCAACTTATGGGCGCAAGAGGAAGATTATGAAGATTGGAGTAAGGACGAAACTAAAAAATCACTATTTTTTGGTGGCATAAATGTGGGTGGTTTTTTTGCTAATAAGAATACAGCCATTATATATACTGGTAATCCTAGTGCAACTCCTTATGGTATTTCCTACATTTTAAGCATTCCCTCCTATAAAACTATTTTTGACACCTATTTTCAGCACCCCTATGCTATTTCAGAATTCCCACAAAACCCGAGTTATAGCACAGCATTAGACATAGGCGTTCATGCTGGGATGAATATAGGTGATGCTGCTGCTATTTATATAGACATTAATACCTCTCAATTAAAATATGAGCAAACCTTTACTATGGCTATTGATGACCCCTTAAACAAATCACCCGAACCTACCTATGAACAGATTCCAATACTTGGAGAAGAGAAACGATTTAATTTGAATTTAGGAACACAACTCAATTTTTATACTGCAGAAAGTTCATTGGCTTATTTTGCACTCTTTGGAAATTTTAATAGCACAAAGATGGAACGTAATTATATCGTAATAAATAATAGAGAATATAACATTATCCATAATGCAGCTCAACAACCTAGTGATAACCCTGGAGGAATAGGGTACGGTGCAGGAACAGGATTGGGCTTTAAATACAACTTAACGGAAAACCTCCTACTTGACCTCAACTATAACTTATATTACACCAAAATTAACATGAATAGCAACCTTAACCCTTTTGGTATGCATCATGGAATAATGTTAAGAGTAATTTGGAATTAAAAGTTAAGTACTGTTTGTAAAGATGGAAGAGAAATTTATTGATGTTGAAAAAATAATAAAAGGGAAAAATCCTGCATTGCTCAAATGGACTCCAAAATTTTTATTGAATTATCTTAAGAAAACTATTCATCAAGAAGATATCAATCGGATTTTATCTGAAAACCAAGACAAATTTGGATACGATTTTTGTGCTGATATTATACAACGATTTAACATCAAAATAGAAGTAGAAGGTACTGAGAACATACCAAAAGAAGAAGGTTGTATTTTAGCTGCAAATCACCCTTTAGGAGGCGTGGACGCACTAGCCATTGTAACAGCAATAACCCCTATCCGGAAAGACATCCAATTTATAGTGAATGATATTTTACTTAATCTTAACAATTTAAAAGGATTATTTGTTGGGGTGAATAAACATGGAGTCAACTCAAAAGATTCTTTAACCAATGTGAGTAATTTATTTAGTTCTGATAAAGCCACCTTTGTTTTTCCAGCTGGATTAGTGAGTAGAAGACGTAAGGGAAAAATTGAAGATTTAGAATGGAAAAAAACGTTTATCACTAGGGCTAAAAAACACGAGAAACCAATTATTCCTGTTTACGTAGAAGGTAGTTTAACAAGCTTCTTTTATAACTTATCCAATTTTAGAACAACGATAGGTATAAAAGCCAATATAGAAATGCTATATTTAGCCCAAGAAACATTTAAACAGAAAAACAAAACCATAAAAATTGTATTTGGAAAGCCTATTGCTCCTTCTTCTTTCAACAATAGTAAATCAGATAAAGAATGGGCAGAATGGGTGAAAAATAAAGTGTATCAATTGAAAGCGTAAACTAATTCATGTCAAAAAAAAATTACACCATACCTCCAATAGATAAATATTTGCTTGAACAAGAGCTCAATCAAAATCGATTTGTCAAAAACACCAACAAGGGAGATAATGAAATTTATATTGTCAACTACCATAATGCGCCTAATGTTGTTAGAGAAATTGGAAGGTTAAGAGAAATTACTTTTTCTGCTGCTGGTGGTGGAACTGGAAAGGAAGTGGATTTAGACGAGAGAGATACCGATGAAAATTGTTATGAGCAACTCATTGTTTTTGACCCTGAAGAAAAAGAAATTATAAGCGGATACCGCTTTATTGATTGTAGTAAAGTTATTGAACAACCCAACCTCGATTTATCCACTAAACATTATTTTAATTTTTCTGAGGAGTTTATTACCAATTACCTTCCTTACACGATAGAATTAGGAAGATCATGGGTTCAGCCCATGTATCAAACAACAAAAGACACCCGTAAAGGAATTTTTGCTTTGGATAATTTATGGGATGGTTTGGGTGCCTTAATCGTTAACCATCCTCATATAAAATATTTTTTTGGAAAAGTAACGATGTACCCTAGCTATAATACTACCGCACGTAATGCTTTACTTTATTTTATGAGCTATTATTTTCCTGATCAGAATCAATTGGTAACCCCTATAAACCCATTAGTAATTAAAGATGATTTATCAGAAATTACTAACTTACTAAAAGATAAAGATTTTGATGAAGGAATTAAATCACTTCAACAATACCTAAAGGAATATGGAGAAACGATTCCTCCTCTTATTAATACCTACATGAAAATTTCTTCTACCATGAAATCTTTCGGAACAGCTATTAATCCCGATTTTGGGGGAGTTGAAGAAACAGGTATATTAGTTACTATAGCTGATATTTACGAAGAAAAGAAAGAAAGGCATATGAATGGTTAAGCTTCATTGCTAAAATCCACCCCAAACTCCTTTTTCAATTGCTGCATATCTTTAGCAAAATAGTTAGCACAAAAATTCTTTTCTTCTTCAGTCATAGGAACATATTGCTGCTCCCTTTTGTTACTTAATTTAATTTTTTCTACCACGTTGGAATTCAGGATAATGTTTCTTAAAAAAGAAATTTGTAAGGGTTTACTAATCAATTTTCTAATGGGATGTTCTCTATTGACTAAGAATTGATTTAGCTTTTTATTTTTAACCCCTGCAGCACTATTTTGAGCTGATAACTCAGCCACTTGAATTTTATCTAGTCCCAAGAACTTAAAATAATTATCCATTAATTGTTGAGGATTATCTCTTAACTGTTCAGTAGTACAAATGAATAATTGTTCTCGTTTAAAATAATTGAGCCAATTTGATAAATGTAAATAATACAAACTACCATAAAAGTTACATAGGTTATTTTGATCAATAATATCTCCTTTATCCAAAATCTCGCTCTCCAACATTTCGCTATCAATTAATCTAACTTCTTTATCAATATATCCCTGATTTACTAAATAATGGTAATTGGAATAAGTCCTTTCAGAAGGTTCTCTTAAGATAACTGCAATTTTCATTGCTGGATTATAATCAACTATTCGTTTAGGAGCATTTTTATCCATCAACAAATAAGTATCAGAAGTCATCTTAACTCCTTCTTTATCCTCAAAAAAATCATGTAAAAAGGCAGTTCCTCTAGAATAATGGTCATTAACAGAAAAGTAAGTCACTTCCTTTATCTTAGAAAAATTGACTTGACGATGCTGTTTCAGGTATTCAACCAAACTGGTTGTACCTGACCTCCCTGCTCCTATTATGATATGCTCTAATCTCATCTAAAGAAAAAAAATCCCCAACTTATCTTCAAAGTTGGGGATTTTAATTTAAATATTCACAATGAATTTATTTTGCATAATTCACAGCTCTTTTTTCTCTAATAACAGTTACCTTAACCTGACCAGGGTAAGTCATTTCTGTTTGGATTTTTTGAGCCAATTCAAATGACATTGTATCTGCTTCTGCATCACTTACTTTCCCACTTTCCACTATCACTCTCAACTCTCTTCCTGCTTGTATGGCATAAGCTTGCTCTACTCCAGGGTATGTCATTCCAATATTTTCTAAATCTTTAATTCTGTTAATGTACTGCTCCATCACCTCTCTTCTTGCTCCTGGTCTAGCCCCTGAAATAGCATCACATACCTGAACAATTGGAGAAATAATCGTAGTCATTTCTATTTCATCGTGGTGAGCACCAATAGCATTACAGATATCAGGTTTCTCATTGTATTTCTCAGCAATTTTCATCCCTAATACTGCGTGTGGTAATTCTGGCTCATCATCTGGCACTTTTCCAATATCATGTAGTAAACCTGCTCTTTTAGCCAACTTTGCATTTAAACCTAGCTCAGAAGCCATTGTTGCACATAAATTAGCTACCTCTCTAGAGTGTTGTAGTAAGTTCTGACCGTAAGAAGAACGATATTTCATTCTACCTACCATTCTAATTAATTCTGGATGTAAGCCATGAATTCCTAAATCGATAGTGGTTCTTTTACCTACCTCAATAATTTCTTCTTCTAATTGCTTTTTCGTTTTACCTACTACCTCTTCTATTCTAGCAGGGTGTATTCTACCATCCGTAACCAATTGATGTAATGATAATCGAGCAATCTCTCGTCTTACAGGATCAAAACAAGAAAGAATAATTGCTTCAGGAGTATCATCAACAATAATTTCTACACCAGTAGCTGCTTCTAATGCTCTAATGTTACGACCTTCCCTACCGATTATTCTTCCTTTAATCTCATCACTTTCAATGTTAAAAATAGACACTGAATTTTCAACCGCTTGTTCTGTAGCAACCCGCTGGATAGTTTGAACCACTATTTTACGCGCTTCTTTGTTGGCATTAATTTTCGCTTCATCAACAATATCTTTAATGTGTGATAAAGCAGCTGTTTTTGCTTCCGCTTTTAACGCTTCAACCAATTGTGATTTTGCGTCCTCTACAGACAATCCTGAAATAGCTTCTAACTGTTCTACTTGTTTTCTGTGAGCAGCTTCTAATTCTGTTTCCTTTTTTTCTACAATTTCTAATTGCTTAGAAAGGAGTTCTTTTGTTCTTTCTATTTCTCCTTCTTTCCTTTTTGCCTCTTCAATTTGTTTTGAAGCAGCATCGTTTTTTTGTTTTGCACGATTTTCTAAATCAGCTATTTTACGTTCTCTTTCGCTAATTACTTTCTCGTGCTCTTCCTTTAACTGTAAAAACTTTTCTTTAGCTTGGAGCAATTTTTCTTTACGTTGAACCTCTCCTTCTGCTTTAGCTTCTTCTATAATTTTGTTTCCTTTAGAGTCTGCTCCTTTTTTTAATAGTATTGTTACAGCTATAGCAGCAACTGCGCCTCCAACAACAACACCAATAATAATACTTACAATGTCCATCATCTTTTCTATTTTTTTATAAAAAGTTAATGCACCTCAAACATGTATTTTACCTTCATTTTTGGATATAAAAAAACCCGTACAAATTTGGCTTAGATAAACCCAATAAAAAAATGATTGGAACCGCCAAGTACGTTCAAACTTCCCATGTCCATTCCGATAGCTATCGGAACGAATATCCTTTCGGAGTTACAAGGGGCCTGTTTTTAGTTACTCATGAGCTTTGCTCCAAATAAGTAAAATGTTAGTTTATCAAACGAATTAAATTTGCACGGGAATTTTTAAAGTGATTTGATTAAACAATTTCCGCTTGCAGCGGAATTAGTTCAATTTACTATGCTAAAGCATAGATTATCACTAATCTCGATGTGATATTGCTTTTTTTACAAAGAACGCTACAGATACTGATCGAACATTTGTTCTACAGCAATTAAATCCTCTTCAATTCCAGCATTATCTAGAATGCCTTTATTTTCTAACTCAAAGTTTTTCGATGCAATTTTCAATGCCGCCATTGCTAACAAATCTTGCTTATCTTTAACGTCATACAGCCTTTCGAACTCACTTACTGAGTGGTTAATACTTTCTGCCGCTTTTCTAATCCCTTCCTCCTCGTTCTTGCTAACAGTTAGGGGGTAAACCCTATTCGCTATTTTAATTTTTATCGATAACTCCTCCATTTGAGCATTTAATTTATCCGCTTATTTGAGCAATACACTTATCAATTTCCCGTACCATTTCGTTTATTTTCAACTTCACATCTTTGGTACTTTCACTATCAACACTTCCCGCAATTTTCAATAACTTAATTTTATCGTTTACTGCATTCAATTGTTGATTTTTATCGGCTAATTCTTCTTTTAATTGAACAAGATCTTCCGAGAGTTTATCATTTTTTTGAATTAGTAAGTCATGTTTTTCAACAAGTTTCCCTGCTTTTTTTCTTAAAGAACTAACTAACTCCGATAAATCTTTCATCTATCCATTGTTACATTTAAGTCGAATAATCAACTTTCACAAATTTAGTTTTTTTACACTACATTTTGTGTATAATTCAATTAAAAAAAACGTTTATTTCTCATTTCCTTACCTAGCTTTGTCTACGGGGATTTTTAGGAATTCTTTTTGATATTAAGAAATATGCGCATACAAAAACAGTTAATTATCTTTTTTATTTTTCTAAGCACCGCCTCCTTTTGTCAAGATAGTATTCCT
>JAGFIT010000010.1 GCA_024103385.1 Vicingus serpentipes
TCCAAAGAGAATCCTGATACTGATAGTATTTACCATCTGTAGTGTTATATACTACGACAGATTGTCTAATAGACGTATTAGGATGGGTAGTTGGTACAGAAGTAACATACCGAATACCAGCACCTTGCGAAAATAAGGAGGTCGATATAAATAATAATATAAATAAAGAAATTATATACCTATACATGATCTTAAATTTTGTAATCTAGTGGTTTCTTCTTTTATTAAATTTTGTGCTTTTTGAGGGGTCATTTTTAATGATCTTGATTTCCCGGAAGGATCTGTAAATTGTAAAGATATTTGAGTGTCGGGTAAATCTTCATCATTTAATAGATTCTGTTCAATAAAATCTAACCTAGTTGCCGGAGCAACTGGTTGGTCACCCTCAGTGGGTACGTCAATATCCTGATCGGCAGGTTCACGAACAGGTCCTTCAACATCTTCTGGGCTAACATCTTGGTCAGCCTCCACATCAATATCCTGATCTCCTTGTATGTCAGATTCCTCAGTTTCGGTTTCTTTAGGTGATCGTTTTCTATGTGTCTTAAGTGCTTCATTATATTGTTTTATTAAATCTTCATCCCCGCGAATTCTCAAATCAATATCCCCCTTTGCTAATTCTTCTGGGTTATTATTTATTATGGATTCAGCCTCTTCTCTGGTTATATATTTATCATCCAACATATAAGACCTAATTCCAGATTTTTGTCTTATATCCTCTAACTGCTCGGGTGTAACATTTACCCCCTCTAAATCTTCATCTGATAAACCTTCATAATTATTTTTACGAATATTTTTAATTTTATTTCTATCTACTATGAAAGAAGGTGTACTAAATAAACCCCCGCCTAATAAACCTACAATTGCGGCACTAGTAACTCCCTCCATAAGATCTATATCTGGATCCTCCCCACTAAATTTTGTTATAGCGTTTTGAGAAAATTGAGTAGCAGCTTCCCCTAGTGATTCCTCTGTAGTTATAATCCCATATTTTCTTAATACAGGACGATATGAGTTTTTAAAAGCAGATTCAATAACTTCTTTTGATGCGGTCTTACCTAAATCCTCAACTGCCGTTTTACTTAACGCCCCAAATGCTTTGGTTACACCCCATTGTTCAAAAAAACCCTCAGCCAAACCTTTTCCCAAAGAACCTAACGTTTTAGCTGTATCGGTCATTTCCTCATTATCCTCAACTTCTTGATATTCCCCCGCACCAAACACTAAACCACCGATTGCCGTAGTTTGACCTGCGGTAGCCCCTGCATTTCTGGTCATGGCAATACCTACCATGATAGGAACACTTTCGGCTAATGACAACATAGCCAATTGACTAGCTTTTTTGTATTCCCCTGATTTAATATGATTTGTTATAGTCTTATCATATGTTTTAGCTATCTCACCGGATAATACATCTTGTTGCTCTTTATAATAGTCAGCTACACGATTCAATACATTGTCTTCTCCAAAAGTTTCATCAAAGGTCCTAGCTTCTCTGCCAAATACAAATTTACTTAACGGGGCAGTAATAGTTTTAAAAAGATCAAATAAAAATTCAGGTGTTCCGGCAAACATTGCCCCTAAAGAAGCTCCTGCTCGCTGCATAAAAAGACTTGTATTACTATACCCTGATTTTTCTTTACCGTCTTCTGTTTTTTTAAGTGGTGTAAAATCCGGATTATCTTTTTTAAATTGATCCACTAGATCAATAGGTATTTCATATGTTTTATCCCCACTTTTAAATGTCTGTACAGGTATGGCATTAGGAAAATCTTGTAAAAAAGCTTTAACCATATCTGGTGGAATTTCATATGTTTTATCACCAACTTTAAACGTTTCCGGTTCCATTATTTCTTCTCATATTTATTCCAATCTACACTACCACCTTGAGGTACTTGAACTTGAGGTACAGATGTAGGTGTTTGTCTTGCTATAAGAGAAGCCCTACTAGGAGCACCTACTGGATTATTTACAGCCTCTAACTCAGTCCCTGCCTGAATAGCTTTAAATATTTCGGGGTTTTCAATTTTCAACATACCTCTTAACAACCCTTGAATAGGAACATCAAGTAAAGGTGTGTCAACATCAACACCAGCCTCATCAGCAATCTTTTTAATATGATCATCTGTCGCTCCTGTGGCCCATGTTTTATACATATCCCCTATAGTTGCCTCATCTAAAGTTTTTCCTGCTTTAATTAGATTTTCTCTAAATTTTGTGTTTGGTGGTAAACCATCGCCTTTATCTGTCATATATCTATTAACCAGAAGTTGAGCGCCAGCTTTAAATCCATCTTCCATAGTTGGGTATACTCGATGATAACCTCCTGTTTTTTCCTTATCATATGTTTTAATATGAGGATCAGTGGTATCTTTAGATTCAGTTTTTACATTAAAAGGATTGTTCGTGTAAAATCCTAAATTCTTAGTTAATTGTTCCGGCAATATATTTGTATTATCCCCGGGACGTAAATCATCATAAATCGTACCCAATGAATTAATATCTAATTCACCATTAGGTTTCCTTCTAATTGCCCCCGGTTCTTCTGGTTTAGGTTCAGGTTTTGGTGGTTTTTTAACCACAGCCTGTTGTAATTGTTTACGAAATTCTTGTTGCTCTTTCGATAATAATTTAACTTCACTTTCAGGAACCTCTAATAAATATTTAACTTCTATAGCATCATCTACTGATTTTAATATTGAAGGATATAAAACATCATATCCCATGTTATTTAAATCTTGTTCAGTTAAACGAGCTTGTTTTTGAGCTTCAGTTAGATTTCCATCGCTACCTGTTTCAGAAGGTCTCTTATTTATATTGATATCGGTAATTATTTCCTTACCTTGCGCACCTAATGATGTTCTGAACAGTTCAATCTTACGCCTAATATGATTCTTTAATTTATCTTCATCAACAAAACCCTCATCGTCTAAGAACGATCTATCTAGTCCTCTAGCCTTTTGAACTTTCCACCAATGGGGATTTTCCATATAAAGATTAAATACAGTTTCAACTTGACTTTCTAAATCAGGTACAGTAAACTTCTTATTAAATATCAAGAAATCTTCATCATCTTTATATTTTTCCCAATTAGAAGCTACTTTATCGGGATCTAAAGAATCTCTTATATATCCGTCTACTTTAACTTCAAATTGATCAGCTACCGCGGGATTGATTGTGAAATTCTTCATCCCGGAAAAGAACTTAGCTGTATCAATTTCACCTCTTTGGTATCTACGAGCATTTTCTATATTCTGATTGGCCGCCTCATAATCAATCAACATATCACCTTTAGATGCGGCGTCTGCAATACCATCATATACTTTAGAAGTCAGAACATTGGTTTGAACATATTTTTGATAATTAGGGTCATTAAATAGTTCCCGAACCTTAAGGGTTTGTTCATTTAATCTAATACTTCTTTCTTCAGGAGTTAATGAATTATCCGTTAATACTCCAATTCCTTGAGATGTTATATCACTTAAACCTTTTCGCATATTCTGAGCCATTTTATATTGCTCCGGAATACTAAGATCTAATTTAGTTAAAGCGTCTTGGCCAAGCATTACCTGTTCTCTTAAAAGATTTAATTTAGTGTCCAAATATTGACGATTATAAACCTCTTCCCGCCACATATCTTGCTTCTCCCTTCTGTTGAAATCAGCTTGAGATATAGCAGTACGCATAGCGTTTTCCTTTGCTTGTTGAGCATTGAAAACTGGATTGGGATCATACACTATTGGACGCGCTTGTATAGGCGCAATTTGTGGACCTCTTGACAGAACACCCGCTCCCTGAAACGACGGAATTACACCTCCTGTTTGATATTTTCTTCTAAATGAATATCTACCCATTTACTTAAATAAACCTAAATTTCCTAACAAATTACCTAAAGTTGCGATTGTATCTAAATTAAATCCCTGATTTTGTTGAGTTTGTACGGGCGTATATTGAGAACCCATTGCATAAGCACCAGCACCTAAATTAGATAAGGAGTTACCCATAGCTGATAAATACTGTACAGGTTGGTACAATCTATTTTGTCTGAAAGCTATATCTTGTTCTCTTTCCGCGGTGTTTAATCCTAATATATCTAATGGTCGAGATGCTTCATTCCCGAAAAATGCTCCAAAACCGGGTCTTGCTCCTTGTATTAACTGGTTAGCAAAATCTGATCTTCTTTGGATATTTCCAGTACTAATATTTCTATTTTGAAAATCAATATCATCTAATCTTTGATCAATTTGAAGTTGTTGGTTTAATGCATTAATTTGAGCATTTGCAATCGCTTGATTATTAGCGGCAATAGCATTTCCTAAATTAATTGCCCTTATATTTGAATTTGAACTTCCTCTAATCAAAGAATTTATTTCTCCTAGACTTTGATCAGCTAATTGTCTTTGAATATTTACTGCTCTTTGCGGATTGAAATTTCTTAATCTTGTAGCTTCCATTTCTGGTAAATCTTCAGGGCCAGATTGTAAGAAATTTAATCCGACATCAAATAAATTACCAAAGGAAGCAATGTCCCTAGCTTGTCCTGCTAATCCTCGTTGGCCTTCAAAAAAATCTTTGTTTTCCTTTACAAGGTTATTATATAACATATAAGAACCTAGTGCTCCTAAACTGTTAGCTGCTGTAGTTATTCCTCCACCAATAGGCATTAAAGATCTACCTAGATTTTGTAATTGTTGATCTCCTGTGTTTACAAATTGTGTTTGTCCGGCTAAAGAATTTAGACCCGCAGTTATATCTGATAATCGGGTATCAAATGAAGATGAGATTTGTGGTGGAGCATAAGTACTTGGATTCATGGAGGTTACTTGATCAAAATTGATAGTATCCAGAGGGGCTACTGATTGAGCATATCCGGGAAAATTTCCTAAATTACTAGTAGGTAAATCATAAGGGTGTCCAAATAAACTACCAAAATTTACTCCCGGTAATGTTTGCGGTACTGGTATTATAGGTCTACCATAATCAACAGGTAAGTCCCCCCATAATGGATTATCATACGCATTTTGAATATTATTACCCATATTAGCAAACGCATCATATGATACTCCCCCAAATTGATAATGAGTTCTTCTTTTGGTTCTCCCGCCTTTCCTTAAACCTGCTGTTTCTTCCATGTCTTTAATAGCATCCTCCATGTCACTACGTTCTCTTTCAATTTCACTAAGCGTAGCAATACCTTCAATATAAGGAAGTCTATTTTGTAGATTTAATTGATCACCTAATACATTAAATAAATCATTTTTATCTCCCGTTACTTTAAATATTTTTGATAATCTATTTGCTAGTTTAGCAGGTGTTTTCCCTTTCTCTCTTTTACCAAATAAATCACCAACTGTAAATACTTCAGGTTCTTTACCTTTTTTTCCTTCTTTGTATGGATGCCTTTTTATCCCGACAACCATATCATCCGCATCTCTTTTATTTATTTTGAGATAATCAGAAAATATAAAGGACCCCTCTAATGGATGATCGGTAACTTTATCCTCGTCACCTGATCTTTCCATTGCTTTATGTGTCCTATTTGCGTGAACAGGAGTTAAGTACTTAGTGGGATGAAATATTAATTCCCCTTTTTCTCCTTGAATATCTACTAATCCTCCTTGTTGGTATCTGCGTATTCCACCCCCTTTTTGTAAATTACCCAATGATCCAAACATTGACATCAAAGATTGCAGAGACGAAAAAGGATTACTAAATCCGCCTTGTTGTCCTCCAAATTGAGGCACTTGAAAGTTTCCTCCCGCAAATCCGGGAACACTTAAACCCTGTCCAAAAACAGCATTAAATAGCGGAGGCATTTGACCTGCATTTTGAAATTGGGTCCCAAATCCCATCCCATATGGTAACTGTCCACTTGCCATATCTATTCCCCCCATATTACCGACATTAGTTTGTTGTTGACCTAACGAATTTAACCCTTGTCCTACAAAACGTGTAGCGGTCCCTAAACCGGGAGCGACCAAATTTAATGCCATTGGAGCAATTTGCCCTAGTGTATTACTTACACCACTTAAAAATTTACTTTTATCTACAAAAGAATCTTGAATTAAATCATTAGCCCCTATTAAACTCAAATTCCAATCAGCTACTCCTTTTACACCTTGTCCAATTCCGTGAAAAATATTACCAAACTGTGTTTGCCCTCTACCACCCGATTCAATATCCGCAATACGATCTTGAATTCTTTGATAACGGGCTGAACCCGTCCTTCCTCTATCCTCTAATCTAGCAGCTCTTTCCTGTAATCGTTGCATTCTTCTATCAATAGCACCGCCATATTGATAATCAGACATGGTTAGACCTTTTCTCTTTCGATAATGTATTGTTTCCCTCATATTAATAACCTATTTTGCGACCAAAAGGAAGACCCACATTTCCTCTTTTATTGATATCTGTTGTTCTTTTATTCCGCCTATTAAACCGTGTCGCTGTTACTTTGGGAAGATTAGATTCTGCGGGTTTTTTATTACCAGAGTTCCCACGGTGGGAACTCTTTCTTGATTTACGTTTAGGTAAGGGTATTTCTGTAATTAATCCCGGATTTAATTGATGCATACCTGAATTTGCTGGTAGAATAGTACTATTGCCTTGTTGATCTATGGCTAATAAATCTTGCATTACCCCTGCCATTGTAATAAGGCCATCAGGACTAGGAACAATTACCGGCTTTCCCGGATGGTTATATTGTCCCATCGGGTCCACCGGTATAGCTCCCCCCGCCTGTAACTCCCTTCTTCTTTGCATTGATAATGCTATAGCTACAGCTTGATCTTGAGGTTTACCCTCTTTCATTAATTTTCTAATCTTATTGGAGACTTTACTTCCCTTTTTGTGGGTTGGTATTTCTGGATGTAATCCGGGAATAATTTGAGAGGGGTCAATTTCTTGTTCGCCGTATTTAAAATTAAAAAGGTCCTTAGCTATTTCCTTTTTAGATTCAATTCCGTACTCAATAACATCTCCTCTCAAATCATTTAGTAGATTTTGCAATCTATCACCTACACCTTGTACTCGCCCCGGTGTTTTTGCCACCTCTTCACCTACTTCTCCTCCCTCTTGAAATATACCCTGACCGCTACCAAAAAGAGATATTAAATCAAATACGGATTTCAATCCCCCTTCACCGCCAAACTTTTCTAATTGCCCCTCAGATAATTGATTTTTAAATCCTTGATATAAAGTATCTGATTGTGAAAAAATATTTTTTAATGCAGGTTCTTCACTAAAACCTGATAAAGCACTTCCTATTTTAGATAGAAAACCTAATCCATCCCCACCTGTTAAACCAGATAAAAAACCACCAAATTGTTTCTTTTTATTATAACGTCTTGCCATTATATTCTACTTATATTTCATTCGGGCGACCATAAGTATTGGTGTATAAAAGTTTAACATTTAATTCGGGGTCTAAATCATAAATAAATCGGTATTTGAAATATTTATCAGCCAATACTTTATTTCTGAAATTCTGTTTGTTAGTTACACTTTTATCAAAAATAGATTCATTAATATCCGGGATAGGTTGACACTTTTCACAAATAGTAAAGGGTTCAGCCCTACAATCTATTTTACGATAATCTTGGATTTCATTTATCCTCCACATTCTTCTTTTCTTATTAGCTCTTACCTTGTCAATTTCAGTAATAAGTCTACGAGCATCTTCATAAGAACCTTGATTGTCACTAACAAATTCCACATTTAATGTTCCTGTCCCTTGTGTGGAATTCCATATTGCCATTTTATTAAACGTAACATCTATATCTTCTACCCAAGAACAACCTGAACATTTTTCTACTTCAGTATTAATCATCATGTATTCCCATACATATGTATCTATATCTTGACCTATAGCTACAAATTCAACTTCAAAAGGATTAAATTCTCCATAATAGGTTTGGAAATTACAATCTTTGTTATGTAACCAAATACCCGAATCATTTAAAGTATACATATCCCGGCGGTCCCAAATGTAAGCTCTAGGGATATAATCATGGAATGAAATCCATACTCCTTTTTCTAAATCATATGATACTGTAAACGAATTATTTCCGTCACTCTTCGTTACTAATAAACGATTAAATCTAGGATCTACTCCTAAAGAATAATAGGATGTTCCAGATACCTTTTCGTCAATACAATCAGTTATATTACAGAAATTTAATTTCTCTTTAAAGAAATTCCACATTCCTTTAGCGGATAAAGCTTCTAAATTACCTCTAGAAGGAAAAGTATTTGCTTCTGTTTGAGCTTGGAATCTATAAATTATGTCAGCTTCACTGTCAACCCAAAAATAACCAAATTGTGTATCTATATGCTCATTGTGTCTTCTTAATCCTGCATATCCTTCAGTTATACCCTCAGTTATTACCCCTTCAGGTTCTAATAAAAATCCTTCAGCACCTAGTAATATTTCTCCAAAATCAGAAGGAACCATAGCCCTTCCTCTCCTTAATGGTATAATAGCATCACTAGTGTGAGCATACAGATCCCCCCCGACAATGAATAAATTAGTAAGTTTACCGTAACTTGCAGGTATATGTATTTTACTTGTAGGTTTAACATGAGTATATGCATCAAACCGTGAACCTCTAATTTGCCTATCCGAAATGTAAATTTCCTCACTGGTCATACCGCTCTTTCCGTGACAGTCGTCACAATCACAATTATGTGTTATTGCGCCAGAATCAGCTAATATGAAGGAATGAGTATCTTCAATTTCAATATCATATACTCTACCTTTGTTTTCTAATTTTGTTATTGATTGTATATGTAGTTTACCTGTCCCTTGTCTTTCATTCTGAACTAAAAAAGAATTTTTATTATAAGATGAAATATAATGTTCTTTAACTAAATATTCTTTATCATTAATTGTGATCCATTTTTCAGGTTCTATTTTTGATGTATAGTGGGGTTTACCTATAAATCTACTTAAAAGTCTAATATCTTTATTAAGTTGTTCAGATGACGTATGATATTTCTCTACAACATTATAATTAACACCTCTTTTATCTATTTTCTTTTTAGTAATATGACCATCACCATCCATCAAACCTTCATAGATGTTTTCAAGTATTTCATTACTCTCCTTAAATATAATTTCAGGAATATGTTTTTCACTAAATTTACTACCGCAATCTAAAAATAAATTTTCTAAACCATCATTAAGGTTTCTAATATTTATACCTTGTGACACTACAGTGTAATCTAATCCACTTTTTTCTGCAACATTTAAAAGTTTATTTAAAGTATGTTTTTTAAATTGAGATATTAAAAATATACCTTTTTGTTTACCATTACGTTTATGTCTTGTACTTCCTTCTGCAATATACATCCCGAATAAATAAGCTTCATATTTATTTTTAAATAGTGAAGAATGATTATATATAAGGTTAGGTATATTAGATGAAAATACTAAGGCGTATTTTCTTTTTGATTTAGGTTTTAATGTATCCTCTATAAGATCTCTCGTAGTTACTATATCTAAATCAGAATTTCTCTCTCTTTTATTTCTATTTCTAACAAACCACCTATGATCTATTGTGGCATCAATATGTGAACCTCTAAATTGTATTCTGTAAACATCATGTTCTCCGTTATCCCAAAATTTAGACACATGTTTATTTACATATTCGCCCTTTTCAAAATCATAAGATAATATCTCATCATTAATAGTTATATCTTCTATTTTCTTTCTTGATCTATCGGACATTAAAATTTCAGTACCCTCTATTAGACAGGTGTGGTAAGGATCAGGCATTCCTTCATATGTATATAAATCAGATACAGTAGAATAATCTGTATTATATCCTCCGGGGTTATTATATAATCCTTTATTAAATCCTTCTTTCATTCCCCCAACCTCATCTTCTTTACATATAGGTATACCTAGTAATTTGTCCAGCATTTCATTTCTGAATAATACTTGAACCATTACATACCACAGAATAGCAAGCATTGGCCATTCTGCTAAAGTTCCTACATAATCAATACCACCATTATCGGCATCAAATAAATTTTCTAAACCTAGCATAGGAAATATTATATTCAAAGATGTACGAACAAGAGCTTTCGCTACTCTTTGCCATACAGACGCTTGAACTAATTCCCTATGAAATTGATTTAAAAAACAATCTTCCCAACCCGATACTTCAGCATCAATTGATATACCACTATCAAATCTATATTTGGACCAATTAATACCTTCACTATACCATTGCTTATATAGTAAATCACTTTTTTCCCTTAACCAAGGACAAGCTTCAAATTCCCCCACATATGTTATATTTGAAGTTGTTGTCCCGGGAAAATAAAAATCTGAAATAGAAGGATTTCCTACAGCTTCTTGATATGTACGTGTATGAGTACATGCACCACAAGGTGAACATCCTTCTGATTGTGTACCTGCCCAATTTTTAGGATTGGCTGCATCACCGTCTTCGGGTAATTCTGTCCATACCCAAGTTCCATTTTGATGATGGATTACATCTTCGGGTCCATCACAAATGCAACGTTTTTCCCTTTTTGTAGGAACCTGAGCAGGAATATCATATCTACATTCGGGCAAACAACTTCCAACCTTGTCACTAACGAATCCTGATTTTACAAAACTATATGGTCCTATATAGGTGTCACCTACTGGACCTTCAATGGTACTTCCTGTATTTCTTCCTGCATGTAAAAGGGGTATATAATTTAAATTTTCAAGATTACCGTATTGGTTAGGGAGATCTCTTTTAAACGAAACATATTGACCTAGAGCTTCAGGAATAGGAACATTATGTTCT
This sequence comes from Vicingus serpentipes, assembly GCA_024103385.1. GTDB lineage: Bacteria > Bacteroidota > Bacteroidia > Flavobacteriales_E > Vicingaceae. The sequence goes on from JAGFIT010000010.1 coordinate 10,803, forward strand.
AATACATCACCTGTAAACGATTGATCCGTTAATTGTGCCAAACCAGAACCAAACCATATACATTCTTGATGGGAACGGTTCATTAAAGGATTACTACCTCCTGCTCCCGGTGCAATAGCATCATTAGCATTTGCATATTTTTTAAAAATCAATTGGGATTCACCCCCTCCTCCTTGAATTTCATGAAGATTTATTGATTGACGAGCACCTAATGCATCTTTACGTTTACCTTTAAGGGCGTCTTCAGGTTCCGTACCTTTAGCATATAAACCGTAACGCTCCCCTTCTCCTTTTAATGTAGCTTCTAATTTAACAGTTTCAGCATGTAATGCTGGTCGAATTGTAGCACCATCAAGAGAATACATCGTATGGGAACTACCCGATCCTCCATTTGATAACCTACCCCCTTCACCATCATCATGGTAATAACTAACTTCCTCTATTGAATTGGCTCCATATCGGGGGTGGTCATATGTTTTACCATTATTGGTAATAACGAAAGTACCGGTAGCCAATCCTTTAATAATAACTTTACGGTTGCTAGGTGTTCTTTTTACCATTGCAATCGTATATGGGTTATGAGGGCATAAGGGTAGAGGTAACAAACTTTCATCAGGAATAGGGACATTAGTAAATCTAACTCCCATTATTCGTATGTATAAGTCTGATGTTTCTCCGGCATCTGTCCAATATCTACCAAAAGGAACTCCTAATGATTTAGATACGAAATGAGGTTCTTGACTTACATCTGGGAATTTATGATGTCTCACAGGTGTCCCTGCTAAACCTCCATATATAAAATCTCCATTACAATCAGTTTGACATGGGTACAATATATCTTGCTCCATATCGGGTATTGTTGCCCCGGAAGAAACTTCTACAATATCGACCTCTGTTTCATTATTACCAAAACAATCAAATAAAGGACCGGAATAAGGTGAGCTACTGGAACTTTGACCTACATCTCCTTTTGTATTACCCCCTTGTAATGACAAATTAGGTGACCCCCCTCCATAAGACGCTGATTTAGATATGGTCCATTCACGTCTTTTCCGTTCTAATCTCTCCCTACGTTTAATGGAATCCATCCAAGATCTAGCCCCCTCATATATTACGTCCGAATCATATTCAGGAGTTAATTCATCCTGATTATACCAATCCATCAAATCTTCCCAATTAGCAAACGCATTATCGGGATCGTCTATATCAGCAAGACATCTTTCATAAGCACTTCCTCCCGGACAAACAGGTCCAGATGGACAACATCCTTCATTAACTATACCCCCTACTAACAACTCGGGAGCTGCACCATCCGCTAGACCACTACCCCATGTACCTTGATCTCCAAAATTAGGAGATCCGCCAGTTCCACCTCCTCCACCTGTAATAGTAGAATCAATTAAAGAATATAAGTTATTATAATTGATATTATTACTACCTACCAAAGTTGTAACAGGTGAGCCATCCACCGTAATATCTAACGCGGGAACAGTAGCACTCCCTAAAGGTACAGTTGTTTTATTTACAACAAAAGAGGTGACATTAGGGAATGAAGTTGATATTGAATCTACAATACTTTCGGGATTAGAACAAGCACCACATCCTACCGATGTTTTATAATCTAAAACTACTGTACCTGTTCCTGTAGATGAAGGTGTCCCAGAAAAATTAGATGCTCCTCCCCCACCTGCATTATTATAATCTCCACCTTCAATGGGATATATATTAGCTTCACTTACACCATGAATCTGATCTTCAGATCCATCGGTACATAAACAACATTGAGCTTTTAATTGTGATTCCCATAATAATATCTCATCACATTGATGAGTACGTGCATCGGTGTCCATTTCGTCCACCATTTCCTGCATTATATCATCATAATGGTCATTTTGGGGTTCCCATACTCTATCGGGTATAGGTCCTCTTGTTCTTTCAATTTCTTGGGGTTTCGTTATTTGAGCATTTCCCCCACTGGATTGAGATTGACCCCCACCACTACTACTTGATGAAGATGACCCCCCCGAAGACGAACTTCCACCACCACCACTTTCCTCTTCTTCATAACATACGGCAGTTATTTGTGCCGACGCTTGAGTACCATTTGAAGTATTATTAGCTGAACCACCTACAGTAAGCACCGATCCTAAACTCTCGTTTAATATTTTTGTGGCTGTAAAGGTTATCTGTTCTCCATTGTGTCCTCTAATGTATATTACTGTTTTACCTTTAGATACAATACAATTACGAATACAATCAACAATATCTGTTTTAGATCTATCTCCTATTATGTATAAACGTAAAGTATCTTCAGAAGAACTTTTGGTTACATTATAATTAACATCTAAATCAGGAAAAACATCTCTAAATTCACATGCAATTGTAAATTCAGATGTTCCTGTATTAGACGTACTACCTCTACCAAATGAAAATCCTCCCGTAAAGGGTAAATCTGCATTATCATTAGGCTGTTCAACAAAGTGTTCTGAAATTGAACTAACCTGATTCCCCGGGTTTCCTCCACCTCCACCACCTGCCGGAATATGAAAACCCACACCATGAGAACCATCAATATAATTAGGAATGTACGCAAATGCATAGGTTTCATCCCTCATCATACTACGAATGTTGTATTTTTTTACATGCTCATAAGGCATTTCATATACAACATATTCAGTTTGAATCTGATTTACTAACGGCTGTAGATTTGGATTTTTTCGCGAACGTATGCCATAATATAACATATGTCCGTCCTTTTGCTCAAGATGTTTACCTTTTAAGTAAGTATGTTCTTTACCTAATAATTCTTTAATGGATATAGGTGTCCCATCTGTACCATTATATCTATAAGTAAAATGATGATTTCCGTAATGGAAATTATTCAATAATTTCGCGGTTTTTATTCCTCCAATGTCTTCAACTACCGCTAATTCAATACTAGCAAATTTACAATCAAGGCATGATAACGAAACTTCAATATACGAACTAGAAGGTTCTCCGGCAATATTATGTTCCGATCCTATAAAAACAGGTTCGGAGAAATGAAACCAATTTGTTTCTCCTCCATCAGTATGGAGTAATCTAGTAACAAAAGTATAAGCTCCTGCTCTCAGTTCTCCACCTCCTCCACCGTTTTGAAAGGCTTTAGGGGTAATTTTAGGAGCACACCCCTGTTTAAATATTTTAAAATATTCACAATTATTACGATAACCACACTTAGTATCGCAATTTAATTCTTTAATCAATCCAGATTTTCTATCTGGATCAAGCATTAAATCAACATTAACTTTATAATATTCACAGTTCGAAGAGAAGTACACATGTAATTCGCTACAAGGATCCATACTCTTGAACTGTACATTATTACCTATCCATTCGCATTGATCGAATCCCCAATCACAACCAAACTCTGAACCACTCATTACAAAAGTGACTTCTTTATTGGCATGATTGAATATAGAAATAGAACTCACACCATGAAAGATAAAAGTCCAATTACGTTCTTCACAATACGCAGTACCTACAACTCCTGATATTCCTGCCGCAAGTTCATTAGAACCCTCATTGGTCAGGAAACCATTTTTAGATTCTCTAGTTGCGTGTATAGCATTTCTGGCATAAATATACGTATCTCGGCGGGATAAACTGTCCAAGTTATCCTGAACCATTCCACCAACATACGTATTTTGTGTTATTAAGTTGTCCTTCGCCATTAACTCTTATAGATATTCCTGTTCTGTTTGTGGATAGTTGAAATAGGTGCATGCCCATCTAACATATTAGTATATGCACTATCCATTTTAGCCCATTTATTTTGACTCCAAAATGCAGCAAATTCTTGAAATGTTGGAGTACTTAATCTTATATTTGCTTTCATTTCAGCTTCATCTCTAAGTAATTTAGCTTCACGATAAATTTCTTTATATTGAGACATTAGTGTGTTAAGATATTCTCTCCTAAACCATTTATATGTGATGTGTTGAAGAATTGCCTCAAATACATCTCTGTGTTTAGGAATCATGATTCTACCCTCGTCATCTAACATTTTACCCATATATGACATTAAAATTTCACCTTCCTGAAAACTTGTTTCCAATACCGGAGGGTCAAATTTATATGAATGTGGTGATTCTTTACATGCTATATTAGCACACCCGGGAAGATGTCTATTTATACCAAACCAATCACTAGATGTAAAATTTAATATTTTCCATTTATTACTATAAATGGAACTACCATAGCCAAATCTACCTACTTTTGCGTATTTGGAATAAAAAAGTTCGGGATGGGAAACCTCAAAGGCAGTATTAATATCCACAACTACATCTCCTGTATTACAATCACATCCTGTCTTATGACAAGAAGGACATACTACATTCATTTCTAAATAGCAATCCTCATGGGTTTGTTGAACATATTGTACTATCTCATAACCCCGGACATCACATGAATCTTTAGGCGGCTCTAATCTATAAGCTATCTCGTTAATTATAGCCAGATCCCTTGGATAAACTACTTTATAATCTATAACACTTAACCAAGCAAGTCTATGTATTAATTGTTGATCTGTTATTAGATTTGGTAAATAATCCTCGGCCCATTTTAATATGAGAGATTCATCTACGTCTTTTTGTACTATATTGTTATCCTCATAAAAATCGGATAAAACTGTATATATACTAACATGTTCTGTTTTGTTGTTGACTAATTCCATAATCAGGCTCTATTAAGGTTTTGATGGCATTATCATATGTTACTGGAATTTTTAATCTTGGATTATTACCCACCTCATTATGAAAGTCATTTATAGCTGATCTACCAACCTTATATTTTTTATGAAGTTTATCTTCACCGGTTATTAAATTGAATTTATAAAATTTAGCATTAGGAAAAGAAGCAGCAGATTTATCCCAGACAAATCTAAAAGTTTGTCTTAATCTATGATTATTAAAAATATATACAGGTTTCCCCGTTTTCATTGTTTGTGTTTTACAAAACACCCGGGAACCCGTTGTTGATGTGGTATTTTTTAAATAGAATTCGCCGGAAGAGAAGGGGAGGACAAAGTGCCAAGAATCAAAAAGGATTAGTTTAAATATTTCAGCAAATACATCAAATATATAGTCCCTATAAGTTATATAATCACGTTTAGGAAAATTTTCCTTTTTGACAATTTTGGTATAATCCTTATAAAAATCTCGTATACTAAATGTAAGATGTTTACGTTGGGGATTAGTAGCCATTAAACAGTGGGATTTTGTATTTGACCGTAATTAAGCATTGAATCACCTTTAATGTCCAATTCCGCAGGATTACCTGTTCTAGAAAAGAAATCATATGTCATTTTAAATACGATATCCACAATATCCCTATCCATGTATAACGGTGTATCAAGTGGGTTACATCTTAAAAATGCCTGACGATCTGTTTCTTTTTTACAGGAAGTGTAATATGCAGCATGATTAGGATCTTCCCATAAACCTGTTAGAGACAGGCTTTCTAGAAGTTGATCGTTATATAAATAAATAAAAGGACCTTCACCTGTGTCCAATAATGTGTAATATCTACTATTTTCCCGGCGGGATCTTGAATGTGTTTTAGTTTTGAATTGTGACCATTCTACATAATCAGCCTTAAATGCTGCATTTGTATTGGTTACATATGGAGGGAATATAGATTTAGGTATAGATTTGGTAGTTTTTAACCATGTACATCCTGTAGGGGGTCTACATGGACAGATATTTTGATCGGCCTCTTCTAAAGCTACACATGAAATAGTTTGAATGTTTTCCTGACCTATACCTTGATGAGCTACTTTTGTTCTTTTTAGATAAGACGTTCGCATATCAAGAACGCTCTCGTATATACTCAAAAGGGAATGACGTGTGGCTTGAGGTGGATATCCTTGCGGGTCCAATGAGGTCCTTATGGACTCACACAACTCTCTGTATGTTCTGTAATGATTACGTTCAGACATATTAAATTTGAAGCCTCATATGGATTCGAACCACAACTTTCAGAATCAAAATCTGACGTACTACCCTTATACGATGAGGCTATGATTAGGGGTGTGTACGGGTCTCGAACCCTGTTCTTCCGTGTCACAGACGGATATTTTACCTGTTAAACTATACACACCATGTATATTAATCCTGATGCTGATGCATCTGGTAATGCTGATGTATTGTATAGTTTAAATTATTCATGTTATCTTAATAATTCTATTTCGCCGTCCATTATTTTTTTAAGAGGTGCAGTTTTACCAGTGCGGTGATCCTGAACGGTCCCTCTTTGATAGTTATATGTTCTTATTCTCCCGATTGAAAGAGCTTCGTTTTTAAGCACTCTAAATCTTTCAATATAAGCTGACGCTTGTAATTCTCTAAGTCTCCTTCCAAGTTCTTCAAGTGCTCTTTCATAATTCTGCAATTTACTTCTTCCATCGGACTTTACTTCAATTCCTGTTGGTATGTGTTTTATATAACAACACGTTTCTGTTTTATTTTTATGTTGTCCTCCCGGACCAGAACCTTTAGTATATCTTACTATTAGTTCATCTTCAGTTCATAGTCCCATAATTGATTTATTTTGTCGGGATGGAAGGTATCGAACCTTCTCCAACTTGACCCCAAATCAAGTCCGCTGCCGTAGTCGTCATCCCGCTTAAAATGTAGGACAACCACACAGTAGCCCTACATTAGTTTGTACTAATGATTTCCACCCCGCAGGGTGGACAATACAATTGGTAATATACTAAATAAATACTTTTCATTACAAGTAAATCTGAGGAGGTAAATAACCCCCTCAGATTCTCATTTAAAAACTTTTGACATTATGAAAAACCCAAATCTAATATCACTAGGATAATAGACTTTCCCGTAGAAATATCTAATTACTTTCGACTAACTCTTGCCGATTCAACTACACCACCTTTAGATTCGTTATCGGAATCGTTAGGGCTGATTGGGTGATACGCGGCTGTCCTAAAATCCATCGACAATAGATTAGCCAAATGTGTAACAACAGCAAGACTATTACGCTCGTTAACTTCAATAGAGTCAAGTTTAGCCTGATGGCGAAGTTTAGCTTCACGTTCAGCAATAGCTAATTCTTTCTCTTTAAGCTCAAGAGCTTTTAAATTAAGATCATAAGAATTGGCGTCCTGAGCCGCTTTTTGTTCGCGTTCAGTTACCAATTTCTTATTAATTCCCCACATCTCACCATCGTTGTAGGCTTTGTTCTGAAAGGCTTCACCAACATAAGTTTCCTCGAATTTATTTTCTGAAGAAACAAAGCTGGCTTTTTCCTGTTGAGCACCCTGAATTGCTTGCTTTTCAGCTTGAATTCCTTGGCTAACAGCCGTTTCAATCTGTTTAGCTTGTTGCTGTCCTACTTCTTGGGCAACTTGCCTTGCAATTTGAGCTGCTTGTTGTTGACCAATTTCTTGGGCAATTTGGGCAGCAATTTCTTTTGCTAATGTAGCATACTCTTCTCTACTCATTTTTGATTTGTTTATTTAATTCGAATTAATAAAATTTACTTTTCAGTGGTAACTATCGGAATCGAACCGATCTCTTATTTTTTTATTCTATGACAATTTGGACAAATAAATCTTAAGTATTAAATAACATTAGTTGAGTAGGAGGGATTCGAACCCATCTTAGCTCTTGGCAACTGTTTTACAGACAATTTGGCTTCTCCACAGCACTAGCTACCCAATTTGGATAGCTATAATAATATTCTATGTCTTCTCTGATTTGCATTTGTTTATATAACTTAAAATGTATTTTTTATCACTAATTGTTAAATTAACATGGTCGTGAAACATTGATATAAAATCGTCCTCCGGAAAAATCTCTATAAATTTATCATATTCAGAATCGGTCAATCTTAATTGTTGCATTAGTTGCAAATGCAACAAATCTGGTATAGAGATGGAGCCATCCTTATTTGTTAAGTAATGACTCCTAATCTCTTCCCCTGAAATTCTGCTTACGATCATCTTAAACTTGAACTTGAAAATCAATTTTTTCTAGTTCATATATATAATGGAATAATATTACTTCACTTCTATTTTTTTTTATTGATACAAATATACAACGGTCGTTTGTATTTGTCAATACTTAACTTCTTAAATTTTTGTTAATTATACGAGACGCTAGAGGGAATCGAAATAGAGCACGAGATCGGATTTGAACCGACGACTGTACGGTTTTGCAGACCGTTCCTTTGGACCACTCAGGCACTCGTGCTTTTGTACCAATTAAACTGTTTAGAGCCTCCGCAGGAACTCGAATCCCGTTATCAAGCTTACAAGGCTAGTGCATCACCATCAATGCTTCGGAGACTTATTGAGCAGATACGGGGATTTGAACCCCGACCTTTAGTTTGGAAGACTAGTATGCTAAATCCGTTGAACACCATATCTGCTTATTAGCGGTGACGATGGGAATCGAACCCACAATCTCTTCCGTGACAGGGAAGCGTCATACCCCAATATGCTGCGCCACCTTTTTGGC
>JAGFIT010000048.1 GCA_024103385.1 Vicingus serpentipes
ATGCCTATGCTAATGGGCAACGCTCTATAGAAGCATTACCCTCTATTTTAGCAGGGCTTCCACCATTAATGAACGCCAATTATGTTGTATCTAACTATTCAGGAAGTAAATTAGATGCGCTCCCCAAGATTTTGAAAAAAACAGGTTATAACACTTCTTTTTACCATGGAGGAGCTAATGGAACAATGGGCTTTAACGGATTTGTAGGAAGTATTGGAATTGAAAATTATTTTGGTATTAATGAATACCCTGAAAAAGACAAGGAGAAAGATTTTGATGGTCTTTGGGGTATTTTTGACGAGCCTTATCTCCAGTATTATGCGAAAGAGCTGAGCCAGAAAAAACCACCATTCTTTAGTGTTTTATTTACCATTTCTTCTCATCATCCTTACCCCATACCTGAAAAATATAAAAATCGTTTTCCAAAAGGCACACTTCCCTTACATGAATCTGTAGGGTATACGGATTTGGCATTAAAACATTTTTTTGAAACTGCAAGAGAAATGTCTTGGTTTAATAATACCTTATTTGTTATTACTTCCGATCATTCTGCTCAATCAGAAGCTATTAAATACAATAATCGTTTTAATCAATTTGCTATTCCTTTGTTCTTTTATGACCCTTCTGGGATGCTTATTGGAAAAAACAATCATTTTTTTCAACATTTAGATATTACCCCTAGCGTACTAAATCTACTAGGAATCAATAAAACAATTATCTCCTTTGGAAACAATGCTTTTAGTAACAAAGAAAAATTTGTTGTAAACTACGTTAACAATACTTATCAAATAGCTGAAGGAGAATATTTTCTGCAATTAACCAAAAATGCAACCATTGGATTTTACCATACAGCTAAAGATAGTTTACTACAAAATAATTTGATTGAAAAAAGTAAGCTGAGCAAAAAACATCTTCTAGCTAAAGAGCAACTAGAAAAAAAATTAAAAGCTATTATACAACAATACAACAACCGACTCATCAATAATGACCTAACTTTTAATGAATAACAAAAAAGAAATATTATTCATCATTAATCCTGTTTCAGGAACTGGAAAACAAAAAGTTGTTGAAGATCTTATTACCAAACACCTTGACAAAACAATTTTTAACACTACCATTCAATACACTCAGCAAGCCAAACACGCTATTGAAATTGGAGAACAAGCCGCAGGAAAGTTCGATATTGTTGTTGCCGTTGGAGGAGATGGAACGGTAAATGAAGTTGCTAAAGGATTAATCAATACCAATACCTCCCTAGCAATTATAGCTACAGGTTCTGGAAATGGTTTAGCAAGACATTTACAGATACCAATGAACCCAAAAGATGCAATACTCCGTATTAATCAATTGAATTACAAAAAAATAGATACTATAAAAATTAACGAATACCATTTTTTAGGAACTGCTGGAACTGGATTTGATGCACATATTGGATGGAGATTTGCAGAAGCTACTAAAAGAGGTTTTTGGACCTATTTAAAAATCACAGTTAAAGAATATTTCAACTATCAAGAAGAAAATTATACCATCAATGTGGATGGTAAAGAAATTAAAACCAAAGCTCTGCTAATTACCTTTGCTAACTCTAACCAATACGGCAATAATGTTTATGTTTCTCCTAACTCAATAATAGATGATGGATTTCTACAAATAATTATTTTAAAAAGATTTCCATTAATTTATGCTTTTGAATTTGCCTATCGTATTTTTAGTAAAAAACTTTCCAACTTTAAATTTGTTACTGAATTAAAAGGAAAAAGAGTAACCATTATATCCCCTAAAAATGAACTCCATATAGATGGAGAACCTTTTAAAATGGAAAAAAACATTCATTTGGAGGTCGTTCCAAAATCGCTAAACATATTAACGTAATGAGTAAGAAAAATAAAAAAAGAATTAATGTTGTTTACTCCACCAATCCAGATTATGGATACGAGATGGATGGAGATGATAAAGAGACATTAGAAAACGAACAGCAACAACTCAAAGTATTAATTGACCGTAAGCAACGAAAAGGGAAAGCTGTTACCCTTGTTACAGGGTTTATTGGAAATGAAGATGATTTAAAAACATTAGCCAAACAATTGAAGGCTAAATGTGGTGTTGGCGGAAGTGCTAAAGATCAGGAAATTCTTATACAAGGAGAACTAAAGGAAAAAGTTTACCTCTTATTATTAGAAATGGGATATTCAAAAACAAAAAAAATAGGTGGATGATTCCGCTTTTTAAAGCGGTTTTTTTTCATTATTATTGTTAAAAAATCAACTCCAATCAAAAATAATCTTACCCATATCTTTTTATTATTAGTTTCCACCATTATTGTGGAAATAGCTCTTGCTCAAAACTATAATTTTGAATACTACAATGTTGCTGACGGATTACCACAGGCTCAGGTCAATGCTATCACGCAAGATTCTAGAGGCTATCTATGGTTAGGAACAGCCGGGGGTGGACTAAGTAAATTTGATGGACTTTATTTCACCAACTATGGTGAAAAAAAAGGATTAGCTGGTGACATCATTAATAGTATCTGTGAAGATAAAGAAGGAAATATATGGAGTGCTTCCAGTTGGGGTGGTATCACTAGATTTGATGGACGAAGATTTTTAGCTTTCACAAAAAAAGACGGACTACTTAGTGACAATGATAACAAAGTCATATTCTGTGACCAATCAGGAAAAATATGGATTGGTAGCGAGAAAGGAATAACTACTTATGCTAATGGTAGTTTTAAAAATTATACTAAAGAACAAAAAAATCACCTTAATTCTAAAGTACGTATTATATTCGAGGATAGTAAGCACAATATTTGGATTGGAGGAGATGAAGGCATTACTTTCATTTCAAAAAAAGATACTTTTCAAATAACTACCGAGAATGGGCTTCCTTCTAATTCTATTTCTGCTATTTATGAAGATAATAATGGAGATTTTCTAATTGGTTTCAAAGAAAACGGAGCTATTAGACTGTTAAATGGTAGTATAGATAACAAAAAAGAATTTCAATTTAAAAGCATTCCATCACTTCCCGATTACTTAAATATTGTATCCATAAAAAAGGATAAAGACCACAACATATGGATAGGATCTGAGAATAACGGCATTTATGTCATAAAGAAAGATAAATTAATTATTAGATACTCGGATACAAATGGCTTTAAATCAAAATATACAAAGACCTTATTTATTGATAAAGTAGGTAATATTTGGATTGGAACAAGCGGAGATGGATTGGTTAAATACACCAATGAAGCTTTTGTTTATTATAATAACATGGAAGGACTGAAGTCCTCTCTTATTTTTCGTATTTGTAAGGACAACGAAAATAACATTTGGACCGCTTCGTATGGCGATGGTTTAACTAAATATGATGGTAAACAAATTACTAGATATACAACAGAGAATGGGTTACCTAGTAATAAAGTATTTTCAATTATTAAAGACAAAACAGGAACTCTTTGGATTTCGACTCGGAAGGGGCTATTAAAGTTTAGCAACAATCAATTTAAAACTTTCAATACAAGTAACGGGTTACCATCAAATTCATTAACTGCTTTAATGGTTGATAAAAAGAATAATTTATGGATAGGAACCAGAACTGGTGAAGTCTATAAATATAATCACTCCACATTTACTACTTACGATCTTAAAGATAAATTAACAGGCCTTTTTATACAAAAATTATTTGAAGACTCAAAAGGAAATGTTTGGGTGGGCACAAGAGAAGGTGTTTGTAAAATAAAAGATGAAAAAGTTATCCATTTTAATACTTCTGAGTTTTGCAACTTATACATAGAAGACATCACAGAAGATATTCATGGCAATATTTGGTTTGCAACAGCTAGATGTATTGTTAAATATGATGGATTGGATTTCCAAACTATTGATATGGATGATGGCCTATCCTCCAAGGTAACTTTTTTTATTCATTCAGATAAAAAAGGTAATATTTGGGTAGGGACAAATAATGGTTTAGATAAAATTACCTTAAACAGTTACGGGCAAATTAAACAAATTAAAAATTATCATGTTGAAGAAGGCTTTAAAGGAATTGAATGTAACAGTAGAGCTATCTATGAAGATAACGAAAGTAATTTATGGATAGGAACTGTCAATGGATTAATTAAATACAATCCTAAAAAAGATAAAAACAATGTTTTTGAGCCCGTTTTGCATTTAGACAATATTAAGTTGTATTTTGAGGATGTTGATTGGTTAAAACACAATAAAAATTTAACCAAATGGGATAATCTCCCCATTGACCTTTCTTTAGATTACGATCAAAATCATTTAACTTTTGAATTTTCTGCCATCAATCTTAATTTCCCTAAAGGTGTACATTATAGTTTCAAGTTAGTCCCTTTTGATAAAGATTGGTATCAAATCACAGAAAAAAAATCAGCTACCTACTCCAACCTTCCTCCGGGAAATTATACGTTTTACGTAAAAGCGAGAAACAACGATGGTGTTTGGAATCAAACACCTATTGCTTATAGTTTTTCTATAAAATCTCCATTCTGGAAAACATGGTGGTTCTATCTCATTATTTCAATAGTCACTTTATATATTCTATATCAATTAGCTACCTATAAAGAAAGAAATCAATTAAGGATTAGTAAAGAATTAGAAGAGAAAGTAAAACAAAGAACGTTATTAATCGAAACCCAAATGGCTGAAAAAGAAGTTCTTTTGAAAGAAATTCATCACAGGGTTAAAAACAATCTACAAGTCATCAATAGCTTACTAAGTATTCAAGCAAATTATACCGATGACAAAAGGGCGTTAGCTCTTTTTGATGAAGCTAAAAACAGAATTCGTTCCATGGCTATGATTCATGAAAAAATGTATCAAACTGGTGATTTAGCACGTATTGATTTTCAAGATTACATTACTGATTTAATTGATGATTTAATTAAAACATATTCTATCAATTGTGAAATTTCTTTAAATAAAAAGATTGAAGATATAAGATTTGATATCGACACACTCATTCCCATTGGTTTACTAATTAACGAAGTGATTTCTAATGCACTTAAATATGCTTTTCGCGATAAAAAAGAAGGCGAAATCATTATTCATTTATCATACAATAAAAAAGAGAAGGAATATACATTAATCGTGGGAGACAATGGATCTGGAATGGACAAGGAAATTTTTAATTCAGAAGAAGGTTCTTTAGGTATGGAATTGATTAAAGTTTTTGTTGATCAAATAGATGGAAAAATCACTTTACAAAAAACAGAAGGAACTGTTTATGAGGTAAAGTTTCATCCAAGAGAAAACAACCCTTCCTTGTCCCAACACGTCTAGTTCTGGTTAACAGTTCTTTGTTCATAAACTAGTTATTCTTCAACTATTTTTTGTGATTAAATATGTCATCTTTACACTCGAGTAAAAATTACTTTTATTGGTGCAAAAAATAACGACACATACCCTAAAAATACTTGGCTGTACTATTTTTTTTATCCCTACAATAGCTACTACTGTATACAGTCAAAAAGACTATCCATTTACTCCACCTAAAACTGTTTACACTAACGCATTTTACAATAGCAATAAAAGCGTATTTAATCAATCTATTGTTAAATACATTGAACTTTCACAGCCTATTTATCTTACAGGATCTAAAATCAATACTAATCCTGTGTATATCAATAACCGGTTAAAAAAATACGATAACAGCTACCTCTTTACTTTAAATTATTATGTTCAACAATATATTACTACTTACACTGAATATCCATCAAAAATTGCTTATTCCACAAACTTATTAAATCACTATTCTACTATTATTAATGATGCTATAAATAGCCATAAATTACCAAAAAGCTTTCAGTTTATCCCTTTAGTATGTTCTGGTTTTAATCCTTTATCTGTTAACCAAAGAGGAGGATATGGATATTGGCACCTTAACTATGCACCTGCCGTTAAATATGGATTAACCATAAATGAATGGGTAGATGAGCGTAAAGATTTTAAAAAATCAACCCTTGCCGCAACTTCCTATCTCGAATACTTATACGCTCTCTATCACGACTGGGAATTAACTTTAGCGGCTTATTCTTGTGGTATAACTACAGTTAATAAAGCACTAAAACGAACAGAGAGTCAAACTTTTTGGGAAATTTATCCTTATCTTCCTGAATCAACTAGAGATTTTGTGCCTGCACTAACGGCAATGGCTTACTGTTATTATGAAGCAAGAAATGACAACTACTTATTAGAGAAAGTGGAGCTTAATAGGGACACCATCTTAATTGAGAGAAAACTTCATTTTTTTTCTCTTAAACAGGTATTGCTTATTGATACCTCAATTTTAGCGTTATTAAATCCTAGTATCAATCAACAAATATTTCCAAAAGGATTTAATGCTATTTTTCCAGGAAACAGTAAAAGCAAATTTTTAACACTAAAGGATAATATTTATTATTATCAAGATTCTGTCCTTTTAAAACCTAAAACTAAAACTCCATCTGTTGTAATTCCTAAAGAAGGTGAACCTTTTACTTACAAAGTTAAATCGGGAGATGTTCTAGGATTAATTGCTGAGCGTTTTAATGTAAGAGTGTCTCAAATACAAGAGTGGAATAACTTGAATGGAACAAGAATAAATATTGGTCAAGAGCTAACCATATACGGAAAATCAACCCCTCCAACTAACAAAAATAAACCAGAAGAAAATAACCCTTTAAGCAGCACTACAAAGCAAACTCAAACTGTTTCTAATGATGATTTCTATATCTATACTGTTAAATCAGGAGACAATTTATGGCTAATAGCTAAAGATTTTCCTGACACATCTGCAGAAGATATTATGGAGTTGAATGATATTGATGAAAATTTACAAATAGGACAAGTATTAAAGATCAAGAAAAAATAGAAAAAAAGGGCAAGAACGTTTCTCCCATAATTACTTGGCTAAGTTTATTAGCTATAATGGGGATATTATTTCTTATCATGTCTGTATTCCCTGAAAGAGGTATACAAATAGGCTCCTCATCTATTCAATTTCCTAGCATTAATGATTTTTTTATATCTCAACTACAAAAAGATAGTTTAGAAAATAGAGAAAAAGATTTGTTTGAATTATTTGATTCTACAATAGTTGTTAGCGAAATTGATTCTACAATTATACAAGCAAAACTCGACTCTCTAAAAAAACACAGAAAAAGTATTCAAATTACCAACAAAGGAAAATCTGCTATTCACCATTTCTTTGCTGCGTTAGATAATGCTAAAAACAAAAAGGTACGCATTATGCATTACGGTGATTCTCAAATAGAAGCAGATAGAATTACTTCTTATTTAAGAAACGAATTACAAAATAGATTTGGAGGATATGGAGTTGGTTTATTCCCTATCATACAAGTGGCCCCTAAAATGAGTGTAAACACCGAATATTCTGAAAACTGGATACGCTATGCCGGTTTTGGAAAAAAAGACAGCACCATTACGCATAACAAGTATGGCGTACTTATGAATTTTAGTCGATTTGCTCCTGTTCCTTCCTCTAATATTGTTAATGACAGTATTGTTTATACTGGTTGGTTAAAAGTTAGGAAACCTAAAGCATCTTACGGAAGAACCAAATCCTACACCCAGTTAAATATTTATTTAAGCAATAACTACTCATCCGTTAATTACAATATTTTAGCAGATGGAGAAACTATTAAATCGGGAATTATTGACGCCAACACTCCTTTTCAGGTTCTGAAAACAAATTTCACACAAACACCTGAAGAAATCACCATCACCTTTACAGGAAATGATAGCCCTGATATTTACGGTGTATCCCTTGAAGGAAATACAGGGATAGTAATGGATAACATTCCATTAAGAGGTTCTTCAGGAACTATCTTCACGAAACAGAATGCAACTTTACTTAGTAATATGTATACTCACTTATCTCCTGGTTTAATATTACTAGAGTTTGGAGGAAATACCGTTCCTTATATTGAATCTAAAGAAAAAGCCGATGAATATGGGAGATGGTTTAAATCTCAAATTAATTTCATGAAAAAGCTAAACCCTAATGCTGCTATTATTGTTATCGGACCAGGAGACATGTCAATAAAAGAAAAAACAGAATACGTTACCCATCCCCAACTAGAAAACGTTAGAGATGCACTAAAAAAAGCAGCTCTAAGCTCTGGTTGTTTGTTTTGGGATATGTACGAAGTTATGGGAGGAAGAAATTCTATGCCAAAATGGGTAAATGCAGAACCTTCATTAGCCGCTTCTGATTATATCCATTTTAGCCCTAAAGGAGCTAAGAAGATTGCCGAGGAATTTAATATTAAATTATTCAAACTCTATGATGAATATAAAAAAGATAAAAAATAATTCATGAGGGTTCATCTTAAACATATCACTACCTTCTTTTGTTGTTGTTCTTTATTATTATCAAAGGCACAAAACAATCCCCATCTATTACCTCAACATGATTTTATTGAATACGATTCTAATTACATCCATTTTTACAGTGATAGTGCTAACTATGCTTCTTTCTTCAATAAATTAGATACCCTTGTTTTTAAAGGAAAAGGGAAAGTAAACATTATGCAAATTGGCGGGTCTCATATTCAAGCGGACATATGGTCAGATCAAATGCGAAAAAATTTCCAACAACTTTCTCCTGATTTAAACGGTGGAAGGGGTTTTCTATTTCCATACACATTAGCACACACCAATAATCCCCATTACTACAAAGTAAGCTACACCGGGAAATGGGATGGTTATAGAAATTCCGTAATGAAGCACGATATTACATGGGGGGTTTCTGGAATAACTGCGTCAACAGGAGATAGTTTATCTTCTTTTAAAATTTTGTTCAGAGGTAACAATACCCCTTCTTATGATTTTAACCGTATTAAAGTATTCCATGACCTTGATAGTACTAGCTTCTCTATTCGTTTTTTAGGCGATTCATGCGTTACTACTAAAACAAATAAAGAGATAGGTTATACAGAATTTTTCTTAAATGATTATGTTGACTCTTTAGAATTTGAAATTGTACAAACCGATAGCAATCAAACACATTTTAATTTATACGGAATCAGTTTAGACAATGATGACCCTGGAATAATCTATAACTCTATTGGTGTAAATGGAGCAAGCACTAAAAGTTATTTAAGATGTGAACTGTTTACCCAACATCTAAAAGCCATTAATCCTGATTTGGTTATTTTTTGTATAGGTATCAATGATGCTTATGATTCTGATTTTTGTGAATTCTGTTATGAAGAAAACTATGATACATTAGTAAGTTGGTTCAGGTCTGTCAACCCTGATGTTCAATTTCTTTTTGTGACCAATAATGACAGTTATTACAAACGTAGATACCCGAATAAAAGGGTTTTTAAAGCCCGGGATGTAATGATTAACTTAAGTAAGAAGTACAATTCAGGAATGTGGGATATGTTTAATATTATGGGAGGTTTAGGCTCTATAAGAACGTGGCAAAAATATGGACTCGCAAAAAAGGATAGGGTACATCTAACAAAAAATGGCTACATCATAATGGGGGATTTAATGTTTTCTGCATTAATGAAAGAATACGAAAAACACCTGCAAATACAGAATGTTAAATAAGAAATTATGACTAAAGCAATAAACATACTCTACAATAATGGTAACACGGAAGATTTTCATTTTTTAAACTTGATAAACCTTTAAACTTTGAACTCAATAAAAGCAGTAATATACGATATGGATGGTGTTCTGATTAATTCTGAACCTTTATGGAGAGAAGCCATCATTACTACTTTTAAGAAAGTGGGACTTCATTTTACAGAAAAAATGTGTCAACAAACCATGGGCATGCGTTTGTATGAAGTTATTGAATATTGGCACCACAAAACTCCTTGGGAAGGACTAACATTGAAAGAAGTAGAATCTGATTTATTAAAAACAGTTACTCAATTAATCCTAGAAAAAGGGAAAGCTTTACCTGGCGTGAATGAATCTATTCAATTTTTCCAAAACAAAGGATATAAAATTGCATTAGCATCTTCATCAGCAAACAGCTTAATTAATGCTGTTTTAAAAAAATTAAACCTCAATGATGTTTTTACAGTAATCAACTCTGCTGAACACCTTACTTTCGGAAAACCTCATCCCGAAATATTTATTAAAACAGCATTAGAGTTAGGTGTAAAACCAGTTAATTGCCTAGTCATTGAAGATTCTTTTAACGGTGTTTTAGCAGGTAAAGCAGCTATGATGAATGTTATTGCTATTCCTGAAGAAGAAAACTGGAACGACCAGCGATTTTGTATTGCTGACTACAACTTGAAAAGTTTAAACGAAATAACCGCACTAGATTTTGAATGAGCCAACTAACATATCACAATGGATAAATTGGTTTTTTAGTTTAGAAAACCTAAAAAATATCTTCACCTATAATGAAGGTGAACCGATGATTTTTACCCAATTTTTCTTTTGGGGATTTTTTGCTGTAGTACTCCTATTCTATTCTATTATCTACAAGAAAAGAGGGATTAGAAATGCTTATTTATTCTTAGTTAGCTTATTTTTTTACTATAAAACAAGCGGTTTATTTATAAGTATTCTTCTATTTTCTACCATTTCAGATTATGTTATCGGATGGTTGATGTATTCCTCTAAAAAGAAACTCTCTAAGCAATTGTTGGTCGCAACGAGTGTATTCATTAATCTTTTTGTACTCTGTTATTTTAAATATGCTTATTTTTTTACTGAATCTTTCAACGAACTTTTTAATACCAATCACCAAGTATTTAATCACTTTGCACAATGGACCAATGAAAATGTAGGCACTCATTTTTCAGTCAACAAAATATTGTTACCTGTTGGTATTTCTTTTTACACCTTCCAAACCATTAGTTATGCTATTGATGTGTATCGAGAAGAAATTAAACCTGTTAGAAATATCTTAGATTTTGGGTTCTATGTTTCTTTCTTCCCCCAACTGGTAGCAGGACCTATTGTAAGAGCTGCGGAATTTATTCCTCAACTATATCAACCATATCAACTTTCTAAACAGCAATTTGGGTTGTCCTTATTTTGGATATTAAAAGGATTAACTAAAAAAGTAATTATTGGAGATTACATTGCTGTCAACTTTATTGATCGGGTATTCAACAACCCTACTATGTTTACTGGATTTGAAAACTTAATGGCATCATATGGTTATTCCTTGCAGGTTTATGCTGACTTCTCGGGTTATACAGATATAGCCATAGGTGTAGCTTTATTAATGGGATTTACACTACCTACCAACTTTAACTCTCCATATAAAGCGAAAAATGTTGGTGAGTTCTTGAAACGTTGGCACATGAGTCTTTCTTCTTGGTTAAAAGATTACTTATACATTCCTCTAGGAGGTAACCGCGGAGGGAGTATTGGTACTTGGATAGCACTATTTTTTATTAGTGGATTCATTATATTATTGTCGGGCAAAATGATAGTACTCTACGGATTTATCTGGGGAGGATTATTAATTGCATTTTTAGCCATTTGGATTAAACGATTTAGAGCTTGGTTAACCACGAATATCAATTTGCTTATCACTATGTTATTAGGAGGTTTGTGGCATGGAGCTAGCTGGCAATTTGTTATTTGGGGAGGACTAAACGGATTAGGGTTAATAGTTTATAAGTTATGGAGAAAAATTAGTCCTTACGAGAAATACGATAATGCCCTTGCTCTAATTGTGAAAGTATTTGTTACGTTTAATTTTATCACATTCACTCGTATCTGGTTTAGAGCAGAAAATATGGAAAGCACTCAACAAATTATTCGCCAAATACGAACTAATTTTAGTCCAGAACTAATTGGTGAGATAGTAACTTCCTACCATAATGTTTTTATTGTAATGTTAATTGGTTTTATTATTCATTGGTTACCTACGAAATTAAAAGATTGGTACACCCAAAAATTTATTGCACTGCCCTTTACTTTTAAAATTCTGATTAGCGTGATTACTATATTTTGTGTATATCAAGCAATGTCCTCAGAACTACAAGCTTTTATTTACTTCCAGTTTTAGTGTTATTGTGAATAACTAGCATTTACTTTCTTGGTTTTTTTAACTTAATATTGTGTCAAGAAAATTATGAGAAATTTAATTGCTATATCACTTTTATCAATAACCCTTACCTGTTTTTCCTCTATAGGTTTATCTCAACAATTTGCAAAAAAAAGCTATTACCTCATAGATAGCCTTGTTTTAAGTGATTTACATGAAAGTGATTCTCAATTAATTGATAGTTGCTTAAAAATATTCCACACGGCTCCACATGATACCACTAAAATAAATGCCATTTACGCTATTGTAGATGGTAGTTGGGATGCTAATGTATGGCCTAAGTACAATGATTGGGTTTATCACTTCGTTAAGAAGAAACTCCAGAATAAAGACGAAACTACCAAAGGATATAGAAAGAAATTATTAAACCACCTATCTATTGCTTATAACAATATGGGAGTCTTATATATTACTCAAGGAGACATCTCTAAAGCATTAAAATTTTCCCTTAAAAGCTTACTAATCCAAGAGCATATTGGAGATGATGAAGGAATTGCTCAAAGCCTCAATAACATTGGCTATATGTATAACAATCAAGGTGATATTGAAAAAGCATTAGAATACTACCTTAGAAGCTTAAAAATACAAGAAAAAATAGGACATAAAGAAGGTGTAGCTGCAAGTTTAAATAATATTGGAAATATATATAAAAATCAAAAAGACATTAATAAAGCATTAGATTATTACAACAAGAGTTTAAAGCTAGAAAAAGAAATAGGAAACAAAAATGGAATAGCCAGTGGACTGAATAATATTGCTGGTGTTTACAAAGACCAAAACAATTTGGAAGCAGCACTTGAATATTACAACAAGAGTTTAAAAATAAGAGAAGAATTAAATGACAATCGAGGAATTGCTGAAAGTTTGAACAACATAGGTACCATTTACAACAAACAAGGAGAAATTCCTAAGGCGCTAGATTATTACAAAGAAAGCCTAAAAATTCGTGAAGAAATAAAAGACAAGGTTGGTATTACAAGTTCATTGAATAGTATTGCCAATGTGATGTTGAGTCAGGGTAATTTAAAGGAAGCTAAAAAGAATGTAAAGAGAAGTTTAGAGATTTCGAAAGAATTGGGATACCCTGTAAACATTAGAAATGCTGCAGAGCAATTGAGTGAAATCTATGAAAAAGAAAAAAATGGAATGGAAGCTTTAAGTTTATACAAGCTATACATTGTCATGCGTGATAGCATTAATAATGAAGAGACTCAAAAAATAACCACCAGGCAACAAATCAAATACGAATACGAAAAACAAAAAAGTTTAGATGACGCTAAACACGAAAAATTACTAGCCATCAAACAAAAAGAAAAACAGAAACAACAAATTATTATTTACGCTACTGCTGCTGGACTAGCTTTGGTGATTGTTTTTTTAATCTTTGTTTTTAATCGTTTAAAAATTACCAATAAACAGAAGTTAGTCATCGAAGAACAAAAAGAAGTTGTAGAAGCTGCCCACAATCAGTTAGAAGAGAAAAACAAAGAAATACTAGATTCCATCAATTACGCCAAACGTATTCAATCAGCCATTCTTCCTCCTGAAAAAATGGTAAAAAAATACCTAAAAGAATCTTTCATTTTATATAAACCAAAAGACATTGTTGCGGGTGATTTTTACTGGGTAGAGAACCATACTACGGATCAAAAAGATAGTGTTTTATTTGCGGCCGCTGACTGTACAGGACATGGCGTTCCTGGAGCTATGGTAAGTGTGGTATGTAAAAATGCGCTTGACCGTTCCATTAAAGAACATGGCTTATCGGAACCTGGCCAAATCTTAGATAAGACAAGAGAAATAATCATTCAGGAATTTGAAAAGTCAGATGATGAAGTGAATGATGGAATGGACATCGCACTATGCGCTATTACTGATAATAATTTACAATATGCTGGAGCGTACAACCCTTTATGGTTAGTTCGTAAATCTAATTCCAATAACGAATCTATCCATCCTTCATTTTCTTCCAGCACTAATGAAAACGGTTATCAACTCTTTGAAATCAAAGGGAATAAGCAACCAATAGGGAAATTCGACAATCCTGTCTCTTATGAAACACACACCATTAAATTAGAAAAAGGAGATACACTCTATATTTTTTCTGATGGTTATGTAGATCAATTTGGAGGAGAAAAAGGCAAGAAGTTTAAGGCCTTAAGCTTTAGAAAATTACTTTTAAGCATCCAAGAAAAATCCATGAGCGAACAAATCTCAATCATTGATAAAGCATTTGAAGACTGGAAAGGTGACATGGAACAAGTGGATGATGTTTGTGTTATTGGTGTAAGAGTTTAAACTTTATCTTCCTCATTTTTCTGATTTTAAACAACTTATCCCTTTTTTAGCGTTAAAAAAATATTATGAATTATAATTTGAATTCTATAATTTCGCGTTACACGTATAACCATTAACTATGAAAAAAATTTACACTCTTTTTATTGCATTAACAATATGTTCATTAAGTATAGCGCAAACTATAAAGGTACAGCTTGAAAGCAGTAATGGTAGCTGTAATGCATATACTGTTTTTGAAGACTCCTACAATTATGTAAATTGGACTTGGTACAATGATCAATCTACAAGCCTTCAAGTAGATGGTGATACTTTGTTTGCTTTATGCTCAGGTAGTTACTTCATCGTTCATCTGGATTATCAATCAACACTAGATACTACCATATTTGTTGTTGATAGCATAACTCCTTGTACTGGTTTTGATGTTTTAACTGAAACCATTAATGCTACCGGACTTAGTTCATGTGACGGGGCAGCTTCAGCATCTACTCTTGGAGGTACCCCTCCTTTCAGTTACTATTGGGACAATACAGAAACCACTCCACAAATTCAAAATATTTGTATAGGTACCTATACCGTAACAGTAACGGATGTTAATCAATGTAGCGCTATGGATACAGTTGTTATTGACACTACAACTGCAGGTACTAGCCCCATTGTTGTTACCATCATAACTACTGATGAAACCGCTTTAGATTCATGTGACGGAACTGCTACTGTATCCGCTACTGGAGGAACTCCACCGTACAGCTTCTTTCATTCTAACGAAGCAGATACCACCTATAATACTGGATTATGCTCAGGGGTATATCGCTTAGATGTAACCGATAGTCTTGGAGTTCAAACTACCATTTATTACTTAATTTCTACAGCTGGTAATGTATTTATTAATAACACTTACTCTGATTCCACTGTTTTAGATACCGTTGCAGGAAAAGTAGTTACCAATTGCGATATCAGATACGAATCAGTGGATTCTGTTAAAGTTGTTGATTACACTTTCTTTTCAACAGAAGTTGCTACAGCTACATGGGCAGTTTACTACTTAGGAACCGTTGAGTACATCACGGTATCTTACGAATTTACAAAAGGGAATGGAATTTACACTGTACTTTTATTCGTTGATTGTGTGGATAAAGCTTCTGGGAAATTCCTTAAAGCTACCGATCAAATCAGACACACTACGAGTAGTGTCATCAATAATGTTGCGAATGTTACTCAAAAAATAGAGGGCAATATTTATCCTAATCCTTTTTCTGATCAAGTAACTATTCTCTTTACCAATGCTGATACATACAACATCTATTTATCCGATATAAGTGGTAGAATTATATTAACTAATACTTATAATAAAACCAACACTATAAATCTTGATTTAGCTCATCTTCCCCAAGGACAATACATCCTTCAAGTTCAAAATCAAGAAGGTGTAATAACAACAAAATTGATTAAGTAAAAAAGTAAACCTATTACAAAGAGGATATCCATGGGTATCCTCTTTTTTTGTTTTGATTTTTTCTCTGCTATATTAATTTACTACATTTGGTACTCAAACCCCATCCTATGAAAAAAATACTTGTATTACTCTTTTTTATCACTACCACCATAACTGGATTTACACAATCTGATTCTATATTTATTAGAGAAATATATGATGAAGCTTTAGAAAAAGGAGAAGCGTACGAAAACTTAAGAAGTCTTTGTAAAGATATTGGTTCACGAATTACAGGGTCTGCAGAGGCAGAAATGGCTATCAAATGGGGTGAAAAACTACTCCATTCTTACGGATTCGACAAAGTATACCTGCAGGAAATTAAAGTTCCCCACTGGGAAAGAGGCACCAAAGAAGCTGCTTGGATAATTAATGAGAAAGGAGCTACTTTTAAGTTAGACATTTTAGCCTTAGGCGGGTCTGTAGGAACTAATGGATTGATTGAAGGGGAAGTTATTCAAGTAGAAAATATTGATGCTTTAAAAAAATTGAAGAAAGAACAAGTTCATGGGAAAATAGTTTTCCTAACACAAGCTTTCGATCAAAAGCAAATTATGACAGGAAAAGCTTATGGGGCATGCTTTCCTATTAGAGGACAAGGAGCTAACGAAGCAGGAAAACTAGGTGCAAAAGCAGTTGTTATACGCTCTTTATCTTCTACTACCGACCATTTTCCTCATACAGGGATGATGAGTTATGAAGAAGGTATTAATAAAATACCTGGAGCGGCAATGAGTACTGAAAATGCTGACTTGTTAACTAAATGGTTAAAAAATGGGAAAGTTGTGTTAAAAATGGAGATGGATTGCAAAACTTTTCCTGATGTTATCTCCTACAATGTTATTGGTGAGATAAAAGGTAAAGATGAAAAAATTATTAGCTGGGGAGGACACCTTGATTCTTGGGATGTTGGAGAAGGAGCTCATGATGATGGTGCAGGAGTTGTACATTCTATAGAAGCATTAAGAATATTGAAAGTACTAAACTACCAACCCAACCATACACTAAGATGTGTATTGTTTATGAATGAAGAAAATGGAAATATGGGAGGGAAAAGCTATGCAAAGCTAGCCAAAGAAAAGAATGAAGAACATATTTGTGCTATTGAAAGTGATAGAGGAGGATTTCTTCCTATTGGTTTTGACATTGATGGTTCCATAGAACAAGTAAAAATGATAAATGAGTTTAAAAATTTGTTATCCAACTTTGAATTATATCGTTTTAACAAAGGGTTTGGTGGTGTTGATATTCGTCCATTAAAAGAGTACTATCCTAACATGATTCAGTTAGGAATGACAATTAATTCACAAGTGTATTTCAACTACCACCATACCAATAACGATATTTTTGAAAACGTAAATAAACGAGAACTAGAGTTAGGTGCAGCAGCAATGGCAACAATGATTTACTTAATGGATAAAAATTTAAAATAGACAACATGAGTTAAATCATTATTTTTAAAAAGTATTTATACTAACTTGGTTCAAAATCATAAATATGCTCAATACCGAACAATACATCAAAAACTGGGATTACAGACATTATTTGGCATACATGTACATTGCAGTTGCTAATTCTGACTACGAGATTTCAGAAGATGACTTAAAAGTACTCCATGATAAATTAGCTCCCACAATCTTTGATGAAGCCAACTACCAGGAAATGTACAAAGAAGTGTTGGATGTTTATGAACAACAGAATGATAATGAGGTGTTTAACCTCTTATTTCAATTGAGTAAAAAACACATTACATCCAATGAGCAAAAGGAGAAGGTGTTAAAAGATATTCACGAAATAATTGATGCTGACGGACATGAGACAGGTAACGAAACCATCATGTTTATGAGTATTCGAAAAATATTGAATAATTCTATATAACTTAATAAACTCCTTTCATTATTTATTTTTTATCGCGTTATATATCACTTGTTGTATATCTGTTCTGATATTGAGGTGCAATAGTTTTTTATTCTCCGCATCCGGATGTATTCTGTTTGATAAGAACACATACACTATTTCTTCTTCAGGGTCAGCCCAAGCTATCGTTCCTGTAAATCCAGAATGCCCAAAGCTCAAATAAGACACACAATTACAGGTTGGTCCACCTTCTCCATCCATTACAGGTTTATCAAACCCTGCACCTCTCCTATTTTCATCATCAATACAATACTGACATTTTGTAAACTCTGCCAATGTAGTATCTGTGATGTAACGCTCTCCTCCATAAACTCCTTTGTTTAAATACATTTGCATCAACTTCGCCAAATCATTGGCATTGGAAAAAACACCTGCATGCCCACCTACTCCTCCCAGCATTGCTGCTCCAGGATCATGCACATCTCCATGAATCAATTGTTTCCGAAATACTTGATCGTCTTCTGTAGGAACAATTCGGTCTAACGAAAAACGATATCGAGGGTAATATCCCGCAGTAGTCATTCCCAGTTGAGCATACAGCTTTTCAACATATTTATCCAAAGATACACCTGTTTGCTTATCAACTATTCTCTTTAAAAAATAATACCCTAAATCACTATATCGGTATTCTTTCTCCTTGATAGGTCCTTTTAATATTCGCTGATAAATAATATCCGGATAATGCTGATTGATATAAATTCCCTCTGCTACTCTATAGGGATAAAAAACAGATGAATCTTTAGAGTAAATAACAGAATCTAACTGCTTATTTATCATTGTTTTAAGATAAAAAGGAACCCACGCCTGCAAACCCGATTGATGAGCTAATATTTCCTTTAAATTCAAATCTCCATAAGCGGAAGAATCTGGTATCAAATCAGACAAATACGCGCTCAAATTAGAATCTAAACTAAACTTTCCTTCGTCCTGTAATCGCATTACCGCTAATAAAGTAGCTGATATTTTTGTGATGGATGCCAAATCATAAACATCTGTATTCTGCACCTCTCTTTTTTTTTCGTAAGTATGATAACCAAACGATTTGTTATAAATTACTTTCCCACTTTTAGCTACCAATACCTGACAACCCGGATAAGCCCCTTCATAAATTCCCTTTAATGCTATCGAATCTATTTGATATAAATCACCTTGTAAAATACCAACTTCTTCCGGCACAGTATATTTAAAACGATGAGTCGCCTTTACATCAATGCCAACTCCCACCTTAAACTTATCCGAAACGCTAACCGGCAACTTTCCATTTGCTCCAATTCCACCAAAAATCAATTGAGCAGCCCCCTTATTTGCATAAACACTATTCTGATAAGCCATAATGAGAGCATCCACTTTTTCAGCAGCTGGAAAATCAATTAAACTGTATGGATTAGCAAATACCGTTAAAATGACTTTATTCCTCATTGATAAATTCGCTATCATATCTTTAGTTCCTGTCCCAATTTCATAACTTTTCCATGGATTTTTGTCGGAAGTATGTATAGACACAATAATCGTATTGTATGTTCTTAACGTATCTAATAATTGAGTATTTTTTTTGCTCTCCAACTCCTTAATTGTAAAATGATCTACTTTACTGTAAAGTGATAACTGTTGTTGAAACTCGCTAATATTACCTTCCCCTATAGATAAAGAAGCTATTCTCAAAGTATCCAATCTTTTTAAAGGAATAATGTTCTCTTTATTTTGAAGTACTGTTAACGCTGCTTCCGATAACTGTTGGTTCAATAATTCATATTGATTTGTATTTAAATCCGCATAGAGACTATCCAATTTTACAGGCTGATAATCATTTAATTCCATCCATTGCTTCGCTTTTAAAATCTTCAAACACCTTTGATCAATAGTTGCTTGAGTGATTTTTCCCTCAGCAATAGCTTCCTTAATTTGACGAATAGCTACCGGAACATCTTCTGAAAACAACAACACATCATTACCAGCTAACAAAGCTTTTACATCTACTTCTCCAGGCTTAAAATAAGAGCTCACCCCTTGCATATTTAATGCATCTGTAAATATCAATCCCTTAAACCTTAAGCTATCCTGAAGTAAGTGCGTAACTACATTTTTAGATAATGTAGTTGCAGTATTGGCTGTTTTTTCATACGCTGGAATATACAAATGTGCTACCATCATACTTGTTAATCCGTTATTAATTAACTGTTTAAATGGATATAATTCCACCGAATCCATGCGGGCTGCTGAATGAGGGATAACAGGCAATGATTTATGTGAATCTTTATCCGTATCTCCATGTCCTGGAAAATGTTTTGCATTCGCCATTACACGAACAGACTGCATTCCTTTCATATAAGCTATCCCTTTATTCGCTACATTATTCTTGTCTTCTCCAAAAGAACGTGCATTGATAATTGGGTTTTTCGGATTCACATTCACGTCCACCACGGGAGCAAAATTGATGTGTAATCCCACTCTTTTACATTGTTCTCCGATATGTACTCCCATTTGATAAATTAGGTCTTCATTTTGAATGGCACCTAAGGTCATTTGCCATGGATATTTGATTGTACTATCTAATCGCATCGCTAACCCCCACTCGCCATCTATCGCCATCATTAAGGGCACTTTAGAAATTTGTTGATACTCGTTGACCAAAGCCGCTTGCCGAAGTGGTCCTCCCTGCATAAAAATCAATCCTCCTATCTTGTATTTACTAACCAGCTCTTTAATCTGGTTAACATGGTTATTATCTTTATTGGAATAAGCAGCCACCATAAATAACTGTGCTATTCTTTCTTCAGGAGTTAACGTTTTAAAAACAGAATCTGCCCAAACTGTACTCACCTGAATATATGGGTACTGCTCTTTACGCAATTGCAATTCTTTATCCCACTTCGGCTTAACGAAAGAAGACGAGACAATGAGTATTAAAATCAAACTTATTCCTATGTGTTTTTTTCTATACATCCATACTGCTATTTGATAATAAAAGTAACCTTAAAAACAAGTAGAGTTAAAGCAACTTTAATGGATTATCAACAATTGAATTTTCATATCTGCAATTGTTAAAAACTCGTTATTAAAGTTTTTTTTTATTCCCATAAATTCTTGTTTTATCAACTATTTTTGCTGGGATAAACTAAATTATATCATCCTAAAAACACAATAAAAATGCCAGCAATTAGCGAATTAGAAAAAACAGCTACTCAAATAAGAAGAGACATTGTTAGAATGGTACATGCCGTTAGTTCAGGACACCCCGGAGGGTCTTTAGGTTGTGCCGATTTTTTAACCGCACTGTATTTTGAAGTGATGAACCACACCCCTCAACCATTTAATATGGACGGAACCAATGAAGATGTATTTTTCTTATCGAACGGACACATATCCCCTGTTTTTTATAGTGTTTTGGCTCGATCTGGTTACTTTCCTGTTGAAGAATTAAAGACGTTTAGAAAATTAAATAGCCGATTACAAGGTCATCCTACTACTCACGAAGGATTACCAGGTGTTAGAATTGCTAGTGGTTCTTTAGGTCAAGGGATGTCAAACGCAATTGGAGCTGCCTTAACCAAAAAGTTAAATGGCGATAAAGGAATTATTTTCTCGCTACATGGCGATGGTGAAATACAAGAAGGTCAGATATGGGAAGCAGCAATGTATGCCGCTCACAACAAAGTAGATAACTACATTGCAACAATTGATTACAACCACAAACAAATTGATGGAGACATCAGTGATGTATTGGATTTGGGTGATATAGATGCAAAATGGCAAGCTTTTGGATGGGATGTGATGCATATGAATGGAAATGACATGCAAAACGTAGTTAACACCTTAAACGAAGCTAAAACACACTTAGGAAAAGGAAAACCCGTTATGATTATTATGAAAACAGAAATGGGACAAGGAGTGGACTACATGATGCATACACACAAATGGCATGGAAGCGCTCCTAATGATGAACAATTAGCTAGTGCACTAAACCAATTGGAAGAAACATTGGGAGATTATTGATCAACATCATTGCGATTCCGGTGAAGAATGAAACCGGAAGAAGCAATCTCTTTAAAACAAAGTGAAAACACTAAAAAAACATACCAACCTAATTCTTACTGCACTACTATTGGTGCTGACTGCTACCTCCTACTCCCAAACCCCACAAAAAACAAGAATACTTTTTGTACTAGACGCTTCTCAAAGTATGCTCGGAAAATGGGATAAAGAGCAAAAAATGAAGGTGGCAACACGTTTGATGAGCAACTTAATGGACAGCCTAAAAACCATTGAGAATCTGGAGGTGGCGCTACGCGTTTATGGTCATCAGTTTTCTGTTGCTATGGGCGAAAGAAGTTGTGAAGATACCAAATTAGAGGTCCCTTTCAACCCGAACAATTACGACAAGATTAAAAGCGTACTAAAAGGACTTTACCCACAAGGAACAACTCCTATTGCTTACTCATTAGAACAAACCAAAAACGATTTCCCCCCATGCAGCAACTGCAAAAATATCATCATTTTAATTACGGATGGTATTGAAGAATGTGATGGAGACCCATGCGCTGTAGCTTTAGCATTGAGAAAAAATGGAGTTACGCTTAAACCTTTTGTTATTGGAATGGGGCTCGATTTAGAAACTATTGATGCTTTTAGATGCATCGGAACCTTTTTTGAAACCAATGATCAAGCTTCTTTTGAAAATGTGCTGAACATTGTTATCTCTCAAGTAATGAACAACACGTCTGTTCAGGTCAATTTAATTGATGCTAACGGGTTTCCTTCTGAAACAGATGTGAACATGACCTTCTATGACAGCTTCTCAAAAGCCATACAATATAATTTTATGCATACCATTAATCACAAGGGAAACCCAGATACTATTCCTTTAGACCCTGCTCTCAAATATGACCTAGTCGTTCATACCCTTCCTCCTATTGGGAAAGAGAACATTACCATCAACCCAGGCAAGCATAATATTATTGCGTTAGATGCCCCTCAAGGACTGCTCCAGTTAAAGATGAATGGATTGAATGAGTACAGTGACTTAAAATGTATTGTTAGAAAAGCTGGAGAAATGAACACCCTTTACGTCCAAAATTTTGAAGAAACGACCAAGTACATTACCGGCAACTACGATCTGGAAATTTTAACCTTACCCAGAATGTACGTTAGTGATGTAAATATCGCCCAAAGCCACACTACTAAAGTGTTTATCCCTGAACCCGGCATTGCCACCATTTACCTGCAAAGCAAAGGCATCACCAGCATTTTTGTGGAGAAAGAAAATAAATTGGAATGGATATATAACATTCCTGAAAGTCATACCAGACAAACCATTGTTTTGCAGCCCGGAAAGTATAGAGCAGTAAATCGTGGGTTAAATTCAAAACAAGTCATTTTTACTAAAGAAATTCAATTTCAAATAACTTCAGGAGCTTCAACTCAGGTTAAATTTTAAAAAATATGAAAAAATACACATACACAGAAGAAAAAGATACTCGTTCAGGTTTTGGAGATGGCCTAACTGAATTGGGAAGAGAAAACAAAGATGTGGTAGCGCTATGTGCGGATTTAACAGGTTCGTTAAAAATGAACGACTTTGAAAATGAAAATCCCGATCGTTTCTTTCAAGTTGGTATTGCAGAAGCAAACATGATTGGTATTGCTGCTGGAATGACTATTGGTGGCAAAATTCCTTACACGGGCACTTTTGCTAACTTCTCTACAGGAAGAGTGTATGACCAAATCAGACAAGCTGTAGCCTACTCTGGTAAAAACGTTAAGATATGTGCATCACATGCTGGAATAACACTTGGGGAAGACGGTGCAACCCATCAAATATTAGAAGACATAGGTTTAATGAAAATGTTGCCTGGGATGACTGTTATCAACACTTGCGACTATAACCAAACCAAAGCAGCAACCAAAGCAATTGCCAACCATAAAGGACCTGTTTACTTGCGTTTTGGAAGACCAAAAGTACCTGTGTTTATGAATGAGGAGTTTGTTATTGGTAAAGCCATTACGTTAAACGAAGGGACCGATGTAAGCATATTTGCTACCGGTCATTTAGTATGGGAAGCCATTAAAGCCGGAGAGATTTTGGAAGAAAAAGGGATCAACGCAGAAATAATAAACATCCACACCATTAAACCTTTAGACGAAAAAGCAGTCTTAACCTCAGCAAGCAAAACAAAATGCATTGTAACTGCCGAAGAACACATGAGAAACGGTGGTTTAGGAGATAGTATCGCTCAGGTTATCTCCCAAAACAACCCAATGCCAATTGAATATGTTGCTGTAAATGATAGTTTCGGAGAAAGTGGAACTCCGAACCAATTGATGGAAAAATATGGTTTAACTGCTGAAGCAATAGTAGCTGCTACAGAAAAAGCAATTGCAAGAAAGTAATAAAACCTAAGAAAAGACTGTCTGTAAAACACCAAATAATCCGTCACCCTGAACTCGTTTCAGGGCCTATGTACCGATAAAACAAAATCCTGAAACATTCCGACAGCTATTGGAACAGGATAGTGCAAACGTTCTTCTTCAAGCAATTTTTAAATGTAAGTATGGAACATTACTCTGACGATAAGTTATTAGAAATGTTTCGGGATGAAAAATCCCGGAACAATGCTTATGCACTGATTGTTCATAAACACAAAGAACGACTCTATTGGCATATCCGTAGGATAGTAATTAACCATGATGATGCTGATGATGTTTTACAAAACACACTTATCAAAACATGGAAAGGACTATCTAACTTTAAGGCTGAATCGAAACTTTACACTTGGCTATACCGAATTGCCACCAACGAATCCATTACTTTTTTAAACCAGAAGCGAAAACGCTTTTTCATACCAATTGTTGACGTAGAACAAGAACTTGCTCAATCGTTAGAGAGTGATGAATATTATACTGGTGACGAAATTCAACTGAAATTACAGAAAGCCATCCTTACCCTACCTGAAAAACAACGACTGGTGTTTAACATGAAATACTACGAAGAAATGAAATATGAAGAAATAGCGGATATTTTAGGAACTTCTATTGGCGCATTAAAAGCATCTTATCATCATGCCGTAAAAAAAATTGAAATTTATTTAACCGCAAATTAAACCTTTTGCAAAAAACAATGTCTTAACTACAAATGAAAAACAAAAATAACATACCCGAAAATCCATTAAAAGATGCCCCATTTCTTTCCAAAATAAAGAAAGAAAACCATTTTTTAACCCCAAAAAACTATTTTGAATCTTTAGATGAAGTAAGATTAGATAAATACCTGAATAAAAATAAATTAACAATTATTTTTGACAATTTGTCATACCGTATTTTTATCCCTTTAGCTGCATGTGTTGCCATTTTTATATTGGTATTTAACTACAATTTAAAAACCAACAAAACATCCCTTACTTCCGAACAAGTATATGAGACATTAGTGAACGAAGATTACATTGAAATTGAAGATGATTTATTGTATGAAACTTACTATGAAGTTACCCAATCATCCTCACCTACGCTAGAAGAAAATGACGAATACATTGAATACTTAATAGAAAACGATATCGATATCAATTTAATAATAGCTGAATTATAAACTTAAATTAAAGAATTATGAAAAAATCAACCTCAATTGTTATAGCATTACTATTATTATGCTCAACACTACTGGCTCAACATCATGGTGCTGAAGACAGAAAAGAATACAAAGAAAAGATCAAATCCATGAAAATTGCTTTTATTACCGAAAAAATGGACCTTACCCCTGAAGAAGCACAGCAGTTTTGGCCTGTTTATAATGAGTATGAAAACAAACGGGAAACACTTCTAAAAGAAAAGTGGGCAGAAAAGAAAAAAAACAAAGAGAACCAAGAACTTTCTAACGAAGAAATAAAAAAGCACATTGAAAACCACTTCGTAACAAGACAAAAAGAACTAGATCTAGACAAAGAGTACCACACTAAATTTCTAGCTGTTTTACCAATTAAAAAAGTAGGTGCGCTTTACATGGCAAGAGAGCAATTTAAACGTGATTTACTCAAAAAAATGAAAAACCATAAACAAGGAGAGCATCACAGAGAAGGACACCCAGCTCCACCTGCAGAATAAATAAGCAATAGACTTATTAAAAAGAGGACATCCAATTGGATGTCCTCTTTTTCTTATAAATAACCGTATATTTAAACGTTTATTATGCGATTAATCTACGAATAACTATTTCAACTCCTTTAAGGATAAATCTTGCCGTAATTCTGTATATTTGGAATGTATAATGCGAATAAAGTACACTAGTGCACTTTATTCGGTTGTTGGCAGCAAGCAGAATATTATGGAAATAGATACAGTTAAAAATATAGCAACAATTGCAGCACCGCTTACTAAAGTTGTTTTTGATACATTCTTAAAGCCTAAGCTTGACGAAATTAAAAAGTCTTGGAAAAGAGATAAGAATATTATTGATCATGCATTTGAGGATAAGTTCTTGGAATATTTGAATGAGACCTATGAAAAAAATGCAATCCTAAACACTGTCGCATTCAAAAGGAGAAAAATTCTTTTAGATGAAGTATATATTCCCTTAACAATACAATATCGAGATAAAAATGATAAACGAGAAAGTATACTAATTGACCAGTATAGTGACAGTATATTCAAAGAATCCAACAAAATATTAATTACCGACACCGCAGGCATGGGTAAGTCAACTATGTCGAAAAAATTACTCTTGTCGTGTATTGATAATAATGAAGGCGTTCCAATGCTTATAGAACTCAGGCGACTCTCAAAAACTAAAGACGTCATTCAAGAAATTTTAGAACAGCTCAATCCAATAAATGAAGAAATTGACAAACAGTTTGTACTTGACTTGATTAAAAGAGGTGATTTTATTTTCTTCTTTGACGGATTTGACGAAATATCAATTACAGACAGAGCACACGTAACAACTGAAATTCAGAAATTTATTTCAAAAGCTCGTAAGAATAAATTTGTTTTAACATCACGCCCAGAGGAAGCCTTGTCTTCATTTGGCGACTTTTTCAAATACCAAATAAAACCATTAGTTCCGGATGAAGCTTATGAATTAATAAAACGTTATGATGTATCTAAAAAAATTGCTTCACTATTAATTTCCAAAATTCAAGAGAAAGATAATTTTTCGAACATTAAAGAATATTTAACAACCCCATTATTAGTGTCGCTTTTGTTTACCGCATTTGAACATAAACAAAGCATCCCTTTTAAAAAACATATTTTCTATAGACAAGTATTTGATGCCTTATTTGAATCTCATGACCTATCCAAAGGAGATTCCTTTGAAAGAGAAAAACATTCAAAACTAGGTTCTGATGAATTTCATCGTGTTTTAAGAGCATTCGGATATTTCTGCTTGAAGCAAGAGAACAAAATAGAGTTCACAAGAGATGAACTTGGCTTAATTGTTCAAGAGTCACTAGACTACGTTGGTGAAAACAATGTAAAATCTTCGGACTTTATAAAAGACCTGTTAATTACAGTTCCAATTTTTTCAAAAGACGGAATGTATTACAAATGGTCCCACAAATCCCTTCAAGAATATTTTGCTGCACAATTCATATTTATTGATTCAAAAGAAATTCAAAAAGACATATTAAAACATATTGCCTTTCATGAAAATAATATGTCTTACATCAATGTTTTAGACCTTTATCGAAGTATGGATCCTTTAGGTTTTGAAGGTGTAATTACACTTTCATTGCTAAATAAATTCTTAGAATACCTTGATAATAGTTACAAAAACTTTGACGGTGCAGAAAAATTAATAAGACAGGAACTAACTTTTGGATATGACATATATCTTATAAGAATTCGATTTGATTTGAAGCCAAAGGAAAATCATCCTTCCGAAGTATTTAGGATACTTAAAAACAGGTTTAAAATAAAATACCCAAGAATGTCAATTGGTATTAATGTGACTAAAAATGAAGACGATATTTCTTGTATAAAAATCCCTGAAATAAAGAAACCTGAACAAAACCTAATTGAGTATCATAGCAACTTAGTTTGTGATTTTATAAAACAAATTGACATTGCCTCAGTTTCTGAAAAAGTTGATTTACAATTAGCTAAAAGAAAACCCTATCATGTCACAGATAGAAATAACTCAATATTAAACAGAGAAGCCAATTTTTCGAAGGTGAATGATTTAATCAAGATTCATCTCCGCAAACGATCATTCTTAACAATAGATAAAGACGAAGCTTTAGAACAGATCAGTAAAATTAGTAGTAGAATAAAAAAATCAAATAACAACAGCTTATTGAATTTTTAAAAAAGCCAGCTGCCAACAAAACCTATACGTAATGCGGGTTTTAGTGCTAAATTGAAAGCAAGTGAATATAAACAAACATATGGGTAGGCGGACAGTGAAGTGCCTTGAAATCCCGCACTACGCATAGCCGAGACGTCCAAAACAAATTCCCTACCAAATTATCATCCCTACTTCGACTCTCCTCTACAGATACTCCATAGATACTTCACCTCAAAGCCATGTATAGTTCACCTTAGTTCATGAGGAATTCACCTCAATTAACCAAAAACCACTATTTTTCATCAGAAACACAACAAAATGCTACGATTATGCGTTATTAAAATAGAAATACCTCTAAAAAAACTTCAAAAGGTTCTTACCCAACTTCTCTTCATAATCCTCTTTTAACCATTTCAAATAATTGTCTGTGCTTTTGCATATGCAATAGGAAAACAACCTCACCCTATAGGCTATATCCTCACTTAACAGCTCCACCAGATTTCTAGCTTCCACAATATCCTCACTATTTTCCACACACATTTTTGTATGCTGCTCTATAGAACGCTCTATAACCACTTTAGGTCTCAAATTCTTTTTCCGCACATCTTTATAAACAGCATCCACATCAAAAGAAATATCTGCTGATTTATTGAACTTCATCCTGATCTCATCAGGCATAACGTATTTAAAATGTTTTTCAATTTCTGTATCCGTAACCAAATTATTTAAATAAAAGTCTGGCGTTCTGAATATCCCATGCCAATCTATTTTTGTATCCCAGGGGCCAAAGCGAGCCACATTATTTCCTAGATCAATTACAGTAAACGTTGTTTTATTAGGAAGCACCCTTGATCCTCTCCCTATCATCTGAAAATACAAAGTGAGTGATTTGGTTGCCCTGTTCAAAATAATGGTTTCTACCGTAGGTTCATCAAATCCTGTTGTTAGTATACTTACTGAGGTCAATATCGCATCAGGCTTGTTTTTAAACCATTCCAATATTTCCTTTCTTTCTTTAGGCGTATTGGTATTATCTAAATGTTTTATCTCATACCCGGCTTTAGTAAATGTGTCATAAACATTAAGAGAGGTGGCTATTCCATTATTAAAAATCAATGTTTTCTTTCCTAACGATTTTTCCTCATAAGCGTACAATAACTTCTGCAGCATTGGGAAATCACCGTACAGCATATCCGAAGAGCGCACCGTATAATCTCCATTAGCCCCTATTTTCAATGAAGATAGCCCTACATCATAACAATAAGTGGTTGGTGTTGACAAATAGCCATTTTCTACCAAATACGAAATAGATTCACCAACAATCAACTCATCATAATTTTCATACATCGGTAATTTAATATTAGAGCTCAAAGGGGTAGCTGTTACACCTAACATCACACAATTTTCAAAATGATGAAACAATTTTCGAAAAGAATTGTAATGCGCCTCATCAATGATAACCAGCCCAACATCTTTCAAATCTATTTTTTCATCCTGTAAACGATTGTTAAGCGTTTCCACCATGGCTACAAAACATTTATAATCGTTTTGAGCAGGAAGCTCCTTTACTTTACTATCAATCACCTTATTCGTTACATCAAACCCATGCAACATTGCAGAAGTTTGAGCGCACAACTCTATACGGTGAGTTAAAATCAATACTTTCTTTTTGCTATTGGCAATGTACCTTCTGGTAATTTCAGAAAAAATCACTGTCTTTCCTCCTCCTGTAGGAAGTTGGTACAATAAATTATGATTATCAGGGGCTTTTTCTAAAGATTGGAAGATCTTATCCATACCCCTCTTCTGATAATCATAGAGTTGTTTTTTTGCTGTTTTTTCAGATATTACCATATTTTTTTTGGACAGAAACATAAAAAAGGGGGCGACTAATTTAGGCATTATTAATCGTCTTTACACTACACTTCTGCAATATCTCCTTTTCTTTGAAAGCCCAAAACCCTTAATTCAAAAGGGTGAACCATAGTCACTCTAGCATACAGACGAACAATCTGTCCTTTATTTTTTTCTCGTAACAATGGAATAATGTCTCTATTGTATTTCAAAAGAAAAGAAGTATTGGTCTTACTCATCGTACTAATGGTATAAATACCTTCAGCAAATTCTGTTGGACCTGTATCTTCAAAATGAGCAGAACCAGAAACACCCGAAATCACATCAATAATCCTCCGGTCTTCCAACACCATTATTTTACCTACCGCATTTTGGCCATCATTTTCCATTTGAGCAAAAGAGGTGTAAAATATTTCCCAATCTACCCCTGAAGATTCCTCTATTAATGTTTTTAAAGCGTTATGAATCCCTCCATAATAATCTTGTTGCCCAAAATAAGCACCTATTTGATTAACGATAGCACCCGCTTTTTCGTTGTTAATTTGCCACTTTAATCCGGTTCCTATCTTTAATTGAATGCTCTTGTCCTCTAAAGCAATAAATATTAATGCTCCATTATTAATAAAAAGTCGCCCCACATTTAACTCATTAACAATTTTATTCGCATAAGCAGATGGATCTTCTCCATTTAATTTCGACACCGTATAAACAACTATCTGAGCAGTCGTTTTTTGATCCAAACCTTCTAATAAAGAGCGAATACTATCCCTTTGGTTTTCAGAAAACAATCCTGCATTATCATAAACATAAGAGAGCCTTGAAACAACTTTTTTTTCGCTCACTACCTCTTCTTTTTTCGCTGTTTTTCTTTCTTCCTTACACCCTAAAATAGATAAAGTAACAAGAAATAAAAGAAACAACTGGTATTGAATAGTGTACTTCATAAAATAGGTTAAAAGGATTTAAAAAGGATTTTCTTGTTTCTTAAGTAAGCTAAAACAGCCACTACAAATACAACTGCAACAGTATAATAAACAAATACAGGTATTGGTACTGGATCTCCTTTAGCATAAGAATGCAAGCCCGCCAAATAGTAGTTAACACCAAAATAGGTCATAATAACACTTGCAAAACCTACTAACGAAACTAAGTTAAACAAGTATTTTCCATTGGCTTTAGGAATAAAACGCAGGTGTAAAATCATGGCATACACCAACACAATAACCAAAGCCCATGTTTCTTTAGGGTCCCAACCCCAATAACGCCCCCAACTTTCATTCGCCCAAACACCTCCCAGAAAAGTTCCTACAGCAGCCATAAACAAACCAATAGTTAAGGTCATTTCATTAATGTAGGTCAATTCTTTAATGGTAGCATCAATTCTAATTTTGTTTTTCGCATTTTTAATAATCATTAAAATCAAATTCATAAAACCTAACAACGCTCCTAAACCTAAAAAACCATAGCTACCTGTAATTATAGCTACATGTATCATTAACCAATATGATTTTAGAACAGGAACCAAAGGTGTTATTTCTGGATCTAACCAATTGAGATGCGCCACCATTAAGATTAAGGAGGTTAAAATTGCTGTTGCCGCCAAGGTCATTTTGGAAGTTCTAGAAAACACAAAACCGGCCAAAATGGTTACCCAACCTATATAAATCATCGATTCATATCCATTACTCCATGGAGCATGACCAGAAATATACCATCGTGCAGCTAAACCTAATGTGTGTATTGAGAAAAGAACAAATAGGCCTATGGACAAGTAGCTCACTACTTTTTGTTTCCATTTTTTAGCACTAAAAATATCCATAAAAATAAAGAGCAATATTAGCAAGCCTACAAAGGTGTAATACATAAACAAACGCTTAAATACATTGACTTTGTTGTAGATAATTTCTGCATCTATTTTTTGTTGCGGAGGAATAACCTCACCTCCAAACTTCATTTGATAATCGGCAATATACTTCAATGTACTATCGGCTAACGACCAATCCTTTTTATCAAAAGATTGGTTGATGGACATAAAATAAAAAGGCAATATGCTTTTCACAAAAGAAGAATCGTGTGTAGTAAACTTTTTGTAATCCATCTGTGTAAACCAAGTATTGTTTTCATCCTTGGCTTTTGGGAATATCCTTAACATTCCGCCTTGATAGACCATGTAACAAATGTTGGCACGCTCATCCACTTTAATTACTTCCTTATCATACTTGGATTGTTCTGCTGGCTTTTTACGGTTAGCAATAGCCACATCTTCTGTTAAAATGTAATTAAACTCTTTATCGAAAAAATCCAAGAAAGAAACATAATGGTCTTTCGCCCCCAACTTTTCTTCCAATTGTGGATGACTAACTTTAATCATCGGTACGGTTTGCCAATAGCCCGGATTATATATCATACTCAACAATAATTGAGAAGGGTTCAATCCATTAAACACCTCTTTTCTAGTCACTTTTCGAATAACTTCAGAAGCCATTGTGTTTACAGGCTTAATCCTACCCCCTCTATCTTGCACTAATAGTCGCCCAAATTTATCGGCATGAGCTGCATCAATCTTATAATAATTTTTTGCTGTTTTTTGATGGTTTTGAGCACGAAGTCCTCCGCTTAATAGCACTGCTATTATCAACACTGCTCTGGCTGCTCTCAGTTGCTTTATTTTCCTTCTCAATTCGTTAAAACGAGATTTCTTGACTATTAAAGTAATTACCATCCCCAACATCATCAAAAAGTACCCCAAGTAAGTTATCATCGTTCCCCAATAATCATGATTAACGGATAAAATAGTTCCCAATTCATCTTGGTCATAAGAAGATTGAAACAAGCGATACCCATCGTAATCCAACACATTGTTCATGTAAATACGCTGTGAAAATTCTTTCCCTCCATTTCGGCTATCAAAAACGGTGACTTCACTTTCGTAAGAAGAAGGGCTCATAGAGCCAGGGTACTTATCTAAAATAAAATTATCTAACCGAACATTAAAAGGAACCGCTATTGTTTTTGAACCGTAAGCTAAAGAAAAATTCAACCCTTTTAATTGAAAAATAGTGTGATTGGAGGTATATCCTTGCCCTCCAAAAAGAGTTACTTCCATTTTCTCATTACCACAAAAAACATCTACCACTAATGCATCCTCCCCATTTTTAACGGATTTAGGTGCGCTCATTTTTACAATTTTAGATTGTTCGTGAATTGTTTTAAATACCAATTGTAATTGTCCAATACTGTATAAGCGTCTATTCTTAAATGGCTGTAATGAATCAGGAACAATTACGGATCTACTTTGGTCATCCATGCTCATGTACTGCATTTCATATGGCGACAACACAAATAATCCTGAATCAGTATCCAGGATCTTAACCGCTTCTGTTCGTGTTGTATTATTATAAGCTATAGGAATCTCTCCAAAAAATTTAATTTTTCCTTCCTCTATATAACGCGATTCTCTTCCGTTTTGTCCTACCGTAACTATTTCTATTATTTTTTTTCCATGCTCATCAGGCAAAACTGTATCAATTGAATTAAGTATGAAATCTTTGTACTTAACTTTAATTGGTTGATTGTTAAATTCAAAATCGTATTCAAAAACTTTATTATGTAATGGATTTAAAAATAATTGCTTATCGAAAGCAACTTGTTGTTTTTGATCATCTACTTTAAACTGCAAATAAGTATCAGCAGAAACTATCTGGTTACTTGTAGCTCCTTCTCTGATATGCATACTGCCTTCAAAACCAATATACCGAGTGATGCCCGCTCCAATTAAAATAACAATTAGCGCCACATGAAAAATGAGTACTGGCAATTTTTCTAAGCGAAACATCCTGTATTTAAAAATGTTTCCTACTAAATTAATGGTGAGTAATACAAATATTAACTCCAACCATTTCGTATTAAACACCAATGCTTTAGATGCTGGAGTCCCAAAATCATTTTCGATAAAAGTAGCCGTACCAATTGCTAGTGCAAAAACAATCAACAACAAAGCAGTTAATTTGGTAGAAAACAGAATGTTTTTGATGGCTTTAAACATAAATAGAGTAATAATTTTAAGCCAACAAATTTAGTTATTTTTACAGAGTCTAAATAGGATAAACACCATTATTAATTTGTCAACAACAATAAGCATCATAGGATCTGGAAATGTAGCTAACCATTTAGGTAAAGCTTTTTATCAAAAACGACTCACTATCAAACAAGTATATAGTCAATCTATTGAAAATGCAACTGTTTTAGCTCAACAAATTAATGCAACCCCAATAGCTAATCTTGATGCAATTAAACCTGATGCTGATTGTTATATTATTAGCATTAAAGATGATGCCATCGAATCTGTTTTAGAACATTTTCCATTTAAAAATAAATTAATTGCACATACTGCTGGAGGATTATCAATAGAAGTGTTTAAAAAATACGGGTTTACCAATTATGGCGTGTTTTATCCGCTCCAGACCTTTTCTAAAAACAAAAAATTAGATTTATCTGCTGTTCCTTTTTGTATTGAAGCCAATAACGAACTTAATCAAAACCTACTCACCCAATTGGCCCAACAATTATCAAACAGCATCTACCCTATTGATTCTGAACAAAGAAAAACACTACATGTTGCTGCAGTTTTTGCCTGTAATTTTCCTAATTACCTATACCACATTGCTGAAAAAATAACTGCTCAACAAAATATGGACTTCAACATTTTAAAGCCACTCATCCAAGAAACGGCTGAAAAAATAATAACACACTCTCCTTCCGATACTCAAACTGGACCAGCAATCAGAAATGACCAAGAAATAATAAAAAATCATATCCAAATGTTAGCTGATTTTAAAGATTATCAGGACATTTACCAGCTATTAACAAACAGCATTATTAAAGAAAAAACCAATGGCGAACTTTAAGGAACTTTTACCCAACATTAACTCTTTCATTTTTGATGTAGATGGTGTGTTAACAGATGGCTCTGTTACCATTATGCCTGATGGAGAACAGGTTAGGCAAATGAACATTAAAGATGGTTACGCTCTTCAATATGCTATAAAAAAGGGATATAATATTGCTATTATATCTGGAGGTAGCTCGGAATCTGTTCGAACACGATTAAATGGTCTGGGAATCAAAGATATCTATTTAAAAGTCGCTGATAAGGTGGCTGTTTTTGAAGATTATATTTTGGAGAAAGATATTCAACCTGAAAACATTCTTTACATGGGTGACGATATTCCTGATTATGATGTAATGCAAAAATGTGGTGTAGCTACCTGCCCTAAAAATGCTGCCATAGAGATTAAAAATATTTCTGATTACATCTCAGATAAAAATGGTGGTGAAGGCTGTGTAAGAGATATTATTGAGCAAGTTTTGCGTTGCAATGGAGATTGGATGGAGGAAGCTCCAAGAAAATGATAATTTCCAATCAAAATCAAATAATACCCTTCCCAACTATATAAGTCGCTTACAACTTCTTACTCCTAGATAAATTCACTATTAATTAAATACTGGAGTATCTGCGTTATCAGTGTTTGAGTCCATAGTTTGCTTATTTAATTGCGCTACACAATAGTCAACAATAAAATAGTTCAAACAAAGAAATACATTGAACTTTATTATTAAAAAAGAACATTTCTATTTGGTAATAATTTTATATAACACACCTAATTAAAATATTAATATTTAGTAAAAAAAGAACATGTCTATGCAATCTAAAAACACCACTACTTAGCCGGATATTAATTATATTTACAAATAACCTTAATCACCAATGAAAAAAAACGAGGCGCTATATCATCTTATTAAATCACTTAACAAAACCGAAAAAAGATACATCACCTTACAGATTTCTTCACAAAAAAGCACTCCTCCTATATACTTAAAATTATTTTATCTTTTAGACAAGATGAAATCATACAGTGAACAAGGTTTAAAAAAAGAGTATGATAAATTAAATGAAAACACCCCTTTGGCTCGTGTAAAAAGATATTTATACCATCAACTAAAAAAAATATTGTTAGCCTACCAAATGGACAACTCCATATATGGTAAAATATTAATAGAATTGCATGCTGTAGAGTTTTTTTATAATAAAAACCTTTATGATTTAAGTTGGGATGCTGTAGTAAAAGCTAAGAAATTAGCCATTGATAGTGAGAAAAATGAAATCCTAATAGATATTCTAAGATGGGAGAGAGT
Source organism: Vicingus serpentipes (assembly GCA_024103385.1). Lineage (GTDB taxonomy): Bacteria > Bacteroidota > Bacteroidia > Flavobacteriales_E > Vicingaceae. Next base: position 36,090 of record JAGFIT010000048.1, read on the forward strand.
TTTACTTGCTTTCCAAGCACCTAAAGAAAAGGAGGCAACTCAAAAAGAATACAAAAGAACTATCGCCAAGGTAAATAATGAATATGACACTTTTGTTTTAAGTGACCAGGTATATGACATCATTACATCTGGAGAAGCAAGTAAAGTTAGAATAGAAAAATTGCAAAAAGCTAAGCTGCTAGATGATCCTCTGTTGAAAGACATTAACCTTGCACAATCCGTAAGGGCTAAATTACACTTTCATAACGCTTACTTTTTTTACCACCAAACACTAGGAAACTACGCATTATGTTGCCAGGCAACTAAAAACAATATTGCCCTTCTAGAAAACTCACCTAAATATACCTACCACAATCCTAGGTCATACTTAAACAGCCTAATCAATCTAATTGTAAGTCAGCTTGAACTTAACAATCCAGAAGAGACTACTAAAACCCTAAACAAACTAAAACAATTAGAAAAAACTGCTCCATACAACAAAAGCAAACATATTTTAGCAATCATAAATGCTTATTACTACGAACTTTCAAATATCTTATATGTGTATAATGGCCACTTTAAAGAAGCTAAAGCTATTCGAAATATATCAGAAAAAACCCTAGACACTTACAAAGAATACATCAAACCTTATCAAAAAATGTATTTTCAACAAATTCTTGCTTTGGGGTGCTTTGGTAGTGACGATTTTAAAGAGGCACTAAACTGGACCAACAAAATGCTCAATGAAAAATCAGCCTTTGTTGGAGGTGTTAAAAGTCAATTCTACATGCTTAATATTATAATCCACTTTGAATTAGGAAATATCGACTACCTTCCTCATTGCATAAAAATAGCTCAACAATATTTAAAAAAAACCAACACTATCTCTAAGTCTGATCTACTACTTCTTAAACATCTCAACAAAATAAAAAAAACAGCCACGAAAGAAGAAATAAAAAAATTCTTTCAAAAACTACTCTTTGAAATTGAACCGCTAACCAAAAACCCACAAGAGAATTTTAGTTACCGAAATTATGAATTTACTATATCTTGGTTAATTGCTAAACGTGACAATCGTAAATTTGAACACGTATTTCGTGAACGAATAGCTGAAAACCCAATTCATGCGGATAGATAAATTACCTAAGCAACTCTTCCCTCAACATATTCAATGCCTTAGAAGCTGCTTTCAAAATATTACGCTCTCTATCTTTTCCTAAAAGGAACTTTTTAGATACTACACCATTTGGTGTTGCCATTCCTACCCATACTGTTCCTACAGGTTTCTCCTCACTTCCTCCATCAGGACCCGCAATACCAGAAGTAGATAGGGCATAATCTGTTTTCATTTTAGCTTTTACTCCAATCGCCATTTGTTCTACTACTTGTTGACTCACAGCTCCATACGTGTTCAAATCATTTTCAGTAACCCCTAATTCTCTTACCTTAATTTCATTGGCATAAGAAATTACGGACCCTTTATAGTAATCAGAACTTCCTGAAACACTTGTAATTAAATGCGAAATATAGCCACCTGTACAACTTTCTGCAGTAGCAATAGTAGCATTGTTTTCTCTCAGCAATTTCCCTATTATTTCTTCTACTTTTTCTTCTTGAGTAGAATAAATAGCGGTTGGAATAATTGTTTTTAAAACAGCTACCTGCTCATCTATTGCTGACTGCAATTGCACTCTATTTTTTCCTATAGAACTCAAACGCAATTTTACGCCATCGTAAGAAGGTAAATACGCTAATTTAATGGTTGCTGGTAAATTTTCTTCCCAGCCACTTAATTTTTCAGCCAAAATAGATTCTGCTATACCCTGTGTGTAAACTAATTGATGTACAATTTCAGGTAAGATGTACTTTTCTTTTAACCAAGGGATAACAGTATTAGTTATCATCCCTCTCATTTCAAAAGGAACACCAGGCATAGCTACCACCACCTTACCTCCTTTTTCAAACCACAAACCAGGTGCAGTACCGTATTCATTTCTTATTGCCTTGCATTGGTCAGAAATCAAAGCTTGTTTTTTATTGTTCTCATTCATCCAAAATCCACGCGCTGTCACCAACTTTTCAATATCTTGATAAACTTGTTTATCCTCAACCAGACTACCTCCAAAATAGTTATTTAAAACAGGTAAAGTCAAATCATCATTAGTCGGACCTAACCCACCAGTAATTAAAACCACATCCACATTACTCAAAGAATCATCCAATGTCTTTACAATATGATTTTCTTCATCACTTATTGTAGTTTGTTGTCTTATTGTAAAACCAATTTGATTCAATTCATGAGCTATCCAATGTGCATTTGTATTTAAGGTATGCCCAATCAACAATTCATCCCCTATGGATAATATATCTATATTCATCCTGCAAATTTAAAAATATGAATTAAGATATTTCAATTCTTATAAAATGTTTTGGTTTTGCTATATTTGGTACAACAATTACAAATCATATGAAAAAAATTATCCTCATCACCATCTCCACACTCTTATTAATAGGCTGTGCAGAGATGAATTCAGTATTAGAAGAAGTGAATAAAGTAACCGATACTGGGCCTGCCCCGTTATCTAATTCTGAAGTGATTAGCGGATTAAAAGAAGCACTAACTGTTGGCACCAACAACTCTACCTCTTTAACATCTCAGTTAGATGGTTTTTATAAAAACCCAGAAATTTTTATTCCATTTCCTCCTGAGGCTTTAAAGGTAAAAGAAAAAGTAGAGGCTTTAGGTATGCAAAAACAAGTGGATGAGTTTGTAATGACCTTAAATCGTGCTGCTGAAACGGCATCAAAAGAAGCTGCTCCCATTTTTATTAATGCCATCACCAGTATGAGCATTGCTGATGGTTTTGCTATTTTAAAAGGGAACGATAATGCTGCCACACAATACCTTAAAGATAAAACTTCAGCACAACTGAAAATCAAGTTTAATCCTATTGTTAAGGATGCTATTAGCAAGGTTAATGTTACTAAATACTGGAACCCCATTATTACTACTTACAATAAAGTTCCCTTTGTTGATAAACAAAACCCTGATTTAGAAGATTACATTACCACCAAAGCAATGGAAGGCTTGTTTTTAATGATTGAAAAAGAAGAGCAAAAAATCAGAAAAGATCCATTAGCGAGAGTTACCGACATTTTAAAACGTGTTTTTGGTAGTTAATACACTCAAAAAAGATGAAAGAAAATCCATGGAAAACACTAAAAAGTGAAATCAAATACGATAACCCCTGGATTAAGGTAATTGAAAATCAAACCATTAACTCTTCTGGAAATGAAGGTATTTACGGAGTAGTTCATTACAAAAACATCGCTATTGGAATTATTCCTCTTGACGAAGAGTACAACACATGGATAGTGGGACAATATCGCTACCCGCTCAAACAGTACAGTTGGGAAATTTGTGAAGGAGGAGGTCCAATCGGTACCTCTCCCCTTGAATCTGCTCAAAGAGAATTATTGGAAGAAATGGGCATTAAAGCCAACGAATGGAGCGAATTACTTCGCTCCCACTTAAGCAATTCTGTTTCTGATGAGTTGGGTATTTTGTATGTTTCAAAAGATTTATCTTTTCATACTCCATAACCGGAGGATGGAGAAGTATTACAACTTAAAAAATTACCCTTTGAAGAAGCTTATCAAATGGTAATGAATGGAACAATAACTGATAGCCTTTCTGTTGCAGGAATATTAAAAACAAAGTTACTCATCGATAAAGGAGAAGTTTAAATGAGTTTTGTTGCGTTCATAAAAAAAAAATCCATCTGGATTATTTGTACCCTTTCTTTTTTATCCGCCTTATTTTACAACGAATTAAACATTCATCAACTCGACAACAATCAACTACGAGCTAATGAAACCATAATTACCAATGACGATGCCAGCTACCTAAATCCTCCAACCAACTACCTCAACACCAAGCAATGGAAAGACAATAGCATTGGCAAACAAAGCTATTTTATTAGGCCGCCTGGCTATGGAATATTCTATTTCCTTTTTCTCAAAACAACTGGATTCCCACTAGCATTAAAAGGATTAAAGATTACTCAATTGCTTTTGTTTTCAGCCTCTATTTACTGGTTATTTTTCATTGTTTTCAACTTAACAAAAAACAAAACAATAGCGCTAGCAAGCGCTGCTGGATATGGATTAATGCCTTTTAGCATTGGTTTTCTATACTACACGTTAACCGAAGGGATTACTCCTGCTTTGTTACTCTTGTATATTTTTCTATTGTTAAAAGGCTACCTTAATAAAACCGACCTACTTAAAAACACCTTTTACCTCATTGCCTCTTTTGTTTTTGCGTTCTTGCTCATCACTCGTCCTCAATTAGGCTTTTTTGGATTGTTAATTCCCATAGTCATCATTAAAGATTATTGGACTATTTCCTTAAAAAAAGCTGCCCTATTAACTGTTATTTTTAGCGTTATGGGGGTTAGTTTTTATGGAGCATGGCAATACCGCAACTACAAAATCACTAACCAAATATTAGGAACACACCCCATCTACTATGCTGATGGAAATTCGTTTTTTAGACCATCCCTTAAGGCTTATTGGAAATTTGTTGGTGGTTGGGCGCAAGAAGGTGCCACCGCATATTCCTACATGGTTCCGATGTGGCAAGCTGCCATTAAAGGAGACACTTCCATTACCCATATCAATAAAGCATTAACTACTTTTCCACCTAAAGTAATTCATCATTTTGGAAAAGAAAAATTAATCTATGCTTTTAGGAAGTACCAAAAAAGTGTATTGTATCAAAAACCTTATTTTGAACAGCAACTCCCCATGCCTGAACAATTATCGGCAATAGAAACTGAAACTATAGAAGCATTTAACGACCTTACAAAAGAGTACAAAAATAATTTTTGGTGGGATTATCATTTTATCGCTCCACTAGCAGTATTTAAAAAATTAGCTTTCCATTCTAATTTATCGCTACATATTTTTCAACATACATACAGAGGAGATTTATTAATGGAAGTTATCCGATGGATATCCTTCCTCCTTCACTCCTCTTTATTTATCGTGATGCTGTTTCGTTTATTCCTCTTCAAAAACAAAAAGACAATTGCTTATTTCATTAATTTGATTTGCTTTGCTTATGTTTTTTACCTCTGCTACTTCCAACGAGGAATTGAAGAACGTTACACACTACCTATGTTGCCTTTACTAATTGTTGGCTTTTTTGAATTCTACCAAAACAACAACATCTTGATATATTTGAATAAAAAACTATGGAGCAAATCTATTTAGCTCCCAATCTGTTTCATTCTTAGAAAAAACCAATCGATCATGTAAACGGTTGGGCCTACCTTGCCAAAACTCAACCCTCAAAGGTTTTACTATATAACCTCCCCAATTATCAGGACGAGGAACATCCATATCTTTGTAATGCTCTGTATAATACCGTACTTTATCTTCTAATTCTTTCCTGTTTTTAATAATTGAACTTTGAGTTGAAGCCCAAGCTCCAATTTGACTTTCTCTAGGGCGACCAGCAAAATACACATCTGATTCTTTTTTTGATAATTTTTCTACTTCCCCCTCTATTCTTATCTGGCGCTCTAATTCTCCCCAAAAGAAATTAAGTGCCACTTTTTTATTTTCCAACAAGTCTTTCCCTTTCTGACTATTATAATTCGTATAAAACTTAAATCCTTCTTCAGAAATACCTCTTAAATAGACTATTCGAGTTGAAGGTTGATCATCATAACTCACTGTTGCCAATGACATGGCATAAGGATCTAAAATTTGAGCATTCACTGCTTCCTCGAACCATTTTTCAAATTGCTTAAAAGGATTATCAGCTACTGATTTTTCATCTAATGGTTGATCAGCAAAATCTCTTCGTATTGAGTTTAAATAATTCTGTAATTCTTCCATATTTCATTTCAATAGGTGTAAAGTTAAATCTTTCCTTTTTTATTAACAATTATAAAACACAAACAATATTTAGGTAAATTTATTACATCAAATAAACACAAGAGCTATGCTAATTAATCCTTTAGATTACAACATATCTGAACTCAATAAATTAAAAGCAAAAAAAGGAAGGTTATTAATTGCCGAACCTTTTATGGAAGATCCTCATTTTAAAAGGTCCGTAATCCTTTTAACGGAATACAATCCTGAAGGCGCATTTGGTTTTATTTTAAACAAACCAATGGACATTACCATCAATGAAATTATACCTGAGTTCCCCAAATTTAACGCTCCAGTATTTATGGGTGGTCCTGTACAATCAGATAGTTTATTCTACATTCATACACAAGGAGAAAGTATTGAAGGTAGTCAACACATTAGTGGTAATTTATATTGGACAGGGAACTTTGACCAATTAAAACAAATGGTAGCCGACCAGCAAATATTCCCCAATGAAATAAAATTTTTCGTGGGTTATTCGGGTTGGGATTTTAAACAATTGGAAAAAGAAATACAAGATGAATCATGGATTATTGGAAAATCTGATGACCATTCGATAGAAGATTTTATTGATAATAGTACATGGCAAAGTATCTTACAAAAAATGGGCAATAAATATGCTGTTTTATCCAACTTTCCTGAAGATCCTTCCTTGAATTAAATTAACTATTGTTTTACAATTCGTATGATTACATTTGTAAGTCAATGGATGCCATCAAATATTACATATCACTACCCTTTATTTATTTAATATCGCTTTTGCCTTTTTGGTTTATTTATCGAGTTTCTGATTTTGTCAATTTCATTTTATTTACCGTTATTGGCTACCGACAAGAAGTCATTGCAACGAACTTAAAAAATTCTTTTCCCGAAAAAACAGAAGAAGAAATAAAAACTATTCAGAAAAAATTTAATCGATTTTTTTGTGATTTAGCACTAGAAACATTTAAATCCTTAACCATTTCTAAAAAAGAAGCTTTAAAACGTTGTAAATTCAAAGACACGGAGCTGCTTGATAAATTGTACTCCGAAAAAAAGAAAGTCATTTTTGTATTAGGGCATTATGGTAACTGGGAATTAGGTGGTGCTGGAATGAGCGCTCAAAGCAATTACCAACTGTATGTAATCTACCACCCGCTTACCAACAAGTATTTTAATCAACTCATCATTAAAATGAGAACCCGATTAGGAACAAAACTCATCAGCATGAATAACACCTTCAGAAAAATGGTTGCTTTAAAAAATAGTGAAGAAATAAGTGCTACAGCTTTTATTGCCGACCAAACGCCCTCTTCTAAAAATGCCTACTGGACCACTTTTTTAAATCAAGATACCCCTGTTTTTTGGGGAACTGAACTAATTGCCTCTAAACTAAATTATCCCGTCATATACATTAAGATTAATCAAGTAAAGAGAGGCTACTATGAAATGACTGCTGAAATGCTATGCGAAAACCCAAAAGATACCAGTAAAGGAGAAATTTCTGAACTACATACAAAGCGTTTAGAAAAGGATATTATCGAACGGCCTGAATTTTGGCTCTGGTCACATAAAAGATGGAAACATAAAAGAGTTCAATGAAAAAGCTATTCTGGAACCTGTTTACTTCATTAGATGCTCAACTGAAATTTCCTAACCTTAAAAAAGGAGAAGTGGGTATTCAACTTGGATTTGATATGTCCTACCCCATTACTTCAGACTTATTTACTATGCACAAAAGAGTTGCTCCTACAGGAAAGATCATTGGTATAGATCCTGACCCTAACAATCACCTTATTGCTCAAAAAATTATTAAAGAAAACAACTATTCTATCCAACTCATTCAAAAAGGGACATTCCATAAGAAAGACCACGTAACTCTTCTGATAGGAGAAAAAAGCAGTTGGAACCAACTCAACGTAATTCCAAAAGACTCTACCGTAGATTTCACTGAAAAAGAAATAGAAGTGGAAGTCGATCAACTAGATTACATTATTCAAGAGATTGGGGTAGACATCCAAAAAATAGCCCACATCAACCTAACCATTAACGGTGCAGAATATCACACCTTATTAGGAATGGAGAAAATCCTAAGCGAAGCCCAAAATATAACACTTACTGTTATTGCGGGAAGACATGATGAAAGTGGAACAATTGACGGAAAGAAAGATTACGAGCTCATCCTTCCTCTTTTACACTCTTACGGGTTTACCACCAAATTTAAACGAATTAACGAACTGTTTTGGTGGGGATTCATTGTGAAAACGTTAGTCAACCGAAAATGGATATACAGCCAACCTAATTTTGGAGTAATTATGGCTGCAAAAGGAAATAAAAAAATAAAGTGGTATCAATCGTTTTCCTAAGATGAGTTCTAAAAATTGTGTTTTTTAATGACACACCCCACCCCCCCCTCTTCATAGAGGGGATACTAAATGTTAATTTTTAAAACTCTCTCGAGTAATTGTTTTAATTAATTCTATCACCTCCGATTCAATAATATCTCTTACTTTATTAAACTCTTCAGGTTCCATGTGTTTAGGATCAGGCAATCCCCAGTCTTCTCGATGATTAGCACTTATCATCGGGCATTCATCTCCACACCCCATTGTAATGGCATAATCCCATTTTATTTGAGGAATTTCATCCAACCCAAATGAATTGTGTTGGCTCAAATCATACCCTATTGCTTTCATACTTTCAATAGCTTTAGGGTTAACTACTCCTGATGGTTTTGAACCAGAACTATACACATTAATAATCCCTTCTCCATGTATTTTACCAAACGCTTCTGCCATCTGACTACGGCATGAATTCTCTACACAAACAAACAATACGTTTTTCATAATTTTATTAGTTTTCTGCAATATGCTCCCTATCTCTTGTTACACGAAAAGTAAATACTGCGATAATTGCTCCTATAAAAGTAGCCACGACATACACCCACAAATACTCTGTATGACCTGATACTATTGCCGGACCTATAGAACGTGCCGGATTCATCGATGCTCCGCAAATAGGACCTGCAAACATAGCCTCCATACCCACCGTAGCTCCAATTGCTGCACCTGCCATAATTCCTTTTTCCTTTGCTCCTGTAGAAACATGGAGGATTACAAACATGAGTAAAAAAGTTAAAATAGTTTCAAATGCAAAAGATTGCTGCCAAGTACCAGCAGGTAAACTAGCTCCCAATGTCTCGTTATAAGGAAATAAAAATTTCAAACTAAAACTAGCCACCAAAGCTCCTAAAAGTTGCACTAAAATATATGGAACAACTTCTTTAATCGGAAACCGCTTCGCAAGAAAAAAACCAATGGTAACAGCAGGGTTCAAATGTGCTCCAGAAACATCTCCAATAGTGTAAATCAACACCATCACAATCAATCCCCAACTTATAGCTACACCAACATGACTAATTTCTCCTCCTACATGCTGATTAACCACCATGGCTCCACACCCCACAAAAACAAGGAAAAAAGTACCTATAAACTCCGCAATATATTTCTTCAAGCTATTACCCATTAACAACAACCTGAATTAGGATTACAACAAGGTTTCTGGCCGTAAACAGTTATCGAATAAATTCCAAAACGCCCATCCTCGTATTGTTTCATTTCTTCTTCGCTTAAATACTTCGTTATAATTTCTTTAGGTAAAATCACTACTTTTTCTTTCTGAACAGTTGCTTCCGAAAAACCAGTTTGGTGAATAATCTCCATATATTCTGTTAGTTGTATAGCACCCGAAACACACCCTGCATACATTTCTGCATCCTGTTTTAAATTTTCTGGCAAATTTCCTTTTAGCACTACATCGCTCATGCTAAAATGTCCTCCAGGTTTTAATACTCTATAAACCTCTGCAAAAGCTTTTACTTTATCTGGCACCAAATTCAGCACACAATTACTAATTACTACATCTATTTGATTTCCTCCAACCGGTAAATTTTCAATGTCGCCCAATCTAAATTCCACATTATTAAAATTGAGTTTTTCAGCATTTTCACGAGCTTTATCTATCATTACGTCTGTCATATCTACCCCTATCACTTTTCCAGAAGCACCAACCAATTCTCTAGCAACAAAACAGTCGTTCCCTGCACCTGAACCTAAATCCAAAACTTTATCTCCTTCTTTTATTTGAGCAAACTCTGTCGGAATTCCACATCCTAACCCTAAATCAGCATCAGAATTATAACCACCCAATTTGCTATAATCTTCAGCAAAAACAGCATAATCCACCGTACTGCAACCTCCAACACCACAACAAGAAGATTCATTTTCTCCTTTAGATTGATTGGCAATTTCTGTATATTTTTCTTTTACTACGTTTTTTAACTCTTCTGATGTTTTCATAATTTATTTCTTTTAACAACATTTATCATTTATAGCATAACTATCTATTAAGGAATTATTCATTTCTTTCAATTCACTCCATATTTTATCATCAATACAATAACACATTTTCACCCCTTCAATTTCTCCTTTAATGATTCCTACTTGCTTTAATTCTTTTAAATGCTGAGAGATAGTAGATTGCGAAAGTGGTAATTGATCAACAATATCACCACAAACACAAGAGTTTTTACGAATTAAAAACTCAATAATAGCAATACGTGCAGGATGCCCCAAAGCTTTATACAATTCAGCTTTACGATTTTGAGCAGCAGTAAAATTATTAGATTTTGTAGTTCCCATTTAACAATGATTCAATTTTTGAATGTCTGAATGCTTGAATAAATATAGTCAATTCAATCATTCCTACATTGAAACATTCATTTTATCTATCGCAATATTACGATTAAATAATTATAAGAACCTAATTTTTAGAAATATTTTTTTAATTTTTCAATAAAATATTCAGGTGCAGAACATGGTTTCATCGTTGATTTATTAATAAAAACCAGTGTTGTTTCTGCTTCATTCAACAATTCATCATTCGCATTATATGTCTTGTATCTAAAATAAATTCGTGCTTTTGGAATCTCCTTAATAATTGTTTCTATTGTCAACTCATCATCATAAAAAGCTGGTTTATAGTATTTTATAGAATAATCCAAAACAGGTAAAGCTATGCCTTGATCTTCCATTTGCCGGTAGCTAACTCCTAATGATCGAATCGCCTCCACTCTTGCTACCTCAAAATACGTAGCGTAATTACCGTAATATACGTAGCCCATCATGTCTGTTTCTGAATAACGGACCCTCACTTTTGTTATCGATTTATACATAAATTATTGATTCATTTAAAGCATTATTAAATGGAAAAATAATAATATTATTTCAGGAAAAATAAAAACAGAGAACTTATCAATAAAAAATGCGTAAAAAAGACTGGATGTCCCGAAAAGATTAATTCCGGGCAAATTTTGAAACTATTTTTTAAGTGTAAGAAAAATTACTTCTTTAAGAATCAGAAGATTAAAAATAGAGAGAAAAAAGTTTTAATAAAACAATAGTAAAAAAGTTTTTTTTTTCACTTTTTTATTCAAATATTTGCTAAAGTAAAACAAAGAGGCAGTTTTTATTTAAAATTTGCTGGTTTTGAGAAAGTTACAAAAATAATCGAACTTATTTTTTTATAAACAACTTACTCTTAAAACCTAATATCGTTTTCGGGCAAAAAAAAATTTATTTTTAATATTTAAACAAGGAGCTAAAAAATGCAGCAAGACTTTAATACGGTTTGGGAAAATTGCCTTCAAGTGATAAAAGACAACGTAAGTCTACAAAGTTACAAAACATGGTTTGAACCAATCGTTCCTATTAAACTAAAAAACAAAGTCTTAACCATTCAAGTTCCTAGTCAATTTTTTTACGAGTGGCTAGAAGAGCACTACGTAACCATCCTAAAGAAAACAATAAAGAAAGAATTAGGAAGCGAAGGGAGATTAGAATATAGCATTGTGATGGATAGTGGACAAAATTCGACTAAACCTTACACTGTTAAAATTCCTACTACTAACCGACAAGCCATAAAAAACAAACCCGTATCCATGCCTATTGATTTAAACAAAGATAAATCAATTCGTAATCCGTTTATTATCCCTGGTTTAAAGAAGATTAATATTGATTCTCAGTTAAACCCTAACTACTCATTTAAAAACTTTGTTGAAGGAGATTGTAATCGTTTAGCACGTTCTGCTGGTTTTGCAGTAGCAAAAAATCCTGGAGGAACTGCCTTTAACCCATTATTAATTTATGGTGGTGTTGGTTTAGGAAAAACCCATTTAGCACACGCTATTGGTATAGATGTAAAAAACAGGTTCCCTAACAAAACGGTATTATACGTTTCTTCAGAAAAATTTACACACCAGTTTATTGATGCTGTAAGAAACAATGAACAAAATGATTTCATCCACTTCTATCAAATGATTGATGTATTAATCATTGATGATGTTCAGTTTTTTGGTGGAAAACCAAAAACACAAGATGTATTCTTCCATATATTTAACCACTTACATCAGTCAGGTAAACAGATTATCTTAACAGCTGATAAGGCTCCTGTAGAAATCGTAGGAATGGAACAACGTTTACTATCTAGATTTAAATGGGGACTAGCTGCAGATATCCAAACTCCTGCTTTAGAAACGAGAATCGCTATCTTGGAGATGAAAATGTACCAAGAAGGATTGGAGCTACCTAAAGATGTTGTGGAATACATTGGATATAGCATTACTACTAACGTACGTGAATTAGAAGGTGCTTTAATTTCTATTTTAGCACAATCATCATTGAATAAAAAAGCGGTTAATCTTGATTTGGCTCGCCAAATGGTGGATAAGTTTGTTAAAAATACTGCTAAAGAAGTATCTATAGATTATATCCAAAAAGTGGTTTGCGATTATTTTGACATGCAAATCGATACTCTAAAATCAAAAACTAGAAAAAGAGAAGTAGTACAGGCACGTCAAATAGCGATGTATTTTTCAAAACAAATGACCAAGTCAAGCTTAGCGACAATTGGAATGCACTGTGGAGGAAAAGACCACGCAACTGTACTTCATGCTTGCAAAACAGTAAACAACTTAATGGATACCGATAAGAGATTTAGAGGATACATTGACGACCTGAAGAAGAAAATCAGTTTACAATAATATTTTAAGAAGCAATCAATAATGATTCTCATTATTTTGCACTAACTAAACAGGAACTTTTATAAGCTCCTGTTTTTTTATGATGAGTTTTTTAAATCAAAAATACAAAACCCCACCGCATTATAAACCACTTAGCAAAAGAGGGCAAAAAGTATTGTTTTACATTATTATAGGATTAATAGTTTTTACCTTTCTTTACATCATTTCTTTTTACCTATGAAAAAAGTATTATTTGTTTGCTTAGGAAACATTTGTCGTTCCGCAATGGCTGAAGGGATTTTAAAACACAAAATTGAAACAGCAGGTATAACTATGAAAGTGGATTCTGCTGGAACTTCTAATTACCACATTGGTGAAGCTCCTGATAAAAGAATGCAAGCAAAAGCCATTGAGCACGGAATAAACATTTCCGACCAACGAGGAAGACAATTTAAAGTAGGAGATTTTGATGTATTTGATTACATTTTTGCTATGGACAATTCTAATTACCAAAACATAATGCACTTGGCTAGAAATGAAAATGACATAAATAAAGTACATCTATTCTTAAATTATGATTACCCCAGCCAAAATTTAGATGTTCCTGATCCTTACTATGGAGGAGCACAAGGTTTTGAAGATGTGTACCAATTACTAAACTCCGCTTGTGACACTTTTTTAACTACACTCAACAATGAATAAACAAGGCACTTTATACCTAATTCCTGTCACATTGGGAGATACCCCCATCAACCAAGTCATTCCTGAATTTAACAGCTCTATCATCAATGAAATAGGCACTTACATTGTAGAAAATATTAAAACAGCCAGACGTTTTCTGAAAAAATCAGGCCTTACCAAACCCTTAGATGAAATCACTTTTTTTGAAATTAACAAACGTACTCCAGAACACGACTACCCTACTTTCATTAAACCACTTTTAGAAGGAAAAAATATAGGTGTTTTATCTGATGCGGGGTGTCCTGGTGTTGCAGACCCCGGAGCTAACATTGTTGCCTTAGCACATCAACAAAACATCAAAGTAGTTCCTTTAGTAGGACCCTCCTCTATTCTGTTAGCTTTAATGGCTAGTGGTTTTAACGGACAAAGCTTTTGTTTTAATGGCTATCTACCCAAAGAACAAAAAGATCGTGTTTATAAATTAAAAGAATTAGAAAAACGAGCGAAAAACCTCCAACAAACTCAATTGTTTATTGAAACTCCTTATCGGAACACTCATGTTTTGGAAGACATTTTAAAAAATTGCCACCCCACTACCCAACTCTGTATAGCTGTTGATATTACCCTACCCTCCGAGAAAATTCATACCAAAACCATTGCCGAATGGCAAAAAGCCAAGATTGATTTAAATAAAAAACCTTGTATTTTTTTGATGGGGTAATCCACTTGAAAGCAAAGAAAGTATTTGGCTGAAATGCTTATATTTGGTAAAAAACAACTAAATCAAAGATATAGTACGAATAAGTACACTGGTGTACTTATTCGGTCATTAGCCACCATAGATGAAAACTTTATCACTTTTAATAACACTAAGTTCATTTTGCAACCTGTTTTCGCAGAATAACATTAACCATGACTCACTGATTAACTTTTCTGAGAACGTAGCCTTTATTCATTTTACAGATAAATTGATTACAAAAGAATATACAAATAGAAATAAAGAAACTATTTTAGATACGGTTTATTCTTGCAATTACAACGCCAATAAAAAGATTGAATCAGAACGATTTTACAAATATGACAGCAGAGTAGACCTAATAAGATATTATACATACGACACACTTAATCGTGAGGTTTTCCAGACCGAGTTTTATGCCCCGTATTATGATAGCTTAAATGTGACTAAAATTGGATATTCTCAATCTTATTACAACCTATTTGACAGTTTATCTCATACGGAAAATTATGGAGGAAGTAGAATTAGAAATCCGCCTTTAATCGAAGAAAAAGACGGTTATGTTTCTCATAGTTTTTCTACTGGATACTCTTCAAACTGGGAATGGTGCAAACAGAGTATCTGGCGCAAACATTATGACACTTCAAAAAGATTAATACAAGTAAACAATCTAACAAGTGAAGCTGACAAACTTCCTTGTGGTGGAATAAATGTTTTAGATTGCTCTACGAGTTATAAATATGACACACTCAATAGAAAGATCCGAGAATCCTTTATCGAGTACTCTATGAATGGATCTTGTCATCATTCAAATGAATTCGAATACAACTACGAATTATTTTATCATTATGATTCTAATATGGTAATAATTACTAATTCCTCTCCTTATTGGAATCCATTTTCTCAAAAAATTATTTACTACGACAATCAAGGAAAAATCAAAAAAGAAGATGTAATAACTGTTAGTGACTATTCAGATACAGATAATTCGAAGGTTACAACAGAATATTTTTATGATAAATTCAGCAGATTATTGAAAAAGATAGAACAACGCAATGATTCACAGAATAAAACGATTTATCGCTACTATTACAATAAATAGAACGGTGGCTAACAATTTGTATATTGCATTTTGCTTGCAAGCAGCTTAGTTATTTGAAACTTTTACAGTTTACGCCATAATTTTTGCTAGTGTTAAAAAAAGCCCACTATTATACACCCACCTTAATCCTCCCTCAAGGGAGGAATATTCTCCCTTTGAGGGGTTTGATATTAAGAGGAAAATCTACATAAGTAGATTTGGTTTTTTTAAGAGAGGGGTGTTTACTCACAAAATCATTACTTTTAAGCATTGTGAACAAACTAAAAGCATATTACATAAGCAACATCACACTCACTCACAACCACAAACCTGCTCTTCTTTCCCTATAACACTAACATTTCTGAGTGTAGCTGTTTTTTCGGATTCACAAGCTTCTATGAAGATTAAAATATTTCCTGAGGTAATTTTATACTCTGGACAAGGTTGACGTTCAACAGCGCTTTCTTTAAAGTTCACTTTTGCAGCTTCCCAAAAAGCAGCATTCATAAAATCAGTAGAAATGGAGTAGCACTCCATTTGGCATTTGGCTTTATCGTTAATTGCAACTTCGGTTTCGTCTAAAAACTCCAACACTCTTCCTTCAGGCATCCATGCCGGTCGATCAGCATTTCTATAAAACATTGCCCAAACGAGTACACAACCTAATCCAAATCCAATAAAATAAAACAAAAATCTTCTCGCTAATCCCTGCATTTTCTTCTTTTACATTGCCATCAGCAATAAATTAATATCCTTGTACGGCAAACTAAATGTTTCTGCTAAATACTTATTAGTTAGCACTCCTTTATAGATATAAACTCCATTTTGAATTCCTCGGTACGATTTAACCATAGCTTCCACGCCTCCATATTCTCCCGTATCTAATATAGTTGGCGTAATCACATTACTCAATGCATAAGAGGCTGTTCTTGCTACTCTCGATGCAATATTAGGCACACAATAATGTATCACCCCGTACTTAGAAAATATAGGTGCTTTATGGTTGGTAACTTCACTTGTTTCTATACAACCTCCTTTATCAATACTCACATCCACAATCACAGAAAAATCTTTCATATTACTCACCATATCTTCAGTAACAACAATTGGAGCTCTCCCTACTGTTTTACTTATTGCTCCAATTACTACATCAGCAGTTAACAAGGCTTTCGCTAAAACACGGGGCTGAATAATCGAGGTTGATATCCGTTGCCCTAATTTAGACTGCAACCTTCTTAACTTATGAGTATTATTATCAAAAACCTTTACTGTTGCGCCCAAACCCAAGGCAGACCGTGCAGCAAACTCTCCCACGGTTCCTGCCCCTAAAATTATCACCTCAGTTGGAGATACACCAGAAATACCTCCAAACAACTGACCTTGTCCTTTATGCGCATTGCTCAAATATTCTGCTGCAATTAATATCGCTGCATTACCTGCTATTTCACTCATAGCGCTCACTATTGGTAAAATTCCCTGTGGATCTTTGATGTAGTCAAAAGCAATGGCAGTAACTTTTTTACTTATTAATTTCTTTAAAAAATCTTTAGGTTGAATAGGTAACTGTAAAGCCGAGATTAGTAGTTGTCCATTTTGCATCATATCAATCTCCTCTAACGATGGTGGTTCCACTTTCAATATCATGTTGGCTCTATAAACTTCTTCAGTACTATATACAATCTGAGCTCCTGCTTCACTATAATCTTTATCACTAAAACTGGCTCCATCTCCTGTTCCTGTTTCAATAATCACTTCATGACCGTTGTTAACCAATACTGCAACAGCATCTGGCACAACAGGAACTCTTGTTTCTTGGATGGAGGTTTCTTTGGGTATTCCTATTTGTAGTTTGCTTTTTTTTCTAGCCACTTCAAGCATTTCTTCTTGTGGCATAAATCCTTCTGCTAAGGATTTTAATAATTCATCGGATTTTGACATCTAAAAGTGGTTTACTACAAAGTTAAAAAATATGGGTTATCACGCAACAGCTATCAATCTATTATTTTCATTATCTAAAACAATCTTCACTTTTACGGTATTTTCGGGTAATAAGTTCAAAATCTTTTCTGGCCATTCTATAAAACAATAATTTCCACTATAAAAATAATCTTCATAACCTAAATCATACACTTCTTCCTCGTCTTCTATTCGGTAAAAATCAAAATGAAACAGCGTTTTCCCATCAATGGTTAAATATTCATTCACAATAGAAAATGTTGGACTGTTTGCAATTTCATTAACACCTAATTGGGTACTTAATTCTTTTATTAGTGTTGTTTTTCCCACCCCCATTTCTCCAAAAAAAGCAATTACTCGATGCTTCCCGAACTCGTTTAATAAGTCTTTTGCTATCTCTTTTAAATCGGTTAATGTTTTTGCTTGATAAGTCCCCAAAATCAATTTGTTTTTAAGCCATTGTACAAAAATACAGATTTAGATAATTTGCTGTCAATTTAACATAATATTTAAATATGTGCTGCCAAAATTACTGGTTTAACATATTTATCTCAAATGGATAGTAATTTGATGATGGTTTATTGCTGTTTAAAGTGATGATAAATATCATTTTTAAAACAGTAAGAAAATAAGAGTTTTAACAAAAATAATAAACTATGAATTTTAATAATTTCACTATAAAATCGCAGGAAGCTGTACAACAAGCACAGCAAATTGCAACAGGAATGGGTAACCAATCCATTGAGACTGGGCACATCTTAAAAGGAATATTAGAAATTGATGAAAATGTAACACCTTTTATCTTAAAAAAATTAGGTGTTAATGTTAACCTATTTAAACAAGCGTTGGATAAAATAGTTGAGTCCTACCCTAAAGTATCTGGAGGGGATCAATTTTTATCTAAAAATGCAAATAAAGCATTACAAAAAGCAAGTTCTTTATTAAAAGAATTTAATGATGAGTATGTTGCTATTGAACATCTTTTACTAGGATTATTAAGTACAGATGATACAATCGCTCAATTGATGAAAGATAACGGCATCAAAGAAAAAGATATGAAGACTGCCATTCAAGAATTGAGAAAAGGTGAAAAGGTGACCTCTCAAAGTCAGGAAGAGCAATACAATGCATTAAATAAGTATGCCAAAAACTTAAACGAATTAGCTAAAGAAAATAAACTAGACCCTGTAATTGGAAGGGATGAGGAAATACGAAGAGTATTACAAATTTTATCTAGAAGAACTAAAAACAATCCTATTTTAATTGGTGAGCCTGGTGTAGGTAAAACTGCTATTGCAGAGGGATTAGCTCACCGTATCATTAGTGGCGATGTTCCAGAAAATTTAAAAGACAAACAAATCTTTTCCTTAGATATGGGAGCTCTGATAGCTGGAGCAAAATATAAAGGAGAGTTTGAAGAACGATTAAAAGCTGTTGTAAAAGAAGTTATTGCTGCCGAAGGAGACATTGTATTATTCATTGATGAAATACACACTCTAGTTGGTGCCGGTGGCGGTGAGGGAGCAATGGATGCTGCAAATATCTTGAAACCAGCTTTAGCTAGAGGAGAATTGAAAGCAATTGGGGCAACTACTTTAAATGAGTATCAAAAATATTTTGAAAAAGATAAAGCGCTAGAAAGGCGCTTCCAAAAAGTGATGGTTGATGAGCCAAGTACTGAAGATGCTATTTCTATACTAAGAGGAATAAAAGAGAAGTATGAAAACCATCATAAAGTACAAATAAAAGATTCTGCTATCATTTCAGCAGTAGAATTATCTCAACGGTACATTACCGATCGATTTCTACCAGATAAAGCCATTGATTTAATTGACGAAGCTGCATCACGTTTAAGAATGGAAATCAATTCTAAACCAGAAGCATTGGACGAAATTGAACGAAAAATAATGCAGTTAGAGATTGAGCGGGAAGCGATTAAAAGAGAGAATGACAAGAAAAAATTAGAAAAAATACAAGAAGAATTAGCCAATTTAAATGAAGAAAAGAATAGCTTAACTGCAAAATGGCAAGCGGAAAAAGATGTGGTAGACGGTATTCAAAAGGCTAAGGAGCAAATTGAAAATTTAAAATATGAAGCTGAACAAGCCGAACGGAATGGTGATTTTGGAAAAGTAGCAGAAATCCGTTATGGAAAAATGAAAGAAGCTGAAACAGACTTAGAAAATTACAAAGCCCAATTAACAGAAATTCAAGCTACTTCAAAAATGATTAAAGAAGAAGTCACTACCGAAGAAATTGCGGAAGTTATTTCTAAATGGACAGGAATTCCTGTTTCTAAAATGATTGAAAGCGAGCGAGAGAAACTATTAAGATTAGAAGATGAATTGCATCATCGTGTTGTTGGACAAGAAGAAGCTATTACTGCTGTTGCTGATGCTGTTAGAAGAAGTAGAGCTGGATTACAAGATGAAAAACGACCAATTGGTTCTTTCATTTTCTTGGGCACAACTGGTGTTGGTAAAACAGAACTAGCAAAAGCATTAAGCGAGTTTTTGTTTAATGACGAAAACGCGATGACGAGAATTGATATGAGTGAATATCAAGAGAAACATTCTGTTTCAAGACTATTGGGTGCGCCTCCGGGGTATGTTGGTTATGACGAAGGTGGACAATTAACTGAAGCCGTGAGAAGAAAACCTTACTCTGTTATCTTATTAGATGAAATTGAAAAAGCACACCCCGATGTATTTAATATCTTATTGCAAGTATTGGATGATGGAAGGTTAACAGACAATAAAGGACGAGTAGTGAATTTCAAAAACACTATTATCATTATGACATCTAATATCGGGTCACATATTATTCAAGAAAGTTTTGAAAACTTAGGAGATGTAGATAGAGAAAGTGTTATCGAAAAAACAAAAATTGAAGTTTTTGGCTTACTGAAAAAAACGATGAGACCAGAATTATTGAATAGGATTGATGAAACCATTATGTTTACTCCATTAACTAAAGAAGACATCCATCAAATAGTTGAAATTCATTTAAAAGGATTAGCTAAAATGCTAACTAAAAACGACATTAAATTGAGTTATACAGAAGAGGCCTTAAATAAAATTGCTGAATTGGGGTACGACCCTCAATTTGGTGCCAGACCAGTAAAAAGAGTTATCCAACGAAATGTTATGAACGCACTTTCTAAAGAAATTTTAGCTGGGAAAGTAAAAGCAGATTCTGAAATTTTATTAGATGAATTTGATGGATTATTTGTTTTTAGGAATACCTCGGACAAAGTTTCTTAAATACTAACAATAAAAAAAAGAGGAGCAAATTGCTCCTCTTTTCATACAGTACAAAATATCTACCTATAGGAAACTTTATTGATGAAATAAACGCTTCTTTTTTTCTTTCCTATATCTTCTGTTTTATTTTTAATTGTTTGTCTTCCATGAGCTAAGAAATATTTATCATACCAATGCTCTAAGTTCGAATAAGAGTATTTCACTTTATCTTCATCATCATTAGTTTCTACATAAGAATAATCATTCTCTTTATAAACCTCGCCATTATCATAGAAAGACATGGTTTTAATTTTTGTTCTAGAAGCAAATAACAAATTTAACTTCTTATCATTATCTATAGAACTAGTAATAAACTTTTTAGCATAGTAAGGCTTATAAGATGGCCACATTTCAAAAGTGTTATCCCATAATTTTTCTCCTTTCTCATTAAAACCAGCAATCACAGCATGTGTATACTGATACCCATCAAAAACGGTTCTAGTACTTGTTGTAGCTTTTCCATTCACATAGGTGGTGTATGTTTCTGTCCGATAAGTTGCATAATAAGCTTCTCCAAGATAAACAAATTGACCATTAATAACCATAATATCATGAGAAGCCATTCTATAATCCAACTTAAACTCTTTTCCTTTTTTAGCCTTTTTAACCTTTTTCTTTTCTATTTTCTCTTGTTTCTTTTCAGGCAAATAACTCAAGAACTTATCGAAATCCAAGAAATTATAAAACTTAAAAAAACTTACTATCTTACCTTTCGTCTTACACAAGTAAACACCTTGAGAGCTTGTACTACTCTTATCTGAATATGTTCCTGTATAAGCATATGCATTATCTCCCAAGTATGACGCTGAAACTGAAGACAACTTCATATCGTGTCCTTTTGTTAAATTAAATGTAGATTTCTTATCTCCTTCATTGTTAAATTGAATAACATACAAATCATGTTCTTTTTTATCGTATGCATTGATATATACCATCACTTCATTTGCTTCTTCAATAACCTGAATATCTTCAATACTCAAATATTTAGGGTCATATCCACTCAACGTGATTGGAATTAGATCTTGTCTTTCAGATTGTAAATTCAGTTTAAACAGCATTGGTGATTTTTTAATTTTTGCATCAAAAAATACAATATCATTAATTACATGTATTTCAAATACGATGGCTTTTGATGGTAAAGTTCCTGTGATTTTTTTGATTTTTAATGTTCTAGCATTTATTTTAAAAAAAGAATAAACTCCTTTTTTACTGCTAAAAAACATATACAAATCAGTATCTGTCGTATAAGATTTACCTAAATATTGATCTTTAGGAATGGTTAAAAATTCTGTTTTTTTGAGTTCTAAACTAGTATTGTACTGTTCAATTTTCCATTCTCTAGTTTTACCTTTTTTATCTGTACTCTTAGAATAAAAAAGTATTCCATTATCTTTAAATTGAGCTAAATCATGACTTTCATAGCCTTCCTTTAATTCAAACTCAATTCTTTTCTTTGTTTCTACCTGTGCAAAACCAAGTAAAAATATAAAATTAAGAATTAGTAATGTAAGTTGTTTTTTCTTGTTCATCGTTATTTATATTAATTATTAATATGCTAAAAATCCTATACCAAGTGTTATGTTAAAAGCTTCTACCTGAGCCATTCTCTTAATTGCTTGTTTCTGAAATAGTTCTTTTGCTTTTGATAAAGATGTTTCTCCATAGTTAAGATAATAATCATCGTCTTCAACAGATTGGAACATCGAAAACAATTTTAAAGGAAACAACGTTGATTCTACTCCTAACCTTAAAGTGACTTTATCTGCTACTATTCTATTTACCCCATAACCCCATACAAATCCTAATTGCATCACTGAGGTCTCACTTGAAGATAGGTTATAATAATCCTTTTGATGTGAACCGCTCCCAATATAATAAGTATTTGAAAATTCTAAGTCAGAAAAATCCATTGACGCATAAAGCAGCTTTACTCCCAATATAGAATGTTTTCCTAACGGAGCTATTCCTTTTTTATATTTGTAACGATATAAACTTACCCCTTTCACATTTAACCTTCCATAGCCTTCATAGTAATAACTTTCTGGATAATCAGACCCCCAAGAAGAACTATGATCACTAGCTGGATGATGTTTATATAAAGTAAATTCTGGTTCCATACCTGTTGAGTACATTTCAAATGCTACTCCATAAGATATTTTTCTATTAGCTGCAAAATCTAAAGAAAACCTGTGCGCATAGTTAAAAGTTGTGAAGCCTTGTTCTCCATTCTTGTTAGGATTAAATGCTGAGAGCATAAATTTAGGTGTATACGACAACACCAATCTTTTTCCTAAATAACCTGGTGCTTGCTGTGCTGCAACAAGGTTAATTGTGAAAATAAAAATTGCTACTAATACTATTTCCTTTGCTTTCATAAAATTAGACTATTTAGATTCTTCAGATAGTTCTTCAGATAATTTTTTAGATGGTTTCTTTGACGATTTAATTTGATTGTAAGAATCATAAACATATGATTTCATTAAATCTTTGTTATCTTTTATCTTAACATAATCCTCTTTTGCCATCAACAGATTATAGTTAGTAACATTTGCAACATAGGTATAATAAAACGTATGGTTTTCGGGCGTTAAAACTTGATAAATCCCTATTGGTATACCTATACCATAATAGATGCAAGCCAACGCCAAATATCCCCATTGAATATTCTTCTGAGCATGTATTGCATACATTCCTGTCCAACCAAAGTATTTTGTATTATACTTAGTAGCCAACTCATCTGTGTACATTTTACAGTAAGGAAGAATTCTAACATTTTTATGATCAAATCTTTCATCCATCCAATCCGTTAAGAGGCTAATATCATTGTATTGGTCAGTAGATTCAAAGTAGGTATTACTTAATATTTCTAATTCAATACCTCTTTTTTCTGCACAAAACTGATTTAACTTTACAAAGTCTTCTTTTTTATATTCTGAGTATTCATGTTGGGTAATTACTTTCTTACCTAAGTCATATTTTTTATAATCAGGAGCTACCATCACTATTTTTTCAATACCCAATGCCTGTCCCTTCTTCTCTAATTTTTTATGCTCTACTCTTTCCTCTTTATCCGTCTTCACACCTTTTGCTTCTTTTACATATTCTTTTTCATACTTACTCATTAAATCAGCAAACTCTTCATTTTTAAATAAATCAACAAATGCATATTTTAAATAACCTTCAGAGTCATCTTTGATTTTTACAATTTTATCATATTTACTCTCCTCTCCATCATCAGTTTCTACAGCTATATTTCCATCTTTATTCTCAGGGTACTTCTTTCTGTAATCTGATTTTCGAGCACCAGACTCTAGTAACAACTCTTTTACTGCATTTTTTGCAACCGCATCTAAAAATGTATTCTCCTTAATTGTAGATTTTAACTCCCATAAATATTTTACAGCAAGAGTATTTAATGTTTTCTTATCCATCTCATCAAACAGATAATATACCCGTTGAGATTCTCCTTCAACGTCATCATAGTCAGTTAAAACGCTATGTATTTTCCCTTCATTCTTATATTTTGAAAGAGCATAAAGCGAATAGGCAATGTTAATTTTTAAGAATTCATTGTTTGGGCTCTTTTTAAGTAATACATAGCTATTGTATATAGCTTCTCCATACATTCTATCTTTAGTATATAAATAAGATAACTCAAACCTTGCTAGTGATTGTATTCGGTAAAAATCTTTTTCTGAAACAATAAAATCAAGTCTCCCCTCATTTGATTTACCCTCTAACTCATCTGACATTACAGCCCTTCTTTTATTAATGTTAGGATGAGTATGACTTTCATCATCTTCATCATCAATTGCTTGTATTGCTTTTATTTCTTTCTTATTTAAATTTTCAGGTAAAACAAAAAAACCATTATTAAAATAAGTACTATCAAAAGCTATATCTTCAATAGGCAAATGAGCATATTGCAGCACATTAAACACTGAACTAACTTCCTTTAAACTATATTTTGTATCTAAATATATTTTTACCCCTTCAATGTCAGCTTCTAACTCTAATTCTTTAGAGTATTTATTTTTACTAATTTCTTTATTCCACCTTGTTCTCTTGTACTCTCCTCTTCCTTGCTCTATCCTTTTATTTTCGACAAACCCTGTTTTAGCATGTTTGTTCTGAAAGTGAACTATTTCATGAGACAAAACAAAAGCTAATTGAGCCTCATTTTCTATTTGGGCCAATAAACCAATAGTAATAAATATAGTCCCTCTATCTGTTGCAAAAGCATTAACCGCTTGAGATTTAAGAACGTAAAATCTTAAATTACTTCTCAGCTCTTTATTAACTTTTAAAACTTCATCAGCTACCCTAGACACATAAGAACTTAACTCATCATTATAAAGTACCATTCCACTTTCCAGCATTCCGTCAATAAGGTAATTACTTTCTAGTGCAAATAATTTTTCTGCTTTCTGGTCTGTTCTGTTTTGCTCTTTTGAAACCGCTTTGATATCTTCCTTTACCTTTAGTGCTGAAGATTTATTAAATTCATTAGGCACATCGCCTTTAGACTTAAGTATCTCAAAATTTGACATATCTTGAGCTGAAACACTACTAATACTGATTAATAGACTAAAAAACAATCTGATTCTCATAATAATAATTTTATGGCACGCAATGTAAAACAATTAAGTATTACACTCCTAAATATTTACCAATTATTTATTTAACGGTCGCTTTTGAGTGATTAATGGTCATTTTTTGAAAAGTTTTGTATGTATTCATTAAACTTCAATCCCTGAAAGTAAATTCCATTTAAAATTCCCAAATAATTTTTTGAACACATTTTTTGAGTTAAATTTGTGACTCCTCAAAAAAATAAAAAAAACGAGTAATTCATGTTTGATAGTTTATCTGATAAGTTAGAGAGAGCCTTTAAAGTTTTAAAGGGACAAGGACAAGTAACAGAAATCAACGTTGCCGAAACCGTTAAAGAAATACGAAAAGCATTGTTAGATGCCGATGTAAGCTACAAGGTTGCAAAACAATTTACCGACACCGTTAAAGAAAAAGCACTAGGGCAAAATGTAATCAATTCTTTATCTCCCAATCAGTTAATGGTAAAAATTACCCATGACGAGTTAGCTCAATTAATGGGGGGAGGAATGGTAGATATCAACCTTCAAGGAAACCCTACTGTTATTTTGATATCTGGACTACAAGGATCTGGTAAAACGACATTTTCTGGTAAACTAGCCTTACATCTCAAAACCAAGAAAGGGAAGAATCCTTTATTAGTAGCTGGTGATGTGTATCGTCCTGCTGCAATTGACCAATTACATGTTTTGGGAGAACAAATTGGCGTGAATGTATGGTCAGACAAAGAAAACAAGAACCCTGTTGATATTGCTAAAAAAGCAATTGCTGAGGCTAAAAGCAAAGGAAACAATGTGGTAATTATTGATACTGCTGGTCGTTTAGCTGTAGATGAGCAAATGATGAATGAAATTGAGGAAGTAAAAAAAGCGGTTTCTCCTCAAGAAACGTTATTCGTTGTAGATGCCATGACTGGTCAAGATGCTGTGAATACAGCGAAAACCTTTAACGACCGACTTGATTTTAATGGGGTTGTTTTAACCAAATTAGATGGTGATACTCGAGGTGGTGCTGCACTATCTATTCGTTCTGTTGTTGATAAACCAATTAAGTTTGTTGGTACAGGAGAAAAAATGGAAGCGTTAGATGTTTTCTACCCTGAGCGTATGGCTGACCGAATATTAGGCATGGGGGACGTTGTAAGTTTAGTAGAACGTGCGCAAGAACAATATGATGAAGAAAAAGCTAGGAAACTTCAAAAAAGAATAGCCAAAAACCAATTCGATTTTAATGACTTTATGGACCAAATTGGTCAAATTAAAAAAATGGGAAATGTAAAGGATTTAATGGGAATGATTCCTGGTGTTGGTAAAGCCATGAAAAATATGGATATTGATGATGATGCTTTTAAGGGAATTGAAGCCATCATTCATTCTATGACACCCCTAGAACGTTCTCAACCTAAAATAATTAACGGAAGTAGAAGAAAAAGACTTGCTGATGGTAGTGGAACTTCTATACAAGACGTTAATAAATTAATTAAACAATTTGAGCAGACTAGTAAAATGATGCGCATGATGGGTGATAAAAAGAAAATGGCTCAAATGATGAAAAATATGCCGAAGAGATAAATTGGTTAAGACAAAACACTATAAACCAAACACTACAAACTAAAAACCAAAATTATGGAACCAACAATTGTAAGTGGAACAGAAGTTTCCAATAAAATAAAAGAAGAAATTGCTACAGAAGTTCAAAAAATAAAAACAAGTGGAGGAAAAATACCTCATTTAGCTGCTGTTTTAGTTGGTGATGATGGGGCTAGTAGAACATATGTTAATGCTAAAGTAAAAGCTTGTGAAAAAGTTGGTTTTGGATCCACATTGGTAAAGTTACCTGCTGACATTAGTGAGGCTGATTTATTAGCAGAAATAGACAAGTTAAACAACAACCCTGATATTGATGGTTTTATTGTTCAACTACCGCTACCTAAACATGTTGACGAACAAAAAGTAACTGAAGCTATTGCTCCTGAAAAAGATGTAGATGGTTTTCATCCTGTAAGCTTAGGAAAAATGTTATTAGACTTACCTAGCTTCTTACCCGCTACTCCTTATGGAATTATTCAAATGTTAGCGCATTACAACATTCCTACTGAAGGAAAACACTGTGTAGTTATTGGAAGAAGCCATATTGTAGGTTCCCCAATGAGTGTATTGATGGCTCGCAACACTTATCCTGGTAACAGCACCGTAACACTTACTCATAGTAGAACTCAAAACTTAAAAGAAATTACTCAGTCTGCAGACATCTTAATTGTAGCTATTGGAAAACCCGAGTTTGTTACTGCTGATATGGTTAAAGAAGGTGCTACTGTAATTGATGTAGGTATTCACAGAATTGATGATGCTTCTAGAAAGTCAGGATTTAAACTATTAGGGGATGTTAAATACGATGAAGTAGCACCTAAGTGCGCTTTCATATCTCCAGTACCTGGTGGTGTTGGACCAATGACAATCGCTTCATTATTGAAAAATACATTATTGGCTGTTCAATTAAACAGTGAAACACTAATAGAAAACTAATCCTATAAATTCTCAAATAAAAAAACCAGCTAAATAGCTGGTTTTTTTATTTTCAATTTTATCTTCTTTTTCTTCTTTCCTTAAAATTTCGGTCTCCCCCTTCTCTACTCCCTCTGTCATTACTTCTTCTATTGGCACTACTATTAACACTGCCACTTCGAGTACTTCTTCTTTCTCCTCCCCCTCTTTCGTTTCTTAGTTTATCTTTAGAAAACTCTACACGAATGTCTCTATTCTCTATATTTTTTCCATTCATTGAGTTTATCAATTTTTCCCCCACACCATCTTCGACACCTACAAATGTAAAACTATCAAACAAATCAATTTTACCTACACTTCCTCCATCTATTCCTGATTGATTACATAAGAAGCCTAATAGTTGTCCTTTATTCTCAAAGCCATCTATCTTTCCTACATTAATAAATACCCTTTTAGAGTTTTGTTCACTATCTCTATCTCCTCTTCTGTTTCTTCCTCCATCTCTTTCAGGTCTATCTTTAGATTTACTAGGCTCTAAATTAATATCTCCTGCTTTTTCGTAAGTTTTTAGAAATCTGTTAAATTCAACAGAAACAAATCGTTCAATAATATCTTCTTTTGAAAAATCTTTTAACTCTTCATGAATTTGGGCTAAAAATGGAGCTATTCCTTTTTCATTTACTTCCACATCATGAACATTTTTAATCATCTTCATTAATTGCATCCCACAAATATCTTGTCCTGACGGAGCTTTCACTAACTCCAATGGTTTTCCTATTTGTTTCTCTACTAATTTAATCCTTCTTGCTTTTGCAGGACTAACTAATGCTATTGAAACTCCTGATTTTCCTGCTCTTGCCGTTCTTCCACTTCGGTGTGTGTAACTTTCTATCTCATCTGGTAAATCAACATGAAAAACATGCGTTACATCATCCACATCAATTCCCCTTGCTGCAACATCTGTTGCTACCAATACTTTCAATGTTCTTTTTCTGAATTTATTCATCACACTATCCCGTTGTGCTTGAGATAGGTCTCCATGTAATGCATCTGCATTACATCCATCAGCCATTAAGCGATCTGCTATTTCTTTTGTTTCTCTTCTTGTTCTACAAAAAACAATACCAAACATTTCTGGAGAGTAATCTATAAACCTTCTTAACGCATGATATTGATCTCTTCCTTTTACTAAACAATATTTATGTTCAATATTAGCCGCTGAACTATTTTTAGTTCCCACAGTTACCGTAAAAGGATCATCCATATAGTTTTTAGCAATACGCTCTACTTCTTTAGGCATTGTTGCAGAAAACAACCATGTTTTTTTGAATGCTGGAGTTCCTTTTAATATTCTATTAATGTCTTCCTTAAAGCCCATATTCAACATTTCATCTGCCTCATCCAACACTACGGTTGAAACAGTATCAAATTTCATCACTTTCCGCTCCATTAAATCAATGGTTCTTCCTGGAGTCCCAACGATAATATTAACTCCTTTTTTTATTTGTCTAATTTGATCACTAATTGCAGCTCCACCATAAACCGCAACAATCTTAACCCCTTCTGAGTATTTTGCATAGGCTTGTAACTCTTTGGTAATTTGCATACACAATTCTCGGGTAGGACAAAGTATTAGTCCTTGTATTGCTCTAAATTCAGTATCAATGTTTTGAATAAGTGGCAAGCCAAAAGCGGCTGTTTTTCCAGTACCAGTTTGTGCTAACCCAACTAAATCTCTTTCA
Source organism: Vicingus serpentipes (assembly GCA_024103385.1). Taxonomy (GTDB): domain Bacteria; phylum Bacteroidota; class Bacteroidia; order Flavobacteriales_E; family Vicingaceae. The sequence continues at coordinate 65,685 of JAGFIT010000048.1, forward strand.
GATGTTAATAACGTTGGTATTGCTTTTTCTTGGATTTCAGAAGGTTTTTCAAAACCTAACTCTTCTACGGCTCTTAATATGTTAGCATTAAGATCTAATTCTTTAAATGTCATCGCTTATATGTTTTACACCTTATCGGCATAGAACTTATTTAGCGGGACATAATCACTAAAGAATTGCTCTGCACCAATATTTTGGCTGTTAATAAAGTACAAAGCTAAATTAAATAGTTGAATAAACAAGTTATTAACAAAAAGTATAAAAAAATAGTCCCGATTCCGAATGATTCGGTCGGGACTAAAATTTACAAATCTATAAGCCAGATTCTGTCGAGTCCTATCATTTATCTAGGAGTAAAGTTACCCTTACCCTCTAACAATCTACCCTCCAAGATTGGGCGAGTAACCCTCAATTCTTGGTTTATTTGATTTTTCAGCCTCAAAGGTTTGCCTAGCTTACAAAATTACTTTTGTAACTGGTGAGCTCTTACCTCACCGTTTCACCCTTATCCCGATAGCTATCGGGACGGTTTACTTTCTGTTGCACTATCTGTTGTCCCGAAGTTTCTTTCGGGGCACCCTAGCTTTCACTAGGTTGAGTACTCTTTGCTGTCCAGACTTTCCTCTCCGACCCCAATCCCGATAGATATCGGGATCGGGACGCAGCGATAGAACGATTTGTCCTACAAAAATACTACTTTAATACTTAACTATTACTTCTGTTGCTCCCATTCCGTATTCTCGAAAATCTGCATCTTTAACAATTAAGTTGGAAAAATCAGCTAAATAATTACGGATTTCCATCTTTAAAACTCCCGTACCTACTCCATGAATGAAAACTATTTTTTGAATTTTCTTATCCAAGGCAGCATTTAAACATTTCTTAACATGCTGCATTTGTGTGTGTAGCTTTTGCCAATCCTCTAGTTTCTGAGGAAATTCTACCAATTCCTCCAAATGCAAATCTATTTCTAATGTAGCTTCACAACTATATTTTGCTGATTGTAAGTACCTAGACAAGACACCTGTTGGTTGATACCCTTTTTTTTTAGTATTTAACTGAGGGGATATTTTCTTTATTAACTCCTCATTATCTAAAATGTAATTATACTTATTATCATCACCAACAAGCAACACTTCATTACTACTTACTTTATAATCAAAACCATCTGTACATCTTAT
>JAGFIT010000069.1 GCA_024103385.1 Vicingus serpentipes
AAACACAGGAGGTGTATTAAACATGGATTCCTATTTAATATGTGTTCTTAAATCTAGCATAGTAGGAATTGTTCTGCCTGTTTTTCCCAGTAATTCATCTTTAATAATATACAACGTAGTTCCAGCCGGTCCCATATTTTTTTGAGCTCCAGCATAAATCATAGCATAATCACTTACATTTATTTTTCTACTGAAAATATCAGAAGACATATCGGCAATTAAAAGGGTATTTTTTGGTGTTGGAATATTTTTAATCTGAGTTCCAAATATAGTATTGTTGGTCGTTATGTGGAAGTAGTCCATGCCATCAGGAATACTATATCCTTTAGGGATATAATTAAAGTTCTTATCCTCTGAGGAGGCAACAACAGTTACTTCTCCAAAAGCGGTAGCTTCTTTAATAGCGTTTCTAGACCATGCTCCAGTATTTAGGTATGCAGCATTCCCATTTTCTTTCATGAAATTAAGAACAGTAGTTAAAAAGCCTGTACTTGCTCCTCCTTGTAAAAACAAAACGGAATATCCTTCAGGTACTTCTAATAACTCTTTAACTAAAGCAACAGCATTATCCATCACTGCCACAAAATCTTTACTTCTGTGGGATATTTCTATTAATGATAGGTTTAGGTTATTGAAATTAAGAATAGCTTCTGATGCTTTTTTTATTACTTCTTGGGGCAGGATACTAGGGCCTGCACTGAAATTATGAACTTTTGACATGGTTTACACGCTTTAAAGGTTAAAATACATGAGCAAAGTTATGACAAATATTGAGTTACCTCATATAAATCAAGGAGAAATTATTTGATTCCTAAATCGTACTTGTTTTTATGTTTTTTATGCCCAAGATTACTTTCAGAACTATTGATTTCCTTTTCGCTATCTTTTTTTTGTTTGATCTTTATATTAAATAGATATGCAATGGAAAACTGAACTAATTGGTGAGGATCTGTAGAGTTGTTTTTTTTGTCTTTTCGATAGTCTAAAAAACCGTAAGAATACATTAAATTAAAGTTTAATTTATCAATTCGATAGCCTATACCTCCAATAACTCCAACGTCTATAGTGGCTAATCCATCAATTGAACTATATGAAGCAGATTCAGGGTCGTTATTTGTTAAACCATTTAATAAGCCCTCTAAAGCACTGTATTCTGAAGGGATAAACGTAGAGATATCGATTGCGGTAGATTCAGATTCATAGACTTCTTTTCGGTTAGCATTGAGCAAGATGCTAGTGTATGGTCCAGCATAAAAGTTAATTTTTTTATATTCGTAGTTTGCTAGTATAGGAAGTTGTAAATACAGTTCAGAAGCTACTCCATTTGTCGTGTTATAAACATCTGCTTCCTCTGTACCTCCTCCAGGTGGAGAGCCTTCAGGGTTCATGAATTCACTTATCGCACCCGCAAAGGGATCTGCTGTAGTGGTTGTATCTATATGTGAATAGCTTTTCTTTTTTTGTGTAGCAAATAAACCACTACTTAAAGCAAAATTTTCAGAAAAATAATATTTAACCTGAGATCCAAAATAGTACCCTAACTGATAATTGTTTCCGAGAGCTGATTTTTCAATAGGGATAAGGTTAATTCCAACCTCAGGACCAATTGAAATTTTTTGAGCAAAAAAAGGATTTATGCTAAGTACAACTAATGGTATTAAAATAAGTTTAAAAATATTCATTAACCTTTGTTTTTGATAATTGGAGTATTTCTTACTGTTACGAATTTACAATAAAATAAATTACTGATAATCAGTTTGTTTAAAATATATTAATGAACTTGGTTTATTTTAAAAATAGATTGACTACCAATGATTAAATCATTGTTCAGTGAAATTTTATAATCAATCAACTTATTTTTAGAAAGAGACATTTTTAAAATGATGTCTTTATAAGAAATGTTTTCAGAAGAAAATATCACTTCATTTACATCGTATATTTCTATTAAATCTGGAATTTGAGATAATTTTCCAACATAATGATTAGTAGCACCTTTTTCCGATATATTATTTTCTTTTACAAGGATTAAGTCGCTGTTCAATTGACTTATTTTTTCTTTAAATGAAACAGAACCAGCAATTAGGATGATTTTTTTATTTCCTTTTTTTAAAGCAATCTGATTAAAATAGTGGAGTACAATTCTACTGATGGGGATTAAGGTAAATACAGTAATTAGAATACTAAAAATGTATTTATAGGAAAAAGAATGGGAGCTAGGAAAAACTAAATTAATTGTAGCAAATAATATAGCACCGATTCCTATCCCAAAAAATGTTTTTTTTATACTCACAGGTTTCTTGTATCCATTCATTAATAAAATACCGGCAACGATTGAGAATAATACGGAGGAAATGTTAAGTAAGTTAGATGGAAGAATAAGCTGGTTCGGAAATCCTAAATAAGGCTTAATGTAATTAAAGAAAGCTAAACCAAGCAGTATTAAGATAACATCAATCAAAAATAATTTTATTCGAGAAAAGAATCGAAAAAGAATAGCCATGAAAGCTCTTAAGTAAATGGCTACATTAATAAAAATAGAAAATACTTTAGCTTTTTTAGCAAAATGTTTTTTAGAGAAAATAATCATAGCGTTGTAAAAAACAAACACATAATTGATGTCTCCTTTTTTTGTGCTTTCTCCTTTGTAATGAATAATTTTAGCTTTTGGAAAGTAGTAATTTTTGTACCCTGCTTGGATTATTCGGTAAGATAAATCAATATCTTCTCCGTACATAAAAAAAGCTTCATCTAAATATCCAATTTTATCTAAAACGCTTTTTCTCATTAACATAAACGCTCCAGATAATACTTCTACTTCATTGATTTCATCTTCATCCAAAAAACCTAAATGGTATTTAGCGAACTTCTTAGACTTGGGAAAAAGCGTAGATAATCCAAAAATTTTATAAAAGGATACTGAAGGAGTGGGTAAGCCTCTTTTTGACTCTGGTAAAAAAACGCCATTGCCATCAATCATTTTAACACCTAAGCCGCCTGCTTTTGGATGCTTATCCATAAAAGCGATACATTCCTTAAAAGTATCTTCTTCCACTACGGTGTCAGGATTTAATAATAATACATATTCCCCTTTTGATTGTTCAATGGCTTGATTATTTGCTTTAGAAAAACCAGTATTACTTTTATTAGCAATTAGTTTAGCTTCAGGGAATTTTTCAATCACCATTTTGACTGATTGATCAGTAGAATTATTATCAACAACAAATACTTCTGCTTCAACATGCTGAATTGCTTTAAAAACAGATGCCAAGCATTGTTCCAAAAAATACTGTACGTTATAGTTAACTATGATAATGGAGAGCTTCATTATTTCAATGAGAGGGTATTTTTAAAAGGTACTCGATTAACAATGGACCTCCCTAATGTTAGCTCATCTGTATATTCAATTTCATCACCAATGCCTATCCCTCTGGCAATAGTTGTAATATTAATGTCTGTATGGATTAGTTTCTTGTAGATATAAAAATTAGTAGCATCACCTTCCATAGTAGTACTTAAAGCCATAATTAACTCTGAAGGTTGTTGTTGCTCAATTCGTTCAATTAATTCTTTAATGTTGATGTCACTTGGACCAATGCCTTCCATAGGGGAAATGATACCTCCTAGAACATGGTATTTACCATTAAATTGATGAGTATTTTCAATAGCAATTACATCTAAAATATTTTCTACCACACAGATTATTTCATCGCTCCTTTTAGGGTTGGCACATATGCTGCAGGTATCAGTGTCGGAAATGTTGTAGCAATTATTACAATACTCAATCTGTTCTGAAAGATCAATAAACGCTTTACCAAAAGAATGCAAATCATCTTTGTTTTTATTAAGTAGTTGTAAAACTAATCGGAGAGCAGTTTTATTTCCTATTCCTGGTAAAGAAGAAAGTTTTTCAACAGCATTATTGAAACTATTTGATGTGATTTGTTGCATATAGATTAAGAATAAGCTTTAGAGTGTGAAACCTGTCAACATTTAATTGTTTATCAAAAATACAACGGAAGTTATTAAAACGAAGAATTTTATACATTTTTGTTTTAAACAAATCATAACATATGTCTCCATTTACTATTGTTTTATTTATCCTAGGCTACTTTTTTTTGTTGGTAGTTATTTCTCTTATTACATCAAAAGGAGCAAATAACGATACTTTTTTTATTGGAGGGCATCAATCTCCATGGTATTTGGTAGCATTTGGGATGATTGGAGCTTCGTTATCAGGAGTCACATTTATTTCTGTTCCTGGATGGGTAGAAAGTAGTCAATTTTCGTACCTGCAAATGGTATTGGGTTATTTTGTTGGTTATGCAGTTATTGCAACCGTTTTAATGCCTTTGTATTATCGTTTACAATTAACTTCTATCTATACATATCTAGAGGAACGTTTCGGCTTTTATTCATACAAAACAGGAGCATCTTTTTTTCTATTGTCAAGAACAATTGGAGCATCCTTTCGCTTGTTTTTGGTGGCACAAGTATTACAATATTTAGTTTTTGATAAGATTATACTTTTTGAAAATTACGGTGTTCCGTTTTGGATGACTGTTTTAGTAACCATTTTATTAATATGGCTATATACTTATAGAGGAGGTATAAAGACTATTGTTTGGACAGACACTTTGCAAACTTTTTTTATGCTGGTATCGGTTGGTATTGCTGTTTATGTAATTAGTGCTGAAATGGGATTGACTTTTTCTGGAGTTATACAAGAAGTTAAAGAAAGTGAATATTCAAAGACATTCTTTTTTGATGATTGGAACGACAAGCGGCATTTTGTAAAACAGTTTTTGAGTGGAGTATTCTTGGCTATTGTTATGACAGGTTTAGACCAAGACATGATGCAAAAGAATTTGAGTTGTAAAAACATTAAGGAAGGACAAAAAAATATGTTTTCGTTCAGTTTAGTATTGATTGTTGTGAATGTCATATTTTTAGTGTTAGGGGCTTTACTATTTATTTATGCTAATAAGAACGGAATAACAATACCTGAAAAAACAGATAACCTCTTCCCGCTAATTGCTACCCAACATTTAAATGCCGTTGCGGGTGTTTTCTTTATATTAGGTTTAGTTGCTGCAGCTTACTCTAGTGCTGATTCAGCGTTAACAGCATTAACGACTTCGGTATGTGTTGATTTTTTAGACATAAAAAATAAAGAAGAATCAAAAAAAATTAAACTTCGAAAAATAGTTCATGTGCTGGTTTCTTCTGTTTTGTTTGTGGTAATTCTTATTTTTAGTGGGATAAATAAGGAAAGTGTAATTAGTGATATATTTAAAGCAGCAACTTATACTTATGGTCCTTTATTAGGCTTGTATGCCTTTGGTTTATTATTAAAAAGAAAGGTAAAAGATATTTTTGTGCCTATTGTCTGTGTTGTTTCTCCATTAATTTGCTACTTCTTAAACATGTATTCTACAGCATTATTTAATGGCTATCATTTTGGATTTGAAATTTTAATACTAAACGGATTGATTACTTTTTCTGGATTATTTTTAATTTCTTTTAATACCGAAAACCGAGGAGCATAAAGGACAAAATAAGGAGGAACCTAATTTAGTTTTACTGTCATCCTTTTTTTAAAGCAAAATATTTATATTTTTGTTAAACAAAACTTTTATCAATCGTTATGAAGAAGCAATCAAAATTAGCATTAGCATTATTAATTAGTTTTCCTTTGGTAATGTTTACTTCCTGCGGAGGAAATGATGATGTTGAGAAAATGGAAGAAGTAGTAGAAGCGCCAGTTGAAGAACAACAAGGAAACGAAACTTATTATCAAATCCCTTCACCAGATGAAATGTTTGGTTTTATTAAAGAAAGTGGATTAGCGTTTAATGGAGAGTTGTTAAACCCTATACAGAACGCAGACAAATATGTTACCCCTAACCGTCAAGCATTAAATTTTGGGATTTATTCTGCAGATTTAGCTTACACAGCTTCCTTCGAAGAATTTGATAAAACCATTAAATATTTTGGAACTATCCAAAAGTTAGCTGATCAAATTGGAATTTCTTCTGCTTTTGATAAAGCCTTATTGGAAAGGATACAAGGTAGTCTAGACAATGTTGATTCTCTAGTTTCTGTAACAAACAGTTCTTATTTTTCTGTGGTTGAATATTTAGAAAAAAATGAACAGGGCGATAAATTAGGAATTATTGCTGTTGCGGGTTGGATAGAAACAGTTTATGTAGTTGCTAATTCAGCGAATTACAAAAAAGATAAAGCAGCTATAGAGCGATTAGCAGATCAGAAATTAACATTGGAAAATTTATTGGACTATTTAGGGAAATATAGTGATAATGCTGATGTAAGCCAGTTATTGACATCTTTGCGAGAATTAGAAGCAACTTATGCAACTTTGAGTGAAGAGAGTTCAGGCTCAGGAATTTCATTAAAGAAAAAAGAAAATGGAAAAATGGTGCTTGGAGGAGGTTCTTCTATTAAGATTACTGAAGATCAATTCAATGCTATTAAAGCAAAAGTGAGTGAAATAAGAAACAATATTGTTAATACAGAAGCTTAATTTATATTTTAAAAGATTACAAAATGAAACAACATCTCAATAAAATAATTTTCGCAGTAGCTATCATTTCAACACCGATATTTTCTTTTGGGCAGTATTGTAATAATTTTCATTCAAGTTATTGTTATACTTCTGATAATGAAATGTTTAAATTGAATGGGCAATCAAAGAGTGCCTTGTTTTCTAAAGGACAAACTTCTGAGTTAAGTATTGTTGTGTATAAAGGACAAGATTACAGGATTTCTTTATGTATGGATCAAAACCTAGGTTCTCAAGTAGAATTTAAGATATATGAAACAGTAAAAAAGAAAGTAGAAAAAGTAATAGAAACGAAATCCATGGAGAATGAGTATAAAAAATGTACTGCCTGTAACGGAAAAGGAGATAATGATGGAGAAATGTGTTATGATTGTGAAGGCGCAGGGAAAGTGGAAACAGGAGGAGAAGTAGAGGTGGTGAGTAAAGAAACAAAATTAGTTGAAGAAAGAGTGAAGGAATTGTTGTATGACAATAGTGCAGATAATTACGCTACAGAGATAGAGTTTAGTGTTGAATCAACAAGAAGATTAACAATAGAAATATCTGTTCCTGGTTCTGGATCTGGAGGTACTGGGTCAAAAACTAAATTAATAAAATCAGGAGAGATGGGATGTGTAGGGATTTTGGTAGAACATATGACCACACCAATTACAGGGTTTTACGGAACTGGATTTTAAAACAATATTTATAATTAATTTAGCCCCCGAAGGAATTCGGGGGCTTTTTATTTTAAAAGAATGAATGAAATTAAAACCATACTAAGTGAGGCGAATAACATTGTTATAACTACTCACAAATCTCCTGATGGCGATGCTATTGGTTCTTCATTAGCTTTGTTTCATTTCTTGAAGAAATTGGGGAAGAAAGTAACAGTTGTTGTTCCTGATGCATTCCCTCAATTTTTAAATTGGATGGAGGGAGTAGAAAAAATTCTACACTACGACAAACAAGAAGAGGAAGTGATATCGATTATAAAAGCAGCAGACCTTATTTTTGCATTGGATTATAATGGGCTTTCAAGGATTGGAGATTTATCATTACCTGTCGCTGCTTCATCTGCAAAAAAAATAGTGATTGACCATCATCAAAACCCACAGGAGTTTGCGGATTATTATGTGGTAGATACAGATGCTTGTTCTACATCTCAATTAGTATATGAGTTGATAGAAAAATTAGGAGAATTAGACAGGTTAGATGAAATCATCGGATCTTGTATTTATTGTGGAATAATGACAGATACAGGTTCTTTTCGTTACCCTTCAACCACTTCAAAAACACACCAAATCATTGCTCATTTAATTGATTTAGGTGTTGATGGTTCTCAAATACATGAATGGGTTTATGATACGTACTCGATGAACAGATTACAGTTATTGGGATATGCGCTGACTGAAAAAATGAAAGTTTTTCCAGAACTCAATGCAGCTTACATATCGCTCTCTCAAGAGGAGCTGAAGAAATATAATTTTCAAAAAGGAGATACTGAAGGGTTGGTTAATTATCCATTATCAATAGAAGGAATAAAATTTTCTACCTTAATTACTGAAAAAGAAAATGATATTAGCATGTCTTTTCGTTCTAAAGGGAATTTTTATGTCAATGAATTGGCTAGTGAAAATTTTGATGGAGGAGGGCATATCTATGCATCGGGTGGACGTTCATTATTAACCCTTGAAGAAACAATTGCAAAATTGGAAGAAGTGATACAATGTTATAAATCAGCATTAACCAGTTAATTTATGTCGGTTAGAAATACAATCGCTTTTTTACTATTTACTGTTTTTATTTCTTGCTCAGAAGAACAAGAAGTGAAGCAACCATCTCTAAAAGAAATACAAGAAGCTTTATTGGAAGCAAATATTAAGGCGACAGAAATGGAGTCACAGCAAATAGAAGCTTATATCAAACAAAAAGAATTGAGTGTAATAGCAACAGGAACAGGGTTAAGGTATTCAATTTATCATAAAGGAGATCAAATCATAAAAGGAGAGTTAGGAAAAAGAGCGGTAATTAATTACCAAGTTACTTTATTAAATGGGGATACTTGTTATTCAACGGGAGGAAAACCTGAAGAATTACTTGTTGGAGAAGATTATGCTGAATCAGGTTTACATGAAGCTATTCAGTTAATGTATCAAGGGGATAAAGCAATTGTAATTATTCCTTCCCATTTAGCACATGGCTTAGCAGGAGATTTAAAAAAGATCCCTATTCGTTCTACAATTGTTTATGATATAGAATTGGTACAAGTAAAATAGGAAGAGGAATAAACATGAAAAAAATAATTTTTATTGCTTCATTGTTAGGTCTCTTTTTTTCTTGTGAAAACCCCTTTCCTGACTTTAAACGTTTGGGAGATGGAAATTACATGAAACTTCTCTCTTTTGAAGAAGAAGTTGTGCAAAACGCTAAAAATTTTGCTAGTGCAGATATTATAGTGTTGAATAAAGACAAAGTGGTCTATCGTAATTACAAGCAAAACATTATCGGAAAAGAAGACCCATTTGGAAACTTATTAACGTATTTAAATGAGGGAGATAGTGCTGTCTTTATGGTAACTCCAACTTTTTTTAAGTCCCAATTCCCAGGACTGTCTGTATTGCCTGTTGAAGGAAAATATCTAAGGGTATTCATTAAGGTGCATCATTTTTATGATGAAATGTTAACGGGTATTGATGAAGAAATGAAGGAACATATTATTTTAGAGAAATACTTAAAAGAAAATAAGGTAACCTCTAAACAAAAAAAAGGGGGGATATATGTGATTCCTCAACAAAAAGGAGAGGGGAAGCCTATTGTTTCAGGTAGTGAAACACGCATAAAATATAAGGCAACATTTACCAATTACCTTCAGTTCGATGATTTAAAACAATCTTTTAAATTGACTTATGGAACACCTGATCAGGTAATTAAAGGATTAGAAATTGCATTAAAAGGAATGAGAAAAGGAGAAAAAGCAAAAATTATCATACCTTCGCAACTCGCTTTTGGAGAGGAGGGTTCTTCCACAGGAATAGTTCCTCCTTACACCACAGTGATATATGATTTAGAAATAATAAACGTAAAATAATTTTAGAAAAAAATGAAAAAAGTAACATTAACAGCAGTAGCAACATCACTTATTTTGTTAGCGTGTAATAATGCTGGAGACGAGAAAGGAAAAATAACTTTAACTAACAATATTGATTCAGTGAGTTATGCCATTGGAGTGAATTCTGCAAATGGATTAAGTCAGCAGTTTTCTGAAGGAAATATGGATGCTTACCTTCAAGGTTTTAGAGATGTATTGGATTCTGCAGATCTATTGGTTTCTACAGAAGAAGCGCAAGGAGTTATTCAAGCATACTCTCAAAAAAGACAGATGGAAGAAATGGCGAAACAACAACAAGAGAATGAAGCCATGTATGGTGATGTAAAAGCTCAAGGAGAAGCTTTTTTAGAAGATAACAAATCAAAAGAAGGAGTTCAGGTAACTGCTAGTGGATTACAATATGTAGTTTTAAAAGCAGGTACAGGTAACCAACCAATTGCTACATCTAACGTAAAGGTACATTATCATGGAACGACTCCTGATGGCACTGTATTTGATAGTTCAGTTGACAGAGGAGAGCCTATTTCTTTTGGTTTAAATCAAGTAATACCAGGATGGACAGAAGGTGTTCAGTTAATGAAGGAAGGTGCTAAATATAAATTTTTTATTCCTCAAGAATTGGCATATGGAGCTAATCCACCACAAGGAGGACAAGGGCCAATTAAACCGTTTATGCCATTGGTATTTGAAGTAGAGTTAATTAAAATAAATAACTAATTAAAATAACTATGAATAAACAAATTGTTCAACTATTGAGTTTAGTATTGGTGTTTACTTTTGTAAGTGTTGATGCTATAGCTCAAAAGAAAAAAAAGAGTAAAAAAGGAAAAGAAGAAACTACAGCTAAAGTTGAGTTGAAAAACGAAATAGATTCAGTAAGCTATGCAATAGGATTTAGTTTTGGGGAAAATTTGAAAAAAGAATTTGCTGAAGGGAATAACGATGTTGTACGTGCAGGGTTGAAAGCTGCATTGGAATCGGACACCAATGCATTGTTGCAAGCAAGTCAAACACAACAAATAGTAGGGGGCTATTTTCAGAAAAAACAGCAACAAGCTCAAGCAGAAGAAGCAAAGAAGTATGAAAATGCAAAAGCAGAAGGAGAAAAATTCTTAGCTGAAAACAAAACAAAGCCAGGAGTTATTACAACAGCTAGTGGGTTACAGTATATTGTTTTAAAAGAAGGAACAGGAAACCAACCAACAGCAACATCTAATGTAGAGGTACATTACCACGGAACCACTCCTGATGGAACTGTTTTTGATAGTTCTGTTGATCGTGGACAATCGATTTCTTTTGGTTTAAATCAAGTAATTAAAGGATGGACAGAAGGAGTTCAATTAATGAAAGAAGGAGCAAAATATAAATTCTTTATTCCTCAAGAGTTGGCTTATGGCGCAAATGCTCCACAAGGAGGACAAGGGCCTATCAAGCCTTATATGCCTTTGATTTTTGAAGTAGAATTAATCAAAATCAATCAATAATACTTTTAAGTAATACCATAATAAAAAAATCAGTTTCGATATTTCGAAACTGATTTTTTTTGCTAAAACTAATTTATAAAACAATGCAAGAAACAATTAAAACAGCATCAGGATTATCATACGTAATCACACATAAAGGTAGTGGAGATACTCCTCAAGTAGGAGATAAAGTAGAGGTGCATTATACAGGTAAATTAACTAATGGAGCAGTTTTCGATAGTTCAGTTTCAAGAGGACAATCTTTTTCTTTTCAATTGGGTGTTGGACAAGTAATCCAAGGATGGGATGAAGGAGTAGCGCTATTAAAAGTTGGAGATAAAGCTACGTTTACTATACCTGCAGAATTAGCTTATGGAGAACAAGGAGCTGGAGGAGTTATAGGTCCAAATGAAACATTAATTTTTGAAATAGAATTACTAGGAATAAAAGAAGCCCCAAAACCAGTAGATATAACAGAAAAAGAGGTGTTTACTACAGATAGTGGATTAAAATATGTTAAAGTAAGAACTACTAATGGAGAACAAGCCGCTAATAACAAAATGGTATCGGTTCATTATTCTGGGTTTTTAGAAGACGGAAGTTTGTTTGATTCTTCTTTAGAAAGAGGACAACCAATTACCTTTCCTTTAGGTCAAGGACACGTTATACAAGGGTGGGATGAAGGTATTGCTTTATTAAAGGTAGGGGAGAAAGCTCAATTTATTATCCCTCATGAGTTGGGTTACGGTGAACAAGGACATCCTCCAGTTATCCCTCAAAAAGCAACCTTAATATTTGATGTGGAGTTGGTGGAAGTAAAATAAATTACCCAAAAATCTACTTTGACATCGATGTCATGCTGAACAATATTTATAGAGTTCGCTTTAGGCGGATTCTTAATAAATGAAGTGATGCATCTATTTTAATCAGATACATCCTTTCTGCCGTCAAGCATGGCATTTTGTTTTGTCTTGAAATTAAAATTTCAACAAAACTTCATTCAGTATGAAGTACTCAACAAAAAAATCCCAATGAAATTTTCATTGGGATTTTTTTATTGTTTTTTGTTTACACTTTCGATATTTCGACAAGCTCAATACAAGTTTAGCCCAGTGTGACAAGAAAAAATTAGATAATAGCATCCAGTTTTGCTGCTAAGCTTGCTTTTGGTACTGCACCTACTTGCTTGTCAACCACTTCCCCATTTTTAATAAATAAAATAGTAGGGATATTTCTGATTCCATATTTTGCTGCAATTTCTGGGTTATTGTCTACATTCACTTTTCCAATAACAGCTTTATCTCCGTACTCGTTTGAAATTTCTTCAACAATAGGGCCAACCATTCTACATGGTCCACACCATTCTGCCCAAAAATCTACTAGTGCAGCTTTATTTGAGTTTAATACGTTTTCTTGAAAATTTGCGTCTGTTAATTCTAATGCCATAGCTTTCTGTTTTTAATTATTATGTAAAGTTATCATTTCAATTATTAATCCAATGTTGAAGTAACGACAAAATGTCACTTAATGAATTTTGTACGTTATTTCTTTTAGTTGGTCTAAGTTACTAATAAAGTCATTGGATAATTCTATTTTCTTAGTTCTTGATAAAAGATTAACAGTTCCTTCATCATCATCTTTTAGTTGGATATTTAATTCGCATGTGCCAGAGTACTGAAGGACAAGTTGTTCTATCTTATTAATAAGTTCATCATTCACCAAATTATTATCTACATTAATGGTGATGTTTTTTGCTTTTTTTTCTCTCAATTCAGAGAGTAATTCAATGGAATGAATTTTAAATTCCAAATCATTTTCTTCTTTTGCCCATTTTTTAGCTTGTACTTTTCCTTTAATAAAAAGGTATTGTCCTTGCACAAAATAAGGTTTCAATTTGATGTAGTCTTCTCCAAATACAAAAAAGCTGTATGATGAATCGTAGTCTTCTACCTCCAAAACTCCAAAAGGTTTTCCATTTTTTGTCATTCTATCTTGTACACCAGTACAGATAGCCGCAAGCGCCAGCTCTTTATTTTTTATTTTTTCTAGATCGTTAAGGAGGCTGATGTTTCCTTTTCCAAAGTTTTCAATTTCTAGTTTAAAATCATCCAAAGGGTGCCCAGAAATAAAGATGCCCACTATTTCTTTTTCGTAATTCAGTTTTTCGAGTGTGCTCCATTCTTCACATGACGGAACCGGTGGTTCCTCCACTTCTTCTCCCTCTATATCGTCAAACATAGATACTTGAGCAGAATTGATATTTTCTTGATATTTATTGCCGTACCGTATGACCTTTTCTAGAAAAGTAATACCATCGCTTTCTGCTAAATATTGAGCGCGATGAACTCCTTCAAAAGAATCAAAACCACCACCTAATGTTAAGCTTTCTAATGTTTTTTTATTGGCAGCTCGTAAATCAATTCTTTTTACCACATCAAAAATGGATTTAAAAGGACCATTTGCTGTTCGTTCAGCTATAATAGATTCAACAGCTTTTTCTCCAACACCTTTCATGGCTCCTAATCCAAAACGAATAGCTCCTTCTTTGTTAACTGTAAACTTGAGCACAGATTCATTAATATCAGGACCTAATACTTCAATACCCATTCGTTTACATTCATCCATAAAAAAGGTAACCGACTTAATGTCATTCATGTTATTACTCAGTACAGATGCCATGTATTCGGCAGGGTAGTGGGCTTTTAAATACGCTGTTTGGTAAGCAATCCATGCGTAACATGTAGAGTGTGATTTATTAAATGCGTAGGCAGCAAATGCTTCCCAATCTTTCCATATTTTTTCTAATTTGTCTTCAGGATGTCCTTTTTCTTTAGCTTGCTCAATAAATTGAGGCTTCATCTTATCTAGTACAGCAATTTGCTTTTTACCCATTGCTTTACGCAGTACATCAGCTTCACCTTTAGTGAAATCGGCCAATTTTTGGGATAACAACATTACTTGTTCTTGGTAAACGGTGATACCATAAGTTTCCTTAAGGTATTCTTCCATATCTTCTAAATCATAATTAACATCTTCTTCTCCATGTTTTCTTCTGATAAAAGAAGGAATATATTCCATTGGTCCTGGTCGATACAGGGCATTCATAGCAATTAAATCAGCAAAAACAGTAGGCTTTAAATGCTGCATGTGTTTTTGCATACCAGGAGATTCGTACTGAAAAATACCAATGGTTTCTCCTCTCTGAAACAATTCATAAGTTTTTTCGTCTTCAATATCAAACGTTTCGGGGTCTAACTGAATACCGTGTTTATCTTTAACTATTTGAACAGCATCTTTGATAAGTGTTAACGTTTTTAACCCTAAGAAATCCATTTTTAATAATCCTGCATCCTCCGCAACAGAGTTATCAAATTGCGTGCAAGCCATATCAGAATCTTTGGCCAATGCGATAGGTACATAGTTGGTAATGTCATTAGGTGTAATAATTACCCCACAAGCATGTATTCCCGTATTACGCATGGAACCTTCTACCATTAACGCTTGGTTGACTGTCTCTGCCTCTAGGTTACTACCTTTAGCAATTTCTTTTAATTCTTTAGCACGATCAAAATCTTCTTGTCGACCCAACTTTTGTCTTAGGTCATCTTCACTCATTCCAAATATTTTATTGAGTTTGATATCAGGAATTAAGCCTGCTAATCGCCCTGCTTTATCTAAAGGTAATTCTAATACTCTGGCAGTATCTCTTATAGAAGATTTTGCAGCCATAGTACCATAGGTAATGATTTGAGCGACTTGGTTAGCACCATATTTTTTAATGACATAATCCATTACTTTACTTCTTCCTTCATCATCAAAATCAATGTCAATATCGGGCATGGAAATCCTATCAGGATTAAGGAAACGCTCAAAAAGTAAATCATACTTAATCGGATCGATATTGGTTATCCAAGTGCAATAAGCTACAACAGAACCTGCAGCAGAAACCCTTCCTGGACCAACGGAAACTCCCATTTTTCTTGCTTCACGAATAAAATCTTCAACAATTAAGAAATAGCCAGGATAACCAGTGTTTTTGATTACGGATAGTTCAAAATCAATACGTTCTCTTATTGCATTGGTTATTTTTCCATATCGTTTTTCAGCACCTTGATAGGTGATATGACGGAGATAATTGTTTTCTCCAATCTTTAAATTTTCATCTTCTATATCTCTAGGGTCCTGAAATTCTTCGGGAATATCAAATTTTGGTAGTAATACATCACGAGTCAGTTCAAATCTTTCAATTTTATCTACAATTTCTTGTGTGTTGATGATGGCATCAGGCAAATCAGCAAAAAGCTGTTTCATCTCATCTGCTGATTTAATATAGAACTCATCATTAGGGAAGCCAAATCGATAATCTCTCCCTCTTGAACCTATGTATTTTTTAGGTTGACTAACAGGTTTAGCATCTCTAATACATAACAATATATCATGTGAGTTGGCGTTTTCTTTATCTACATAATAGGTATTATTACATGCCACATATTTTACTTGGTGTTGTTCAGCAAATTCTAGTAATACTTCATTAATTTGATTTTCCTCTTCTATACCATGTCGGTTTAATTCAATGTAAAAGTCATCTTTAAAATGTTCTTTCCACCAAATCAAAGCTTCTTCAGCTTGTGTTTTACCTTCAAAAAGAATTTTGTTAGGGATTTCTCCCCAAACAGCACCTGTTAAAGCGATAAGGTCTTCTTTGTATTCTAGTAAAATTTCTTTATCAATACGAGGAACATAGTAAAACCCTTCTGTATTAGCATAAGAAGCTAGCTTGATAAGGTTTTGATAGCCATTTTTGTTTTTAGCTAGCAATACCACCTGAAAGCCATTATCCTTAAAATCTTTATTTTTTCTGTCGTTACATAAAAAGAATTCACATCCCACAATAGGGGTAATGTCATTCTTGATAGCATCTCTCACAAAATGAAAAGTAGCCATCATGTTACCATGGTCAGATAGCGCAATAGCACTCATTCCTAATTCTTTGGCCTTGTTAACTAAGCTACTAACTTTAGTAGTAGATTGTAAAATGGAAAATTGAGAATGATTGTGTAAATGCGTAAAAGGAACATCTTGTAATTCTTTACTAACTTTAGTATTAGCTTCTAAAACTTTTTCTGCATTTGCTTCCAGTTCTTTTTGATGATCTACAAAATTGGCTTCAGCTAAAGTTGGAGCTTCATAAACTAAATCATCTACATTGACGATTTCTTTGAGCTGGATAACTCTATGTTTTATTAGTCCAAAAAAACAGCGAGCAGTAGCATCAACATCATAGGCAGCATCATGAGCATCACCAAACCCTTCTCCAAAAAGTTTGATGTGTAAGTCGGTAAGTTTAGGATATTTAAAACTACCGCCTCTACCACCAGGAATAGCACAAAATTCGACAGATGTTTTCATCGTGTCGATTTCGTTTTTTGAAGCGATATCATTTTCGATTCCTAATCGATAGAATTCAGCACCAACAATATTGATATCAAATTCGATGTTATGCCCTACATTGTAGATGGTTTTTTCTAAATCTATCTTTAGTTTTTCCAGAACTTCTCTTAAATCATGTCCATCTCTTTGAGCACGTTCTGTAGTAATTCCATGAATTTTAGAAATTCCAATAGGAATATCATAACCATCTGGTTGGATGATGTAGTTTTTTGCAGAAAGTAATTTCCCCGAAGGGTCATGTAATTGCCATGCCAACTGAACCATCCTTGGCCAGTTATCTGAATCAGACACAGGTGCCTTGTAATTTTTTGGCAATCCGGTGGTTTCTGTATCAAATATTAAAAACATTTATGCAATTATTTATTATAGAGAGCTTATAAAATTAAGCATCAAATGGGCTATTTTATATCTAAATAAGATAAGTAACCAACATTTTTTTAACAACAACTATTTTCAGATAAAAAAGGGTCATATTATTTAATTTGAATTCAAATGATTATCATTGTTAGTTCATAATATATTTTGAATGAGTACGATTAAAAAACCCTCCTTAATTCAATCGTTAATACCAATAATTGTGTTGGTTTTTTTACTAGCGATTAATGTATTGGTTGTTTTTGGAGACAACGCTTTATCTGGGTCTAACCAAATAGCACTTTTGTTTTCTGCTGCAGTAGCAGCCGTTGTTGCGGGTGTTAATGGTCACAATTGGAAAGATATATTAAGAGAAATAACATCAAGTATTTCAGCAGCATTGCCTGCTATACTAATCCTATTATTAATAGGAGCTCTAGCTGGTACATGGATGTTAAGTGGAATTGTTCCTGCCATGATTTTTTATGGATTAGATATATTAAGTCCAACCTTTTTTTTATTTGCAACTTGTTTAATTTGCTCTATAGTTTCTGTTGCAACAGGTAGTTCATGGACCACTGTTGCTACAGTTGGTATTGCTTTAATAGGAATAGGAGAGGTGTTGGGTTTTGATAACGGAATTGTTGCTGGAGCCATCATTTCTGGTGCTTATTTTGGAGATAAAATGTCTCCGCTCTCTGATACCACAAATTTAGCACCTGCTATGGCTGGAACAGATTTAATTACACATATAAAATACATGGCACTAACAACTGTTCCT
>JAGFIT010000083.1 GCA_024103385.1 Vicingus serpentipes
GATATTATAGTTGTTATTTTTTTTGTAAATAAATATAAATTTTATGAGATAAACAAAAATTATGTTTGAATAACACCAACATTATAAGGCTTCTCAATAGGGGCATGGTTAGCCGCTTCAATCCCCATAGAAATCCATTTTCTGGTATCAATAGGGTCTATGATGGCATCTGTCCATAATCGAGCAGCAGCATAATAAGGAGATATTTGTTTATCATACCTATTTTTAATGTTGCTGTATAGTTCTTTTTCTCTTTCTTCAGTAATTTCTTCTCCTTTTGCTTTCAAAGAAGCGACTTCTATTTGTAATAATGTTTTTGCAGCAGCTGCCCCACTCATTACTGCCAATTGAGCAGAAGGCCATGCTACAATTAATCGGGGATCGTAAGCTTTACCACACATGGCATAATTTCCGGCACCATAAGAGTTGCCAATAATAATGGTGAATTTAGGAACAACAGAGTTGGCTTGCGCACTCACCATTTTAGCTCCATCTTTAATAATTCCTCCGTGTTCAGAACGAGAACCTACCATAAAACCACTTACATCTTGAAGAAAAACCAATGGAATTTTCTTTTGGTTACAGTTCATAATGAAGCGAGCAGATTTATCAGCAGAGTCAGAATAAATAACCCCGCCAAATTGCATTTCCCCCTTTTTAGATTTTACTACTTTTCGTTGATTGGCAACTATACCAACCGACCAACCATCAACACGGGCATAACCACACACAATGGTTTTGCCATATTCTTCTTTGTATTCTTCAAATTCAGAATCATCCACCAAACGTAAAATAATGTCTTTTACATCATAAGGTTTTTCTCTGGCATCAGGTAAAATACCATAAATTTCATTTTCGTCTAGTTGAGGTTTTTGGGACTTTATACGGTTGAAACCAGCTTTATTGGACTCTCCAATTTTACCCATAATGTTTTTTATTCTATCCAAGCAATCTTTATCGTCTTTGCATTTATAATCAGTAACGCCAGATATTTCGCAATGGGTAGTTGCCCCTCCAAGTGTTTCGTTATCTACGCTTTCACCAATAGCGGCTTTTACTAAATATGAACCAGCTAAAAAGATAGAGCCCGTTTTATCTACAATCATTGCTTCATCGCTCATAATAGGTAAGTAAGCTCCTCCAGCTACACAGCTTCCCATAATGGCTGAAATTTGCGTGATTCCCATCGAAGACATGATGGCATTGTTTCTAAAAATTCGACCAAAATGCTCTTTATCAGGGAAAATTTCATCTTGCATGGGAAGGAAAACTCCAGCACTATCTACTAAATAAATAATAGGCAATTTGTTTTCTATGGCTATTTCTTGGAACCGTAAATTTTTCTTGCCAGTAATAGGAAACCATGCTCCTGCTTTAACGGTAGCATCATTAGCAACAACTAAGCATTGTTTACCTGATACATAACCCATTACACCAACTACACCTCCAGAAGGGCAACCACCATGTTCTTCATACATTTCATCTCCAGCAAAAGCACCAATTTCTATACGATTAGCATCTTTGTCTAATAAATAATCAATACGTTCTCGGGCAGTTAACTTACCTTTACTATGATGTTTTTCAATTCTTTTTTTTCCTCCGCCTAAATAAACTTTTTCTAATTTTTTATTTAAATCAGTTACCAATAGTTTATTAACATCTTCGTTAGTATTAAAGACTAAATCTTCTTTTTTTGCCATATTCTTTTGTATTTAAAGCACCTCAAAGGTAAGTATTCTGTTTAATCAATTATGATTGAAAAATAAAATAATATACTTTTATGAAATGAGTTCATTTTTGCATCTAATTAATTATAACCAATGAATTTATGATGAAACACCTTGTTGGATATCTATTAGTTTTCTTTTTTTGTTTAAATAGTTTTGGGCAGGGGAAGATAGTTGTTGAAGGGAAAATTACAGATGCTGTTACAGGTAAGCCAATTGAAAACGTACACATTAAAGTACAACAACAAAATGTACTAAGTTTATCTAATCAGCAAGGAGATTATCATTTTTCATTTTATGCTAAGAAGCAATACGTTGCATTAATCTTTTCTCATACGAGTTACACCACAGTTTACGAGCCTTTAAATACTCAAAAAGATACTTTTTACTTAAATGTTAAATTGATACCAAAAGTAGAGGAGCTAAAAGGTGTAAATATAACAAGTGAAAAGAAACCAGAAATAGTTTTTAAGAGCGCAAAAGTGAGCATTTCAGATTATGAGTTTTATGATGAAAGGTTCATTTTTTTAGCTTATGAGAAGCGTTTGAATAAGGATAGTGAAATTTATTTGGTAGATGAAAATGAAACCATTATAGACAAACATTTTGTGTCTGGAGAACCTGTTGAATTGTACACTGATTATTTAGGGAATGTTAATTTAATATGTGAAAAAGCAGTTTATAGAGTAGGGGTAGATAAGGATAAATTATCATTGATGGAATTACCTTTAGATGATTTTAATCAATTAATAAAACCAATTGTAGATACCTTAGATGGGAACCTTATCTTTTCCGATTTTCTACAGCAATTTCCTCGCTTTAAATATTACGCTTTTAATCCTACGGATACAAGTATTAAAATAATTAAAGAGGTAGTACATAAGGATATGGACCATCAATATAATTTTGAATACCACTCATTAAACAATTCAGAAAAACAGTTTGCTAAACGTATGGCTAAACGATTTAAAGGGTTGGATAAATATGATATAGCAGCTTCTATGACAGGGTTTTCTAGCAACTTTTTATACGAAGAAGTTTATGCGCCCTTGTTTATTATCAATGATACTATTCACATTTTTGACCATTCTGAAAATAAGATATGGAAATTTATTGATGATACTGTGCAGGTAGCTGAGGTACCTTTTTCTTACCATCAACCTAAACGAAAAAGTGAATGGAAAAGACGGTTGATAGCTGATGAAATTAATGGAAAAATTTATGGTATGTTTTTGCGCAATGGTTATAACTACTTAAAAGAAATTAATACCTATAACGGGAAAGTAGAGTTAGAAAAAAAATTAACTTATCAATTTGTAGATAAGATAAAAATAAAAGATGGAATGGTTTATTATACATATAAACCCCAACAAACATTACAGAAAAAGTTTTTGTACAAAGAGTGGATAGAGTGATGTTTTTTTGACTGTTGTGTGTATGAAACGTAGCGTATAAATAAACGCTAACTTTTCGGATTTAGCACAAACCGAATTTTTTATTTTTATGTTTAATTTTCTTTTCTAAATATAATCAAATAAAAAATTTGACATGCTTTTTAAGTATGCAAAAATCTCTCGAAAAGTTTATAATAACTATATTTTATACAAGGTGTTAGGAACAGTTTTTATTTCACTAATGATAAATACTTATCTCTATTCTCATACATTATCCAAACATTTATTAAAAACAACATTATAGCGATGGGTAATCCACTTGGTGCAGAAAAAATGTTTGTTAAAAGTATGCCTATCATTATTGGAAAAATCACAATTGCTCCCAGCGCTCTTGTTTTAGGAATAATAAATAATATTCCGCCAAGAATTTCAATAAAACCAACCAATGGCATAAGCCAGCTTATTTCCATGAATGTGGTCATTATTTTAATCGTTTTTTCGGGCAAGTCATCAGGGATTGGCATATAATTTAAAAATTTGTTCAATCCTGCGTTAGTGAACATTAAACCAAAAAGCAAGCTTAAAATAAATATGATTCTATTTTTCATTAGTTATTGTTTTGATAGTTAATCATCCAGTTAATGCCAAATTTATCGGAAAACTCTCCAAAATAAGAGCCGAAAAACATATCTGCCATCGGCATACTAACATTACCTTCAGTAGAGAGTTCATTAAAAAGTCTGTCTGCTTCTTCTCTTGTTTCAGGCTCAAGACAAATGTGCATATTATTTCCTTGCTTGAGCGTAAAACCCATTTCTTTTGGGGCATCTGTACCCATTAAAATGTGTCCGCCAATAATGGGAAGCTCTACGTGTAGTACCATGTTCTTGATGGCATTTGCAACGGGTGGATGCCCTGTATCCGCAGGGATATCACCGAAACGTTGAATACCTTTACCTATAAAATCTGTTTTAAAAACTGATTTGTAGAAATTAAAAGCTTCTTCTGTGTTTCCAGAAAAGTTTAAATAGGTGGTAACCCTTGATTTGTTGTTGGGCTTATTTTGCTTTCTTAATTGAAATTGCGCTTCAATATATTGGTCAAGATTTTCCATTGCCATTGTAAATCCTTCTTTAAAGCCCATTTCAATAATTTTCTCTAAGTCCGAAAGACTTTCATATGTTGCAGTAATTTTTACAAGTGTTGTGTCAATATTTTCTGTGAAGACATTTGTCCATTGAGTTCTAGGCATTTCCTTGTTAACTGTTCCATTTTCATCACAAAATGCGTCCAAGCCAGAAAACATTGATTGATTTACAATTTTGAGATAGTCATTTTTACACCAATGACACTCTTGTTGTTTTTCACTTTGTGTGTTGTACATTTGGTAAAGCCAACTTCCACCTTCTCTAAAATCCATTGATTTAGTTTTAGTTTGATAGGGTTTTGGTGCCCACCATTGGTCTAGTATTTCTGGATTTGTCCATGCTTCCCAAACCAATTCAAGATTTGCAGCAAACTCACGTTGAACATTAACTGTGTTGTTTTCTTTATTGACAGTGAAGTCGAATTGCAAATTACTTTTCATTTTTTTTAAGTTTTAATAATAAATTGTCAAGTTGGTCGAATCGGTCTTCCCAAACTTTTCTGAATTGTTCCAACCATTTATCTATTTCTTTCATCTTTTCGATTTTCAACTCATAGTATATTTCTCGCCCTTGTTGGGTAGCTTCAACCAATTCACATTCGTTCAAAATTTGAATGTGTTTCGAAATAGTAGGTCGTGCTGCATCAAAATTTTCAGCAATTCCTCCTGCAGTCATTGCTTGTGAAGCTAACAAAACTAGTATCGCTCGTCTTGTCGGATCAGAAATTGCTTGAAATATGTCTCTTCTTAATTTCATTATGAAGTTATTTGACTACAAATATATATGAAGCCATTTAGCTACACAAATAATTTTTCAATTTTTTTTGGAGGTTGAAAATATAGTAGAGCGTGTGAATTTTGGAATGATGTTCTTAAATTGGTGCTAAAAACTGGATAAAAAACACTAGTGTCCTTTATTCGCGTTATAACTTATCAAAGTTAATGCAAAATCTTAAAAAGTAATTCTTTAAGTAACTCTCCACTACTGGTAGAAGAATTGTTCACCCCTTTACTTTTTAAATCATAATCCCTGAGGTATTCAATTATTTTTACGGATTTTTTAATGGAGTAATTTTGAGCAGCAGTATGGTAATCTTGCACAAAGAAAGGATGAACTCTTAGTACAGCAGCAACATTGTTTTTCGATTTATCTTTGGTGTAATGTAACTTTAAAACATTACTAAAAAAACTATACAAGACAGATAGGGTAACTACTAATGGGTGTTCTTTTTCATTTTTAGAGAAATGAGCGATTATTTGATTGGCTTTTACTACATTCTTACTTCCTATGGCTTTATTTAACTCAAAATTATTGTAGTCTTTACTAATTCCAATATTTGCTTCTACAATATCAGGAGTAATATGACTCCCTTGAGGAAGGTTAATGGTAAGTTTATTTAACTCATTTGCAATCTTACTAAGTTCTGTACCTAAAAATTCAGCAATTAAGATAGTAGCTGCAGGTTCGATGGTGTAATTTTTCAATTTTAACTGTTGGGTAATCCATTCAGGAACTTGGTTATTGTACAGTTTTTTAGCATCTAAGTAAACCGTCTTTTTTTTAAGTTTTTTACCAATCGATTTTCTTCCGTCAATGGTTTTGTACTTGTAACAAAAAACCAAGATAGTGGTAGGGGTTGGTTGATCTAAGTAAGGTTCTAGTTTATCAATTTCTTTAGCTAAATGTTGAGCTTCTTTTATAATCACCACATTGTGGTTAGCCATCATGGGGTAACGCTTCGCTTCACTAATGATGGTATTCATATCGGTGTCTTTTCCATAAAGAACAGATTGATTAAAATCTTTTTCACTTGCATCTAACACATGGTCTTCAATATAATCGGAAATAACATCAATATAATAAGGTTCTTCCCCAGTTAGAAAGTAGATAGGATGATAAACTTTGTTTTTTAAATCGTTGAGTATGTTTTGATAATCCATTTATTAATCTTCCGAATAAGAATATCTGAGGTGCTTTACGCTGGTACCATTATTTTTTATTTCCTGAAGGGATTTAATACCTATTTCAATGTGCTTTTTCACAAAATTTTCCGTTACTTTTTCATCACTTTTATTTGTTTTTATTCCTCCTGCTATCATAGGCTGGTCGGAGACTAACAAAAGTGCCCCTGTTGGTATTTTGTTGACAAAACCAGCAACAAAAAGGGTGGCAGTTTCCATATCGATTGCCATGGCTCTAATTTTTCTGAGGTAGGTTTTAAATCCTTCATCATGCTCCCAAACTCTTCTGTTGGTGGTAAATACAGTACCAGTCCAATAATCTAAACCAAACTCTCTAATGGTAGATGATACAGCTCGTTGGAGTGTAAAGGCAGGCAGTGCTGGAACTTCTTTAGGTAAATAATCATCAGATGTTCCTTCACCTCTTATGGCTGCGAGTGGTAAAATAAAATCGCCTATTTCATTTTTCTTTTTTAAACCTCCACATTTACCTAAAAACAAACAGGCTTTAGGGGCAATAGCACTTAATAAATCCATGATGGTAGCAGCATTGGCACTCCCCATACTAAAATTGATAATGGTAATTCCTTCAGCTGTAGCATTGGGCATAGCTTTATCTTTTCCTTTTATTTCTACCTTATAAGTAGTGGCAAAATCTTCAACATAATTATTGAAATTGGTCAATAAAATGTATTTTCCAAAATCTTCTAATTCGGTTCCTGTGTATCGAGGTAGCCAGTTTTTTACAATATCATCTTTAGTGGTCATAGAAGTAGGATATGTTTTAATTGTGAGCAGGTAAATTTAACAACATATTTTGATGATTGTTTCATCAAAAGGCAAAAACAATTAACTAAAAAAGGTTCTAGGAAATTTCCTAGAACCTTTTAATTAACATAAAACTTATCTATTGAGATATACTCCGTAGTTACTTCACTATTAAAAATAGTTGCAGAAACTTTTTAACGCCATGTATTTTTGGTTGAACCATAGTTATCTCCCTCTCCTCTTAAAAAATAAATAAGACCTAAAAATGTGGCTAGTACTAATACAAAAACAATCATATCGATTAATTATTAAGTTTCGGATGCAAATATCTGATATTTGTCGACAAAAACAAAATTTATCGACAAAAAAATGATGTTCATCTGAAAAATATGATTGTTTGTCTGTTTTTAAGGCGATACAGAAGTGTTGAAGAGGTTATTTAACCTTTAAAGAATGCCCCATTTTATCTCTTTTTGTTTCTAAGTACAACTTATTGTGTTCGTTGGAATTGATTTCGATAGAAACATTTTCAACTATTTCTAGGCCGTAACCAATCAAGCCAGTTCGTTTTTTAGGATTGTTGCTCATTAACTTAATTTTCTTAACTCCTAAATCTCGTAATATTTGAGCCCCTACACCATAATCGCGTTCATCTGCTTGAAAACCCAGTTCGATGTTAGCTTCAACGGTATCTCTACCTTCTTCTTGTAATTTGTAGGCTTTTAATTTATTTAACAAGCCTATCCCTCTTCCTTCTTGATTCATGTAAACAATTACACCTTTTCCTGCAGTTTGAATCATTTCCATGGCTTTTTTTAGTTGAGGACCACAATCACAACGGCACGATCCAAAAATATCACCTGTCATGCAGGAAGAATGTACTCTCACTAATACCGATTCATCAGGTGCCCAAGTTCCTTTTACTAAAGCTAAGTGTTCTAAATCATTGGTTGTTTGTCGATATGCTACCATATCAAAATCGCCATGTTCGGTAGGTAATTTGATTTGAACTTCTTTTTTGATAAGGGTTTCGTGTTTTAAACGGTAGGCAATTAAATCTTTAATGGAAACAATTTTCAGTTGATGTTTGTCGGCAATTTTTAATAACTCAGGAAGTCTTGCCATTGTTCCATCTTCATTCATTATTTCCACAATAACACCTGCAGGTTCAAAACCAGCTAAACGAGCTAAATCAATAGCAGCTTCAGTATGTCCAGCACGCCTCAAAACGCCACCTTTTTTCGCTTTTAAAGGGAAAATGTGTCCAGGTTTTCCTAATTCTTCCTTTTTAATGTTAGGATCAATTAATGCCTGAATGGTTTTTGCTCTATCACTTGCTGAGATGCCAGTAGTGCATCCATTTCCCATTAAATCTACAGAAACAGTAAAAGGAGTTTCATAAATAGCATTGTTATTTTGTACCATTAAATCCAATCCTAACTCTTCACACCTGTCTTCTACTAATGGGGCACAAATCAATCCTCTTCCATGAGTAGCCATAAAATTAATCATCTCGGGAGTAACGGATTTTGCAGCAGCAACAAAATCACCTTCATTCTCTCTGTCTTCATCATCTACAACTATAATTACTTTCCCTGCAGCAATATCAGCTATTGCTTCCTCTATTTTATTTAACTTTGTTTCCATTAAAAGTATATTTTGTTACAAAGTTAAAGAATAGTAAACAGGTATTACTAGTTAGTAATCAGTAATTTTCAATTATTGATTAGGTTTAAACCGCTAAAAATTAAAAACTAATAACTATTTACTAATAACTGGCAACTAAAAATGGCAAGAGTTATCGCAATAGATTATGGAAGTAAACGGGTAGGGGTAGCTGTTACCGATGAATTGCAAATTATTGCAAGTGGTTTAACTACGGTACATTCTAAAGATATCATTGCTTTTTTAGAGGATTATTTTAGTAAAAATGAAGTTGAATGTATTGTTGTTGGTGAAGCAAAAGATTTAAAAAACAATCCTGCAGAATCTGCTCGATTTATAGAACCTTTTGTAAAACACCTTCAACGAAAGTTTAAAGACATTAAAATTGAACGGATTGACGAACGCTTTACTTCAAAAATGGCATTTCAAACCATGATAGATAGCGGCTTGAAGAAAAAAGCACGCCAAAATAAAGCGCTTATTGATGAAATAAGTGCTACCATTATCTTGCAAAGTTATTTGGAGCAAAAGCGTTAATTCAAAATTTTTGGAAATGCTTTACAGAAATTGGTAATAGGGCACTCTTCGCATTTCGGTTTTCTAGCCTGACAGATATACCTTCCATGTAATATTAACCAATGATGGGCCAGCGGAATAACTTCTTTTGATAAATGTTTTACCAATTGTTTTTCTGATTCTAATGGTGTTTTGGCATTGGTGGTTAATCCTATTCTTTCAGCAACCCTAAAAACATGTGTATCAACAGCCATAGTAGGTTTGTTGTAGATAACGCTAGCAATAACGTTGGCTGTTTTACGTCCAACACCAGGCATTTTTTGCAAATCATCAATGTCAGATGGAACTACATTGTTAAAATCATTTAACAGAATTTTAGCCATTCCAACCAAGTGCTTGGCTTTGTTATTCGGGTAACTGATGGTTTTAATGTACTCAAAAACTTCTTCCACATCAGCTTCAGCCAATGAAGCTGCTTCAGGGAATCTTCGAAATAAATCTTTGGTTACAATATTGACTCTTTTATCGGTACACTGTGCTGATAAAATAACGGCCACTAGTAATTCGTAAGGGTTAGAATAATCCAATTCTGTTTTAGCGTCAGGATTGTGTTTACTGAAATAATCAACAAATAATTGAAACCTTTCTTTTTTCGTCATAAAACAAAAATACATTTTTAAATAAGGTAAATATTTAACTACTTTTATTTCTTTCTATTATCAACAATTTGGAGATATTCTTAACCATAAGCTATTTTATCGTTTTCAGTTTAATTATTGGGAGGTGGCGTTTTTTTAATGATAACCACATTAAAACATATTGGTTTATTATGGTGTTTGCCATCAAGGTAATAGTTAGTGTTTTATTGACTAGCATTTATACTAACTATTATACCAACAGAGAAACAGCCGATATCTTTAAATATTTTGATGACAGCAAGATAATGTTTGATGCACTCCAAACCAATCCAATAGATTATTTTAAGATGTTGTTGGGGGTTGATAACGACTATTGCAATAAAACTTACTATTCTTCAATGCTTCATTGGACAAGGCCGTATGGGAGTGATTTGTTTAGTGATACACACATCATCATTCGGTTTAATGCTTTTGTAAGATTGTTTTCGATGGGGTATTTCCAAGTTCATAATGTCTTTATCAATTTTATTTCGTTGATTGGTTTGACACTTATTTTTAAAGCATTTAAACCTTTTTTACAGCAAAAAGAAAAAGTATTGTTTTATATCGTTTTTTTAATTCCATCGGTATTATTTTGGGGTTCAGGATTGCTTAAAGAAAGCATTGTGTTTTTCGCCTTAGGCTTGTTTTTATACGGTTTAATGAATATGGTTAAACATTTTAAAGTCTATTACCTTTTGGTTTTGATGGTAGCAATAGTGTTGATACTTTATACTAAATTTTATTTATTGGTTGCCTTGTCTGTTTCTGTTTTAGGGTTTGCTGTCTTTTATTTAGGAAAGATGAACAAGCCGGCCATTGCTTATCTTGTTTCTGCTATTCTTTTATTCGGTTTAGTTGGTGTGCTTCCTTTTGTAGATAGTCGTTTAGATATTGTTTTTCAAATTGCAAACAAGCAGCAAACATTTTCTCGATTTGTAGCAGAAATGCCAGCAAATAGCTCTTTTATTATCCCTCAATTATCTGATGGATATTCCATTATAAAAAACATCCCCAATGCATTAGTGAATACTTTTGTGCGACCCTATTATTGGGAGTGTAATTCTCTTTTTGTAGTGTTGAGCGCCATAGAAAATACAATAGTATTGTTTTGTGTGTTTATAGCAATTTGTTACAGAGCTAGGTTGAGCAAGCCTCATCAAAATATAGTTTGCTTTAATTTGATTTTTGTGTTTTGTTTATTTGCTTTAATAGGTTTAACTACCCCAGTATTTGGAGCCATTATGCGTTATAAAGTGCCAGGGGTATTATTGCTAATGATTACGCTTTTAATGTTGACAGATATTCAGAAAATTAAAAATCAATTCCCCTTTTTAAATAAAATATTATGAAATATAATTCCATTTTTCTTTTACTGATTTCATTATTTACTTTAAGTTGTAGTGAAACAGAGCAAGCAGATTTACTTGTTCATAATGCTAAAATATACACGGTTAATTCTTTGTTTGATGTTGCTGGAGCAATGGTAATCAAAGATGGTAAAATTATAGCGATTGGTGATGAGCATGAGATATTGAATAAGTACACTGCTAAAAATGCTGTAGATGCAAAAAAACGGCCTATCTACCCTGGATTTATAGATGCACATTGTCATTTTGTAGGCTATGCCTTAAATCTTAAACAAGTGGATTTAGTGGGAACTACTTCTTTTGAAGAGGTAATTAGTCGAGTAGTAGATTTTTCCAAAAAAAATAACAATGAATGGATAATAGGTAGAGGTTGGGATCAAAATGATTGGGAGGTCAAAGAATTTCCTACTAAAGAGAAATTAGACAGTTTATTCCCTCATCAACCTATTTTTTTAACAAGGGTAGATGGACATGCTGCTTTGGTTAATGGAGAAGCATTAAGAAGAGCAAACGTTACTAACCAAACCAAAGTTGATGGAGGAATAGTGATGCTAAACATGGGAAGTAAACAGGATAAATTAAGAGACCTCACACTTAACGAATCGGGGAATAAGGGGTATGAACCAACAGGAATTTTAATTGATAATGCAGTTGACTTGGTGAGTAAAGTAATTCCTCAACCATCTTCCAAGGAATTAACGGAGGCTTTGCTTTTTGCCCAAAACAAGCTGTTTGAAGTAGGAGTAACTACTGTAGATGATGCGGGATTAACCAAAGACACGATTAATTTAATAGATCAATTGCAACAAGAGGGGAAATTAAAAATTAAAGTGTATGCGATGATATCTGCTTTTAAAGATCAGTTGGCTTATTATTTAGAAAAAGGACCTTATCAAACGGATAGACTGAATGTAAGATCCTTTAAGTTTTATGCGGATGGAGCGCTAGGTTCTCGAGGTGCTTACCTAAAAGCACCGTATGCTGATGTGTATAAACAAGCGCATTATGGTTTGATGGTAACAGAGACTGCTACGTTAGAAAAATATGCTCCATTATTGAATGAAAGAGGATTTCAAATGAATACCCATTGTATTGGTGATGCCGCTAATCAAATTGTATTGGATATTTATGGGGCTACTTTGAAATCAACCAACGATAAACGATGGAGAATAGAACATGCACAAGTGATTGCTCCTGAAGATTTTGAAAAGTTTAGAATGTACAATGTCATCCCTTCTGTACAGCCCACACATGCTACTTCTGACATGTATTGGGCAGAAGATAGGTTAGGAGAGGAGCGGGTAAAAGGAGCTTATGCGTTTAAGGATTTACTGAACTTGAATGGTTTATTGGCTTTAGGAACAGATTTTCCAGTGGAAGGAATTAATCCGATGACTACCTTTTATGCAGCAGTAGTAAGAAAAGATGCCAAAGGATTTCCTAACCATGGTTATCAAAAAGAAAATGCCTTATCAAGAGAAGAAGCCTTAAAGGGAATGACGATTTGGGCAGCTATTTCCAATTTTGAAGAGAACGAAAAAGGAAGTTTAGAAGTAGGGAAAAGTGCCGATTTTGTTATCTTAAATGATGATATTATGGAAACAAAAGAGGAAGAGTTGTTAAACGTAAAAGTGTTGCAAACTTTTATAAATGGAGAGATGGTGTTTAAGGCGAAGTGATTATTCCAACAACCCTCTTCCTGTTTTTTTCAATTTACCGTTGCCTTTGAGTTCCTCTACTAATTTATCCAACACACCATTGATGAATGCTTTACTTTTAGGTGTGCTGTACCATTTAGATAAATCAATGTACTCATTTAGAGTAACTTTTACAGGTACTGATTTAAAAAAGATAAATTCGGTCAATGCCATTTTCATCAATAAAATATCAACCATAGCAATTCTATCTACATCCCAGTTTTTTGTCTTTTCAGCAATCATTACAGCATTTTCTTTATCAGCAGCAATAGTTTTTTGAAACAACTCTTTTACAAATAAGATATCTTCTTTTTCATCTCTGTAAAGAGGCATTATAGCTGCAGATGCGTTCGATTTTGCATTCAATTTTTTAAGTGTTTTTAGTACCATACTCAATACAAAATCCATCTCATCATATCCCCAATAGATACTTTTGTCGTTAATCTCAGAAAGGAGTAAATCAAATTCAGGAAT
Organism: Vicingus serpentipes; assembly: GCA_024103385.1. Lineage (GTDB taxonomy): Bacteria > Bacteroidota > Bacteroidia > Flavobacteriales_E > Vicingaceae. Next base: position 13,398 of record JAGFIT010000083.1, read on the forward strand.
TACTTTTTTGTAGATGTCAATTACAAATTTTTGATCTTCTTCAAAGGTGGTTTCCCGGGTAGACATATAGTTGGTGTAGACTTCATGCTTCCGTAAAAAGTTGAAGAGTTTTGTCGCCAGTTCTTGATCAGCATCCCAAGTCACTTTTCTTTTGGTAATTAACTCATTTAATTTGGGATTGTTCGTTAATAAATTAAAGACTTGGTTGTCTATGAATTTGGTGTTTGGATTTAAGTCTTCTTCCGTAGGCAATCGTTTTTGCTTGGCATCTTCCATTTTTAATTTTGAATGATGCACTAATTCTTTTCCAATGATTAAGAAAAACAAATATAAATCGAACATTCTCTCTAAGCTTAAGAAAAGTTCTTTCTCTACTGTTGTCGAATTTTTACCGTCTGATTGGAAATAGGCATACAATGCCTGAAATATTTTAATTCTAAGAAACCTTCTACTTAACATTTTTGAATTATTGTACGCTTAAAATAAAGGCTTTTAGGCTTTATAAAATCTTTCTTCAGCCATTTTATTTGCAATAGCGTAAGTAGGAATATTTTCTGTTTTTGATCGATTGATGATTAAAGTGGTGGTATCATAAATATCAGCAGCTTTTTTCATTGCCCACTCAGCAGAATGACCATCTACTTCAGCAAAACAATTAATTACACCACCAGCATTTAACATAAAATCAGGAGCATAAATAATTCCTTTATCCATTACTGTTTTACCATGTATTTGCTCGTCTTTCAATTGGTTGTTTGCTGCACCAGCAATAATTGAACATTTTAATCTACTTAATGTATCATCATTTATTGTTGCACCTAACGCACAAGGAGCGTAAATATCCATATCAATGTCATAAATTTCATCTAAACCTACTATTTCGGCTCCGTATTTTTGAGCTACATTATTTAAAGTAGGTTCATGAATATCAGAAATAAAAACTTTAGCTCCTTCGTCTGTTAGATGTTTAATCAAGTACTCTCCCACATGCCCAACACCTTGTACAGCTACTTTTTTTCCTGATAAAGAATCAGAACCAAATTGAGCTTTTGCACAAGCTTTCATTCCAATATAAACTCCATAAGCGGTAACAGGAGAAGGGTCGCCACTTTTCCCTGGTAATCCAGCAACATATTTCGTTTCTTTATTAACTGCAACCATGTCTTCAGGAGAAATTCCTACATCTTCAGCAGTAATGTATTTTCCGTTTAAGGAATCTACAAACTGACCAAATCGTCTAAATAATCCTTCACTTTTGTCTTCTCTTGAGTTGCCTATAATTACTGCTTTTCCTCCACCTAAGTTCAATCCAGAAATGGCATTTTTATAAGTCATCCCTCTAGATAATCGTAATACGTCAGTTAGGGCCTCTGTTTCAGAAGTATAGTTCCACATTCTAGTTCCTCCTAAAGCGGGGCCACAATTAGTGTTGTGCACAGCAATAATAGCTCTTAAACCAGTGGCTCTATCGTTGCAAAACAAGACTTGCTCATGGTCCATTTTTACCATCTGACTAAGTACATTACTTTCAATACTAGTCACTTTTTTAAAATCTAATACTTCTGACATGTTGTAATTTTTATTTTTTTAACCTTGTAAACAACTAAAGATATTTACCTTTGACCTTCAAATTTAATTGTGGGCTTCCTTTTAAGAGGAAGACAAATTTAATATTTTATACCGAATAGGATTTGAAATTGGACTAAGATTTTATGATATACTAGCTTAGTGTTGTTTCCACATCGATAGAACTGCTTAATGAGGTCATTAAAACATTTAAATAAATATCTTTTCAAATACAAATACCGGTTGTTGTTAGGTACTATTTTTATTATTATTTCTAATGTTTTTGGTTTGTATCCGGCTCAAATAATCAGAGAAGCTTTTGATGTTGCGGATGCTCAACTGAGCGGAAAACCTATTACGAACCCTTCTTTTTTAGCGGCTTATTTTCAAGGATTATCATTTGCTAAAGTGATTTTGTTGTTTTCAGCTATTGTGGTGTTTTTGGCATTGATGAAAGGGTTGTTTACTTTTTTTATGCGCCAAACCATTATTATTATGTCGCGTTTAATAGAGTTTGATTTAAAAAATGAGATTTATAACCATTATCAACAATTAGACGCTACTTTTTATAAGGAAAACAATACAGGTGATGTAATGAATAGGATTAGTGAAGATGTGAGTAAAGTAAGAATGTATTTGGGACCAGGAATTATGTACACGATTAATTTGGTAACCCTTTTTGCATTGGTCATTCCTGTTATGTTTTCTATTAATGCAAAGCTGACAATTTATTCTTTAACACCATTACCTATATTATCAGTTATCATTTATTGGGTAAGTAACTTAATTAACAAACAAAGTGAGCGAGTGCAAGCAAAGTTGTCTGACATTACTACTATTTCTCAAGAGACTTACTCAGGGATACGTATTTTAAAATCTTATATAAAAGAAAATTATTTTATTTCTAAATTAAATAAAGAGAATGAAGCTTACAGAGAGCACTCAATGAACTTAGTAAAAACGAATTCATTCTTTTTTCCAGTGATGATGTTGTTAATTGGGTTGAGTACCATTTTTACGATTTACATTGGAGGAAATGAATATATTGCAGGGAATGTAACCAAAGGAAATATATTAGAGTTTGTCATTTACATCAACATGTTAACCTGGCCTGTTACGGCTATTGGATGGGTAACCTCTATTGTGCAAAGAGCTGCCGCTTCTCAAACACGAATTAATGAGTTTTTATCTACGCAACCTAAAATAGTAAACCCTACAGATGCGCCACTCGATATTAAAGGAGATATTTCTTTTAAAAATGTGTCGTTTACTTACCCAGAATCAGGCATTACTGCTTTAAAGGGTATTTCGTTTGATATTAAAAAAGGAGAAACTTTAGCCATTGTAGGCAGAACAGGCTCAGGAAAATCATCCATTATTAATTTGCTGTTGAGGAATTATGATGTGGAAAGAGGAGAGTTATTGATAGATGGAAAAAACATTCAAAAATTGAACCTTAATCAGCTGAGGGAAGATACAGGTTTGGTGCCACAGGAAGTGTTTTTATTTTCGGATACCATTGAAAACAACATTGCTTTTGGGTATAAAAATAATTTGCCTGATAGTTCCATTATTGAAAAAGCAGCTAGAGATGCGGCTATTTATGATAGCATTATGGAGTTTGATAAAGGATTTAAAACAAGAGTAGGAGAAAGAGGGGTAACACTTTCTGGAGGACAAAAACAACGAGTTTCTATTGCCAGAGCGATTATTAAATCCCCTAAGATTTTAATTTTTGATGATTGTTTATCTGCGGTAGATACAGAAACAGAGGATATAATATTAACCAGCTTGGAGCACATCATGAAAGATAAAACCTCTATTATTGTGAGCCATAGAGTATCGTCTGTAAAAAATGCCGATCAAATATTGGTGCTGGAAAAAGGAGAAATAATTGAAAGAGGTACACATCAATTTTTAATGGATACAAAAGGAATTTATTACGAAACCTATCAGCAGCAACTGTTAGAGGATGAAATAGGTAATAAAGAATAATTTTTTGTTTTTATTTGGAAACTAATTATTAATCTCTAAATTTGCAGCCCTTTTAACGGGTAAATTAATTAGAAAGAGTTATGGACGCTATCAAATTTATAGAAAACGAATTATCTCCAGTAAATGAGTTACCATCTTTTAAATCAGGTGATACCATTACGGTATATTATAAAATTAAGGAAGGAGCTAAAGAAAGAATTCAGCATTTCCAAGGTGTGGTGTTGCAAAGAAGAAACACTGGAGCTAACGAAACGTTTACCATTAGAAAAATGTCTGGTGGAGTAGGAGTAGAAAGAATTTTTCCATTGACATCTCCTTTTGTTGATAAAATAGAAGTGAACAAGCACGGTAATGTAAGAAGATCTCGTATTTTCTACTTGAGAGAAAGAACTGGTAAATCTGCAAGGATTAAAGAAAAGAAAATGATTAAGAAATAATTTCTTAATTCAACGATATTTAAAATCCCCCGAAATGCTTCGGGGGATTTTTTTTGAATATATTTATTTTAATTATTGATGATTAAAAAAATGAAAGAAGATATAATAGATTATGGTCATAGTATTAAAACAAACCTTCTTTCCTTATGAAGCGTTAGCGGAGATAAGGAAACCATAAAATCAATAAACTGGATCCCTTATTGGAATTTATCCCGAGGAATTGTATTTCGTCAGGGATGAGAAAAAAACTCATATCGTTAATATTAAAGAGATTCCGAATAAATTATTCGTTCCTCATAATTTTTCGGAATGACGTGGTTAGATAAAATAATCTAGCTGTAGAGCCATTTTACAGTAGTATTATGATTTTAAGGCGCAGGATTAGGAATTACCGTATGTACTTCTTCAATAGCTTTTAATACTTCCTCACTTAACTCTAAGTTAATACTATCAATGTTTTCTTTGAGTTGTGCCATGCTGGTAGCACCAATAATGTTACTTATTACAAATGGGCGAGAGTTGACAAATGCCAACGACATTTGGGCTAAACTAATGCCATGTTCGTTAGCAATTTTTAGATATTCTCCCGCTGCTTTGTAAGAATTTTCACTGCTATAACGAGCCATTTGTTTGAATTTGTTCATACGGCAGTTTTCATCATCTTCTCCTCTGTGGAATTTTCCAGAAAGCAATCCAAATGCCATTGGAGAATATGCCAACAAACCACATTTTTCTCTTTGTGCAATTTCAGACAAGCCTACTTCAAAAGTTCTGTTTAACAAGTTATAAGGATTTTGAATACTTACCATTCTTGGTAAACTGTGTTGTTCAGATAAGTTTAAGAATTGATTCAATCCCCAAGGAGCTTCATTAGATACGCCTACTTGTCTTACTTTTCCTGATTTAATTAATTCATCTAAACCTTCCAGTACTTCCAAAAAGTTATCTTCCCATTTTGTATCTATTTGGGTGACTCCTCTTACTCCAAACATGTTCATTTTTCGAACAGGCCAATGCAATTGATATAAATCAATATAATCGGTTTGTAAACGGGTTAAACTTTTATCGATGGCTTCGTTTACGATGTCTTTGGTGAAATCAAATTTTTCACGTATCCATGTCATGTTACAAGGACCAGTAACTTTAGTAGCAATTACCATTTTATCTCTATCGGATCGTTGGCTTAACCATGTGCCAATGTATTTCTCTGTTAATCCTTGAGTTTCTTTAGTGCCAGGTACAGCATACATTTCAGCAGTGTCAATAAAGTTCACTCCTTGCTCAATGGCGTAACTTAATTGTTCGTGGGCATCTGCTTCGGTGTTTTGCTGACCAAAATTCATGGTTCCTAAACAAATTTTACTAACCTCAATGTCTGTTTTTCCGAGTTTGCTGTACTTCATAGGAATAAATTTAAATGAAAACCGAAGTTACTATTTTATAATGAAGTTTTTGCTCTACACACCCCTTAATCCCCTCCCGATAGCTATCGGGATTAGAGGGGAAGGAATGAAGGAATAAATTCCCTCCTAACGGAGGGTTAGGGAGGTGTAAATGCTTTTTCTAAAAATAAAAACCATACACTTTAGTAACACCACTACTATTAAACTCAACAGCAGGCATCGGGAATTTAATAAAGCCAAAAGCACCTAATAGGGCATTGGCTATTTTACTTTTTGTTTTAATTCGTGTTAAATCCACATCTAAAGAAATGTAATACTGTCTTATTCTATTTGCATCAGGGTATAACTGATAAGGAGTTCCTTCTAACATTCCGTCTGCTCCATAGCCAATTGCAAAGTTTAACCATTTAGGGAATTTATTATTCTCGCCTAAAAAGGAAGCGATGTTAGCACTTAACCAATAAGTTTGTCCGTTATAATCTTTAAGGGTTTGTTGCATCAAAGTTTCGCCTAGAATATTGGGACGTTTTTGCCAATAATCGCTTTGATGAAAAGAGTATTTTAATAAAACACGTTGTTCGTTCCAAGCTAACTGTTGACCGATAAATAAACCTGATCCGGCAGTATTTACGGCTACATCTCCCCAAGAGAATCCCCACTCAGAAGAGTAGCCATCAAATATTTCTACTGAAGTTAAAAAAAACAAACCTAATGTTCCTCCATACCAAATCGCTTTTTTGTTTTTTATGCCACTCCATTTTAATACTTCGTAACCAGCTTTCCCGATGTAGTAAGAAGTTACACCATGACCAATTTTATCCATTTGATTCCATTGCTGGTTATCGTTAAAAAAATGGAAGGAAGAGCTAGGAACATCTTTGTACCATAGTTGGTATAGACTTGTCATTGCTCCTGAGTAAATAATGGTTTCGGCAGCAATTACTGTTTTTAAGCGTTTAGTGTTGAGGGTGTCTTGTTGAGCTTGAGCAACAAGGTTTAATAGAATAAACAGGGGTATAATTCCTTTTTTTACCATTATGTTGTAAAAGTAGAGATTCTTTATAGATTCTTCATTTCGCTTCGCTTTATTCAGGATGACAGAAGGAAACTATTTACTTCTCAACACCTTAAACTCTGTTCTTCTATTTTCAGCTCGTCCATCTTCAGTATCATTAGAAGCAATAGGTTGAGTATCTCCATAACCTTTAGTGGATAGGCGATCTTTAGCAATGGATTTTTCTACTAGATAATCGTAAACGGCTTTTGCTCTGTTGTCTGATAATACTTGATTGAGTTTACTATTTCCAACATTATCAGTATGTCCGCCCAGTTCAATTGCTACGGTAGGATTCTTTTTTAAGAAATCTACTAATTTATCCAGTTCAATTTTTGATTTGGGTTTTAAATCAAATTTGTTGGTCTCAAAAAATACATTTTTGAGTATTACTGTTTCCCCTTCTTTAATTGGGTTCATTTTTACATCTTTAATGAAAGGATCTTGGGCAGTTCCAGAAGTGAGCGTAAAATTTTCGGAGTGAAATAGATATCCGTCATGAGAAACGTTAAGCGCATATTCTTTGTTAATGGGTAAAGAAACTAAATATTTCCCAGAGCTTTCATCAGCATAAGATTCTACTACTATTTTTCCTGTACTCAAATCTATAAGTTGGAATTTAGCACCTAATGATTTTTTAGTTTGAGCATCGTAAACTTTTCCAGCTAAATAATTAACTCTTTCTGGTTGTGCATATTGGGGTAATTCAAATTGATATAAATCTAAACCTCCAAATCCACCTTCTCTATCCGAAGCAAAGTAAGCTATTTTACCATCTGCACCTACCAGTAGGCTGTTTTCATCATTAAATGTATTAATAGGGTAGCCTAAATTGATAGGAGTAGTCCATTCACCTTGTTCATCTTTTTTACTCATAAAGATATCCAGTCCACCCATACCTGGATGACCGTTAGATGAAAAGTATAAGGTTTGTCCATCAGGGTGAATATAAACCGATTCTTCGACTCCTCTAGTGTTAATGACATTACTTAAACGTTTTGGTTCTGTCCATGTTCCTTCTTCTGTTAATTCGGAGGTCCATATGTCTTGTTGTTTGTTAGGTGGTCTGCCAATACCTCTAATAAAATATAATGTTTTTCCATCTGCTGAAAAGGAAGGTTGTGTTTCCCAGTGTTTTGAATTGATGGTTGGTCCCAAATTTTTTGGTGGAGTCCAGTTATCGCCTACATTAAACGTATAAAATAAATCACAGCTGCCGTACCCTTTTCTATCTCTACCATAACCTTCAGCAGGATCTTCACAGGAAGTAAAAATTAAAAATCTCCCATTAGCGGAAAGAGAAGGAGCCCCTTCATTGTTTAAGCTATTGATGGGTTTAACATTAAAACTTTTACCCCATTCTCCACCAGTTTTATGACTCACATAAAAATCTTCATTAAACCCAGTATAAGTCATTTTACTTTCTAATCTTCTAGTGTATAAAAAGGTATTCCCATCTACTGAAATAGAAGGAAAGTATTCGGGTAAAGGACTATTAATCGCTTCGCCCATATTAACAGGATTAAAAGGAACTGGGTTTTTCATGGCTTCAATAGCAAAGTAGCAATTCCTTAATCCATCTTCTGCAATTGATTTCATCATTAATGGAGGGCCAGAAATAGAAAGGTATTTTTCAAAATTCTTTTTAGCTTCTTCATAATCACCATATTTTAATTGCATCATAGCAATAGAAGGGTACATCTCTGGGAAAAAATCAGGGTTGATAATAATGCAACGGTTGTAATGTTCAATAGCTTTTTTATATTCTCCTTGTTCGGTATAAACATATGCCAATAGTAATTCGGCTTCAATAAAATTAGGGTCCTTTTCTATCGCACTTAAGAAATTGACCTCGGCCAACTCGTTTTTACGAGCATCATAGTATTCTTTTCCTTGAGTGTAAAATTTAATGGCCTTCTTGTTTTCTGAAGAAAGCTTCTGTTGAGCTAGACTAGAGCTGCTAATGCTAATAAATAGTAATATGATAATTGTATGGTGGATATATTTCATGTTACTTTTTTAAGGAATGTGCATAATCTTATGCGTTTGTAAAGAGATGTTCCATTTAGGATTTTCCATTACATAATCAATAATCATGGGCATCACCTTGTCCATATTGCTCCATTCAGGTTGAAGATACAATTTACAATTTTTATTCGTTTTTTCAGCATGTTCTTCTGCCCATTTTATATCGTTTTTATTATAAACGATTATTTTTAATTCATCAGCTCTATCATAAACTTCAGGTAGAGGCGGAAGATTTTTTTTAGGAGATAAACAAATCCAGTGCCACTTTCCAGTTAATGGATAAGCTCCAGAAGTTTCTAAGAATATTTCAACGTTATTATTAGACAGTTGTTGAGTCAAGAAATCTAAATTATAAAGCAGAGGTTCTCCTCCAGTAATTACAATAGCTTTTGCAGGATATTGTTGTGCGTTGTTAACCACTTGGTTAACATCTGTAAGAGGATGTAAGTTGGGATCCCAACTTTCTTTAACGTCACACCAATGACAGCCAACATCGCAACCTCCAACCCGAATAAAATAAGCAGGTTTTCCAGTATTATAGCCTTCTCCTTGTATGGAATAAAACTCTTCCATAATGGGTAGTTTTAAGCCTTTTTCAAGTAGGGATTTATCTTCAGAAGTAATATCTTTTATTTGATCAATCATAAGAAGACAAATTTAACAATATACTTGAGAGATGAAGTATTTTATTAAAAGAGGATACAAGTAAATTTATTTGTTGGATAATGTGTCTAAAATGAATATTCTTGTATAATATTTACTCTTTTTTTAATGTCATGAATAGCGAAATAAAACAATACGGATTAATAGGTTATCCTTTATCTCATTCTTTTTCGGCCAATTATTTTGCTAAGAAGTTTGAAAAAGAAAATATTAAGGGTTGTGCTTATCAAGCTTATGAAATAGATTCGATTGAAAAGTTGTCTGAATTAATTAAGAGTGTTCCTAATTTAATAGGCTTAAACGTTACCATTCCCTATAAACAAGATGTTTTTAAGTATTTAAGCTCTGTTGATGAGGTGGCTAAAAATATTGGAGCTGTTAATACAATTAAGATTGATCAAAAAAATCAGGAAATAAAAGGGTACAATACAGATTACTATGGTTTCAAACAATCATTAAAACCCTTTTTAGAAAACAATCATCAGCGTGCTTTAATTTTAGGGACAGGAGGGGCTTCAAAAGCTGTTTATTATGTATTAAAGGAATTAAATATTGACTGTATTTTTGTGTCAAGAAATCCTACAAATGACAATGAAGTTGCTTATGAGGATGTAAATGAACATGTAATTCGTCATCATCAATTAATCGTTAATACCACTCCAATAGGTATGTATCCTAAAGTAGATGCTAAACCAGAGCTGCCTTATCAATATTTAACGACTCAACATTTGCTATACGATTTGGTGTATAATCCATTAGAAACGGCATTCTTAAAAGAAGGAAAGAAAAAAGGATGTATTACTATTAATGGCTTAGATATGCTTCAGTTGCAAGCAGAAAAATCTTGGGAGATTTGGAATAAATAGTGTTTTTACATCACTTGTTTGTAGAGGAAAGGAATTTCGCTAACAGCAGCTAAGTCTTCCCCTAAAACTTCCATGTCCTCATCTCCTGCATCAAAACTCCATTCTACAGATATATTTTTATTAGGGTTTTGAGTTAAATAATCATTCATTCTTTTTAAGAGGATAAGAATACATTCGGTAGAATGAGTATTCATATAATCCACATAAATAGAGAGCTTAATGGTTGGAGGATTGGTTAAGATAAAATCGTTTAACCAATTTTCTAAAGGTTGATAAAAATTAATAGGATGTTCAGGAATAGAACGACCTGAAATTTGTAGCCAACCACTTTCAGCATTAAAATCGACCGAAGGCGAAGTAGGGGTTGATGCTATTACAAGAGAATTCATTATTTTAAGTCTAACTTTTCTAACTCAAAGGTAACTTAACCTTTTAAAAAAGCACAAATTTTTATTTTAATTTCTCTTTAAAAATCTTTTTAAACTTATCCAGTTTAGGTCTGACAACAGCTCTACAATAAGGTTGATCTCCATTTTGTTCAAAATAATTTTGATGATAATCTTCTGCGGGATAAAAGTTGTTTATAGCAGTAATTTCAGTAACTATTGGATTAGGGAAAGCTTTTTCATCATTTAAGGTTTTTAAGTAAGACTCTGCAATATGTTTTTGTTCTAGTGTATGATAAAAAATAGCCGACCGGTACTGTGTTCCTACATCTCCTCCTTGTCTGTTTAATGTGGTAGGGTCATGAGTTTGCCAAAACACTTCCAGTAATTCTTTAAGTGAAATAACTTCAGGGTTATAGGTTAATTGACAAACTTCAGCATGTCCTGTGCTGCCAGTGCAAACTTCTTTATAAGATGGATTTTTTACGGAACCTCCAGCATAACCAGATACCACTTTTTCAACACCTTTAAGACTTTCAAAAATAGCTTCAACACACCAAAAACAACCTGCACCAAAAGTAATAGTATCCATATTTTTTGTTTGAAAATTTTTGCTAGTAGCTTTTAAATTAAAATTAGCTAGTAGAAAAAATGTGATTATTAATGCTGAAGAAAGTTTTGTTTTCATATCAAAAAGAATAACTCCTTTTCAGCCGATTTATTTTAATAACTGTTAATTATTTCTTTTATTTTAGTATGTGTTTGACTGGTTACGTTCACTAATGGTAAGCGAACATCATCTCCAGTAATGCCTAGTAATTTTAGAACATCTTTAACTCCTGCAGGATTACCATCCACAAATAAATAATGAATGAGTTCAAAATACTTGTAATGTAACGTTTGGGCTTCTTTAAAATTTCCAGCTAAAGCATAGTTAACCATGTCAGAGTATCCTTTAGGAAATGCATTAGCAATTACAGAGATAAGTCCATCAGCACCACATGCAATTAAAGGCAACGTTATTCCATCATCACCAGAAATCATCAAAAATCCTTTGGGCCGATTTTTAATTATTTCCATACACTGTTCTATATTTCCTGAGGCCTCTTTGGTGGCAACAATATTCTTAAAATCATTAGCTAACCTTAAAGTAGTAGCAGCAGAAATATTTGAGCTCGTTCTCCCTGGTACATTGTATAATATAATAGGTTTTGTAGTCACTTCAGCTAATGCTTTGTAATGTTGGTAAATACCCTCTTGAGAAGGTTTGTTGTAATATGGACTTACTGATAAGATAGCATCAACATCAGTTAAATCAGTAGTTTTAAATTGTTCAACAACTGTAGCAGTACAATTTCCTCCAATACCTAAAACAATAGGAATACGCTTATTATTTACTTTAATAATAAAATCTAAAACCTGTTTCTTTTCCTCTTTACTTAATGTTACCGATTCTCCAGTAGTTCCTTGTACTACTAAATAATCAATCCCATTGGTGATTAAATGTTCTACTAATTTTTCTAAAGCATTATAATCGATGCTTTTGTCGCTGTTGAATGGAGTCACAATGGCAACTCCAGTTCCTCTTAAATTCTCCATTATCACTATTTGTAAAGATTTATTTATAACTGATAGTTAAGCGCAAAAGTAGTAAATTTCAAGTATCACTTTTATAATATTATTAGAAATAAAATGAACTGCATTTAGTTGTTTAATTTTAAGAAAAATTGGGATATTACTTTGGTTAGATTTCTTATCTTTACAGCTATATGATGAATGTAAGATTATTATATACATCCCTTTTTCTGTTAATGTTTACAGGTTCCATTTGTGCTCAAACGGTTCAACAGGAGGATGATTATGTTTTACCTTATGATTCGTTAACCACAAAAGATAAATTGCACTATAATTTTGCAGTAGGAGCAGGGGTGGGTTTTTCTAATGGTTCAGGGAGTTCTTTGTATACCTATTATAAACCTTCTATTAGTTATGATTTATCTCCTAAGTTTAAACTGAATGCAGGATTACTTTATGTGAATAGCAGTGTCAATAATGTTGCTGTTTACTCAGATTATCAGTATCAATTTTTTTCAGGAAGTATATCGGCATATTATGCTTACATAGGAGGTCAATATCAAGTCAATGAACGATTAGCTGTTGGAGCTAATGTGTATTATAATATTACCAATTTCAATTCTTTTGATGGTTTATCATTGAATGATAAAAATGCGAATAGAAACAATCTGGGTTATTCGGCTAATTTTAAATATCAAATTGCTAAAGGACTCACATTAGAAGGAGAAATTAGAGTTAAAGAACCAGCAGTTTATAATCCTTTTGGTAGAAGTCAGGCAGGAAATTATAATTCTTTCTTTAGCGATGAATATGGTTATCCGTTCAGAACTTGGTAGTTTTACCATTCCCAACGAAATGCAATTCCTCGAATTCCTCGGAATAAATTCCGAACAAAAATCTAAGATTATATAGTAATCTGGATACCTTATGTCCGCTTTCGCTTCCTAAGGGATGAAAGAATGATTTGTTATTCGTTTTTCTTTTTAAAATCTAAACTTATAGAATTAACACAGTACCTCAGTCTCGTTTTTGTTGGACCATCATTAAAAACATGTCCTAAGTGAGATTCACAATTGGCACAAACTATTTCTGTTCTAATCATGCCATGCGATTTATCTAAAATCTCTTTTATTTTTCCAGTCTCAATACCTTGGTCAAAACTAGGCCACCCACAACCAGCATCAAATTTAGAAGAAGAGCTAAATAAGCTCTCGCCACAACCTTTACAAGTATATGTTCCGTTTTCAAAATGGGCATTAAATTTTCCAGAAAAAGGTCTTTCAGTTCCTTTTTCTCGCATTACGTGGTACTCTTCTTCAGAAAGTTCTTTTCTCCAATCTTTCATGCGGTAATTAATGTTAATTTTGACTTTAAAATTACGAATTATGTTAGTTGTTTTATCTCCTGCAAAAAAGTTGAGTATAGATGGTGAAAAACCAACCGATTTTACTTTACCTCAATATACCAAAGAAGCTCAACAATTAATTAAGGTGTTGAGTAAATATTCTCCTAAAAAATTAATTCAATTGATGGGGATTAGTCCAACACTGGCTGAATTGAATCATGAACGTTATTTGAATTGGCAGCCTAAACATAATTTAAAAGATGCCAAACAAGCTATGTTTACCTTTACAGGAGAGGTTTATAGTGGTTTGGATGCGAGTTCATTTTCTAAAAAAGACATTGAATTTGCACAAAATCATTTAAGAATATTATCAGGTTTATACGGAGTGTTAAAGCCAATGGATTTAATCCATGCCTATCGTTTAGAGATGGGAACTAGTTTGAAGGTGGGTACCAAAAAGAGCTTATATGAATTTTGGGGAGACACCATTGTAAATAATATCAATCAAGTACTACAAGAACAAGGTGATGATGTTTTAGTGAATTTAGCTTCTAACGAGTATTTTAAAGCCATTAACAAGAAAAGATTAAAAGCAAAAGTGGTTGTGCCTGTGTTTAAAGACTTTAAAAGCGGGCAGTATAAAACCATTATGGTTTATGCAAAAAAAGCGAGAGGAATGATGGCTGCTTTTATTATTAAAAATCAAATTAAAAATATAAACGATTTAATTGCTTTTGATGTGGATGGCTATTGCTATAACAAAGAAGTATCAACAACTAACGAAATGGTTTTTTATAGAGGGTAATTAATTTGGCAATGAGTTAATTTGACAATGGTTGTCATTTTGATTTCGATCCCGATAGCTATCGGAATGTTAAAGAATAACAAAACCGAAGAAATCTTTTAATTAGAAAGAGAGAAAATGAAAGAAATAGGACAAATATTAGAGTTAGAGGCATTGAAAGAGACACCTCAAGGGGTTTATTTAATTACGGATGAGGATAAAGAAATTTTATTGCCTAATAAATATGTGCCTAATGATTTAGAGATAGGAGATAAGATTGAGGTTTTTGTATATACCGATTCTGAAGATAGACCGATAGCAACTACATTAGATCCTAAGATAAAACTAAACCAATTTGCTTTTTTAAAGGTGGTGGATGTGAATCAATATGGAGCTTTTTTAGATTGGGGAATGGAGAAAGATTTATTGCTTCCCTTTTCAGAGCAGCAATTTAATGTAGAAGCTACTAAGCGCTATTTGGTATATATGTACAAAGATACGGTAACGAATAGATTGGTAGCAACTACCAAATTTGGTAAATTCATTAAAGAAAACAAAGTAACGATTAAGACTGGTGAGCAAGTAGATTTGTTGGTCAGTGGAGAAACAGAAATTGGGTATAAAGTAATTGTGAACAGTAAACACTATGGTATGGTGTTTAAAAACGAGTTGTTTAAAACCATTAAAATAGGAGACCAACTAAAAGGTTATTTACAGCGCGTAAGAGCAGATAACAAGTTAGATATTACGTTGAATAGTGCTAAATTGAATGATGTAGAAACCTTGGCTAATGAAATTTATGAACGATTATTAAAAGCAGGAGGTAAAATGTCTATTTCTGATAAAAGTTCTCCTGAAATCATTAAAAAGGAATTTCAGGTAAGTAAAAAATCATTTAGAAGGGCTTTAGGTTTACTGTATAGCGATAGAAAAATTACCATCACTCCAGAAAGTGTGGAGTTGGTGAAGGGTTAATGAAACACAGACTTAGCTTCATCCCAATATTTGTCCATCTCCTCTAAGGTCATATCACTCATTTTTTTGCCCTCTTTTGTAGTGGCTTCTTCCATGTGTTGAAAACGATTAATGAATTTTTTATTGGTTTTTTCTAAAGCATCTTCAGGGTTTATCCCTAAAAATCTTGCGTAGTTAATTAAAGAGAATAAAACATCACCAAATTCAGCCTCTATTCGAGTGCTATTTGATTGTACTTCTTTCTGAAGTTCTTGAATTTCTTCAGTTACTTTTTCAAAAACTTGCTCTTTGCTGTCCCAATCAAAACCTATACCCCTTGCCTTATCTTGAATACGAATAGCTTTTACTAAAGCAGGTAATGATTTGGGAACCCCTTCTAAAACAGATTTTTTTCCTTCTTTTAATTTCAGTTTTTCCCAGTTGGCTTTAACTTCTTTTTCATCTTGCACTTCAACGTCTCCGTAAATATGTGGGTGACGATGAATTAATTTTTCGCAAATTTCATTGATTACATCGGCCATGTCAAAATCATTGGTCTCTGAAGCAATTTTGGCATAGAACACAATATGGAGAAGTAAGTCGCCTAACTCTTTTTTAATTTCATGGGTATCTTCTTCAAGAATAGCATCGGTTAATTCATAAGTTTCTTCAATGGTTAAATGTCTTAAAGATTGCATGGTTTGTTTTTTATCCCACGGGCATTTTTCTCGCAAATCATCCATGATGTGAAGTAATCTTTTAAAAGCATCTAATTTTTCGTTCATAAAACTCTTTTTTGTAGTGGCTTATTAGCTATTTTTGATTGGTGATAAAAATACAGCTTAAATATCAGTTATTAATCCTCCTTTTTTTACTTTTTATTAACCAGTACGCTCAAAAAGAGCAGCGACCTTTTGGCATAAAAGAAACATTTCATTACGGATTTATTGCTCCTCATCGACCGATTGTAAACGAGCTACTAGAAGGGCATACTAAGGCATATGAGCTTTCTTTCTATAAGAATACGCTAGGGAAAAAGCAATGGCAACAGTTATACAATTACCCTACAGTGGGTTTATCTCTAATCTATTTAGACTTAGCTAACCCAGCACAATTGGGTAAAAGTTTTGGTTGTTTTCCATATTTATCATTTTTGGTAACGGATAAAAAAATAAGTTGGGAGATAAAGTTTGGAGCTGGTGTAGGGTATATTGAAAAGCCATTTGATAAAACCACTAATTATAAAAACTTAGCAATAGGTTCTTCTATGAATGGCTTAATCAATATTAATTCTCAATGGACTACACGACTAACAGATGATGTAAATACTTCTTTAGGTGTTTCTGTTATTCATTTTTCTAATGGATCTTTTAAAAGACCTAATTTAGGAATTAACATATTTTCATTAAACCTTGGAGTGGCTTATCATTTTGGAAAACCTCAAGAGCAACATACTCAAGAAATGGTAGATAGGGAAAGAAGCTGGAGTAAAAATTTTAGTATAGCCGTTGGGCTTAAAGAGATTCCTCCAGTAGAAGGACCTAAGTATTTTGTTTCTACCTATTCTTTTAACCTAATAAAAACAAGAAGTAACAAAAGCTCTTTTGGTGCAGGACTGGATGTTTTTTACAATACTTCATTAACTCATTTGATTGCTCAAGATTCTACCAAAAAACAATCCAGTATGGATAATTTTAGGGGAGGAATAACGTTGATTTACTCTTTAGATTTTGGTCAGTTTTCTACTTTATTTCAAATGGGAGGGTATCTTTTTGCAAAAGAAAAAAGCTCAGGAGTGATTTATCATCGCGTACAAACTAGATATGCGATTAATGATCAGTTGTTCTTCAATTTAGGATTAAAAACACATTATGTAGTTGCTGATTTTGTTGAGGTAGGACTCGGATATCGATTTAAATAGATGGGGTTATTAAAAAAATATAGGATATTATTATTACTGCTAACAACAGTTTTATTGAATTCGTGTGGAAAAAAATCAAGTTGTATTAAAAATACAGGAAAAAAAGCCACAGAAATTAGATCTATCAGTGGAGAGATTAATAAAATTGAAATTAAAGACAACATTAACTTGGTATTAGTTCAAGATAGTCTTGCTATTGTAAAAATTGAAGGAGGCGAAAATTTGTTGCCTTATGTCAAAATTGATGTAAATAACAATACAATTTCAATATCAAATGGGAACAAATGTAATTTTTTAAGAAGTTACAAAGAGCCGATAACTGTATATTTATCGGTAACTGATATCAGGGAGATTAATTATACTGGTAAAGGAAGTGTATCAAATACAGGAACTCTCAATTTTAATGACTTTACCATTGATGTTAAAAATGGAACGGGGAATGTTAACCTTACCCTCAATTCAGATAAAGTAGCTATTCTTAGTCATACAGGTGCAACTGATTTCACTTTAAATGGTTTTACAAAAGACTTGTATGTTTATACAGGCTCTAACTCTTGGTTTTATTTAATGGGTACGGTAGCTACAAATGTTCATGTAAATACAGCTGGAACAGGCGATGTGTTTGTTGCTCCAATCAATACACTTTTGGTTGAGTTGACTTCGTTGGGGAATGTGCGATATAAAGGAAATCCTAACATTACAATGAGTACACATACAGGAAGTGGACAAATAATTAAACAGTAACCTTACACTTTAGATTGCTCGTGTTTAGCATGTTTTATACTTGCATTAAGTTCAAAACCGATAAGCAATACCAAAGAATTAAAATAAAGCCACAACATAATTACCATTAATGTTCCTATTGAACCATAAATTTTATTGTAAGTAGAAAAATTATTTACGTAATAAGCGAAGCCTGTAGAAAGTAATATAGATAATACTGTAGCTAAAGTTGATCCAGCAGAGATAAAACGAAATTTTTTCTTTTTAATACTTCCATAGTAATAGAGTGAGGAAATTCCTAGGAGAAACAAGAGTAATAGTATAATGAATTTTCCGAATTTGAGTGCATAAAACGAGAGGTTGTCTGAAAGGTAATTATGGCTGAGCAAAAAGTCGGTAATCACTCCACTAAAAACGATTAAGGCAATTGCTGTAATCATTAATGAAGTAAGAATAAAGAGTAGTAATAACGATCGAAGCCTTGTTTCAATAAAACTACTTTTTTCTTTAACATGGTAAGATTCATTGAATGCTATAATCATTGAATTGACTCCATCGCTTGCCAAGTATAAAGCGAATATAAAACCGAAAGAAAGTAAACTGTTGCTTCTATCTGTAACTAAATCGTTGATGGTAGTAATGGATAGTTCGTAAGCGTTTTTAGGAAGTACGTTTTTTATTAACCCTAGCAATTGAGTTTGAAAATTATCGATAGGAATGTACGGAATTAAGGCAAATAGGAAAATGATGGAAGGGAATAAAGCTAGGAAAAAACGGAAAGCTAATGATGATGCTCTTGTTGTCAAAGAATTTTTTTGAATTCCAGTGATAAAAAATAAAATAACATCATAAACGGCTAGCCCATCAAAGCCAGGTAAAATAATTCTTTTAGATAAATTAATTGGGGTTTGAACCAGCTTTGATTGTACTATTTTATCAATTAGACTCAAAATTAAATGGCTTTTAAGCTTAAATCTAAGCTGTTAATTTGATGAGTTAAAGCTCCAACAGAAATATAATCTACACCACATTCGGCATATTTTTGAATGGTTTCTTCTGTAATTCCTCCTGAAGCTTCAGTCTCATATTTTCCATTAATTAATTTTACGGCAGTTTTTAAATCATCAAATGAGAAATTATCTAACATAATTCGATGAATATTTCCTGTTGCTAATATTTGATTAAGCTCTTCTAAATTTCTAGCTTCAATTTCAATTTTTAAGTTTTTTTGCTGCTGTTTAAGATAACTGTTTGCTGCTTCAATAGCTTCTTTAATTCCACCAGCATAATCAATATGGTTATCTTTAATCATCATCATATCATACAGTCCCATTCGGTGATTTTCACCACCACCAATTTTAACAGCTATTTTTTCAATCGTTCTTAATCCAGGAGTCGTTTTTCGAGTATCTAGTATTTTTGTTTGAAGACCCTTTAATAAGCTGATATAGTGGTTGGTTTTGGTAGCTATACCACTCATTCGTTGCATGAAATTGAGCACCAATCGTTCTGCTTTTAAAATAGACTGACTACTTCCTTCCACTGTAAAAACCACATCTCCTTCTTTTATGGCAGCACCATCTTTAATGAATTGCTGAATAGAAAGGTTAGCATCTATTTTATGAAATACCTGTTTTGCAATTTCAACACCAGCAATAATTCCATTTTGTTTAACTAACAGCTGAGCCTTACCTTTTGCATTTAAAGGAATACATGCTAAAGAAGTATGATCGCCTTCACCAATATCTTCTTTAATTGCGAGTTCAATTAAACGATTAATGTCTTCCATGTGTTTTTTACAAGTGTAATTGATGGCTGGTGAAGAGGCTTATTCGTCAGACTCTATTCGGAGTTCAATAATAGTAACCTTTTTATTCATTTCTTTATATAGGATGTAGGTTCTAAATGTTCCATTATCAGTCGTTAAATTCCCAATAGAATAATGAGAATTATTTTTGGAATCGCCTTGATGAACTACTTTAAAATTAGACGGCTGGTGTTTAGAAAAAAAAGTTTTTAAAATGAGTTGAGCTTGAACATTACTAAAAACACCTTCGTTTTCAGGAATACTTAAGTCAATAGAAGTGTTAAAATGCTTTGCTATTTCTTCCGAATTACCAGTTTTGAATGCAGCTACAATTTCGTCAGAAACAGGAGAGATTAGTGATGACAAGCTTAGCATTAAAAATATTCCAAAAATTATATTTCGCATGGTTCTTTTTAGTTTAGTGTTGCAGCAATTATTGCACCAAATTTAAAGGTTGATATTTTTTAAATACCAACACTCAAAAATAATAATTTTTAAATTAGCGGAATGAAGGTAAAACTAATTATAGTAGGTAAAACGGACGAATCATACTTGAATGAAGGAATAGCAAAGTATGTAGGCAGGCTGAAACACTATATTGATTTTGAAATAGTGACTATTCCAGATGTGAAAATGGGAAAGAAAGGGAACCCAGTTCTTCAAAAAGAAAAAGAAGGGGAGTTGATTTTATCTAACGTCAATAAAACGGAATTTATAGTACTCTTAGATGAAAAAGGAAGAGAGTATAGTTCTGTTGGTTTTTCTGAGTTTATTCAAAAAAGAATGAATGCTTCAGTTGATGTTTCTTTTGTTATTGGAGGACCTTTTGGTTTTTCTGATGATATGTATAATCGAGCAAATGCACAACTGTCTTTATCTCAGATGACATTTTCTCATCAAATGATACGCTTGTTTTTTGTTGAACAGTTGTACAGAGCATTCAGTATCTTAAAGGGGGAAAAATATCACCACATTTAATAATCCAACCAAGCTTGTTCTTTAATCGTTTACAATAGGTAAGCTTAATTTATTTATAATTATTTTTACAGATTACTAATTTGGTACTAATAAAAGGAATTGATTTTATGGGTAAAGTAGCATTAATAACTGGGGTTACAGGGCAGGACGGAGCTTATTTAGCGGAGTTGTTATTAGAAAAAGGATATGAGGTTCATGGTATTAAAAGAAGAAGTTCTTTGTTTAATACTGATAGAATAGATCATTTGTATAAGGATTTGCATGAAAATGATGTGAAATTTAAGTTACATTATGGGGATATGACAGATTCTACAAATCTGATACGCATTGTTCAAGAGGTTCAGCCAGATGAAATATACAATTTAGCAGCGATGTCTCATGTGCAAGTTTCATTTGAAACCCCCGAATATACTGCCAATGCTGATGCAACTGGAGCGTTGAGGTTATTAGAAGCCATCCGAATATTGGGGTTAGAAAAGAAAACACGATTTTACCAAGCATCTACTTCAGAACTTTACGGTAAAGTAATGGAAGTACCACAATCAGAAACCACTCCATTTTATCCTCGGAGCCCTTATGCGGTAGCGAAATTATATGCTTTTTGGATTGTAAAAAATTATAGAGAAGCTTATGATATGTACGCTTGTAATGG
>JAGFIT010000008.1 GCA_024103385.1 Vicingus serpentipes
AATTTGTCTTATCCAAACAAATACTTCGTTCCGGTACAAGTATCGGAGCAAACATCGAAGAGTCTATCGGAGGTGCTTCTGATAAAGATTTCTTACATAAATTAACCATCTCCTACAAAGAAGCAAGAGAAACAATTTATTGGTTAAAACTACTTCACGCCACACACTATATTTCAGAAAAAGAATTTAATTCTTTACACAATGACGCAGAGGAAATCTGTAAAATTTTAGCGAAAATTCAAATCACTTTGAAATCTCGTAATTTGTAATTTTTAATTCGTAATTAACTATGAATATTACAGAAATATCAATCAAAAGACCATCGCTGATAATCGTACTTTTTAGCGTATTTGCCCTATTGGGAATTATCGGGTTTAAGAATTTGAGCTATGAATTAATGCCCGATTTTAATCAACCCGTTGTGGTAATTAAAACAGTTTATCCCGGAGCAGAACCCAATGAAGTAGAAACTTCGGTTTCCCGAAAAATTGAAGATGCTCTTTCCAATTTGGAAGGTGTAGATTATCTGGTAACGAAATCTTTGCCCAATGCTTCTATCATTATTGCCAATCTGAAATACGGAACAGACTTGGACAAAACAATGCAAGATGCACAACGCTATATTGACAATATCAAAAAGGATTTACCAAAAGATATTCAAAACCCTGTAATGAGTAAGGTTTCGCCAAACGATTTACCGATAATGTCTGTAAGTGCTACAAGTAATTTAAACCCGACTGAATTTTATCAAAAAATGAAGGATGATTATCTTCCTCAAATTCAGAAACTAAAAGGAGTTGCAGAGATAACGATTTTAGGTGGAGAAGAAAGAGAAATACAAGTTAAAGTAGATAAAGAAAAACTAAAACTCTATAAAATTTCTTTGTACCAAGTAGAGGAAGCTATTAATCGTTCGGGAATTGACTTACCTGCCGGAAAAGTTCAAACCGACCAAGAAAATAGTTCGGTGCGTTTAGTGGGTAAATTTAATGACCTTAGTAGTATTCAAAATGTGCAAATTGCAATGCCAATGCCAGGCAGTCCTGTTTATGTAAAAGATATTGCAAATGTCGTGGACGGTATTAAAGAAACAAGCTCTATTAGTAGATACAACGGTAAAAATGGTATCGGACTTTTAATCAAAAAACAAAGTGATGGTAATGCCGTTGATGTTTCTAAATTAATCAAAGAGCAATTTCAAGCCATTGAAAAAAACAATTCTTCTAATAATGTAAAATTTGTAGTTACCGATGACAGTACAGATAATACCATTGCAGCCGTAAATTCGGTGGTGTTTGATTTGATTTTGGCCGTTATTTTGGTTTCAATCGTAATGCTTTTGTTTTTAAGAAGCTACCGAAATTCTTTGATTGTGGCGGTTGCCATTCCTACTTCGCTCATCACGGCTTTTGGAAAAATGTGGTTGTTGGGTTACACGCTTAACTTGATGACACTTCTTGCGATGTCTTTAGTGATTGGTGTTTTGGTAGACGATGCCACGGTTGTTTTAGAGAATATTCAACGCCATTTAGATATGGGAAAAGACAAACGAAAAGCCGCAATGGACGGACGAATGGAAATTGGTTTTTCTGCTTTATCAATTACTTTGGTTGATGTGGTGGTGTTTGTACCTATTTTATTCTTACAAGTTTTCGTGGCTGATATGCTCAAGCAATTTTCTGTTGTAATTATTGTAACAGTATTAACGAGTTTATTAGTCGGGTTTACACTTACACCTTGGTTGGCTTCTCGAATTGGAGAAAAAGAAAACTTGCAACCGACTAATTTTTTCAATCGCTTTTTACTTTGGTTTGAACATCAGTTGGATAAATTTATTGCTTGGTATGGCGGCAAGTTGGATTGGGTTTTAAAACATAAACTCATATTTACAGCCTTCGTGATTTTTCTTTTTATTGGAACTGCGGTAATGATGAAGCAGGGAATTATCGGTAAAGAACTCATTGCAACGGGAGACCAAGGGAAGTTTCGTTTAGGATTAGAATTTGATAAAAATACTTCCATTCAACAAAACAATTTGATTCCAGAAAAAATTGAAACTTACATATTACAACAACCCGAAGTAGCCACTTTGTTTAGTAATGTAGGCGGCCCAAGTACAGGTATTGGAAGTTTGGGAGTTGGCTCAGCCAATAAATCTGAATTTACTGTTCAATTAAAAATTAAAAATGAAGAATTACGAAAAGCAGGATTGAAGAAAATTTCTACGGAAAAATTTA